>JAUNED010000018.1 GCA_030525745.1 Lonepinella koalarum | reverse complement strand
AAGCAGTAGTTAAAGCTGCACAATATGCTTACCGTGACCGCCGTCAACGTAAACGTCAATTCCGTCAATTATGGATTGCTCGTATCAACGCAGCGGCTCGTCAAAACGGTTTATCTTACAGCAAATTCATCAACGGCTTGAAAAAAGCTTCTGTTGAAATCGACCGTAAGATTTTAGCGGACATCGCAGTATTCGACAAAGTGGCTTTCGCTGCATTAGTTGCAAAAGCAAAATCTGCTCTTTAATTTTAAAGAATAGAGATTAGGGCGCTGAAAAGCGTCCTTTTTTATGTTTTTTATATGAAAAAACTGATTATTGTACGAGGACATTCAGGTTCGGGGAAAACTACTTTCGCCTTGAATAAAATCAGCGAATTTTTGCAACAATATCCACAAGCTGACATATTTCATATTGAAAATGATCATTTTTTGATGGAGAACGGCCAATATTGCTGGACAGAAGAGCGTTTTAAAAGAGCAAAAAAATTAGCTTGGGAAAAATTACAAAAAGCATTCCATATCGTAGAAAAATCCTCAAGGGATATATTGATCATCATTAGTAATGTAGGGGTAAATGTGGCTGAAATTGACCGCACTTTAGCTCGAGCTAAGGCATTAAATATGCAAACTGAGATTTATAGAATGACAAATTTCTTTCAAAACCAACATAATGTGCCGGTTGAAATCGTTCAATCAATGTATCAAAGCCTTTGCGAGTATCCGATTAAAGGAGAGATCATTATTAGCCATTATACATAATGCACAAACTGTTCTAATTCTACTACTTTCGGTTCTCTTTCATTCCCTGTTTCAGCTGTGCCGATTTTGATTAAGGCGATGATTTTATCTTTTTCCTGACAATGACAAAGTTCTCTTAAGGCTGCCCCATTTACCCATTTTCCACTCAACCAAACATTATCAAAGCCCAATGCATTAGCGGCCAGTTGAATAGCATAGGCGGCACAACCTGCTGTCAGCATTTGTTCCCACGCCGGCACTTTTTCAATGTCAGTTTGTAGTTTCGCAACGACAGCAATAATCATTGGTGATCGGGCAAGGTTTTCCGCTTTTTGTGCAGTACGTTCATCCAATTGAAATTCGGATATTGTTTTTTTCAAGCAATAGTCAAATTTGATTAAGCCTTCATTTTCAAAGACGAAAAAGGCATAGGGTTGTAATTTTCCGTGATCAGGAACATGTAAGGCCGCTTGAAAAATCGCTTCCAGTTGTTGTCGGTTTGGTGTCGGAAAACCTAACTTTTTATTTGAGTGGCGAGAGGTTAAAAGGGTTAATGCTTCCATAAAAATTCCTCAAATTGAGATGAAAAGTGCGGTCTGATTCTAGCATATTTTTTAAATTGTGGTATTTTGAACAGTGATTTTTATTCAAAAAGGAAAGAGAATGAAGGCAGTAAAAAAAATTCTGATGTTTTTGTGGAACAGCATAAATTGTATCCGAAACCTTGTGATGAATTTAGTGTTCTTATTTTTTGTTTTATTTTTAGCAGTGATTGTTGGATTGACAGTAAATCAGAAGGAACAGGTTGATTTAGTGGGTAATCAAGGTGCATTATTGCTGAATTTAGATGGTTATTTAGCGGATAACCGTGAGAATACGATGAATTGGCAGAGGTTATTACAAGAGGCCGAGGGACATCATGTTTCTCGACAGATTTCTACATTTGATGTGTTCTATGTTATTCAGTCCGCAGAAACAGACGATAAAATTCAAGGGATTGTTTTAGATTTGAATTATTTTGAAGGCGGTGATTTGCCGGCGATGGAATATATCGGTAAAGCCATTTTAGCTTTCAAAAAAAGCGGTAAGCCTGTTATTGCAGTGGCAGATAATTATTCTCAAAGCCAGTATTTTTTGGCTAGCTTTGCCGATGAAATTTATTTGAATCCAAGAGGAAATATCGCTATTCAGGGCTTATCTGCCAAAAATTTATATTTTAAGTCTTTGTTGGAAAAACTGGAAATTACGCCTCATATTTTTAGAGTGGGGACATATAAGTCAGCTGTTGAGCCGTTTTTGCGTGATGATATGTCTGCTGAAGCGAAGCAAAATCTACAACGTTGGTTAGGTAAAAAATGGGAAAATTATCAACAGGTAGTGTCTCAAAATCGTGGAATTCCGTTAAAAGATGTCTTGCCGGAGTCTGCACGGTATATTCGTGATTTGACAAACTTAAAAGGGGATAGCACTGCTTATGCAGTACAACGTAAATTGCTCACTCAGCTGGCAACTCATTTGGAAACAGATAAAAAACTTACTGCACTTTTTGGAGAAGATAAAGAAAAAGGGTTTAAATTTGTAGATTTTGATACTTACTTAGCGGCATTACCGGACAGAATATTAGCCAGAAGCCCAAATAAAATAGCCGTAGTCAATGTAGAAGGAACGATTGTTGATGGTGAAAGTATTGAAGAAGAGGTTGGTGGTGATACGGTCGCCCGTTTATTACGTCAGGCTTATGATGATAATGAGGTTAAAGGGGTAGTATTACGAGTAAATAGCCCGGGGGGGAGTGCGTTTGCCTCGGAAATTATTCGTCAAGAAGTGGATAATTTACAACAGAGTGGTAAACCGGTTGTGGTATCTATGGGGGGGATGGCGGCCTCCGGTGGCTATTGGATTTCCTCTACTTCAGATTATATTGTAGCGGATAAAAATACGATCACCGGTTCTATCGGTATTTTTGCGATGTTTCCAACCTTTGAAAAAAGCCTGAAAAAAATTGGTGTTTCAGCTGATGGAGTAAGTACCTCGAAGATGGCTGAAAATAATGTATTCAGTGCTTTATCACCTGAGTTAAGCCAGATTTATCAATTAGAAATTGAACAAGGTTATGATCAGTTTTTGAGCTTAGTTGCAAAAGGTCGAAATATCAGTAAAGTGCAGGCAGACAAATTGGCACAAGGACAAATTTGGTTAGGGGAAGAGGCTTACGCAAACGGATTGGTTGATGAGTTGGGGGATTTTGATTCGGCAGTCAATAAAGTGATTGAGCTTATCAATACTAAATTACCACAGGAACAACAAATTCAAGCGGAGGACTTTGCTATAGAATGGATTGAAGAGGCTGATGACAATTTTTGGGGCTCTGTATTGAAGGATCTGAGAAAACAGAGCTTAGTAGGATCGGATGTCTTAAAAAGTGCGGTTGTAAATTGGCTTGGTTTTCCACAGGACGTTCAGCAAGTGAAAGTGCAACTTGGATTATTGAATAGGTTTAATGATCCTAAGGGGCAGTATTTATATTGTTTGAATTGTATGAAAGTGTATTGATCAGAAAAATAAAGCGAGAAAGTGTTTCTCGCTTTATTTTTGATGTTGTTAGCCGATAACCTTAGGCAGATAACCGGCATCAATTAAGAATGGCACATTGATAATGAGTAAGCCAAGTAATAAGGCGATAAATAAACCTATGTTACCACCAATAACATTGTATGGTGAATTCGGATAAAGTTTACGGAAACGCCATACCATACCTATAGGCAGTACTAAGCCATAAAACGTGAACATTTGTCCGGCTAATGCTAATACGGCAAGGAAATCACGATAAAATAATGCAAAGAACAGGGTAGGAATGAAGGTCCATAAGCCTAATGAAATACGACCGGCTTTCACATTTATTCGCTGCAATAAATCATCAAGGCAGTCAAACAAGGCCAGTGCAACGCCAAGGAATGAAGTAAATAAAGCAAATAAAGAGAATAAGCGTACAGCCCAGCCGATAAGTTCGCTACCGGTAATTTGGGTAATAACATTGACTAAGCCACCAAGGGTAGGATCTTCGGCAAGTAAGCGAGTCATTTCAAATTGTGTTAATACGCCATGTGTTGCCATTTGCCATAAAATATATACGAATAGGGGTAATCCGGTACCAGCAATAATGGCAATGCGTAAGCGTTTAATGTCACCGTTTAAATAGCTATTGATACTTGGGATAACGGGGTGAAATCCAAAAGAGGTAAAAAAGAATGGGCTAGCCGAGATTAATAAGGCTTTATCTAAAGGTAAGGCCATTAAATTTTCCATGGTTACTTTCGGTAGCATTAGGATCAATAAGACTGCTAATGAAGCTAATTTTGCGATAAATAATACACGAGTAGCAAAATCGACTTTACCGGTTCCTGCAACGATAAAAATACCGAAAAAGACAGTAAAGACAATGGAAATTTCTTTTCCGTAGGATTGTAATGCCGGTAGTACACTAGAGATTAAATCGCTGCTCATCAACACATAAACCGTTAATATGGCATACATAAATACAACCAAAGAGAGCGTCGCTAAAATACGTCCGGTCATACCGAAATATTGTTCAGCTAATGTGGCAATGCCGGCATCTAATCTTGGTGCTTTTTGATAGACTTCGACAAACAACAACGCACTATAAGCCAATAATGCCCACAGAAAAATCAGAAGAAATAAGGTGTAACCAAAACCTAAGCCGGCAGAGGTTAGTGGCATAGATACCATTCCGGCGCCGATTGTTGTACCAGCGACAATCAATGCACTACCCAAAGTTTTATTTTGCATAAAAGTTCCTTAATCAAGTAAAAAGTGCGGTCGATTTTAACTGTTTTTTTGTATTTTGTAATGGTTTTTTACAATGTATAGAAAATGTTACAGGGGATTTGGCCATACTTTTGCAATAAATTCTGAAAAAACACAATTTCTGTGTTAAAATCGGCAACCGATTTATTGGTCTTATTTTATTAAAACATTAGGAAAGAATATGAAGATTTTAGAAGGCTCATTGGTATCACCGAATGCGAAAATTGCTGTAGTTGTAGGGCGTTTTAACCATTTTATTAACGATAGTTTAGTAGATGGTGCAATTGATGCACTAAAACGTGTCGGACAAGTGAAAGATGAAAATATTACATTGATTAAAGTTCCTGGAGCTTATGAATTACCATTAACAGTACGTACTTTAGCTGAAACCCAAAAATTTGATGCAATTGTTGCTGTCGGCACGGTTATTCGTGGTGGTACAGCACATTTTGAATATGTGGCTGGTGAAGCTGGTAGTGGTTTAGGTCAGGTTGCTATGCAATATGGCATTCCGGTTGCCTTTGGTGTATTAACCACGGAAAATATTGAACAAGCTATCGAGCGGGCAGGCACAAAAGCAGGTAATAAAGGCGCTGAGGCTGCTTTAGTTGCATTAGAAATGATTAATGTATTAGAGCAAATTAAAGTTGCATAATAGTTGAGCTATAAAATGACAGAACAAAAGCAAGAGAAAAAAATTTCGCCACGTCGCCGAGCAAGAGAGTGTGCGGTGCAAGCATTGTATTCTTGGCACATTTCGGATAATGACCCTGCGGTTGTGGAATTATCCTTCATCACAGAACAGGATTTAAGCGGAGTAGATACCCCTTACTTTCGCACGCTTTTTCGTCAAACAACAGAAAATGTGAATGTAGTTGATGCCATTGTGTCTCCGTTTTTAGATCGTACAGTGGAAGAATTAACGCCAATTGAAAAAGCGATTTTGCGTTTAGCCGCTTATGAGCTGAAATATCAATTAGATGTACCCTATAAAGTGGTTATTAATGAAGCCATTGAATTGGCAAAGACATTTGGTGCGGATGATGCCCACAAATATATTAACGGCGTACTTGATAAGGTTGCACCAGCATTAGGGCGGAAATAATAAACAGACTAATTTGGTGGGGTTGCCCACCATTTTTTATTTATTTAAAGTAAGTATTTATATGGCAAAAGGCGAATTTGAACTTATTCATCAATTTTTTACACAATCACAAAAAGTAAAACGTAAGGATGTGATTTTGTCCATTGGTGATGATTGTGCCTTATTAGATGTGCCTCAAGGAAAAAATCTTGCGATAACTACTGATACGATGGTAGAAAATAGTCACTTTTATTCGAATATTGCACCACAAGATTTAGGCTACAAAGCTATTGCTACTAATTTAAGTGATTTAGCAGCAATGGGCGCTGAGCCTGCTTGGGTATCATTGGCGTTGACCTTACCGAAAGTTGATGAACAATGGTTACAGGCATTTAGTGAAGGCGTATTTGAGATTTTAAATGAACATCATGTTGCATTGATTGGTGGTGATACTACCCGTGGAGAACGAATTTCAGTGACCGTCACGGCTCAAGGTTTTGTTGAAAAACAGACCGCACTTTGTCGTCATCAAGCCAAAGTCGGCGATTTGATTTATATTTCGGGGACAATTGGTGATGCTTTAGCCGGTTTTTATTTGCTGCAATCTTTACAAGAAGGCAAAAAAAATGAGGTCAATTTTGCCGAAGAATATTTAATTCAACGACATTTTCGTCCAACGCCTCGAGTTGCCTTAGGCAATACATTACTGGAACAGCAAATTTCCCACTGTGCATTGGATTTATCCGATGGATTGGTCGGCGATTTGAGTCATATTTTGACAAGAAGTGGTAAAAGTGCGGTAATAAATTTAGAGGATTTACCTTGTTCCAAACAATTAGTTAAGTTGTACGGGCGAGAACAAGCAGAAAAATTAGCGTTACAGGGCGGAGAGGATTATGAATTATGTTTTACGGTTTCCCCTCAAAATAAAACACTATTGGAAAAGTACCAAGCAGAATTTGGTGTAAAAGTGACTTGTATCGGACATATTACCGAACCACAATCACAACCGATTGTCTTCCACAAAAACGGTAAAAATATGGCATTACAATTAAATAGTTTCGAGCATTTTAGTCATGACTGATCCCTTAAAAAAACTGAATTTATTGAACCCGATACATTTTCTTGCTGTAGGTTTGGGAAGTGGTTTGCTCCGCCCTGCACCCGGTACTTGGGGAAGCCTTGTTGGTATGTTTCTCGGTATTGGATTGTTACAAGTTTTAAGTTTCAATTCTTTTCTCGTTTTGACCGCACTCTCTTTTCTGTTGGGCTGTTATTTATGCCAAAAAACCGCTGATGATATGGGGGTTCATGATCACGGTTCAATTGTGTGGGATGAGTTTGTCGGCGTATGGATAGTTTTACTGGCGATGCCTGAATTATCTTGGTTTTGGGCAATTGCAGTTTTTGCGACCTTCCGTTTTTTCGATATTTTAAAACCCTACCCGATTCGTTATTTTGATGAAAAATTGGAAAGTGGCTTCGGTATTATGCTAGATGATGTATTAGCAGCTATATATGCCGTTATGGTTATTTTTCTTTTTACTTTCTTTATTTAAATTTTACTCGGAGAGAATATGTTAAATCTAATGTTTGTACATTTAATGGGATTAATGACACCGGGGCCGGATTTTTTCTATGTGAGCCGAATGGCTGCTGCCAACTCTCGCCGTAATACCATATGTGGCATTGTGGGAATTACTCTTGGCGTGGCCTTTTGGGCTGCAGCGGCTATATTGGGGTTGGCAATTTTATTTCTGAATTTCCCGATTTTACAAGGTGTAATTATGTTATTGGGGGGCGGCTATTTGATGTATTTGGGCGTATTAATGGTGAAAAGCCGCAAGAATGCGACCTTTGAAACTATTTCCGAACATGAATTAAATCAAAATACCAGTATAAAAAAAGAAATAATGAAAGGGCTTTTAGTGAATTTATCTAATGCCAAAGCAATTATCTATTTTGCCAGTGTTATGTCATTGGTATTAGTCACTATGACAGAAACTTGGCAAATGTGGTTAGCCTTTGTCATTATCGTCATCGAAACCTTTGTCTATTTTTATACAGTTTCATTATTATTTTCTCGACATACTGCAAAGCGTTTTTATAGTCAATACAGCCGTTATATTGATAATATAGCAGGGATAATTTTTTTGTTCTTTGGCGGCTATTTAGCCTATACGGGTATACTAGAAACGTTGTTTTAATAATAAAAAGTTATAACAAATAGCTAAATGAGATTTTGGACTCCCCCCAAATTTTGCTAATCTTGACCGCACTTTTTTAGGAGTATGCAATGATTATAGTTAATTTAATCTTTTTTTCGGCATTTGTCGTGTTATTGTCGGTATTATATCGCCGTACAGAAAAATTAGGGCAGACCGTATTTATCGGTCTATTGTTGGGCTTGGCTTTTGGTGCCGTATTACAAACTGTTTTTGAACAGCCTGTGATTAATCGTACTTTAGATTGGATCAATGTTATCGGCAACGGTTATGTTCGCTTGTTACAAATGATCGTCATGCCATTGGTATTTGTGTCGATTTTATCGGCAATTGCCCGTATTAATCAAACCAGTGCTTTAGGCAAAATCAGCTTTGGAGTGTTATCTGTATTATTGGTTACAACCGCTATTGCTGCAGCTATCGGTATTTCAATGGTTTATCTGTTTGATGTTTCTGCACAAGGATTAATTGCTGGTGAACGTGAGCTAGCGGCACAAAGTAAAGTCTTAGATCGTGCAGGGCAAGTGTCTAATTTAAGCATACCGGCAATGCTGGTTTCCTTCATTCCAAGAAACCCGTTTGCTGACTTAACCGGCGCTAATCCAACCTCTATCATTAGTGTGGTGATTTTCTCCGCATTATTAGGTATTGCCGCATTGAGTGTAGGCAAAACGGATAAGGCACTTGGCGAGCGTATTGCTCAAGGTGTTGAAACCTTAAATAAATTGATTATGGCCTTAGTACGCATTGTGATTCGTTTAACACCGTATGGCGTATTTGCTTTAATGATTAAAATGGCTGCGACCTCAAAATGGGCAGATATTGTGAATTTAGGTAACTTTATCGTGGCCTCTTATGTGGCTATAGGCTTAATGTTCTTGGTACATGCGATCTTATTATTTTTGGTAAAAGTAAATCCGGTGGATTACTACAAAAAAGTGTTACCAACTTTGAGTTTTGCTTTTACATCCCGTTCCAGTGCAGCAACTATTCCGTTGAATATCGAAACGCAAACAGAAAAATTACGCAATAATAATGTCATTGCCAATTTTGCGGCTACTTTTGGAGCAACTATTGGACAAAACGGCTGTGGTGGAATTTATCCTGCGATGTTGGCGGTGATGGTTGCCCCTACTATAGGTATTGATCCCTTTAATGTGACTTATATTTTCACGTTGATTTTGGTTGTTGCGATTTCTTCATTTGGTATTGCTGGCGTAGGTGGGGGAGCTACTTTTGCAGCTATTGTTGTACTTTCTACCCTAGGTTTACCGCTGGAATTAGTAGGTTTGTTGATTTCTATTGAGCCATTAATTGATATGGGACGTACAGCCTTGAATGTGAATGGTGCAATGGTGGCAGGTACAATAACAGATAGAATATTGAATAAAAGAACTTAACATAGCAAGAGTAATAAAAGTGCGGTCAAAAATATGAAAGTTTTGACCGCACTTTTTTTAAATAAATCGGCTGGCTTTATAAGCGTCTAACCAAATAGAGGTTATTTTAAAATCGTCCCCCTACGGAAAGATGCCGAGCTTTTCAGTGATTTCATCAAAATATAGTAGCTCAAGCCTGATGGAATTAAACTGACATACCAAGAGAGATCTACCACAATCAGTGAGCAAAGTGAGCCGATGGCAATCGCAATAATTGCCGCCCAGTTAATGCCCTTGAAAATCCCCTCTTTGTTATAAAGCTCATTCACGTTTAATTTTTGCTGTCTTAAGATGTAGTAATCAACCACTATTACCGCAAAAATCGGGCCTAAGAAAGCGGAGTAAATTTTGATAAATAAGGAAAGCCCTTCTGCTGATTCTGCCGTAACCAGTTTCCAAGGCATTACACACATAGAAAGAATACCGACTAAAATCGTGGCGTGTGACCATTTCATTTTAAAGGAATCCATTAAAATATAGGCAGGAGGCACAATATTATTTAGCACGTTAGTCGTAATCTGTGCAAAGGCAATAAATAATAATGTAATGACTGTAAGCACTTTATTATCCATTGCCGTGGCGAATACTTCGATAGGATCACTATTTCCCGTAGCAGCAGTCACCAATAAGCCGATTAAGCCCATAAATAAGGTGACAGGCAGAATGGATAATACATAAATCACACCTGTGGTAGTTGCACCTGTGCCTGTTTTAACGTGGCGTGAATAGTCTGAGGCATTGAGAATCATCGTTGAATAGATCCCCAAGAAGGCAGTAGTCGCTGCCCAAAACGGCATTCCCCAAGAGCCTTCAATATTCGAGAACCGATCGCCGATCTCTACCGAGAATTTGGTGTTCACAACATACAGCATATAAACCAAAATACCAATTAAAAACACCACAGACACATTTTCCAACCATTTAATGCCTTTAAAGCCATTAATGGATAGCCCAACTTGTAAGGCGGTAAATAGCACATAGACTATTGGTAGATTATCAAAGCCAAACAGGAGCTTTAAACACATATTAATCGCCCCTGCGCCCACCCAGCTTTGGAAACCGAACCAAACAATCGCCGGCACACCACGCAAAATGCCCGGAATTTTCACTCCGGTTGTGCCGAAAGAGCTACGCAGTTGGATAGGGAACGGAATACCGTATTTATGCCCGCCATTACCGATTAGTACTAAACCAATCGCAATCACAACACAGCCGATTGACATTGCCAAAATAGCTTGTGTGACTGTCAATGCACCAATTAAACTTGCCCCCATTGAAAATGTACCAATAGAGACACAACCACCTAAAAAGCTTGCCCAGTAGGAAAAGTTATCCATAATCCGTTCTTTAGTTGGCTGCAGATCAGGATTGACTCCTTTAGCTAATTCAGGATTGAGTTCTTTATTATCCATCATAGTTATACTCCTCGTTGTGTTTTGCTGATGAACTTACCAAAACCTTTGCTATCGGTCAGTTTTCCATCTTGTGCGATTACTTTACCTCGCACAATGGTACAAACCGGTAAACCTTTACCTTTTTTGCCGACATAGGCAGACAGTTTGTTCACATATTGCAGATCTTCGGCTTTAATTTCCCACTCTTTATTTGGGTCAATAATGGTAAAATCGGCATCAAAGCCAACTTGAATATCTCCTTTTTGCCCGTAAATACCAAAGGCTTTTGCCGGTAATTTTGCCATTGCATTCGCCAGCACGCTCGGTGAGATCCCCCGTTTTACACACCCTTCATAGAAAGCAACCTGTACACAGCTTTGAATACCACTAATACCGCCCCAGACATCAAATACCGTTTCAATTTTTTGGCCTAAAATTTCATTATGTTTTTCATCATAGGAGCAAGGCGAATGGTCACTGGCAATACCGCTAAATGTGCCATCAACCACATAATCCCATAAGCGATCTACATCAGATTTTGAACGCAGTGGAGGGGCGCATTTAAAGAGCGCACCTTTTTCGATTACATCATCTTCACTAAAGCAGAGATAATGCGCACAGGTTTCAGCGGTTATATCGTAACCTTCTTGTTGGGCTTCTTTGATTTTTTGGGCAACATCAGGGTGGCTAACGTGGCAGATGTGGGCTTTACAGCCGGTGGATTTGGCAATTTCGATAATATTAATGGTTGCGAGCATTTCTGCAATCAGTGGGCGGGAGTCTAAAAAGGCTTTCCAGTCTAAACGACCTTCATTTTTCATTCGTTGTTCTTGCCATTTGATGGTGGAAAAATCTTCGCAGTGGAAACCGGCTCGTCCGCCAAATTTTTGGATAATTTGCATTGCCTCAAAGGTTTGCCCATAATTCAGCGAGGCATAATCAGGCGAAACCGGCCCAATAAAGGATTTTAACGCAACACAACCTTTATCATTTAATTCGCTTAAATGGTCAAAGTTAGTTGGAACTAATCCGCCCCAGAAACAATAATCCACATAAGCATTTGGCGATACTTTCGCTTTTTTGGCATCAAAAATCTTAGCGTCCGTTAATGCCGGCTCATTTTGCAACGGCATATCAATAATGGTGGTGTAACCGCCTACTGCCGCGGCTGCTGTCCCGTGAGCATAATCTTCACGCCATTCATACCCCGGATCATTTAAGTGAGCGTGGGTATCTATCGCCCCCGGGAAAACGTAATTGCCCTTTACATCAATGATTTCTTTCGCTTCAGGTACAGAACTCTCTTCTAAAATTGCCGCAATTTTACCTTCTTTTACCGCAATATTGCCGTTGAATATTGCATCAGATAAGACCACTTTTCCATTTCTGATAACGAGATCATACATAGTTGGTTACTCCTTATGGATAATTAAATATTCATTTTAGAGGGATTATAGGGAAGCCATAGGTTGAAAGCAATCTGGAGATTTAACCTAATTTTTACAAATGTGAGACGGATCACAAATTTTTTTCGATATTAATAAATGGCAAGCAAAATAAACGCCAAATAAACTGTCTATTCCGGAGGAATGTCCGATTTTTTCAAAAGCTTTGATCCAATAATCAATATTTATCGGCCTTTCTGTTAAATCAAAAAAAGCGATCAGTGTTTCTGAAAAACGGTTTTCTAAAGCGCAATCTAAAAAGCGACCACTAATTTGATTGGTATTTTCTATGTGTTGTTTGATTTCTTGTTTAAGGTATTGAAAAAAAGTTGTTTTTGTTAAGTTGAAGCGATGAAATACTGCAATAAAACCGCATAAAAAATCATCACCACTGGGTGTTAGGCCAATACCAAGACCGATCAATTTAAGTAAAATTTTGACCGCACTTTGAATGTCATTTAGCTGATAAAAGGATTTTATTTGAGTTAAGTAATTATGTATTGAGACTAACATCAGATCGTTTTTATTATTCTTGAGCAATAGTGCCAATCCGTTAGTTGTAGATTGTTGTAAAATTTGTTCCGAGATTTGAGCATAGAATGCAATTTGGCGTGTATTGTTTATAGAAAGTGCGGTCAGCTTTTCGTTAAAAATATCGCATTGTTGGTAATCAAAGTGAAATGGGTAGGTTATCTTAGGAGAAAATAGCCTTTTTTCTAATTCTGAGGACGTTAGATAAGTGATTAAGCTAATGGGGGATAACGGGCTGTTTTTAACTTGTAAGGAAAAAAGTTGCCGATTAATCAAGATGTTCACGGTATTGTTATAAACGGAATGAATTTCTCCATTGACATCATTTCCAATAAAATTAAATGCATAATGAGAGGTCTGTCTTAATGGAATGGTTATTGTTTGTTCTGTTATCATCATATCGTAAAATGGTTATTGCTTTTTGATTATTTTATTGATAATTATATGCAACTAAAATTGGAAGGGAAATTGTTTCTGATTTCTCTTGAAAAAATGCAATTGAATGAAATTTAAGAAGGTCTTTATGAGATATGATCTGATCGTTAAAAACGGACAATTAGTCACACCGGATAGAATTTATCCTGCCACTATTGCGGTAAAAGACGGGAAATTTGCCGGTTTTCTTGCCCCTGATATTGAGGTTAATGCGAAAGAAATTGTCGATGCAAAAGGCAATTTGGTTTATCCGGGGATAATTGACTGCCACGCCCATTTAAATGAACCGGGCTTTGATTATCGTGAGGATTTTGAAACCGGATCCCGTGCCGCAGTAGCCGCCGGTTGTACCACACTCATTGATATGCCGCTTAATAATGATCCTTCCCTCATCAATAAAGATGTCTTTAAATTAAAACACGCCAACGTAAGTAAACATTCCTTTATCGACTTCGCCCTTTGGGGTGGGATTGTCGGTGATTATGACGATAGTCCAAATTCCATAAAAAGTAATTCTGCCGATCTTGTTGAATTAGAAGCCTGTGGCGTTGCTGCTTTTAAAGGTTTCACTTGCCCGAACGGGGATTTATTCCCAACCGTAAACTTAGGCAATGTGCGTAAAGCCTTAGAAATCTTAAAACCTTTTAATGCGTTGTCCGGATTCCATTGTGAAGAGTTTGGGCAAGTCAAAGAGCGAGTGAAAGAGGCAAAAGCGAAAACAGGTTTAACGAATCAAGAAAAGATTCGTGAGTTTTTAGATGCCCACGATGTTTGGGTGGAATATGTAGCGACTAAAAATATTATTGATATGTCTCGAGCCACCGGTGGAAGAGTGCATATTTGCCATGTCACACATCCAATGGTCGCTCAACTGGTTAAAGATGCAATTTATGAAGGTTTACCTGTTTCAGGAGAGACTTGCCCGCATTATTTAGGTTTTACCGAGGATTTCGTCTTTGAAAAAGGCGGGCCGGCAAAATGTACTCCTCCTTTGCGTAAAAAAGAGGATATGGAAAAACTCTGGGATTATGTGATTGATGGCACGCTTTCTTGCGTGGGAAGTGACCATTCTCCGGCTGCCGATGAAGAAAAAAATAATGACACTCACGATATTTGGGAGGCTTGGGGAGGCTTAAACGGTATCCAGTTCTTCTTGCCGATGATGTTTGATATGGTAGTTCATCAACGTAAATTAAGCCCTAGCCTGATTGCGAAAGTGATGGGCGTAAATCCGGCAAAATTGTTTGGTTTATACGGGCGTAAAGGGGCGTTTGAACTAGGGTTTGATGCGGATATTGTGATTGTAGATCCGGAAAAACCGTGGAAAGTGGAACAAGAGAAACTGTTCACCAAAGGACACGTCACTTGTTTTGATGGTTTAGAAGGCAAAGGTGCAGCAACCCATACCTTTATTCGTGGTCGTTTAGTAGCGGAAAACGGTATGTACAAACAAGATGCTATGGGTTATGGCGAATTTATTCGCCCGGTGAAAAGGTAATGCGAAGTGCGGTTGATTTTTCAAAACTTTTGGGAAATGACCGCACTTTTTATTATATAAAAATAACACATTAAAAATGCGATTACAGGAGAGACAACATGTCTGAAAAAACCAACTTACAACCGATTCCGGAAAATAAACGGATTATGGATTTACTGTCTTACCTTTTCTTATGGCTTGGCGGCTGTGTATCTATCGGTACATTCGCACTCGGCTCCGGGCAATTAGAGAAAGGGTTAAATTTAACTCAAGCTTTTGTGGCAATGTTAATCGGCTCGTTATTGCTGATTGTCTGTTTATGTTTAAACGACCAAATGAGCTATAAAAGTGGCGTGCCTTATGCGGTACAACTCAAAAGCGCTTTTGGTACTAAAGGTGCGATTTTACCGGCAATGTTGCGTGGTGTGCCTGCTATCGTATGGTATGGGGTGCAAAGCTGGTTAGGCGGTTCGGCAATTAACCAGATTTCGATTTTATTATTTGGTTATGATAATTTAGTGCTTTATTTCCTCTTATTCCAAGCATTGCAAATTTGGATTTCTACCACCGGTTTCCACGGCTTGAAATGGTTAGAAAATATTGGCGCGGTTGTGATTATTGCCTCGCTTGCCTATATGTTCTATATCTGTATGACTAAATTCGGTGGCCGTATCGAAGAGAATTTGATTAACAAAGAAGGCACTTGGGGCTTACCTTTTGTGAGTGCGATTGTTGCGTTCTTTGGCGTGAATGTATTGGTAATGCTGAATGTAGGCGACTATGTGCGTGAACTAAAACCGGGTTATTCCACCACAAAACGTGGTGTGGTGTATTTCTTAGCAATGGTACCCGCTACTGTATTTATGGGGGTTATCGGCTTAATGATTTCTTCAGCAACCGGTTTAGGAAACCCTATCAATGCCTTTGCTCAAGCAGCAGATAATAAATTCTTAGTGATTATTACCTTAGTCTTTATTTTATTTGCTCAAATGACTACCAACTTAGCAAGTAATGTTGTGCCGCCTGCTTATGCGTTAATGGACGCCTTTAAAATTAAACATAAAACCTCAGTGGTGCTTATCGGTTTATTAGCGATTGCAACTTGCCCTTGGTTAATTACCTCCGATGCGTCATCAAAAGGGGTGGATATTTTCGTTTTAACTTACACCGTATTCTTCGGCCCGATTTTCTCTGTGCTATTGGTTGATTACTATATTCTCCATAAACGCAAAATTGATATTGCCGAACTCTATGATGAAAACGGTAGCCGTAAAGGTGTGAATTGGGCAGCGATTTTGGCAATTTCTGTGGGAGCAGTGATTGGCTTATTCAACGCAGATATTTCATTCTTAACCGCAACTATCCCAACTGCCTTAGTTTATTACTTCGGTATGAAATATATGGCATCAAGCGCCCGTTTCAGAAAGGGAACGATTTTAGAGAAATAATGGGTAATAACCCCATACGAGCCGTATGGGGTTAGATAATCTGAGCTACGTTGTGGCTCTATAAAAGTCCCGGAGGGACTTGGGTTATTTAACCTAGCATGGCTCGTGCTAGGTATTTTGAATAAATTGAATGGTTGCCTGAATGAGTTCCTGTGTATGTAGTGACTCAGTATCACGATCAAAATCGTGCAGATCGGCAGAAATCACAAAACGAGTCGGATTACATTTTTCACAAAGTGCCAGAAACTCGCTAAAAGGGACATCAGGATCACCGGTGGCGTGTGCAGCAAAAACAGGGGACTTAAATTCTGCTAGGCGTAAGCTGTAATCAAGATAGAAAAATTTATCTCTGCCTTGATAAATCAATGATTTCCATTTACCGGTTTGGCGGGCATAAATATAGGTACTGAAATGGGTGCTTAATTCTGCCTCTACTAATGGCGTTGTGATTAGTGATTGAAAGGTGCTTTCACTGACTAATGGCAATTTTAAATAATACTCGCTTGGGCTATCAAACCAACCATCGGTGAGAAAACCGTAGCCATAATATGAAATGACCCCTTTGGGCTGAGGAATATCGGTTTGTTGGCTGAGTTTGCTTGCAGCGAGTAGTGCCAAATAAGCGCCGGCAGAACGCCCGAATAAAAAATAGGGCATTGCAGAAAAGTGCGGTTGGTTTTGTAATGCTTTTATTGAGGAAAGTACAGAACGCAGAATTTCCTCGATTTGAGCATAAGGTGCAAGCGGGTAATTTATCGCAAAAATTTGCAAACCGGCTTGGGTAAATTGGTCAAGATGAAAGTCGGGCAAGTCCGCTTTAGAGCCGTAAAGTAAGCCCCCACCGTGTAGGTAAATCAGCGTTGCTTTCGGGGTTATTTCATCATCTTGGTAAAGCGTTGCTTGAATAGGCAAAAGGCTGTGTTGAATTTCAATCGGATTTAGGGAGATTTGTGTCGTTTTTAGCATAATGATCCTCAACAGTTTTGTACCGCATTATAGTACAAGATAAAGTTACGTTATCAAATTCACTTAAAGTAAAGGAGAATGCTATGGGATATTTGAATAGTCAAACAGGTTATCGCCAAGGGTTGCTTGAAACACGTTCAGTCATTCGCAAGAATAACTTTGTGATTTTGGAAACCGATGGTTTGGTAAAAAACAGTATTCCAAACTATCATCATTGCGATATTAGTATTTTATCTTCCCCCGCATTAGGGGCATCGTTTGCTGATTACATTGCCACGGTTCACCCAAACGGCGGTTGCACTCAGCTAGGCGGAAACGGGATAGAGGTGTTTGTGTACTGTGTAAGCGGTCAATTATCGGTAAAAAATAGCGACACCCAAGCTACCCTCGAAACCGGAGGCTATATTTTCTCGCCTGCCGACCAAGTGTTGAGTTTTATCAATCTATCAGAAAATCCTACCAAAATTTATATTCACCGCCGCCGTTATACGCTGTTAGAGGGGCATCAAGCCAAAACTTATGTTGGCAATGTGAACCAAATCGAATACACCGAATATGAAGGAATGAAAACCTGTTTGATTAAGGACTTATTGCCATCTGCTACCGATTTTGGCTTTGATATGAATATGCACATTTTATTATTCAAGCCGGGGGCATCGCACGGTTATATCGAAACCCATTTCCAAGAACACGGAATGTTATTCCTTTCAGGCAAAGGAATGTACCGTTTAGACGATGAATGGATTCCGGTGAAAAAAGATGACTATGTCTTTATGGATTCCTATTGCCCGCAAGCCTGTTATGCGGTGGGGGACGAAGATTTCGTCTATATTTACTCAAAAGAGTGCAACCGTGATGTAGAACTGTAATTTAACCTTGAGGAATTGACTATGAAATTATCTAGAGAAGAATTAAAAGGCTTAATGAAAGCGAAGTTAATGAAAGCCGGTTTAAATGATCAGCATGCAGATATTACCGCTGAAATCCTAACTTGGTCAGACGAGCGGGGGTATCACTCTCACGGTGCTGTGCGAATGGAATATTACTGTGAGCGTATCTTTAAAGGTGGTATTACCCAGGATCCAAAATTTGAATGGAAAGAAACCGGCCCGGCATCGGCGATTTTTGAAGGGGATAATGGCTGTGGCTATGTAGCGGCTACCTTTGCAATGGAAAAAGCGATTGAAATGGCGAAAAAATCGGGTATTGCGATTGTGGGTATCCGTAATATTTCCCATAGCGGTGCGATTGGTTACTATACTGAAATGGCGGCGAAAGAAGGATTACTATCCATTTCATTCTGCCAGTCAGACCCAATGGCAGTGCCTTATGGTGGATCAGAGCCTTACTACGGCACAAACCCAATTTCTTTTGCTGCGCCGGCTGATGAAGGCAGAAATGTGGTGTTTGATATGGCAACCACCGTGCAGGCTTGGGGAAAAATTTTAGATAAACGTTCTCGTGGCGAATCTATCCCACCGGATTGGGCAGTAGATGTTGATGGTAACCCGGTGACTGATCCTAACAAAGTGAACGCTTTAGTGCCGATCTCAGGGGCAAAAGGCTACGGGTTAATGATGATGGTGGATATTTTCTCGGGTATTTTATTAGGTGTGCCGTTTGGTAAGCACGTTTCTTCAATGTATCACGATTTATCTGAAGGTCGCCGTTTAGGACAAATGCACATTGTGATTGATCCGGCTCGTTTCTGTGGTGCAGAACAATTCCGTGAGAATATGGCACAATCTATCAATGAGCTTAACGAAATGCCACCGGCACCGGGTAATGATAAAGTCTATTATCCGGGACAACGTGCCGAAATGCGTCGTGATAAATATTATGCAAACGGTGGTATTGAAATTGTAGATAAAGTGTATGAATATTTAATTAGTGATGATATTCACTTTGACCGCTACGATCATAAAAACCGTTTTGCGGATTAATCTGATAGCCTAGCACGAGCCTGCTAGGCTAAATAATCCAAGTCCCTCTGGGACTTCTAGAGCCGCAGAGCGGCTAAGATAATAGAACCCCATACGGCTCGTATGGGGTGGCTGACAGGAAGGATAAAAGATGTTAAAAACCGTTGTAAAGAAAGGCAGTTACCACGATTCGGTGGTGTTAATGTTGCTGACAAATGCCATTTCCAGTTTGGAGGGCGTAAACAAAGTATCGGTAATGATGGCAACGCCGGCAAATAAAGATATTTTCGCCCAAAGTGGGTTAGATACTCCGGAATTACAAGAGGCGACCCCGAATGATATGGTGGTGGTAGCAGATGTGGAGCGTGAAGAGCTAATCCATATCGTGATGGAGAAAGTAGAGGAATTTTTAAAACAAAAATCCCAAGCAAGTGCGGTACAAAATGGCACTGAAGTTGTGAAGTCTTGGGATAAAGCAACGGCTAAATTGCCTGATGCTAATCTTGCCGTTATTTCTATTCCGGGTGCTTATGCTGCTTTAGAGGCAAATCGAGCCTTAGATGAAGGTTTGAATGTCTTTATGTTCAGCGATAACGTAAGTGTGGAAGATGAAAAAGCATTAAAACAAAAAGCACACAACAAAGGCTTGGTGGTCATGGGGCCGGACTGCGGCACGGGCATTATTCAAGGTGTGCCGATTGCCTTTACTAACAGTGTTACACCGGGTTCTATCGGGATTATCGGCGCATCAGGCACGGGGATTCAAGAGCTGACTACCATTATTGACCGTTTAGGTGAAGGGGTTGAAAATGCTATCGGTACAGGCGGGCGTGATCTGTATGAAGAGATTGGCGGTATTACGATGCTCGATGCGATTGAGGCTATGGAGCAAAACGAAAAAGTCAAAGTGCTGATTGTGATCTCGAAACCGCCGGCAAAAGCAGTGCGTGAGAAAATTTCTGCTCGCTTAAGCCGTTATAGTAAGCCTGTGATTACGTTGTTCCTTGGTGAAAAACCGACCTTCCACGAAGAGAATTTCTATCACGCTTATACGCTAGATGAGGCAGCTCGTTTAGCGGTTGCTCTTGTGCGTAAGGAGCCGATACCGACATTTGCAAAAAATCAGGCAAATTCGACCGCTTGTGGCAAGACGCTAAAAGCCTATTATTCAGGCGGTACGCTTGCCGGTGAGGCGGCAATGTTGCTCAAAGATGCGTTAAATATTGAGGGCAGTGGGGCAAAAGCCGATGGCTTTATGTTTAAGCAAGACGGGCATATTGTAGTGGATTTAGGCGATGATGTTTACACCCAAGGCAAACCACACCCGATGATCGACCCTGCCAAACGGATTGAATCGATGCGTGAAGCCGTCGATGATGCGACCACAGGCGTGATTTTATTCGACATCGTGTTGGGTTATGGCTCACATGAAGATATGGCAACGGCATTGATTCCAACCATTAACGAACTCCAACAAAAAGCCAAAGCTCAACATCGAGAGGTGGCATTTGTTGCGACCGTATGTGGCACTCGTAGTGACTATCAAGGTTATGATGAAACAGTGCGTAAATTGGTTGAAGCGGGCGTTGAAGTATGCGAAACCAATAAAAGTGCGGTGGAAAAATCTCTCGCTTTATTAGGTTTGCATTTTGATGAGCCGGTAAAACCTGTCCAAGCTAAAACTGTGGTGCAAGGTGAAAATACTCCTGCCTCTGAATCGTTATTACGCTTATTGTCGGAAAAACCGAAAATTATTAACATCGGGCTGAAAAGTTTTGCCGATGTGGCGGAAAAATTTGGCTGCCAAGTGGTGCAATTTAACTGGCAACCACCGGCAGGCGGCAACATTCAATTAATTAAAGCCTTGAATTTCTTAAATGAATCTCAGACGGTGGATATTGATGAGGCAAACCGCAAAGTGATTGCCAAAGTGGTTGCGGCTGCTCCAATTATTCGGGATAACGTATTAGCGAAAACTGTCATCAAAGAATTAAATGAAGGCAAAGTGATTTTACACGCCGGCCCGCCAATTCAATATCAAGATATGCCAAACACCGTGCAAGGTTCTTGTGTGGGGGCGGTATTATTTGAAAAATGGGCAACGGACGAGACTTCAGCCCGTGCTTTATTGGAAAGTGGTGAAATTAAATTTATGCCGTGCCACCACGTGAATGCAGTTGGGCCTATGGGCGGCATTACCACTGCCAATATGCCAGTGTGGGTGGTGGAAAATGCAACCGATGGCAATGTTGCCTATTGCACAATGAACGAAGGTATTGGCAAAGTGTTGCGTTTTGGTGCTTATTCAGAGGAAGTAGTAAAACGCTTAGAGTGGATGCGTGATGTATTAGGCCCTACGCTCGGCAAAGCTATTCGTTCAATGGAAAACGGCTTGGCGGTAAATCCTCTCGTGGCAAAAGCGATTGCGATGGGCGATGAGTTCCACCAACGCAATATTGCTGCCTCAATGTCTTTCTTCAAGGAAGTAGCTCCTCGTATTACTGCGATGAGCGATCTTGCTGAACAGGATAAATATGACGTCATTAAATTCTTGGCGGATACGGATCAATTCTTCCTTAATATTATGATGGCAACCTGTAAAGCGGTTATGGACGGGGCGAGAACACTTACTGAAGGCACTGTGGTGACAGCAATGTGTCGCAATGGTGTGCATTTTGGTATCCGTATTGCCGGTATGGGCGATGAATGGTTTG
The DNA here is from genome assembly GCA_030525745.1 of Lonepinella koalarum. Lineage (GTDB taxonomy): Bacteria > Pseudomonadota > Gammaproteobacteria > Enterobacterales > Pasteurellaceae > JAUNED01. The sequence goes on along the minus strand of JAUNED010000018.1, from coordinate 20,674 downwards.
TTGGGCCGGTGAATACGCCACAAGGCTTATATTTTACCGGTTATGACGGTGAAGATGCTTGCCCGGATATTGGCGATTCGGCTATTACCGAAACCCTTGGTGTGGGTGGTATGGCGATGATTGCGGCTCCAGCAGTTACCCGATTTGTAGGTGCAGGAGGCTATGAAGATGCACTTCGTACCAGTAACGATATGATGGAAATTTGTATTGACCGTAACCCAAATTACATTGTGCCGAACTGGAATTTCCAAGGGGCTTGTTTAGGTATTGATGCCAGATTAGTCGTGGAAAAAGGCATTACACCTGTGATCAACACAGGCATCGCTCACAAAGTTGCAGGCTTTGGGCAAATTGGTGCAGGTACTGTTCGCCCCCCATTGGCTTGCTTTGAAAAAGCAGTGTTAGCCTATGCGAGAAAATTAGGGTTTAACGGGTAAAATCCTGCATTAACCTAGCACGAGCCGTGCTAGGTTGAATAAACCAAGTCCCTCCGGGACTTTAGAGCCACGGCGTGGCTCGGATAAAAGAACCCCATACGGCTCGTATGGGGTTGTAGTGCGGATAATTTTTAAGGATAAATAATGTCAAAACAAACCATCGTGTTAGCCCTAGGCGGTAATGCGTTAGGGAACAATTTGAAAGAACAGCGTGAAGCGGTGGCAAAAACCGCAAAAGTGATTGTTGATATATTACAGCAAGGCAAAAATATTGTGATTACGCACGGAAATGGCCCCCAAGTGGGAATGATTCAGCGGGCAATGGACGATTTTGCCAAACATTCCGGAGATGAAATTCCGCTACCGACTAGTGTTGCGATGAGCCAAGGCTATATCGGGATTGATTTACAGAATGCGATCAAATATGAGCTACTTAACCGTGGTATTGAGCAGAAAGTCAGCACGATTTTGTCTCAAATTGAGGTGAACTCGACAGACCCGGCATTCCAAAATCCGGATAAGCCGATTGGTAGATTCTTAACCAAAGAGGAAGCTGATGAGCTAGAAGCGAAAGGAATTCGTACAATGGAAGATGCCGGGCGAGGTTATCGCATTGTTGTGCCTTCACCGAAACCACAACGCATTCGTGAGTTAGAAACCATTAAAACCCTACTGAATGCCGGACATATTGTCATCACCTGTGGCGGTGGTGGTATTCCGGTGGTGAGCGATGAACAAGGGCGTTTAGTAGGCGTGAATGCGGTTATTGATAAAGATAACGCCAGCTCGTTGTTAGCACAAAAGCTGAATGCCGATTATTTGGTTATTTTAACGGCGGTGGAAAAAGTGGCGATTAACTGGGGCAAGCCAAATCAGGAATGGCTTTCTGAATTAAGCACAGCACAAGCACGCCAATATATTGCGGAAGAACAATTTGCTAAAGGTTCAATGCTACCCAAAGTGGAAGCTGCTTTACAATTTGCCGAAAGTGGCACAGAGCGCAGAGCGTTAATTACCTTACTGGATAAGGCTGCACAGGGTATTGCAGGCGAAACAGGAACGGTGATTTATTCGTAAAATTGACCGCACTTTTCTATCCTAGCACGAGCCGTGCTAGACTAGGTAAACCAAGTCGCTTTGCGACTTGTATGCGCATTGAACCACAGCGTGGCTCAGTTAATTTAGCACCATACGGCTCGTATGGTGAACACAACAAGCGGTCATTTTTCTACATTTTTTTACAACTTAGGTTTTCAATAACAAATGGATATTCCGGTGAATTTTTTTATGTGGTTTATGGCGTTATTGCCGATTATCACATTAGTTATTTTAATGGTGAAATTCCAATGGGGCGCAACAGAAGCTGCGCCTATTGGGCTTTTAATTACGATTTTTACAGGGGTTTTTCTCTATCAAGCAGATGTTTCATTAATTGCGATTGAGTCCGCCAAAGGTATTTGGAATGCGTTAGTGATTTTGCTGATTGTGTGGACAGCAGTGTTGATGTACCAAGTCAGTGATGGCGCAAAAGCCTTTTTAGTGATTCGAGCCGGAATGAGTAAGTTGTTCCCGAATGAACTCTTGCTGGTCATGACAATGGGTTGGATCTTTGAAAGTTTCTTACAAGGTATTACCGGCTTTGGCGTACCGGTGGCGGTTGGCGCTCCTCTTTTAATTGGAATTGGTGTTCGCCCGTTATGGGCAGTGGTGCTACCGCTATTAGGGCAAGCGTGGGGGAATACTTTTGGTACTCTAGCCGCAGCGTGGGACGCATTAGCTGTTTCTGCAGGGCTTGAAATCGGCAGTGATGACTATTTCCTCACCGCACTTTGGTCTGCTGCATTTTTATGGTTTTGGATTGTGATTACAGGCTTAGCAATTTCGTGCTTCTACGGCAGAGGCAAAGCACTGAAAAAGGGCTTGGTGGCAACCTTAATTATTGCCACTATTCAAGGTGGTGGCGAGCTTATTCTTAGCCAAGTCAATACCACCATTTCTGCTTTTATTCCTGCCTGTTTATCCATTTTAGCGATTGTGCTTATCAGCAAAATGCCGATGTATAAAGCAGTTTGGCGTGTGGAAGACAGCCCGATTATGGATAGAAGTAAAACCACAGAAAATGAAGAAACCTTGCCAAATATGAATTTATTACAGGCGTTTATTCCCTATATTGTCCTTTCTGTGATGACATTGGCAATTTTGGTTATTACGCCGGTTAATCAGTTTTTATCCCAATTTAAGTTTGGTTTTGCTTTCCCGGAAACTGTCACAGGTTATGGCTTTGTGAATAAGGCTTATACTGCCTATTCACCGATTGCGATTTTCACGCACGCCAGTATGTTCCTGTTTGTGTCTTCCATTATCGGCTTAATTTATTATCAACATAAAGGCTGGATTGGTAAAGGTGGCACGAAAACCATTTTTGCAAAATCTGTTTCAATGACGATGCCATCAGGTATTGCCGTAGTGGGTTTGGTGATTATGTCAAAAATTATGGGCGGAACCGGGCAAACGGCCGTTCTAGCGCAGGGAATGGCAGCCGTATTAGGGAAATCTTATGTTATTTTATCGCCATTTATCGGCTTATTAGGTACTTTTATGACAGGTAGCAATATGAGTTCTAATATTCTATTTGGAGATTTCCAAATGACCACCGCGAAACTGTTAAATGCAAATTCTGCGGCAATTTTAGGGGCGCAAACTACCGGTGGGGCGATAGGTAGTGCAATCAGCCCAAGTAAAATTATTTTAGGCACCACCACCGCCAATATTCTTGGTAAAGAAGGTGATGTAATGAAAACTATCATTTGGATTACGTTATTACCTACGTTATTCATCGGCATTGTGGCATATTTTGCCTCGCTTTAACTATAGGCTAAGAACCAGAGGATAAGATGAATGGACTTTTTTAAAACCAAAGCAGGCAAAATGACCTTAGCTTTTATCGTGATTATGCTAGCCTTTGCACTAATTATGCTAGGTATTGCACAAGCTAATAATACTCCTATCCATATCGGCTTTGGGTTGATGGTTGGCGCAATGTTATATTCACCGATTGATGTATTTATCTTAAATAGAAAGAAATAGGACACAAAATGGAACAGATTACCCAGCGTATTACGCAAAATTTAGAACATCTAAAACAATTCACTGCCACACCGGGCAATGGTTGTACCCGTTTACCTTTTTCTCAAGAGGCGAGAAGTGCGGTTAATTATTTAAGAGATTTAATGATCGATGCCGGGCTGCAAGTGAAAGAAGATGAAGCGGGCAATATTTTCGGTATTTTAGCAGGTGAACAACCTGAATTGCCTTGCGTGATGTCCGGTTCTCACTATGACAGTGTACTTCACGGCGGAAATTATGATGGTATCGCAGGGGTGATTACCGCATTAGAAACCGCCCGTTTATTAAAAGCAAGCGGTAAAAAATTTAAGCGTAATTTTGTGGTTGTAGGCTTTAATGATGAAGAAGGAATGCGTTTCGGCACAGGGTATTTTGGCTCAGGGGCAATGCTCGGTTTGCGTACTCCGGACTATTGTCGCCAATATAAAGACAAAGACGGAATTTCTTATTATGAGGCGATGCAAGGCTACGGATTAGATCCGGAAAAAATTGAAAATGCAAAATGGGCTGAGGGGTCGATTGGGCATTTTATCGAAACCCATATTGAACAAGGGCCGGTGTTAGATACTCAAGGTATTGAAATTGGTTTGGTAACGGGCATTGTTGGTTTGCATCGTCATATGTTTACTGTTCACGGGCGAGCCGATCACGCAGGCACAACACCAATGGATATGCGTTTAGATGCCGTTGATGTTGCAACCAAAGTGATTGCTCAAATTGCAGACTGGGCAAGAGAGAAAAATGACGGCACGGTGGCAACGGTCGGCTATATGAATGTGCTACCGGGGGGGATCAATATTGTGGCGGAAAAAGTGGTGTTTAGTGTTGATATCCGCTCACTAAATATGGCAAATGTGGAAGAAATTACCGCTAAAATTGAGCAAGCCCTTGCAGAAGAAACGGCAAAAATCGGTTCAACCTTTGAAAAAGAAACGAAGTTGATTATTCAACCGGTAGCGTTATCCGAAAAAATGCTCGATATTTTGGAAAATTCAGCTCAAAAACATCAGTTTAGCTATAAACGCTTACCGAGCGGAGCAGGACACGATTCATTAGAAATCGGGCAGAAAATTCCAACGGTAATGATTTTTGTGCCAAGTAAAGACGGCAGAAGCCACACACCGGTCGAATTTACGGAATATCACTATTTCGCAAAAGCGGCGGTGTTGCAACAGGAATTGGCAGAAAAGCTACTGAATGAATAAATTGATTAAGTAAATCGTACAGGCTAATACAAAGAAGTATTAGCCTGTGTTTTATGTAGAAATAAGATAAAAAAACACCGCTCTTGTGGGGATGAGCGGTGCTAAAGTTGGAGTGATTATCTATTATTATTTGAATAAGTTAATGATAGTTATTCTCAAAAATAAAGTCAATAGATAAATAAAAATAATTCCTATTTTATAGGATTATTTTATCCAAGGAACGGCATTGGTTAGTGAAAGTGCGGTTGGAATTCCCCGAGAAATTTCAAATTTTCCTGCATAGGCATAACTTTCAACCCCTTCAGCCATTGCAGATTTCAATAGACGATCATATTCAGGATCAATATATTCTGCGGTTTTAAAACAATCGAATCCATTATGTAGTCCTGCAAATAGAACAACGGCTCTATCTCCTTGTTTTTTCATTGCCAACAGTTCACGAACATGTTTTTGCCCTCTAGTAGTGACTGCATCGGGGAACATACCCATATTATTTTTAACCAGCGTGATAGATTTCACTTCTACATAACAGTCCGGTAAATCCTTTCCTTTAAGCAAAAAATCGATGCGGCTATTTTCTTCTCCATATTTGATTTCAGGGTGAATCTCATCATACATTGCCAATTCTTTAATTTGTTTTTGTTGTAAGGCTTCAAAAACTAACTGATTAGAACGATGTGTATTAATACACACTAAACTACCATTCGGTAGTTGAGTTAATTCCCATGAATGCGGATATTTTCGTGTCTCACTGCCTGAATTGGAGTACCATACAATATCACCTTTTTCACCACAGCCGGTCATTGCCCCGGTATTTGCACAATGAATGGTCAAAATTTCGCCGTTGGGTAGTTCAATATCGGTCAAGAAGCGTTTATAACGACGAATTAGTTTGGCTGGTTGTAAGGGAGGAAATTGCATAAAAAGTCCTATTAAAATAAAAGTGCGGTGGAAATTATACAAGTTTCCAATACGGAAAAAAACTGTGATAAACTAATCACACTTTTTATCGTGGTTTAGGATTTTTATAATGAAAATAATGTCTTTTAATATTAATGGGTTACGAGCCAGACCTCATCAATTGGAAGCAATTATTGAGAAGCATCAACCTGATGTTTTAGGATTGCAGGAGATCAAGGTTGCGGACGAGCAATTTCCCTATGAGTTAGTAGAACATTTGGGCTACCATGTTTTTCATCACGGACAAAAGGGACATTATGGTGTCGCTTTATTGACGAAGCAATCTCCGATTGAAGTCAGAAAAGGTTTTCCAACAGATGAAGCTGATGCACAAAAACGGATTATCATGGCAGATTTTCAAACGAATTTTGGTTTGCTGACGGTAATTAACGGCTATTTTCCTCAGGGAGAAAGTCGAGATCATGAAACTAAATTTCCAGCAAAACAGAAATTTTATGCGGATTTACAACATTATATTGAAAATGTACATAACCGAGAGAACCCGATTGTGATTATGGGTGATATGAATATTAGCCCAACAGATTTAGATATTGGTATTGGAGAGGAAGGTCAAAAACGTTGGTTACGTAACGGGAAATGTTCGTTTTTGCCTGAAGAGCGAGAGTGGTATCAACGCTTATATGATTGGGGATTGAAAGATACGTTCCGCTGTTTAAATCCGGATGTGACAGATCGGTATTCGTGGTTTGATTACCGTTCCGGTGGTTTTGATGATAATCGAGGATTACGGATCGATCATATTTTAGCAAATACAACATTGGCAGAGCGTTGTATCGATGTCGGTATTGATTTAGATATTCGAGCAATGGAAAAGCCTTCAGATCATGCACCGATTTGGGCAACATTCAAATAGGATAAATTATGGAGCGAGATGTTAAGTTTGATCTGAATGCGTTAAATTGGCGTAATTATCGTACAGAAATTAAAGACTATCCTGCCATTATATCGGCAAATTTGGATTTGCTTGCACTCCATTCCAGTAATTCTGAGCCATGGTTAGCTAGAGCTTCTTTTATGTATATTGCGGAGGAAAACGGCTTGCCTTCGGTAGATGAAGAGAGAAGCTTATTCAATGAAATTACTAAAATCTTAGTTCAAGCAACCGCTTTAGATAATGTAGTTTATGCAGGACATGTTTTATCGGGAGCGAAAGCGGATATTTATTTTTATATTGCTGATGAGAATAGCTTTATTGAAACCTTTGAGCCTCTTGTGGGCAAATCACAAATTGAAATACAACGTGATCCAAATTGGGAAGTTTATTTTGATTTTTTAATGCCATCTTTACTAGAGGAGAAATGGTCATTTACACAAGAACAGATCATGACTTTATCAGAAATTGGTGCTGATTTAAGTGAACTTCACCACATCGAACATCGTTTAGAGTTTCATGATGTTAAGACAATGATGGAATTTATTGAGCAATTTAATCATGCTGATATTGATTTTATTAGAATTAAACATACTGATCAACCTATCAAGTTTGAAGAATCTGATGAGGAATTTTACCTACTTAAATTAGAGCAGTATCTTCGTTTAGATAATCAAGAAATTTATCATATTATTGAGAAAATACTGCAATTTATTGCAGATCTTTCAGCAGAGTATATTGATTGGATTTCTTTGGAAAAATTGGAAACAAGGAGTTATTTGAATTAGAGTTTCTTCTATTTAGGATAAGAACTCTGTTTGAATGATGAAAAACGCCACCCAAATTGGTGGCGTTTGTTTATAGTAATTATAAAGAATTAGAAATTTGCATTTCTTGGTGCTCGAGGGAATGGAATGACATCACGAATATTTTGTACCCCTGTCACATATACAATTAAACGCTCGAAACCTAGCCCAAACCCAGAGTGAGGTACAGTGCCATAGCGGCGTAAGTCACGATACCACCAATAATCTTCCGGATTTAATCCCATTTCAACCATACGTTTATCTAACACCTCTAAACGTTCTTCACGTTGAGAACCACCGATAATTTCACCAATGCCTGGAGCTAAAACGTCCATTGCTGCAACGGTTTTACCGTCATCGTTGAGACGCATATAGAAAGCTTTAATGTCTTTCGGGTAGTTTTTCACTACAACCGGTGATTTAAAATGCTCTTCTGCTAAATAACGCTCGTGTTCGGATGATAAATCAATCCCCCAAGAAACAGGGAATTCAAAGGATTTACCTGATTTTAATAAGATGTCGATAGCATCGGTATAATCAATTTGAGCAAAATCAGAGGCTACGAAGTTTTCTAAACGAGTGATTGCTTCTTTATCTACGTGTTTCACGAAAAATTCCAAATCATCACGGCGTTCCGTCAATACGGCACGGAAAACGTATTTCAACATATCTTCCGCTAATTTGGCATTATCATTTAAATCCGCAAAAGCCACTTCAGGTTCCATCATCCAGAATTCAGCTAAGTGACGAGTCGTGTTAGAGTTTTCTGCACGGAAAGTCGGGCCAAAAGTGTATACTTTGCTTAACGCACAAGCGTAGGTTTCGGCATTAAGCTGACCGGAAACAGTTAAAAAGGCTTCTCGACCGAAGAAATCTTGGGAAAAATCCACCGCACTTTTTTCATTACGAGGTAAATTTTCTAAATCTAATGTAGATACACGGAACATTTCACCTGCACCTTCTGTGTCGGAAGCGGTAATAATAGGGCTTGCCACCCAGTAAAAACCTTGCTCGTGGAAGAAGCGGTGAATAGCTTGTGCCAAGCAATGACGAACACGGGCAACTGCACCGATAATATTGGTACGAGGGCGTAAATGTGCGACTTCACGCAAGTATTCGATAGAATGGCGTTTGGCAGACATTGGGTAGGTATCCGGATCTTCTACCCAACCGGCAACCTCTACAGTTTCAGCTTGTAATTCAACCGCTTGACCTTCTGCAGGAGATTCAACAATTGTTCCTGTGACAATGACAGAACAGCCTGTCGTTAAACGTAAAATTTCATTATCGTAATTGGTTAAATCATTATTGGCAATTACTTGAATTGGATCAAAGCAAGATCCGTCATAGACTGCGAGGAAAGACAAACCTGCTTTAGAATCTCGACGGGTTCTAATCCAACCACGAACAGTCACTTTTTCACCAACGGCAATATGTCCTTTCAGCACATTGGCAATTGACACAATTTTTGTCATTTTTATCTCCAAAATCGGGTTATTCAAAAAACTTGTGTAGTTTATCTTATTTCCATATTATTGACAAAGCGATAGCGGAAAAATTTAACCGCACTTTTGTTGAAAAGTGCGGTTAAAAATCAAGGTGTTTTATTTTTTATTGAATGTAGTTAAATACTCGCACCACTTTTTTCACACCGGATATATTACGAGCGACATCACTTGCTGCATCGGATTGTGCTTGAGTTAAATTACCCATTAAGAAAACTTCACCGTCTTCAGTAATAGCTTTGACACTTGTGGTTTTTACTTTGCTATTAACTAATAATTCAGATTTAATTTTTGTGGTGATCCAACTGTCTTTGCTTCGTTGTAATAGGGGGATAGGCTGCCCGATCCGAAGTTCATTATAAACATCGGTGACACCTTCCGCGCCTTTAGCTAAGCTGGTTGCAATATTTTTTAGATTATCGTTAGGTACTTGACCGATTAGTAAAATGCGTCCGCTATAAGAGACTACTTCCACTCGCCCTTCTTGTTTTAATTGTGCGTCATTATTAATTGCATTTTTGACCCGTATTTCTAAAGTTTCATCATCAACTTGTGTACCAACAGTTCTAGGATCCGTTGCTACTTTTGTTGCTGCTGCTCCACCAACAATTGCAGCAGCAATACAGCCTTGTAAAAAAAAGATGCTACCTAAAAATAAAGAAAAGGTTTTGATTTTTTTTAGTTTCATTGGGAATCTCCTTTGGGTCAGATTTTTCCATGTTATTGGCTAAATAAACTATGATCAATGAGTTCACATAGTGCATTAATGATAAGCAAATGGCTTTCTAAAATGCGACTTTCTTTGTTTGAAGGGACGGAAAGCAATAAATCTTGTTCAGTTAATAAGCCTTTTAAAGGCTCATTATAATCTCCTGTCAATGCAACAATTTCAATTTCTTTGGCAAATGCGGCTTTGACTAATTCCAATACAGCAGTTTCATTTTTTGTCGGAGAGAAGACAACTAAAATATCACCTTGTTGAGCAACAGCGTTAAATTGACGTTGGTATAGACATTGATATTGCTGATCCAAAACAATTGCGGAACCGACCGCACTATCTAAACTGAGTAGCACGGAGGGGAAACTTGGGCGATCAAAATCATAACGATGCAGTAAATTAGTCACCAAAAATTGGGCGTTAGCATAGGAACGTCCTTGTCCACAGACAATAATTTTATTACCACGCAACAAGCAGGAAACTAATTTTTCACTAGCTTGCAAGAGTGGCGCAGATAATAATTGTGATGCCGAAATCTGTGTTTGGATACTTTCGCTGTAAATATCTTTGATTTTATTCAACATTGTAGCTTATTCCAGAAAATTACAAATCCATTCCATTTCTTTCTCGGTTTTACCGAAGGCGATTAAGTCAAAACGGCAATCAGCATCTTCAAGGCTAAGATTCTGTTGAGCAAGCCATAAATTTGCTGCATCTTGCCATTTTTGTTGCTTATACCAATCGACGCTTTCTACCGCAGAACCAAAAAGATCATTTTTTCGTTGGCGTACTTCTACAAAAACAAAAGTAGCTCCGTCTTGCATAATTAAATCGAGCTCACCACATTTGAAATACTGGTTTGCTGCAATGAATTTTAGACCTTGATTTTCAAGAAAGCGACGAGCTTGAAGTTCGAATCTCGCCCCTTGTTCTCTAGTTTTGATAGCCATTTAATTTTGTAAATTGATGATTTGACCACCTTGGTATTCAAACCAAGTCATATCACGATCTACATTACAATTTGGCCCTGCACTCAATTTTCCGGTTAAGCCACTCACAGAATACCCCGGTACTTGGCGTAATTCATTGAATTGATTGATCAATAACCAAGCATCAGATCCCATGGCATATAAGCGCATAAGCGAGTAGTCGCCATTGGTTTTGCTTTCAATTTTTTTGTACTGTGGTGAATCGGTTTCTTTAAAGAACGGGATATCACTGAATTGTATACCGTTCATTTGCAAGCGATATTCAGGTGTGCTGTTAGAATTATTGCTGCGTGAACTGGAGTATAGTTTCAGTTTGATTCCTGCATTATCAATCACACTTTTAATCTCGCTTAATTGCTGGCTTGTAGCAATAATATAGGCAGCTTCGCTCGATATTTCTTGTAACAAATGGATCGCATCATCCGTTTGGTTATAAAATTTGATATTTGCATCTGTGGCAGCTAAACGTTGCCAACGTACATTGAATGCTGTTGCTGTGCGTTGCCCCAAATCGTTTTGTGGCACCAAAATCACCGGTTTGCGAATATTGTCTTTCCACATTTTATCTGCGGCAGATTCTGCTTCATCTTCGGGCGATAATCCGTAATAGCAAAGTTGAGGGATAGCTCTGGCATTCGCCGTTGCATTTAGTGCCAATACATTTAAACCTTGAATAGATTGCGGATTACTCAATATTACATCCACATTACCTTTTAGTAACGGGCCAACAATGGCTTTTGCACCGTTTTGTTTGGCTTTTTCTACTGCCTGTGCTACAGGTGTAATCATTGTATCAATCACTTCAACTTGGATTTCTTTTGAACTGCCACGAGCATCATCAAAACCTGATTTTACAGTCTGGCCGATTAGCTGAGCCTCACCACTTAAAGGTAATAACAAAGCGACTTTGGTATTTCGGGTTTGTTGGAAGTTAGCAATACTTTCTAATTCTGTCGGGAATAATAATGCCGCCGTATGTGTTGGGTAGGCAGTTTTCCATTGCTGAATCGCTTGGCTTAACAACGTAGGTTGGGTAACATTATCATTATAGGTTCTTGCCAATGCCAACCAGCCGGCCAGTGTGACGTTATTATGTGCATTTGCACCGGCAATAGTCCCTTTGTTGGCATTACGCAATAATGCCCAAGTGCGGTCATTATTTTCACGTTTTCGCTGAATATCGGAAAGCACTGCATCCATTTTAGAACGAGCAGCCACAGCTTCGATGACATCATGGCGATTTTCTGCTATGCGTGCTTCTACTTCATAATAACGAGCTTGTTGTGATAGGCTGAGTTGGGCTAAATTAATGGTTTTTAATAATAAACCGGCTTGGTCATTTTCATTTTTAGTGGCATAAATATGTGCTTGAATTAAGTTTTTATCCAGTGTTTGTTCCGGTGTCAGGTTTTTTAATTCATTTAATAAGGCTTCTGCTTGATAGCCTTTATTTTCAGTGACTAACACACGGGCTGCCAATAATTTATAAGTCTGTTGTGATTCTAATTGTTGGGTTTGGTAGGCTTTATTTAAATAAAAATCAGAATTGGCATTTGCATCATTTTTTAGACTGTCATTTAATTGACCACCTGTTAATGTACAGCTTGCCAGTAACGCAGGAAATAAAACCGTCATTAAACGTTTCTTAAATTGGGTGCGTTGTAATAGAATAGTCATCATTGTTCCCTCTATACGAAAAGATACTGGGATCTTACTTGTCTCACCGCTGAAAATCAAATAAAAGAAGAAATAAAATGAATAATTTATCAGGTACTTTATATATAGTTGCTACGCCTATCGGTAATTTACAGGACATAACCCAACGTGCCTTGACAGTTTTTGGCGAAGTAGATTTAATTGCGGCGGAAGATACTCGTCACAGTGGTTTATTGTTAAGTCATTACGGGATTAAAAAGCCGTTTTTTGCCTTGCACGACCATAACGAGCAACAAAAAGCCGATGTGTTGGTGGAAAAATTACAACAAGGATTGAAGATTGCGTTAATTTCTGATGCAGGCACGCCATTAATTAGTGATCCCGGTTTTCATTTGGTGCGAAAATGTCGTCAAGTCGGCATTAAAGTTGTACCCCTGCCGGGGGCTTGTGCCGCAGTAACGGCCCTTTGTGCCTCCGGTATTGCCTCAGATCGTTTTTGTTTTGAAGGGTTCTTACCGGCAAAAAGTAAAGCTCGTCAAGACAAATTAAAAAACTTGGAAAAAGAAGACCGCACTTTAATTTTCTATGAAAGTACTCACCGTATTTTAGACAGCTTACTGGATATTGAAGCTATATTTGGCGGAGAACGCTATGTGGTTTTAGCCCGTGAAATCACTAAAACATGGGAAAGTATTCAAGGCGATGAAGTGGCAAAATTGCGTCAATGGTTGATAGAAGAGCCCAATCGAACCAAAGGTGAAATGGTGTTGATTGTTGAGGGGTGTCAACAAGCCGAAGAGCAGCAATTTTCGCCACAAGCAATACAGGCATTAAAGCTTATTTCCGCCGAATTACCGCTAAAAAAAGCAGCGGCTATAGTCGCTGAACTTTATGGGTATAAGAAAAATGCCCTTTATCAATTTGGTTTGGAGCAGTTGGATTAATGGCAGAACAGATTGAAATTCACCCATTTCCACCTTTACTACCCTCTAATGCGAGAGTAATGATGATGGGTACATTTCCGCCCACCACAGATAAACGCTGTATGGATTTTTATTATCCGAATTTCCAAAATGATATGTGGCGGATTTATGGGGTGGTATTTTTTGATGATCCGACTTATTTCCAAGTTAAAAATGAAAAATGCTTTGATCCTGAACGGATTAAATATTTTTTAACAGAGAAGGGCATTGCGCTTTGCCCCTCAGCGACCAAAGCCATTCGTGAAAAAGGTAATGCTTCAGATAAATTTTTAAAAATTATCGAACCCATTAATTTATCTGAAATTTTGCAGCAAGTGCCCGATGTACGTTGGCTTTTAACCACGGGCGGAAAAGCAACGGAAGTGCTTTTTAGTTTAGTGGATGAAAAATTAATCGAGCCGAAAACCAATCAATATATTGATTTTCCTTATAAAGATTATGATTTAAAACTCTATCGTGTGCCTTCTTCATCAAGGGCTTATCCTCTTAGTTTGCAGAAAAAAGCGGAAGCCTATCGTCAATTTTTTCAATTAGCAGGAATCTTATAAATGTTAGATCAAGCTTTATTAAACTTAACCCACGAACAACAGCAAGAAGCGGTAGAAAAAATCCAACAACTAATGGCAGAAGGCATTAGCATCGGAGAAGCCATTCAAATTGTGGCGACGGAATTGCGGAAAAAGCATCAGGTTGAGGGATAAAGTGCGGTTAAAATATAACGTGTTTTGATGCAGAGCGAACTGTATAATTCGGTAGCCAAAAAATCCTTTGTTAAAAAATAACCATTTACAGTTCAAAAAAAAAAAACAACTATACTATAATACAGTTGTCATCTATGATGATAATGTCATTTGGTGAAAGTCAATTTGGCTTTCATCTTATTTTAATTCACTGATTTATTAGGAAATTTTCTTATGAAAAAATTAGCAGCACTCTTATTGGCTTCAAGCTTCGCATTATCTGCCTGTTCAGGCGATGAAGAGTATCCAAAAGAATGTAAAGAACTCATTGACTTAACTTTTGAAGCAGCTGAGTTGATGCCTGAAATGAAAACACAATTAGGTATGAATAAAGAAGAAATGTTGAAAGTTTCTGTCGATGCTTGGAAAAAAATGAGTGACGCAGAGAAAAAAGCGGCACTTGCTGGCTGTAAAGCTGCCGCAGACCAACAGAAAAAAATTATTGAAGCGGCAAAAGGGCAGAAATAATTCTCTCGAAATGTTTAAATCCACGTCTAAAAAACGTGGATTTTTTTATTCTAATAATTTGATAAAAAAGTGTGGTCAAAAAACTATGAGAATTTTGACCGCACTTTTTGTTTAACTAGCCTGTGTTTCGCATTCCAGCGGCGATTCCGGTGATGGTAATCATCAAGGCTTGTTCTACGTCAGGATTTGGGTTTTCCGGATTTTCACGCAGACGGCGTAATAATTCCACTTGTAATAAGTTGAGTGGATCCGTATAAACGTTACGCAAGGCGATGGATTCGGCAATCCAAGGTAAATCCGACATTAACTGATGGCCTTTGCCGGAAAGCGACAACACGGTTTTGATATCTTCGGCAAGTTGCTTGCGTAGTGCCTCGCCTAAATACCACAATTCTTGTTTTACCAAGCGTTGATCATAATGTTCGGATAACCAACTGTCGGTTTTACTGAACACCATTTCCAACATACCGATTCGAGTATTGAAGAAAGGCCAAGATTGACACATTTCTTCTAATAAGTCGCCCTGTCCGTTTTCAATAGCTTGGCGAATTGACGCACCAGCACCGAGCCATGCCGGTAGCATTAAGCGGTTTTGCATCCAAGCGAAAATCCAAGGGATTGCACGCAAACTTTCTACACCACCGTTCGGATTGCGTTTTGCCGGACGGGAGCCGAGTGGTAGTTTGGATAGTTCTTGTTCCGGTGTTGCACTGCGGAAATAAGGAACAAAATCTTTATCACCGCGTACGACATTACGATAAATATGGCAAGAGGAATCGGAAAGTTGTCCCATAATTTCACGCCAGCTGCTTTTTGGCTCCGGTGGAGGTAATAAATTAGCCTCTAACACGGCACTGGCGTATAAATCTAAACTTTCTAAAGCAACAGCCGGTAAGCCGAGTTTGAAACGGATCATTTCTCCTTGTTCGGTGACGCGTAAACCATTTTTTAAGGAACGAGGCGGTTGGGAGAGGAGTGCCGCGTGAGCAGGCGCACCACCTCGCCCGATAGTACCGCCACGGCCATGGAATAATGTTAATTCAACACCGACTTTTTCACATAAATTCACTAGATTTTCTTGTGCGCGATATTGTGCCCATGAGGCTGCCATCATACCGGCATCTTTGGCACTGTCGGAATAGCCGATCATCACCATTTGTTTGTTATTGATGACACCACGATACCAGCCGATATTGAATAATTGAGTCATGACATTTTCGGAATTATCAAGGTCATCTAAGGTTTCAAACAACGGAACAACAGGTAAGTGATAAGGAACACCGGCTTCTTTTAACAATAGATGCACTGCTAATACATCGGAAGCAGTGCGAGCCATTGAGATAATGTAACAGGAAATTACGCTTTGAGGTTGTTCGGCAATAGCTTTACAGGTATCTAAAATTTCTTGTGTTTCTGCAGAAGGTTGCCAGTCTCTTGGTAATAACGGGCGACGGGAACTTAATTCTCGAATTAAAAAGGCTTGTTTGTCGTTTTCTGTCCATTGAGCATAGTCGCCGAGCCCGATGTAACGGGTAATTTCTGCCACTGCATTTGTATGGCGAGTGCTTTCTTGGCGCACGTCTAAACGAGATAATGTCATGCCGAAACAGCGGATTCGGCGTAATATATCTAACAGTAAGCCGTTAGCGATAATCCGCATTCCACAAGCTAATAAGGATTGATAGCAATCGTAAAGCGGTTCCCAAAGTTGGTTGTCATTAGTGATAATATCATCAAGCTCAAATTGAGATGAACGGTTGGCTAGCATATCATCATAATAGGCCAATGTATTTTTTAATTTTGTCCGTAATCCTTTTACAACGCTACGATAAGGCTCTAGTTCATTGCCGTATTTGGCTCGGAACTCTTCTGTTGCTTTAACTACAGAAAGTTCGTCAGACAAGGCTTGAATATCCGTTAAGAATAAATCGGCTGCTTTCCAACGGGCAAATTGCAGTACTTGACGAGTGATTTGAGCGGTAACAAAAGGATTTCCATCCCGGTCTCCGCCCATCCAAGAGGAAAAACGTACAGGAGCTAAATCAACAGGTAATTCAAATGCAAAATGTTCTTTCGCTAAATCGTTCAAATGGCGAACAAACTCAGGTACGGCTTGCCATAAACTATTTTCTATTACGGCATAGCCCCATTTTGCTTCCTCAAATGGAGTAGGGCGTTTAATACGAATTTCATTGGTATGCCAAGCTAAAGCAATAAGCTGTAACAAACGACGTTCAATGCGTTTGCGTTCGCTATCAGTTAAATCCGTATGCTCCAATTTACTGAGGCATTTATTGATTTCCACTTGTTTATGGACTAAAGAACGACGAGTGGTTTCTGTCGGGTGTGCGGTTAAAACCAGTTCGACCAGCAATTTCTCAATGGTTTGAATGACTTGTTCTTTCGGTAAATTTTGTGCTTTTAACCGTTGAAACAAGGCAGAAATTGACCGCTCTTGTGATACTTTATCTTCGTGGTGGCGGGAAATAGTCTGATATTGTTCCGCCACGTTGGTTAAATTCAAGAATTGGCTGAAGGCACGTGCGACAGGAATGACATTATCTGTTGAAATTGTTGCCAATGTATCTAATAATTCATTTCGAGCTTTATCATCGCCACTGCGAGAATTACGAGAGAGAACACGGATATTTTCGATGAGATCTAAAATATCACTACCTAAAGCATCACTGATAGTTTCCCCTAAAAAATGCCCTAACATATTCACATTATTGCGTAGAACGCCATATTCTTGTGTCATAAAAACCCCATATTTATAAAAATTCATTGTTGAATAGTGATAGATATAATCAAAAATACTCTAAAGATCAAACGGAAAATGTGAAAAAGATAAATAAATAGAAAATCACAAGAGAATATTGATAGCAAATAAAAAAAGAAATATTTTTTTGTAAAATATTCAGTTTTAGTGGATATTTTTAATGTTTTTTAAATTTGGATAGCATGTTTATACATATAAGTTATTCCCCATGAGACAAAGGGGCATTTAGAATGAATATTAAAGTGTTGTGGAGGAGTAAAAGGGGTAAAAATAACCTCGGAAAGTTGAAATTTCCGAGGTTTTTTCATGTTAAATTTAAGCGATCTTCTCCACCTTCGCCGGTATGCCGTTTCTGACTGCCGAGCCACAGACCCAATCTACCCACGGGGATTTGACCGCTTTGGTGTGGTCGATAATGCCGAGGTCGTTGAGGTTAATCCCTTTGGCGATCATCGGGTTGGCTGGAATTTCCACGCCGTCAATGGTGTAGGAACTTGCCCCGAGTTGTTTATGACCGTAGCCGTGTTCGATGCCGATTGTGCCTCGGGCGATGCCGTCCAGCACCACAATCTGCACCGTCAAGCCGGCGGTTGGGGTGCTGAGTTTCACTACATCGCCGTGGTTAATGCCTTTTTCTTCTGCATCTAAACGGTTCATTGCCACTAAGCCTTCCGGCTTGATCGAGAGCAAACGCAACAGTGGGGCGGTGATACTGCTCATAATGTTCGATTTAAACGAAATCAGTTTAAAGCCCCATTCCGACTGCGGATAGTGCTGTTCCAGCGTGGAGCCGTCCGCAAAACGTGGCGACATATAACGAGGGCAGCCCCAATAGTGTTCGCCGTTGCTGTGGTGCTGGGCTTTATACACGTTTTCGTTCCAAATTTGCAGGCAGTTTTTCCACTGGAACGCCATATTCTCTTCTTTCCACGCACTCTCGTGCGGGGCAAAACGTCCGCCTTTGCAATACACATTCGCCACTTTTAACCGCTCTTCGGCTTTCAGTGTTTGCTCAATTTTCGGCATAATCCGTTGCACGCCGGTGAGCAGCAGATCTTGCTCGCTGGCGTCCAGTGTAGGTTTCTCACCGGCAAAGGCAATGTTCGCTGCCGCCCGCAGGAAGTAATCTTCGGTACGGTTGAGCGGATAACTGTTGCCTTCTAAATCCGCAATCGCATTTTCGCCAAAGCCCGGCAAGCCCATTTTCTTCGCCACCGCAATCACGAAATTCTCCATACAGATGGTCTCGCCTTCGGCAGTTTTGGCGTTTTTAGACGGCACAATCGGGTGGCGTGCGGTGCTGGTGCGTTGAGGCACACCGCCCCACGCCGTTGAAAAGCCCCAGCTCTCAAAGTTGTGGGTGTCCGGCACAATGTAGTCCGCCAGTGCGGTAGTTTCGTTCATAAAAGCATCAATAGAGACAAAGAGCGGTAGAATTTTCGGATCTTTTAGCTTCTCCAACGCAATCGGGTTCATAGCGGTTAAGCCGTAAACGGGGTTCGCCATATGGTTGATCCACGCTTTCGCAAAGTATGGATAGCCCTGCACCATTGAGGTGAACATCTCGGTGGTTTGCCCGCCGGTGAACGGATACCACGCCCCTTGCGCCGGATACGGATTTTCGCCCTTCGCCACTTTCTGCTTAAATTCGCTTGAATTTTGGTACGCCTTTTTACTGCGGGCAAGGTTCGTGCCTTTCGGCTTCACTTCATTCGGGAAGTTCGCCAAATTGTAGCGAGGCCCGTCCCCAAAGTCTTTGAATTTACCCGCCCCGACTGCCATTCCGCCTTTTTTGTTCATATTGCCGACCATGGCATTCAGCAACAAAATCGCCCAACTGGTATAAAAACCGGTGCTGTGCATCGTGCCGCCGTGGGTGATGGCATTGGCTTTATGACCGTGCGAAGTGAATTTTTTCGCTAAGTTTTCAATGGTTTGCACCGGCACGCCACAAATGTCGCTATATTCGGCAAGGGTTTTCTCTTGTGTCGCCTCTTTCAGCAACTGCATTGAGGATTTCACCAACACTTCCGAGCCATCAAGCAGTTTTGCAATTTGTTCGACAAAAATGACCGCTTGTAAGCAATCTTTTGCTGAAATGAGTTCGCCGGTTGCCTGATCTTTTACCACAATCAGGTTTTCTTCCACTTTCTCTTCGGGGTCGAGTTGCACATCTTGCAGATCGCTAATCCGCAACGCCTGCCCGAATTTCGGGTGGTTCGGCTCGCAAATAATCAGATGTGACGCATTGGCATAGCTGACGTGACCGGCATTTTCCATCGCCGCCAGACTTGGGCGGGAGAGGTAGTCGGCATTGAAACGCTCGTTTTCGATAATCCAACGCAACATTCCCATCACCAATGCCAAATCGCCCTCGGGCTTAATCGGCACCCAGTGGTTGTTTTGAGTGGCGAGGGAGGAGGTCATCTCCAAGCGAGGGGAAACCACCACATAGCTGAAATTGTCATCAGGGCGGCGTTTGGCAAGCTGGCGAGCCTGACGCTTAAACGGATTGCCCGACTGTGCCGGAGACGTGCCGATAAACAGGATAAATTCAGCGTGATCCCAGTCCGGCTTGGCGTGTTGCTGGTTGTCGAAATCTTTCATAAAGGCGCCCGAACCGGCACGGTACGAAGCTCCGCAATAAGCCCCGTGGTTGGAAAAGTTGATCGTGCCGAAGCTCTTTTGGGCAAAGCGTTGCAAAATCGGCTGACGACCTTCGGGGCCGGCAAAAGTCACTAAAAGCTGGTTCGCTTTCATTCCCAAATCGGGCTGTTTCGGGTTAATCGGATCGACCAGATTGCGGATCGCTTTCAAGCCCTCCACTTCGCCTTCGCCAAATAGGTTGCCACCATTGACGATTTCCTCCACCAACTGCTCAAAGCTGATGGTCTGCCACTTGCCTTCGCCCCGTTTGCCGACCCGTTTCAACGGCTGGGTAATCCGATACGGGCTGTTCACCCCCTCCAAGAACGCCGCCCCTCTGGCACAGGCGGTGGAGCGATTTTCAATGCCACTTTCGCCCGCCAATAACAATTCCGCCTTGGCAATCGGCATACCGAACGGCAGGGTTTTGTCGGAAGAGAGCGGGTGATACGGATTGCCCGAAATGCGAATAACTTGGTTAGTGTTCAAATCCACCCTCGCCCGAATGCCACATTGCGTCCAACAGCCCATACACTGCGTATTGCACACAATTTGCTCAGGATTGCTGAGCAGTTTGCCGTCTTTCACCTGATACTCCGGCACTAATGAATTACCGTGAATCGGATCACGGGTTTTCTCGCCCGACGTGCCGTGCATCACCCCTTTGGCAATCTCCGACACCTTCGGCGCATACCCCGCCCCAAACGCCGCCGCCCCACCAAGTGCCAGCCCGCCTTTCAACAGATTTCTGCGTTTATTGTTCA
>JAUNED010000017.1 GCA_030525745.1 Lonepinella koalarum | reverse complement strand
ACAAGGTTGCAATGTTTTTGGATCATAGCCACCCAGTTTGCCGGCAGTTTCCACATATTGTTGCCAAGACATTCCTAAATTCGCTATCAGCCATTTTTCCAATGCATCATTTTCATTTTTAGCCTCATCATAATATTCTGCAAGCGGGCGAGTAATTGGAAGTTCCGGTACGGTAGGGAAATCAAACATCGTGGAATAAAATTTCACTTCTTCCCAACTTAGCCAGCGATCTTGCTCTCTCACTGCAAACACATAGAAAAACGATTCTAAGCCTTGATAAGCAATCGAATGAATGCCGTACATATTTTCGCCGAAAATCTCAATATTGCCGAGATCATTTTTAATCAATTGCCAACGTTCCAGCAAGGGTTTATCCCAAGGGTGGTTGGTGGGTGCAGTATGCGAGCGGGCAAACAAGCCTTTGGCACTAAAACAGTTATTTTGCCCATCGAGTTTTTCGGTGAGTATCAAGTTCGGCTTTTCAGCGAAAGATTTAACATAGTCCTTTGGCATAAAGCGGTCGTCAGAGGTTGTGCCTAAACTGATATGGGCGTGCAGGCTTCGGCAATATTTTTGTGATAATTCCATTGGTTATTTTTCTCAATTTAGTTCTGTTATTTTCAGTTTCACTAGTTTTAACCGTGTTGAGTTTAATGAATCTTGAACAGTTCTTGGATATTTTTCATTTAAAATGACCAAAATTTGACCGCACTTTTATTGCTTTACTGTTCTGCCAAAAAACCACCACTTTGATGTGACCATAATTTTGCATATAAACCGTTTTGAGCCAGTAGTTCGCCGTGTGTGCCTTGTTCCACAATTTGTCCGTTATCCAACACAATTAAGCGATCCATAGCGGCAATGGTGGATAATCGGTGAGCAATAGCAATCACGGTTTTGTTTTCCATCATTTTATCCAAACTACCTTGAATTGCGATTTCGACTTCGCTGTCTAAGGCACTGGTGGCTTCATCGAGTAATAAAATCGGGGCATCTTTTAACATCACTCTCGCAATAGCGATGCGTTGGCGTTGTCCGCCGGATAGTTTCACTCCTCGCTCACCCACTTGGGCATCATAGCCTGTGCGGCCTTGTGCATCAGTTAAGTGCGGTATGAAATCCGCCGCTTCTGCACGCTGTGCGGCAAATATCATTTGTTCTTCGGTAGCATGGGGTTTGCCGTAAATGATGTTATCCCTTACCGAGCGGTGCAATAAGGACGTATCTTGTGTTACCAAGCCGATTTGGCTTCGCAAGCTTTCTTGCTGTACTTGGGTAATGTCTTGACCATCAATTAAGATTTCCCCTTGTTGCGCTTCGTAAAAACGCAATAATAAATTTACAATAGTGGATTTTCCTGCACCGGAACGGCCGATAAGCCCCACTTTTTCACCGGCTTTAATATGAAGGTTAAATTGATTTAATAAAGGTTTATGTTCGCCATAGGCAAAACTCACTTGATTAAAACGAATTTCCCCTAGCGTGACCTTTAATGGTTTAGCATCGGCTTTATCCACAATGGTATGCGGTTTGGTTAAGGTATTCATGCCGTCATTCACTGTGCCGATATTTTCAAATAAACGTGCCGATTCCCACATGACCCAGCGAGATAAGCCGTTTACCCTTAATGCCATGGCGGTCGCTGTTGCTATCGCACCGACACCCACTGTGCCTTGTTGCCATAAGAGAATACCAATCACCGCTGTACTTAGGGTTAAAAATACATTGGAGGCAAAAGTGAGCGTATCCAATGATGTGGCCAACCGCATTTGTGCATGCACTGTCACCATAAAATCCTGCATGGAACACTTGGCATAAGCCGCTTCACGATTGCCATGAGAAAATAGTTTGACTGTAGTGATATTGGAATAAGCATCGGTAATTCTGCCGGTCATTAAGGAACGGGCATCGGCTTGGCGTTCTGCTGTGTATGCCAATTTTGGAATAAGGTGTTTTAAAATCACTAAAAACAAAACAATCCAAAGTAAAAACGGCAATAGCAACCAGCCGTCAAAGGCGGCCAACACAATACCGGAGGTAATAAAATAAACCACTACATACACAAACATATCTGCAATGCTTAATACGGTATCGCGTACGGCAAGTGCCGTTTGCATCACTTTGGCAGACACTCTGCCGGCAAATTCATCTTGGTAAAAACTTAAACTTTGGTTCAACATTAAACGATGGAAATTCCAACGTAACCGCATGGGAAACACCCCTTGCAGGGTTTGTAAGCGCATAGCAGAAGCGATAAACGACCATAAAATACTGAAAACCAGTAAGGCTGCCATCGCAATTAATGCGTTGCCTTTTTCTTCCCAGAGAGTTTGCGGATCGTATTTACCCAACCAATCCACCAAAATCCCCATAAATTGAAAGAGTACCGCTTCCATAACGCCAGTGCCGACTGTTAGCAGTGCCAATCCTAAAATCCAGCGTTTCATTCCGTCCAAATTAGACCAAATAAAACGAATAAGCCCTTTTTCAGGGCGTTTAGGCTCGCTTTCAGGATAAGCCTCAAGGCGATTTTCAAACCAAGTAAAGAGTTTATTCAACATACATTTCCGACATAAAAGCAAAAAGAAAGTCGCATTATAGCCCAATAATGTCAGATGGAGAAACAGACAAAAAAATGACCACACTTTTAGGCTTTCAAATAAACTGGCGACGTTAGCAGATTTTTGCTACATTGTCGGCATTGCCTCTCAAGGTATAACATACTATTCAACAGGAGTAATCACATGACAACAATTATTCATACAGACAATGCCCCGGCAGCGATAGGGCCTTATGTGCAAGCGGTGGATTTGGGTAACTTGGTGCTGACTTCCGGTCAAATTCCGGTAAACCCACAAACCGGCGATATTCCAACAGATATTGCGGCACAAGCCCGTCAATCATTAGATAATGTAAAAGCCATTATTGAACAGGCGGGTTTAAAAGTAGCAGATATTGTGAAAACCACGGTTTTTGTGAAAGATTTAACTCATTTTGCGACAGTGAATGCGGAATATGAGCGTTTTTTCAAAGAAAACAACCACCCCAATTTCCCGGCACGTTCTTGTGTGGAAGTCGCTCGTTTGCCGAAAGATGTGGGAGTAGAAATTGAAGCGATTGCCGTGCGGAAATAAACCTTAAATAGAAATCTTAAACAGAAAAGTGCGGTCAAAACTTTCAAGGGTTTAACCGCACTTTTTCTTTATCAATACATTACATATTCGCCACAATATCAATGGCAAATTCTGATGTAGAACGTAATGTTGCACCTTCTAACATTTCTGCAAAATCGAAGGTAACAGTTTTGTTTTCAATGGTTTTAGAAACTGCTTTCACCACTAAATCCGCTGCTTCCGTCCAACCTAAATGGCGTAACATCATTTCACCACTGAGAATAATGGATCCCGGATTAGCTTTATTTAAGCCGGCAATTTTCGGGCCAGTGCCGTGGGTAGCTTCAAAAATGGCTGCGTCAAAACCGATATTGGCCCCCGGTGAGATCCCGATACCACCCACTTGTGCAGCAAGTGCATCGGAAATATAGTCGCCGTTCAGATTTAATGTCGCAATCACATCGTAATCTGCCGGGTGCAATAAGGCTTCTTGCAAGAATGCGTCGGCGATGCAATCTTTAATAATAATTTCACGGCCGGTTTTAGGGTTGGTTAAACGATGCCAATCACCGCCGTCAATGGCAGTTGCACCAAATTCTTGTGCCACTTGATAGCCCCATTCTTTAAATGCACCCTCAGTGAATTTCATAATATTGCCTTTATGCACTAAAGTGACAGAAGTGCGGTCATTATCAATGGCATATTGAATAGCAGCACGAACCAAACGTTGTGTGCCTTGTTTGGACACCGGTTTTATGCCGATACCGCAATCTTCGGTAAAACGGATTTTTTTCACACCCATTTCATTTTGTAAAAAAGCGATGACTTTGTCTGCTTCAGCCGAACCTGCTTTCCATTCCACACCGGCGTAAATATCTTCAGAATTTTCACGGAAAATCACCATATCCACTAATTCAGGGTGTTTCACCGGACTTGGCGTGCCATCATAATAACGAATTGGACGCAAGCAATTGTACAAATCCAAGCCTTGACGCATTGCCACATTCAAGGAACGAATGCCACCGCCCACCGGTGTCATAAGTGGGCCTTTAATTGCAACATGATATTCGCGGATTAATTCCATGGTTTCATCCGGAAGCCATGTATTTTCACCATAGAGGTCATTAGCCTTGCCGCCGGCATAAATTTCACACCACGCAATTTGGCGTTTACCGCCATAGGCTTTTTGTACCGCTGCATCAATCACCGTTTTCATTGCCGGTGTGACATCCACCCCAATGCCGTCTCCTTCAATAAACGGAATAATCGGCTTGTTCGGCACATTTAATGAACCGTCTTGATTTAATTGAATTTTTTCCCCTTGCGGAATAATGACTTTAGATTGCATAGCTCTTCCTTATTTTGCTGACGTTTTTTTGTTAGAATGGATTTATTTTTGATTTCCACAACATATATGAACACCCCTTTTATTGCAAGATATCGAACAAAAAATAATGCAACATTTCGCCGAACCCAACCGGGCAATTCGGTAAAAAGTGCGGTTAAAAAAGACATTGTTTCAGCAGAGACACAAGTGATTTTGTTTAACAAGCCCTTTGCTGTACTGACGCAATTTTCCGACGAACAAGGACGGCAAACGCTGAAAGATTTTATCCCCATTCCTCATATTTACGCTGCCGGACGGCTTGATAGAGACAGCGAGGGATTATTATTACTTACCAATAACGGCCAATTACAACATCGGTTGGCTGAGCCAAAATTTCATTTGGAAAAAACCTATTTCGTTCAAGTTGAGGGCATTCCGACGGCGCAGGATTTAGTAAAATTAAGAAAAGGAGTAGCACTTAATGATGGTTTAACCAAGCCGGCAAAAGTGCGGTTAGTTTCCGAGCCGAATTGGTTGTGGCAGCGCAATCCGCCGATTAGAGAGCGCAAAACAATACCTACTTCTTGGTTAGAAATTAAAATCAGCGAAGGCCGCAACCGTCAAGTTCGCCGAATGACCGCTCATATCGGTTTTCCGACTTTACGTTTAATTCGCTATGCTATTGGTGATTTCACCTTAGAAGGGTTGGCTAACGGCGAGTATCGAGAATTGAGCCAAGAAAAAACCGCCGAACTATTACGGCGGTTAAAAATTAACAGACCCTAAAATCCTATTGTTTTACCACAGAATTTGAGATTATTTTATCACTGTGATTGTCCACTTCGCATCGTCAATTTGCTCAAAGTTAGTGACTTCGTAACCTTCCTCTGCCGCCCAAGCCGGAATAGATTCTGTGGCTTGGGTACAATCGAATTCAATAATTAAGCCGTCACCCTTATTTAATTTCGCCATTGCGTCTTTTGCTTCCACTAAAGGAAACGGGCAAACTAAACCGCTGGTTTGTAACTTGACTTCCATTTGTTTTTCCTTATTTTGTACGTTTAATGATGGTGAAATAGGCTGCAACCCAAGTACCTAAGATCATCATGGGTAAAGAGACCCAACCTTGCCAAGAGAAGAATGAGGTATCCACTAATCCGTTACCGATTGAACAACCACCGGCAAGTGTTGCACCAATCCCCATTACCACGCCACCAACTGCGCTGTATAGCACAGTTTTCACCTCCGGCACACGAAATCTAAATTCGTTGCTGCCTTTCGCTGCGACAAAAGAGCCGATAAAGATCCCTAAAACTAAAAAAACGCCCCAGTTAATATATTTGCTATCGCCGGTCACTAAATACTGCACAATATTGGCTGACGGGCCGGTAATTCCCAAACCGAATTCACGTCCTGTAGCAACGCTGAGAGGCCAAGCCAAAATGCCAATAAGTCCCACTAATACAGCGGTCACAAAAGGGTGCCAGCGTTTTTCAAATAAAAGATGGGCTAAGCCGCTTTTCTTTGGTTTTAAGCCGGCAATTTTGGCTTGGGGTTTGCGCAATTGTGTGTAAACCGCATATAAAGTCACTGCGATCAACAATGCCACCAACATCCAAGGGGAAATACCAAAGGTTTCATAGAGAGTAGTTTGTTCTGTTTGAATGCCACGTAAGCTCGAATTAAAGCCGCTTAACGGACCGGTTCTCATCATTGCACTGAATAACATATAGAAAATCAAGGCAATCCAGCTACCAATTAAGCCTTCACCGGCACGATACCAAGTGCCGGTAGCACATCCTCCGGCCAAAATAATGCCGATACCGAAAACAAATGCACCGAAAATTACGGCAACAGGGGCAAAATTCTCTGCCGGAGAGACATTTAATAAACCTGTATCCTGCATTAAAAAGAAACCGACCGACTGCACTGAAATAGCAATCAACAATGCAATAAACATTTTATTGCTTTTCGTCACATACATATCACGGAAAGCACCCGTGATACAAAAACGCCCCCGTTGTAGGACAAATCCGAATAAAAAACCGCATAGCAACCCTGTCAGCATAACAACTCCTATCACTTAAAAAGCATTGGTGCATTAAAATGCAGTTTACGTTTGCAATCCAATAACTTTTTCAAACTAATTATAAGATTTGGTTATAAGCCGACTTGTTTTTTATAAACTAGGGTCTATTTCAATTTCCCTTGATTTTCCTGCAATATTTTGACCGCACTTTGCTTGTCCAGTCCGCTTAGAATCATCATAATCGCCAGTTTGGCATGATTATCAGCGGATTTTAAGGCGGTTTCAGCCGTGCTTTTATCGCATTCCGTAGCTTGCATAACAATACGGATGGCTCTGGCTCGGAGTTTTTCATTACTGGCTTGCACATCGACCATTAAATTTTGGTAACACTTACCGATTAACACCATTGACGCAGTGGTCAGCATATTCAACACGCATTTTTGTGCCGTGCCGGATTTCATTCGGCTGGAACCGGTGAGAACTTCCGGCCCGACAAGAGTTTCAATGGCAATATCGGCAATTTGTGCCATCGCTGAATTAGGGTTACTGGCAATCGAAACCGTGGTTGCACCTAAGGATTTGGCATAATTTAACGCGCCAATTACATAAGGCGTTCGTCCACTGGCTGCAATGCCCACTAACACATCTTTTTCTGAAAAATCAATGTGTTGTAAATCCACCACCGCCGCTTGTGGATTATCTTCCGCCCCTTCTATCGGGTGGCGCAAAGCTCTATCACCACCGGCAATAATCCCCACTACCATTTCAGGCGGTACGCCGTAAGTAGGCGGACATTCGGACGCATCTAACACGCCCAAACGCCCACTGGTTCCAGCGCCCATATAAACCAATCGTCCGCCCCGTTGAAAGGCCGTAACGATTTTCTCCACTGCTTGAGCAATTTGCGGCAATGTGCTTTGCACCGCTTCAGCGACCTTACGATCTTCTTGATTAATCAAAGACACAATTTCCAATGCCGATAAAGAATCCAAATTCATTGAATCAGGATTGCGTTGTTCGGTAATCATTTGCTCAAGGGTATTTAATAGATTTTTTTCTGTCATATTAGCGATAACGTTGTTCAAATTTTTGTTGATGGCGAGCAATCACCTCTTCCATAGCAATGCCATATTTATCAGCCAAAATAAATATATTGTCTAAAGCATCGCCCAATTCTTCAATTAAATGATTGATTTTAGCGTGATCACTTTTATCCGTTTCATCAGGTCGTTCTCGACCCAATTCAATATCTCGTACCGCACAAGCGACTTCCCCTATTTCCTCTGTCAAATAGGCTATTCGCATGAAGGGATTGCGATCGTACCAGCCTTGTTGCTGATAAAACTGACGAACCCATAATTGGTAATCCTGAATTTTCATTGTATTATTTCCCCGTTTTTGCAGAATATTATAAAGGAACAAAATGAATATAACAGTTTATTGTGGTGCAAGTTTAGGCATAAATCCTGCCATTCAACAAGCAACAATAAGATTAGGACGCTGGATAGCAGAAAATCAGCATAAGTTGGTTTATGGTGGTAGCAATGTGGGGCTAATGGGCTTGATTGCGGATACCGTATTGGAACGGGGTGGAAAAGTCATTGGCGTATTGCCTGAATTTTTACGCCAACGGGAAATTGCCCACACCAATTTAACCGAACTGATTTCCGTAGAAACAATGGTCGAACGCAAACAGAAAATGTTTGAACTCGGCAATGCGTATATTGCCTTGCCCGGTGGCCCCGGAACATTAGAGGAAATCATTGAAGTGCTTTCTTGGGCGAGAATTGGTAAAAATCCTAACCCTTGTGTATTTTTTAACGCTGACGGATATTATGACAAATTAAAATCATTTTTCACTCATATGGTGAGTTCGGCATTTTTATCCCAATCTGATTTTGATCATTTTCTCTTTTCCGATGATTTAACAGAAATAGAACAATTCATTATAAATTATCAACCACCCGGTATTCGTACTTATTAAGGTTCAAAAACCACGCCTAAACTCACCGCACTTTTTGCGCCGGTAACGCTTGGCAGGTTATTGGGCAGGTCGTGCATTCGGCGATAGGCAAGCCAAGCGAAAGCAGCAGCTTCCACATCATCGGCATTTAAGCCGAATTGGTCGGTGAAGGCAATTTCCCACTGTGGCAATAAGGCTTCCAATCGTTGCATAATCAACGGATTTCTTGCACCACCGCCACAGGCCAATAATAAATTCGGTTTATCTTCAGCTTGTAATAACTTAAGTTCATTGGCAATACTAACCGCTGTAAATTCTACCAAAGTACGTTGTACATCTTCTGACGACAGACTGATGTCAGGGAAAAGTGCGGTCAATTTTTCCCGTTTTTTATTTAGCCAATCCAAATTGAATAATTCACGCCCCGTGCTTTTCGGCGGGGACTGGCGAAAGAAATCTTCGTCTAGCAATAAATCCAAAAGTGCGGTGCAAATTTGCCCTGTTTTTGCCCATTCTGCATCTTTATCATAGGTTTTACCCAGATGTAATTCTATCCAAGAATCTAATAGTGCATTGGCTACGCCTATGTCGTAACCGATAGTTTCTTTCTCCGGCGACAGCACTGAAATGTTACTGATGCCCCCCATATTCAACACTACGGTTAGTCGGTGCGGATCAGCAAATAACGCTTGATGAAAGGCCGGCACAAGAGGCGCTCCCTGCCCACCTACCGCCATATCTTTACGGCGAAAATCACCGATGGTGGTAATACCGGTTTGCATTGCGACTAAATTCATATCGCCGATTTGCATCGTAAACGGATATTTTCCACAAGGAGAATGCCAGATCGTTTGCCCGTGACAACCAATAGCACAAATCTCTTCCGGTTTTAACCGCACTTTTTGTAGAAAATGCTTAATACAATCCGCATAAAGTAAACCTAGCTGATGATCCAACTCGCCTAAATGTTGCAGAGAGGTTTCACCAGTAGCTAAAAGTGCGGTTAGTTTTTGCCGAATTTCGATTGGCATTGGGGTAAAATCGGAGGCAATGAATGTAGGTTGTTCCGTGAAATCCATTAACGCAATATCTACGCCGTCTAAGCTCGTGCCGGACATCACACCGAGATAATATTCTGTCATTTTGTCTTTTTTGCTAAGGAATGTGGCTGCATTATATCGAATCTTGTTTGAAAACAGAGTAGAATTTGCATTCTCTTTCAGGATATTTTATGAATTTACAAAAACTTTTATTAATCCGCCGATTCATTTCCACCATGGCCTATTTTGCGATGCAATCGGTGTTTTTTATTTATTTGCAACAAAAAGGCTTAAGTAACAGTGAAATTGCTTTTTCGCTTTCCGTCCTGTTTTTTTGTAATCAAGCCTTAGCAATCATCGCCGGTATTTGGGGCGACCGTTACGGATTAGCCAGAATGATGTTAGTAGGCTGCTTTCTAGATGTGCTGGCCTATATATTATTTTTATTAGCGGAAAATTACGGCATTTTGCTGGCAGCAACAGTCTGTTTCGGCTTGGGCAGTTGTTTGTTTGGTACCAATGCCCGAGCCTGTTTATTGGCGTTGGGTAAAGAATATGCAGAAAAAACCAAGTTGCAGGGGAAATATTTAAAAGTCACCAGCATGTCTTCAATGGCTGCGCCCTTGCTCGCTATTCCATTCATTAAATTTGAACAAATCAACAGCTTGATTTGGGTTTGTTTCTTAATGGAAGCGGTTTTATTTTTGTTTATGGTGAAGCCTTTTTATCAAATCCAGCATATCAGCAAATTGGTTAAATTCCGTTGGGCTCAAATCGGCGAAATTATTAACAAAGAATTTTTGCAAATTCATGCCATGTTGTTTTTGCCATTGAGCATTTGTTCTTCGTTTTTCGTGATTTTTCCGTTTTTATTCGACAACAAATTAGGCTTACCCGAACATTCACCCATAGCATTATTTGTGAATGGATTGATGACAGTGTTGTTGCAAACCTCTTTTTCCCGCCGAATTAATTTAACCAAACAACAATTATATTGGATTGCCCCCTTGTTAATTATTGGTTTGATTGTGCCTTGGTTTATGACATTACATTATTTGTCATTGGTGTCGGCATATGTTTATTTAGTGATTTTCACGCTGATTGAAGTGTATGCACTTACAGCAATGGCAAATATCTTGGTGAAATTTGATAACGGCGAAAACCGAGGCTTTATTTTTGGTTCATCTCGTTTGGTTTTGTCCCTCCTGACTATGTTGGTGATGAATTTAATTCCACATTTGTTCTTAATTTGAAAAATTCCGTGTAAAATGACCGCACTTTTGATTAACAGGATTTCACTATGAAAAAATTAAGCGTTGTCATTTTGGCTGCCGGCAAAGGCACGAGAATGTATTCTGATTTGCCGAAAGTCTTGCACTCTATTGCAGGCAAACCCATGGTCAAACATGTGATTGATACCGCCAAACAATTGAATGCGGAAAATATTCATCTGATTTACGGCCACGGCGGTGAATTGTTACAACAACGTTTGGCAAATGAACCGGTGAACTGGGTTTTGCAAGCGGAACAATTAGGGACCGGCCACGCCATGCAACAGGCTGCACCGTTTTTTGCCGATGATGAAAATATTTTAATGTTATATGGCGACAGCCCATTAATTACCCAAGCAACCTTGGAGAAATTAATTGCTGCCAAGCCGGAAAACGGCATTGCTCTATTAACAGTGAATTTAGATAACCCGACAGGTTATGGTCGAATTATTCGCGAGAATGGCTCTGTTGTAGCGATTGTAGAACAAAAAGATGCGAATCCGGAACAATTAAAAATTACTGAAGTGAATACGGGGGTAATGGTGTCTGACGGTGCAAGTTTCAAAAAATGGCTGGTTCGTTTGAACAATAATAACGCACAAAAAGAATATTACATGACTGATGTGATCGGTTTAGCCAATCAGGACGGTTTCCAAGTGGTTGCGGTATCTGCAACGGATAAAATGGAAGTAGAAGGTGCAAATAACCGATTACAACTTGCCGCTTTGGAACGCTATTTCCAACGCAAACAAGCAGAGCATCTCTTACTTGCCGGTGTTATGCTGACCGATCCTGAACGCTTTGATTTGCGTGGTGAATTAATCCATGGAAAAGACTGTGAAATTGATGTGAATGTGATTATTGAAGGCAAGGTGACATTAGGTAATCGGGTAAAAATCGGTGCAGGTTCCGTGATTAAGAATTGTGACATCGGCGATGATGTAGAAATTAAACCTTATTCCGTATTTGAAGATGCCCTGATTGGCGCAAAATCACACATTGGTCCATTCTCCCGTTTGCGTCCGGGAACAGAATTAGCCGAAGAAACCCATATCGGCAACTTTGTGGAAGTGAAAAAAGCCCACATTGGTAAAGGCTCTAAAGTCAATCACTTAACCTACGTGGGTGATGCGGAAATCGGCTCAAATTGTAATATCGGTGCCGGTGTGATCACTTGCAATTATGACGGTGCGAATAAATTCAAAACCACTATCGGTGATAATGTGTTTGTGGGCTCCGACAGCCAATTAATTGCACCAATCACTATTGCAAGTGGTGCAACAATCGGTGCCGGTACAACCGTTACCAAAGACGTAGGGGAAAACGAATTAGTCATCAGCCGTGTACCACAACGCCATATCCAAGGATGGCAACGTCCGAGTAAGAAGAAATAGCCATGAGATAAAAAAGTGCGGTTAAACTCAACAGTTTAACCGCACTTTTGTTTTAGATCCTGTTGATCATTCAAAAAGCCTCTTTTCTGTAACGATGCGATCTTAGGTTACAGAAATACGGTCAATTCTCTTGAGGTTTTAAAAATTTGATTTAAAACAAGAAAACGGCAAATTCCCAACAGAATACCTCCTAATGGGTATTAATCTCTAGCAATACAACACGAATAATGCAATCCGTTAAAAAGGTTTATTAAAGGTTTGGTTGTGACCCAAGAGCAATATTTACCCCGTCGCCAATTTTTACGGGGTGGCTTTTTGAAAACCTTACAAAGTGAAACCGTTACACAACAAGGCTTTCAGGCTATTCGTCCACCTTGGTCTGTTAATGAAGTGGAATTTACTTCAGGTTGTAACCGTTGTGGCGATTGTGTAAAAGCCTGTGAAACACAAATTTTGGTTATAGGTGAGGGTGGATTTCCGGAAGTACGATTTACACAAGGTGAATGTACTTTTTGCCAAAAATGTGTTGAGACTTGCCAACAGCCTGTTTTTC
Organism: Lonepinella koalarum; assembly: GCA_030525745.1. Classification (GTDB taxonomy): domain Bacteria; phylum Pseudomonadota; class Gammaproteobacteria; order Enterobacterales; family Pasteurellaceae; genus JAUNED01. The sequence continues at coordinate 29,723 of JAUNED010000017.1, read as the reverse complement.
GGGAATTGAGTGAATCGCCTTGGTTTCACAAAATTGAAATTCAACCCGGCTGTTTGGCATTCAATTCGGTGGAATGCCGTGCTTGTGAGGATAATTGTGAAAGCCGAGCCATTCGCTTTAAACGTGAAATTGGCGGTATCGCTAAGCCACAAGTCAATTTAGAAGATTGTAACGGTTGTGGTGCGTGCTTGTCAGTCTGCCCTGTAAGTGCGGTCAATATTTTGAAGGTTTTGGAACAAAATGGATAGTTTGAAAGAAAGTCAAAATTGGTATGTTTGCAGCCTTGTTGTGCAAGCAAAGCCTGAAAAATTAGCGCAGGTGAAAGCGGATATTTTAAAAATTCCCCATTCTGAAATTCATGGAGTGAAAGCTGAAGAGGGAAAATTGATTGTCACCATTGAAAGTGATGTTCAATTGGCATTAGCAGATAGAATTGATGAAGTGAAAGACATTAACGGTGTAATCGTGGTGTCCTTAATTTCAAACTATATAGATGAACAATAACCGTACCCAATGCAAAAGTGCGGTCAAAATTCAATAAATTTTAATCATTAATCATAAAACGTGGGAAACATTATGGAACTCAATCGTCGAGATTTTATGAAAGCCAATGCGGCATTAGCTGCAGCAACGGCTGCCGGTATGACTATTCCGGTGAAAAATGTTTATGCCGATGATACCGGCATTAAATGGGATAAAGCCCCTTGTCGTTTCTGTGGTACAGGTTGTAGCGTATTGGTAGGAACAAAAGACGGTCGTGTGGTTGCCACTCAGGGCGACCCGGATGCCGAAGTAAACCGTGGCTTAAACTGTATTAAAGGGTATTTTTTATCCAAGATTATGTACGGTGCCGACCGTGTACAAACGCCTTTATTGCGTATGAAAGACGGCAAATTCCACAAAGAAGGCGATTTCACTCCGGTTTCTTGGGATCAGGCTTTTACTATTATGGCCGAAAAAGTCAAAGATATTTTGAAGAAAAAAGAGCCAAACGCCATTGGTATGTTCTCTTCCGGACAAACAACGATTTTTGAAGGCGTGGCTAAAGTTAAATTGTGGAAAGCCGGTTTACGTTCCAACACTATCGATCCGAATGCCCGTCACTGTATGGCTTCTGCTGCTGTTGCGTTCATGCGTACATTCGGTATGGATGAGCCAATGGGTTGTTACAATGACATCGAAAAAACCGATGCGTTCGTACTTTGGGGTTCAAATATGGCAGAAATGCACCCGATTTTGTGGAGCCGTATTTCTGATCGCCGTTTATCCAATAAAGATTCAAAAGTAGTGGTATTATCCACCTTTGAACACCGCTCCTTTGAATTGGCCGATACACCAATCATCTTCAAACCACATTCTGATTTGGCCATTTTAAATTATATTGCCAACTATATTATCCAAAATAATAAAGTGGATTGGGATTTCGTCAATAAACACACTAAATTTAAACGTGGCGAAACCGATATCGGCTATGGCTTACGTCCTGATCACCCGTTACAAAAAGCAGCCAAAAATGCCAAAACTGCAGGCAAAATGTATGACAGTGATTTCGAAGAATTTAAAAAAATCGTTGCACCTTATACATTAGAAGAAGCGCATCGTATTTCCGGTGTGCCGAAAGATCAGTTGGAAACTTTGGCCAAAATGTACGCAGATCCTAACCAAAACTTAGTTTCTTTCTGGACAATGGGTTTCAACCAACACGTTCGTGGTGTATGGGTGAACCATATGATTTACAATGTCCACTTATTAACCGGTAAAATTTCCAAACCGGGTTGTGGTCCATTCTCCTTAACCGGTCAGCCGTCTGCTTGTGGTACCGCTCGTGAAGTAGGTACATTCGTTCACCGTTTACCTGCAGATATGGTGGTCACTAATCCGAAACATGTTGAAATTGTAGAAAATGCATGGAAATTACCGAAAGGCACCATTCCAACTGTGCCTGGTTATCCTGCCGTTATGCAAAGCCGTATGTTGAAAGACGGCAAATTAAATTTCTTATGGCAACTTTGTACCAATAATATGCAGGGTGGCCCGAATGTGAATGATGAAATTTTCCCGGGTTGGCGTAATCCGGAAAACTTTATCGTGGTTTCCGATCCTTATCCGTCCGTTAGTGCGGTTTCAGCAGATTTAATTTTACCGACCTCAATGTGGGTGGAAAAAGAAGGCGCTTATGGTAATGCAGAACGTCGTACACAATTCTGGCGGCAGCAAGTGCGTGGGCCGGGACAATCTAAATCCGACTTATGGCAAATTGTCGAGTTCTCTAAATACTTCAAAGTGGAAGATGTATGGAGTGAAGAACTCATTGCACAAAAACCGGAATATCGTGGAAAAACCCTTTACGAAGTCTTATACCGTAATGGCGAAGTGGATAAATATGATGTACCAAAAAACGTACCGGGCTATATTAATGATGAAGCCGAACACTTTGGTTTCTACTTACAAAAAGGGTTGTTTGAAGAATATGCGAAATTCGGACGTGGCCATGGCCATGATTTAGCAGATTTTGATACCTATCACCAAGTGCGTGGTTTACGTTGGCCGGTAGTTGATGGAAAAGAAACCTTATGGCGTTATCGTGAAGGCTTCGATCCTTATGTTAAAGAAGGCGAAGGCGTTGCTTTCTATGGCTATCCGGATAAGAAAGCCATTATTCTTGGTGTACCATACGAACCACCTGCAGAATCGCCGGATGAAGAATACGATTTGTGGATGACCACAGGCCGTGTATTGGAACATTGGCATACCGGCACCATGACGCGCCGTGTACCGGAATTACACCGTTCCTTCCCAAATAATTTAGTTTGGATGCATCCGAATGATGCGAAAAAACGCGGCTTACGTCATGGCGATAAAGTGAAAGTAATTTCACGTCGTGGTGAAATGATTTCTCACTTGGATACCCGTGGCCGTAACAAATGCCCTGAAGGCTTAATTTATTCTACCTTCTTTGACGCAGGTCAGTTGTTAAACAAATTAGTCTTGGATGCAACGGACCCGATTTCAGGTGAAACCGACTTCAAAAAAGTAGCTGTGAAAGTCGTGAAAGCCTAATTCATAACCTGTGCGGTCAAAACTTGCAAAAAAATGACCGCACTCTAAAGGGCTTACCCTTGAGGAAATGAAGATGAAATGGGATCCAAATCGCAGACAATTTTTAAAAAATGCCACCAAAACCGCCGCCGGCGTGTGTGGAGCAGGCATTATATTAGGGCTACAACAACATCAAGCCAATGCTAAAGAAGGCGTAGCCCTACGCCCTCCGGGTGCATTAGAAGAAAAAGATTTTTTGGCCGCTTGTACAAGATGTGGTCAATGTGTGCAAGCATGTCCATATGATATGTTGCATTTAGCTTCACTGCTCTCGCCAATGGAAGCTGGTACGCCTTATTTCATTGCTCGAGACAAACCTTGCGAAATGTGCCCGGATATTCCTTGTATGAATGCCTGCCCAAGTGGTGCCTTAAGTGAGGAATTAACGGATATTAATGATGCCAGAATGGGCTTGGCAGTGCTGTTAGATCACGAAACTTGCCTGAACTGGCAAGGGTTACGTTGCGATGTGTGTTATCGGGTTTGTCCGTTAATTGATAAAGCCATTACGTTGGAACGAATTCATAATGATCGCACCGGCATTCACGCCAAACTCATTCCAACCGTACATTCCGATGCTTGTACCGGTTGTGGTAAATGCGAACAGGCTTGTGTGTTGGAAGAAGCAGCAATCAAGGTGCTACCGATGGATTTAGCCAAAGGGTTATTAGGCCGCCACTACCGATTAGGTTGGAAAGAAAAACAAAATGCCGGTAAAGCCTTGTTGGAAGACCAGCATCCTGATGGTTTGCGACCGGCATTTGATGCCCGTATGCCTGAAGGTATGAGTGAGCCGACTTACCAGCATATGCAGGTTCAACCGAATATGAAGGTTGCCACGCCGAATCGGGCTACTTACGATTATGTGCCGAACCCAACAACGGTACCGGAAGCAGAACATTTCCCGAATTTGGATCTTAACATTAAGGGGGTGAAATAATGGCTGACATTAAAACAACCCCAAACAGACCCAAAGATGCCGGTCTGGAAGCCAGACAAAAACTGGGCTGGTGGCACGCATATCGCTTTTTAATTTTGCGTCGATTAAGCCAACTCAGCATCATATTCATGTTTTTAAGCGGGCCAATGTGGAATGTCTGGATCTTAAAAGGCAATTACAGCGCCAGTATGTTGTTTGATGTAGTGCCATTCACGGATCCATTAATGACTGCAGAAAGTTTGGCTACAGGTTATCTGCCTGAATGGACAACTATTCTTGGGGCTGCCATTATTGTGGCATTCTATGCTGTCGTTGCCAGTAAAGCCTTTTGTAGTTGGGTTTGCCCAATGAATATGGTGACTGATACTGCCGCATGGTTAAGAAGAAAATTGGGTATTCGTCAAAATGCCAAATTATCACGCAATGTGCGTTATGTCATTTTGGCGGTAATTCTAGCAGGCAGTGCGGTTTCCGGCACATTACTTTGGGAATGGATTAACCCTGTTGCTGCTCTCGGTCGTGTCTTTGTATTCGGTTTAGGTGCAACTTTATGGTTGGTTCTTATTGTCTTTTTGTTTGATTTATTGGTCGTAGAACATGGTTGGTGTGGACACCTTTGCCCAATCGGTGCGGCATACGGCTTAATCGGAGCAAAAAGCCTGTTAAAAATTAATGTCATCGATCGCAGTCGTTGTGATCGTTGTATGGATTGCTATAACGTCTGTCCTGAGCCTCAAGTATTACGTTTACCGCTTCATGGCTCGGAAGACGACAGCCAAATTGTATTGGCAAAAGATTGTATTACTTGCGGACGCTGTATTGATGTATGTGCTGAAAATGTTTTTACTTTCGGCTCGCGCTTTGAAAAACAGGTCGCCATTAAAAATATTTAGTATTAGGAGTGATTTAGATGAATAAATATCTAGGCTTATTATTGACCCTACTTGCCGGCACGGCAGTGGCACAATCCAATTTGTCGTTGGAAAAATTACCGGAAAATGTAGCCCCGTCTTACACTAATCCACAAAAAGATGTGGGGAATATTCCAACTACATTCCCGTTCCAACCACCTCTTGTACCACACAGTATTCGTGGCTTACAAGTAACGAAAAATACGAACCAATGTTTAGGCTGCCACTCTCCGGAGGCTTCACCGACAACAGGTGCAACCACTATTCCGGAAAGCCATTTCAAAAATCGTGAAGGACAAAAAACAGAAGGGTCATCACCATTACGTTACTTCTGTTTGCAATGCCATGTACAACAAACCGATGTCAATCCGATTATCCAAAACAAATTTGAAAGTGTTCGCCAATCGCAAGGTAAATAAGGAGTACAGCGATGATTAAACTGATTAAGAAATGTTGGCATTGGTTCCGTAGCCCAAGCAAAATGGCTGTAGGCACGCTTATTGTCATATCAGCCTTAGGTGGAATTTTAGCTTGGGGAGGCTTTAACCAAGCATTAGAGCATACGAATACAGAACAATTTTGTTCTGACTGTCACATGAACGATGTTGTTCCTGAGTATCGTGCTTCTGTGCATTATTCTAACCGCTCCGGGGTTAAAGCCATTTGTTCTGACTGCCATGTTCCACATGAATTTGGACCAAAATGGTTACGCAAAATTGAAGCAGCCAAAGAAGTTTATGCCCATTTAACCGGAAAAGTGGACACCAAAGAAAAATTTGAAGCTCATCGTTTAGAAATGGCAGAACGTGAATGGGCAAGATTGAAAGCCAACGACTCTCAAGCTTGTCGTAACTGTCATAACTTTGAAGACATGGACTTCACTCAACAGAAAAACGTAGCACAACAAATGCACGCTATGGCTCAGGAGCAAGGCAAAACCTGTATCGATTGCCACAAAGGTATTGCCCACAATCTTCCACATATGGAGAATATTCAAAAAACCTTCATTCCGGAAGATATGCTGAAAAAAGAAGGAAAAAAATAATTCTTCCCAATAAAAAAGGCCGCAAGTGCGGTCTTTTTTTCTCCTGTTTTATGATAAACTTAGCTTGTTATTTATCTTGGGGTTAAAAATAGGATGCGTTTATTTATTTTAATTTTGCTTGTTGTGTTGGCGGTGTTTCAATACGATTTATGGCTGGGTAAAAACGGCTATATGGATTACAAAACCGTACAACAGGAAATTGAAACACATAAAGCCGAAAATATAAAATTATCCCAAAGAAATCAAGTGGTTATTGCTGAAATCAATGACTTAAAAGACGGTTTTAATGCAGCACAAGAACGTGCCAGATGGCAATATGAACTCATTAAACCCAATGAAACCTTTTATCGTATCATCAACGAAAAATAATCTGTTCTTCAAAACAACCTAAAAAATGACCGCACTTTTTAATTCTCCACCCAGAAAAATCGTTGCTGTTGTCCCTGCTGCCGGTATCGGCGCACGAATGCAGGCAGATAAACCCAAACAATATTTAACTATTCAGGGAACAACTATTTTAGAACATACGCTATCGGTATTATTAAGCTACAAACCTATCAGCCAAATTATTTTAGCAGTAGCTCCAAACGATCCCTATTTAGCTCAGCTTCCCTTACTCAATTCCCCGAAAATTCGCTTGGTGGAGGGGGGAGAAACTCGAGCAAATTCTGTGCTAAACGGATTAAAGGTTATCGAAGAACCGGGGCAAACTTGGGTATTGGTGCATGACGCTGCACGCCCCTGTTTAACACAGGGTGATTTAGATAAATTACTTAAAATTCAAGATGAAAATGGCGCAATTTTAGCATCACCTGCAATTGACACAATAAAAAAAGCAGATAAAAATCAACAAATTAAGGAAACTCAAGACCGTAATTTTATTTGGCTTGCACAAACACCGCAATTTTTCAAAACCGATTTATTAATTCATGCTTTAACGCAAGCAGCGGCTCAAGGTTATTCCGTCACTGATGAAGCCTCAGCAATGGAACTGGCTGGATTTCGGCCTCACTTAGTATCGGGACGAAGCGATAACATTAAAGTAACTCGTCCTGAAGATCTGGCATTAGCCGAATTTTACTTGAGTAAAAGATAATGGCATTAATTGAATATTATCCCCCACTTGAGCCTTGGCTCGACATTATTTATCACGACAATCATATTATGGTTGTGAATAAGCCGAGTGGGCTTTTATCGGTGCCGGGCAACCAACCACAATATTACGACAGTGCCATGAGCCGGATAAAAGATAAATACGGCTTTTGTGAACCGGCCCATCGTTTGGATATGGCCACCAGCGGCATTTTATTGTTTGCTATGAGCAAAAAAGCCGATAGCGAACTCAAACGCCAATTTCGTGAACGACAAACCAAAAAACACTACGAAGCCTTGCTATGGGGGCATTTGACACCAGATCAAGGCTTGGTGGATTTACCCATGATTTGTGATTGGGAAAATCGACCACGCCAACGTATTGACTTCCAATTCGGTAAAAGTGCGGTGACAAAATTTGAGGTTCTCGAACGTCTCCCCAATAACAGCACAAGAGTCAAACTCACGCCCATCACAGGGCGTTCCCATCAACTACGATTACATACATTGGCGCTTGGACATCCTATTTTAGGAGACAAATTCTATGCTCACCCACAAGCCAAACAAATGGCAGACCGCCTTTGTTTGCATGCTAAAAGCCTGACTATCACCCACCCCATCACAGGCGACTCAATGACATTTGAGTGTGAGGCCGCATTTTAATGATGAGAGAATTTACTGCCTTTCTGTTAGACCAATTATCACCGTTACAACCTATCAGCGTACGCAAAATGTTTGGCGCAGATTGCCTGTTTCGTTTTGGGAAAATGTTTGCGATTATCGAGAATGACCAACTTTACCTCAAAATCAATGCCAAGACTATACCGCACTTTATCCAAGCCGGTTGCCTTCCCTTTTCTTACACAACGACAAGAAAAGGGGAAAAACGCCAAGTTCAACTCAGCTATTACCAAGTTCCGGATAGCGCCCTCGAAGAACCCGATGAATTACTGTTTTGGGTAAAATTAGCTTTTTCGGCGATAGACTAATTTACTCTAAATAGGAGGATATCGAAAAGCAAAAGCCTGAGCAGAAACTCAGGCTTTTTATATCTCCTTACTTGAACATATTCCTATCTCGTAAAATATGCACATCACCTTTACGACGTAAAAAACCGCTATGGTCAAAATATTCAATGAGCTGTACCGTTAATTTTCTACCGAAACTCAATTCGTCACGCAATTGATTAACGGAAATTTCCCCTTGTTTTTCAATAAGATCTCGTATTTTTTTAGCGTAAGAATACACATCTTCACTTAAGAAAAAACGATCCCTCACAATTGGAATAAGGTAGCCCAATTTGCCTGCTTTATATAAAAATTGCCGCATTTGAGCCTCATCTATTTGCAAACTGTTGGCTATATCACGCACCCAACAAGCTTGGCCTTGCTGTTTGGTAAACTCACTCAACACCAACTGCCATAAAACCAGTTCCTTCTCAGAAAAGTAAATTTTATGCTCAGGTAGGTGTAAAAACCCGCGGTCTTGCTGTAATTTTCCTTGTTCCAGCAATAATTCTATAAAATAGAACATCAATCTTTCCGGTTGATTAACAGTCGCCATGCGATACAATCTAGCTTTACCTAAACCGATTTGATCTGGGTTTTGATGATGATACTGCCAGAGTGTGGTCAAAATTTGCTGCGTTTTAGCTTGTTGATAATCTGCATTAAAACACCACTCTTGAAAACAGCAATAATCCTCCTGAGCGATGAGTTGATTGAATTGACGTTCACTCAACTGTTCTGCCCATAAAATATCTGCAACCGGCACCGCCTTGTCCGCTAAATAAAGGGCTATACGTTCTGCGATATCCTTGCTTCCGTTTAAATTCTCAAGTAGATTTAACCGCTCTTCTGTGCGTTTATGGCGTTTCGGTGAATGAATTTCCAACACTTTCGCCCCGGCAACCAAGTGTTTATTATCGCCACTGCGTAAAACTAATTTGTCACCAAAAGCTAAAAACAAAGGCTGTTCTAAAATAACCTCTGCCAAAACTTGTTGATTTTTAATGCAATTTTTAGTGGATAATAAAGACAATTTACCTGTGGTGCGAGAAGCTGCGTGATAAATATGTACCGCTTGCGTCTCATCTAAGGCAGACTCTGCAGTGAGCAGAACGGAAATACGATCTGTAGGCTGAGGTGGCATTGAGGTAAACAACCAATCACCACGAGAAATCGCCGAACGATCCGAATCAGTATGAATATTCAAGGCTAGGCGCTGACCGGCCACACCTTGTTCCGCTGGGGAATTTTGAGCATGAATGGCTTTAATCCGTACTTTTTCTCCGTTCGATAAATACAACTCATCATTAATCTTCACTTTACCGCTAAATGCCGTTCCCGTCACCACCGTACCGGCACCTTTGACGCTAAAAATACGGTCAATGGCATAGCGGAACGGTTTGTCAATATCATTTAAGTTTGGAAGTTCGGTTAAAAAATGGCGTAACTCTGCGATACCTTGCCCATTGGCAGCCGATGTCACAAAAAACGGGCTTTGAGCTAAAAAGGGGTGGCTCACTTTAATTTGCTGTGTTAATTGCGCAATTTGAGACGTATTCGCCCGATCTGATTTAGTAATTACCACAAGTATTTGTGTAAATTGCAATTGACGCAAAATAGCCAAATGTTCTTCAGTTTGGGCTTGAACACCTTCATCTGCAGCAACAATCAACATCGCATAATGCACTCCACCCAGCCCAGCCAACATATTAGCGAGGAATTTTTCATGCCCCGGCACATCAATAAAGCCTAAAATATGATCTCCGACAGGCAAATAAGCATAACCTAAATCAATAGTCATACCCCGTCTTTTTTCTTCCGGCAAATGTGCAGTATGTGTGCCGGTTAAAGCCTGTAATAAAGCGGTTTTACCGTGATCAACATGCCCTGAGGTAACAATAATCATAGTGCTTGTAAGCTCCCTAATAAACCACCGAAATCCGCCAATGAACGCAAATCCAGCCAAATTTTATTCTGTTCTACACGACCGATAATCGGCGTAGAAAATTGTTTAAATTGGTCTAAAAGTGCGGTCAGTTTTCCCGGTGTTTTTGAACTCAGCGTTACAGCAATAGAAGGAATAATCGCCATTGGTTGTGATCCACTACCAATTTGCGCTGAACTTGCTTCTATTTGCACTAAAAAATCCTCTTCTAATTTTTGCTGTAAAATGCGCTGTACCTGTTCTGCTTTCTCCTTTAATTCCTCGATAGATTGAGTTAATAAACGTAGAGTCGGCACATTTTCTGCCAGTTTTTCAGGATGCAAATATAATCGCAATGTCGCTTCCAAACCAGCTAAAATCACTTTATCACAACGCAAAACACGCTTGAGAGGGTGAGCTTGTAAACGTTCGATAAATGCTTTTTTGCCAACAATAATACCAGCCTGAACACCACCTAATAATTTATCACCGGAAAAAGAAATTAAATCTACGCCTTGTGATAATTTTTCTTGAATGGTCGGTTCTTTGGGCAATTGATATTGTGTTAAATCCACCAACGCACCACTCCCCAAATCACTGATAACCGGCACATCAAATTCTTGTCCCAAAGCCACTAATTCTTGTTCCGTCACCGATTGAGTAAAACCACAAATTTGATAGTTACTCGTATGTACTTTCATTAAAAATGCGGTATTTTCGTTAATTACGCTTCGATAATCCGTTAAATGAGTACGATTAGTTGTTCCCACCTCCACTAACCGACAACCGGCCTGTGCCATAATATCCGGAATCCGAAAAGCACCACCGATTTCAATTAATTCTCCGCGAGAAATAACAACCTCTTTCCCCTGAGCAAAAGTAGCCAGCATTAATAACACGGCTGCCGCGTTATTATTCACGACACAAGCCGCCTCTGCACCGGTCAATTCAGCGAGTAATTCACTAATGTAATTATCCCGATGACTGCGTTTTCCTTCGCTTAAATCGTATTCTAAGGCCACATTTTGTTTCATAGCGGTTAATGCCGCTTGCTGAGCCGCTTCCGCCCACAAGGCACGCCCTAGGTTTGTATGCAAAACTGTACCGGTTAAATTATGAACAGATTTAATTTGTACTTGTCTTTGTATGATTAAATGACGTTGCATTTCGGTTATTGTGGCGTGAAAATCTATAAAACAAGGTAGTAATTTATTTTCTTGCTTAATCAATTCTCGACCTTGTTTAATTAATTTGCGAGCAATAGAAACAACAGCGGTATGCCCAAATTCAGCGACTAATTTTTCACCTTCATCGGTCTTTAGTAATTTATCTACAGAGGGAAGTTGTTGGAAAAGTGCGGTCATTTTTTTGCCTGTTTTTGGTAGAAAATAAACACATTATACAATAATTTTGTCTCGTGCTTGAATAAGGCAAAAATTTAAGCTAAAGTGAGTGCTTTCGGAGGGTCGTCGTATCCGGTGATGCGGCAGGACTTCAAATCCTGTTAAGGACGCCAGCGTTCTTGGGTGGGTTCAACTCCCATGACTCTCCGCCATTAATTGCACCGCACACCAACAATCCCAACTATTCCTCACAAAACGCCAAGCTCAAATCTGCTTTTCTTAATGCCTCTTTTTCTGTCTCCAATGCTTGAACAAGTAGCGGATTTCGAATTAAATAGCCCTCTTCAAAACCAAGTCGCCAAAAAGAGTGGTCGGTTTTTAGTGAGATTTTGCCCGTTTTTTCCGTAGCCTGACGACTTTTGTTTAATATCACCGCTAACCGCAATAAGCGAATTAAAGCAATAATATCGTTTTTCCCATAATGGCATTGTGCATGGATTTCATTTATTTTTAGGTTTTTTTGTTGGTGTTTAACCAAGGTTGCCAATAAACGTTGTTGTTCTTTTGTAAAGCCGGGTAAATCCATATGTTGCAAAATATAGGCTGAATGTTTTTCCACTGCATTGTGATTAATCGCTAAACCAATTTCGTGTAACTGCGCTGCCCATAATAAAATCTCTCTCATTTCCTGTACCCGTTCCAAATTTTCCCAATCCTGAAATTCAGCCACCAAACTCACCGCACTTTTCTCCACACGCTGCGCTTGAGCAGTGTCAATACTAAACTGTTGCGTCAAGCTACAAGCGGTTCGATACCGAATATTGTTCACTTGGAAATTTTTTTCTAAACCATACATCACTCCCTCTCGCAATGCGCCATCGGAATAACGCATTTGCTCGATACCGAAGGTGTCAAATACCGCACTTAAAATCGCCAATCCCGGCACAAAGACATCAACCCGCTGCGGGTTTAAGCCGGCCAGTTGTAATTCGTTAAAATGAGTGAATGTTAAGGTCTGTTTAATCAGTAAATCTAAACGGCCGGCAGTAATAATGCCATCAGGATCAATCATTTCACTAATCACCTGATATACGGTTTTAATCGTTCCTGATGAACCTAACACATATTGCCAATCAAGATTTTTATATTCCTCTGCAAGATCGGCAATACGTCCCAATGCCGTTTGATAAGCCTGCTCAAAGGCTTGCTTGGAAATCTGCCCCTGAGGAAAAAATTGTGTCGCAAAACTCACGCAGCCCATATGACGACTATTAGCAAGCAATGGGGTAAAATCATCACCGATAATCATTTCTGTTGAACCGCCACCGATATCAATCACTAATTTCCGCCCTTGTTCAGGTTGAGTGTGCGATACACCGGCATAAATTAATTTTGCTTCCGTTTCACCTGAAATCACCCGAATAGGATAAGGAAATACTGCCTGTGCTTGTTGCAAAAATGCCTCATTATTGACCGCACTTCGTAATGTGTAAGTAGCAACAACATTCACGTTCTCAGCCGGGAATCCCTGCAAACGCTCAGCAAATAATGCAAGGCAAGCCACCCCACGCTCAATAGCTTCTTGGCTTAATACACCTTTTTCATCTAATCCTGCGGCCAACTGTACTTTTTGTTTCAAACGGGAAAGTACTTGAATGGAACCATTGACAATTCGTGCCACAATCATATGGAAACTGTTTGAACCCAAATCCACAGCGGCAATTTCACGACAATTTTGTTTGTCTTCGCCTAAAAAAGAGGAAGAAAGTGCGGTCACTTTTTGCTGTAAAATTTCATTATTCATCTTAAAATTCAAATTGATATAAAAGGTCAAAGGCTTGATTGACACCGGATACCGATTGTAAATAAAGTTGCGGCAATAGGCGATAACGTACAGTGACTTCCGCCAAACCGTCAAACAGGCCCACGCCATATTTAATTTTAAGTCGTGGCGTAATACTGCCACTAACTTCTACTTTGGAGCTTTCGCCAACACCTGCAGTACCAAGATTTAAATCCTGAATACCGAAAGTTTCGCCAATTTTACCTACCACTTTACCACTCTTCGCTAAGCCTAATCCCAACACGGCTGCGCCGAGCGAGCCATTAGATCCCATTTCTCCACTGCTTTCCAAAGAACGCCCCGTAAGTAAATAAGACAAGGCTTGATCCTGTGGTAATGCCGGGTTTGAAAACACATTTACTTCGGGTTTTGTAGCTATACCGGTGACTTTAACGCCGGCCGTTATACTATTGTTTTCCATTGCATCCGGATTACGAATGGCTTCTATATTTAATGTCGGCTGAGTGCTTAAGCCTGAAAAACTGATTTCCCCTTTGCGAATCAACAAATCTTGCCCATAAGCGTGATAACGTCCGTTTTTTAGGTAAATTTGCCCAAATAGCCCCAAATTTCCTTTCGCTTGTCTCAAGCTTAATAAGCCTTGTAAATCACTTTTTAATCCATAAGCACTGACATTAACATCATCACCAATCCCGATTTTTATATCGGATTGAATCAACATACCTGATTGTGTTTTAGCTGCCACTTTCTGTGGTATAGGCGAAAGTGCGGCCATTTTTTTAGTTGTTCGAGCATTTAAAATGACTTCATCATCACTCACTGCCACAGCACTTTCGGGGAACTCCTCAATTTCTAATCTTGCCCACGGAATATTTACCTCACCACGCAGATCTAATAATGTTGGTGTCGCTTTCGCCGTCACATTCGGGCTTATCTTGACTTTGCCCAATGAGGGCAATTCCAGCAAAAACGCTTGAGATTCTAAATTCAATGCCGCTTGCCATTGTGCCGTATTTTGCCAATTTGCTTCACCATGCAAATTCAATTTCCCGGCTTGGCTTGGTAGATGTCCGTTTAATGTTGAATGGTCGCCATGAAATTGCCATGTTACTTCACCTTGTTCTATATTAAAGGGTAAGGATTTGATTTGTGTCCCTATACGGCGAATGTGGAGGTTACCATTAAGCAAAGGTTTACTTAAATCGCCGGAAAAATTTAAGTTTGAATACACCTCACCCGACACACTTTCATTGCGATTGAGTAATTGATTAAGTAAATCCAAACTGACTTTTTGAATCCCTAATCCACCTGATAATTTACGGCTTTGAGAAATATCTTGAATATTCAATTCAACATTCATACTCCCTTGTGGTGCAAGCTGAATTTGTGCGCTTGAAGTTAAATTATTCTCGGCTAAGAAAGCTCTAACATTGAATTTACTGAAATCCAATTGAAACTGGCGATAATCTATTTTTTGCGAAAGCGTTAAATTTTTTCCTTCTATCTCCGTATTCACTTGTAATGGGGTATTTTCCTCCCAAATCGCTTTTCCTTGCCCACTTAAAGTACCTTTTAGGAAATTATCTTTTTCTGTCAATTGGTTAATCAACGACAAATCCAAACGCTTCATTTGAAAAACAATATTACCGCTTTTTCCTAGGCTCATCGGTTCAGTAAAACATAACTCGGCAAATTGATGTTTCCAACAATGTGTAGCGATTTCTGTTTGTAATCCGCTATGATTATAAATAACTTGTAGACTTTTATCCGTGGATATATTGCCTTCCGAGCTTTTAATCAGCACATCACTTAATTCCCCCTTCCATTGTTTATTGTTCGCCTCAAAATGACCTGCAATATTCAGATCAACTGAAACAGGTGAACCTTGAGAACGCAGGTTTAAGTGATGTTCTTTTTCATCACCTTGAGCCTCTAAAAAAAGATTATTTAATGTGATATCGCCATATTTTAAACCACCCAAATCAATAGCAATATTGCCGGACATTATATCTGCCGAATTGATATTACTGTTAATCTTTGCCTTTCCCAGTTGAAAATCCTGATAAACCAAGTTTTGTGTAGTGAATGCCGTTTCTATAGCGGGTTTATCAATACGCCCTGTCAATTGTGCATAGCCTATAACAGCACCACTGAAATGAGGCAACAATCCAGCCAAGTCGGGAGCATTCGCCTCAAACCGGAAATTCGATTTTTCACTTAACACTCCTTTTGCTATAAGCTTATTTTCGCCATAGGTAAACTCGATATCCGTATTAATTAAATCGACATTGTCAGCCCAGAGGTTCCCTTTCAATCGCAAATTTTTCTGTGATAATTTCCCCCAAATATCTGCCTCAGGTACACGAATATCCCACTCATCATCATTCATTTTACCTTGAGTTTGTAAATGACCTGATAACACCGCCGGCCATGATTTCAGATAAGATCCTACATTAACATCCGCTAAATTAACCGCACTTTGCCATTCTATGCCGTGTTTCCAAGCAATCCGGCCGGCAAAATCAGCTTGGCCTTGTAAGGTGTTAAGCTGTAATTTTTCAATTTCGGCTTGATTAATTCCTCCCCGTCCTGCTAATTGAACTTGGCTGTGCGGAATATCCATGCCTGATACACTACCAGTGAAATCGAGTTGATAATCCAGTAAATTGCCTTTTGCATTTAAGACAATATCTTTGGTTTTTAATGGGTTATTCTCCACAAAAGTATAAGCAAACTGAGGGCTTTGCAAGGATAGGGTAAAAGGCGTTTTATCTGCATTCAATTCAGCCACAACAGAAAGCCTTGCATCTACCCCACCTTGGCTTTGTAATAAAAGTGCGGTCTGTTTTTTTAACTTTCCGTTTAACGTCAGTGTTGCTGTGGTTTTATCCAAAATGTTTTTTTGGTTTTGCTTAATCTCGTTTAAATTGGCTTGCAAGGTTAAATCCAACGGAAAATCCCCGGCTAA
Organism: Lonepinella koalarum; assembly: GCA_030525745.1. Classification (GTDB taxonomy): domain Bacteria; phylum Pseudomonadota; class Gammaproteobacteria; order Enterobacterales; family Pasteurellaceae; genus JAUNED01. The sequence continues at coordinate 13,590 of JAUNED010000017.1, read as the reverse complement.
ATTTAGCCGACCACGACCTTTTAGATCGCCCAAATTACTCTGAACCTCCAATTGCTCCAGCGCTACCCCAACATCCGTCGAATATGCCTTGAGTTGCACATTGGAAACAACAATATGTCGAACCTGATTTTTAACTTCGGACTTCGTTTGTTTTTGTTTAGAGACTAAAAATTGCTGATATTGCCAATTTTTTCCTTGTAAATCCTGAATATGAAAATCAAAAGGCAGTACTACTTCTTGCATACTTCGCCATAAGGGGCCTTGCAATCTGGCTTCAATTTCTGCCCAATTCATTGGGTGAGAAGGCTTATTTTCAGCCAATACTTGTGCTTTGTGAGATTGCTCTTTTATTCGCTCCTCTGTAAGAGTAGACACAACAGAAAAATCTGTTATTTGTGTCGGCGATAAAGTGAATCCTTGTTTATTATTTAGGCTGATAGCTGTATGAAAATGTGATAACCGTATTGCATGATGATCAACATCGATGGCAACATTTTCCAATAATACATTTTTTACATTTATCGAAATCGGTAGAAAAATCCGTTGCAATTTGCCAGACTCGCTTGATGAACCTTCAGTCGGCGTTAATAGAGAAGTATCAATTTTCACCTGAGGATTTTTCACTGTCAAATCGTCCAAACAGATTTCGGCCTGCCATAAACAAGCAAAGTCCAATTTAATATGGACAAACTCTACTAAAGTATTTACCCCATGATCATGAAATTGGATATTCTTAAGTGTGACGCCATCCTGAAAATTGCCACTAACATTGGCGATGTCTAATCCCTGAATATTTTTATCCACAAAATGAAGTAATGTCGCTGTCGCAGAATCAGAGCGCAATACGCCAATTAATCCCCCAATACTCAAAACAAACAAAAAAAATACCGCACTTATAGTGCAAAGCAATGGTTTTAACCATTTTATCGAGCGTTTTTTCCCTTTCTCTTGCGCTGTTTGGTTAGGATGTTGTGCTTCTTGCTGTGTATTCATCTTAAATTTCGGCCCCTAACCCAATGTAAAATTGAATATTTTTACTGCCTTCTTTATCCCGAATCGGCGTGGCAATATCCACTTTAATCGCTCCGACAGGTGATGCCCAACGCACCCCCAATCCTGAGCCATAATGTAATTCTTTCGGACTATATTTATTCGCAGCCAATCCCGCATCAGCAAAGGCCGCCAACCACCAATCAGGGTAAACTTGATATTGATATTCCAATGTAGAAGTAACCAGTTTTGATCCCCCTACCAATTTTCCATTAGGATCTTTGGGTGAGATTTTTTTGTAACCATAACCTCGCACACTACGATCACCACCGGCAAAAAAACGTAATGCCGGGGGAATTTTTTGAATATCCTTTGTGTGTAAATACCCGACTTCAACTCGAGTTAGCATACGATGATTTTCTGCATAAGTACGGATCCAAGCAGTTGAACCCCGAACACTGAAAAAATTAATTTCCGATAACCACCAATCTCGCCCGAAATCTATTGTAAGTCGTTGTGAATCCCCCCAAGTTGGAAATAAGCCACCTTTCATTCTGGTACGGTTCACCCCCGCTGTCGGGTAAATCAACAGAGTTCTATCAGCGGTTTCTGCCTGAGTAAAAGAATCGTAACGAGCACGCAATCCCAAGGAATATTGCCAACCAAGCGAATGGTTCCAAAACCTCAACGCAGCAAAAGTGACTGCAGTCGATTCCGTATCAAGAGAATGTTCTTTTTCATTTTCAACCCCCGTTGAAATCTCGTAATAATAACGCACAGCATTTTCCAACAAGGGAATGCGATAAGTGGCTTCCATTGTTTGTTTCTGTGATGAAACATACAAATCAGAACTAAAACTATGTCCCCGTGAATTAATCCATGGCTTTTTCCAACCGAGCTGAAAACGTACACCCACATCAGAAGAATAGCCTATCCCTACTTCCATTGAATTTTTCTTTTTTGGCTGCAAAAAAACATCTATATCAACACGCTTAACATCTTCACGGATCTGTGGTTGAAGTAATACGGAATTGAACCAATTGGTTGAAGAATAAATCGTTGGGAGTGAAGAAATAGACTGAATTAAATATGGCTCACCCGGTTGAATAGGAAGCATATTGCGTAAATAATCTTCACGAATGTGTGAATTTTGGAAACGGATTTCACCGTAACGATAACGGTCGCCACTATGAAAATACAGTCGCCACCAACCTTGCAAGGTATCCGGCATAATTTCTAAACGATGAACCTGAAAATCAGCGTCAAAATAACCTCGTTGTTGTGCCAATTGTTGTAGATTGCCTTTAAAATCATCGTATTTTTGATGAGAAATAACCTCACCTTTAGACGGCAAGTTTTGCTGTAGTTGGCTAAATTCCTCATCTTGAGCTGCTTGACCACTAATTTGTACATCCGCTTGCACTAATTTTACAGGCTCACCCAACATCACTTTGGCTACTAAAACAGCTTTATTCTTCTTTAAATCTAAGGAAAAATCTACCGCACTTTGGTAATAGCCGAATACACGAACGCCTTTATCAATGGCTTGACGCACCAAATGTTGATGGTATTCAGAGCCATCATGGATTTCATCATTGATTTGGTTAATATATATAGCAACATTATCTCGTATTTTACGATTTTGAATACCTGACACTTCTACTTTAACGGCATAATTCGCTTGTTTTTCATCATCGACAATCTCAACATTATCTGAATTTTCCGCAAATCCCCGCCCTATTGTGCAACACAATAAAAATACCGCTAGGCTATAGCGTAAAAATGAAAGTAAGTATGCCATTATTATCTCGTTTCAATGTAGCTAAATTTTTCTTAGTGTATCGTTTTTAATGCAGAGAACCAAGAGCAAAGTGATACACAATATCAGAAAAATCCATTACAATAGCCTCAATTTCACACCAGATGAGGACAAAATTATGATTATCGTCACCGGTGGCGCAGGAATGATTGGCGCCAATATTGTCAAAGCATTAAATGAGTTAGGACGTACCGATATTTTAGTGGTGGATAACCTTAAAGATGGGACTAAATTCATTAATTTGGTGGATTTGGATATTGCGGATTATTGCGATAAAGAGGATTTTATTGCCTCTATTATTGCCGGTGACGATTTAGGCGAAATTGAGGCGATTTTCCATGAGGGTGCCTGTTCTGCAACTACCGAATGGGACGGTAAATACTTAATGCAGAACAACTATGAATATTCCAAAGAATTATTACATTATTGTTTAGATCGTGAAATTCCATTTTTCTACGCTTCTTCTGCTGCCACCTATGGCGACCGTACGGAATTTATTGAGGAACGTCAATTTGAAAGCCCGTTAAATGCCTACGGTTATTCAAAATTCCTTTTTGATCAATATGTAAGGGCTATTTTACCGGAAGTAACCTCACCGGTATGTGGCTTTAAATATTTCAATGTTTATGGGCCAAGAGAACAGCATAAAGGTTCAATGGCCAGCGTGGCTTTTCACTTAAACAAGCAAATTTTAAACGGCGAAAATCCAAAATTATTTGCCGGCAGTGAGCATTTCCTCCGTGATTTTGTTTATGTAGGTGATGTGGCAAAAGTAAATATTTGGGCATGGCAAAATGCTGTATCAGGCATTTATAATCTCGGAACCGGTAATGCAGAAAGTTTTAAAGCCGTGGCAGAGGCTGTTATTAAGCACCACGGCAAAGGTGAAATTGAGACAATCCCTTTTCCCGCACACCTAAAAAGCCGTTACCAAGAATATACTCAAGCCAACTTAGGAAAACTTCGTGCAGCAGGCTATGAGGGCAAATTTAAAACCGTTGCTGAAGGCGTGGCAGAATACATGCAATGGCTGAATAAATAAGATTTAGGCATATAGTAAAAGTGCGGTGAAAAACAATAGCATTTTTCGCCGCACTTTATTATGTTTTCCCTTTATTTTTGACTACAAACAGCAATAAAATTCAGTTTCTTCTGAGGATCATTAAACACCTTAAACATCTTTTTAAATGTGGCTCTATTTTCCGGTTTTAGTGCATTTTTAATAATTTTGGCTGCACCGAGAATACCTTCATCATAAATTAGGCCTTTAGGTGAAAGCAATGTCATATCACCGGAAAAAGTATCCACATTACGAAAACCTGATTGTGCAAAAACGGATTTCCAGCCAGCTTTCGTTAAAGGAGTGACAGTAATATTAATAGCCTCACGCAATTGTTGAATAACAGCTTCACTCTCATCGGTGGTTAGCATCACATCGTGAGTTAGCAACAAACCATTTGGCTTGAGTACACGATAATATTCCGCGACTGCTTTCAATTTTGCCTGTAAAGGCAGCATTGTCAGCATTGCCTCATTAATCACGATATCAAAACTGTTATCCTCAAATGGTAATACCATAGCATTCGCACGTTGAACCTGTATTTTGTCTTGTAATCCATTGGCTGCAATATTCGCTCTTGCTTTTTCTAAAGCAGCTTCATCTAAATCCACGCCATCAATATGACAACCAAACTGCTTCGCTAAACCAATAGCTGTGGTCCCCATATTACAAGCCACTTCCAATACCTTTTTCTCCGCATTAAAATCACCATTGGCAATCAGCCATTCAGTCGCTTTACGCCCCCCCGGACGTAACCGTGTTTTACCCAACCGAGCTAAAAAATTATGTCCGACTTCCTCTTTTTTCATTTTCATTTCCTCCAAATCAGCCCACAGAATACTTGACTAAATATATCAGATTTTACTATTCAATAAAATGAATTATTCTCATCGATTGAGCATAAAAAAGTGCGGTTAAAATACGTTGAATTTTAACCGCACTGATATCCTTATTTTAGTTTATTCTAAGGTTGCAAATGCCTTGTGATGTACCACAATAGTTTTACCATGAGCCGCAATCAGATCTTGATCTTCCAACATTTTAATAATACGTCCCACAGTTTCTCGAGAACAGCCCACCATTTGACCTATTTCTTGACGGGTAATGCGAATTTGCATTCCGTCCGGGTGAGTCATTGCATCAGGCATTTTGCATAAACTCAATAGAACTTTGGCGATCCGACCTGCTACATCTAAAAAAGCTAAATTAGTCACTTGACGAGAGGTATTTTTCAAACGGCGTGCCAATTGCGCTGTTAAATACATCACGATTTCAGGGTTCACTTGCATTAGTTGGCGAAATTTTTTATAGGAAATTTCAGCAACTTCACAGGGCGTTTTCACTTTTACCCAAGCAGAACGTGTTTGCCCTTCCTCAAATAAACCCGCTTCCCCGAAAAAATCCCCTTCATTCAAATAAGATAAAATCATTTCTCTGCCATCATCGTCTTTAATCATCACGGCAAGTGAACCTTTTAGCAAATAATACAAGGTTTCTGCCTTTTCACCGGCATGGATAATCGTACTTTTAATCGAATATTTATGAATATGGCAGTGGGAAATAAACCATTCCAATGTGGGATCAACATTAGATGCCGCTGGCGTTTGTTCTTGCTGTGGTTGTTGCATAAATGCCTCTTAAGGTTTAATGAATTCTGCTTTATTTTTTATATCTATTGTTTCGTGTAATTCTGACCAAATAATGACCGCACTTTCCGCATAAATTTGATTCAATAAATTCTCGGTCTTCTCCGCTAAAGATAATTCTTCCCAACCATAATCCGTACCTTCACGCAGAATAAAACTTTCGACAATATTACGTAAAGTATCAGATTCTAAAGATTGCCACGGAATAATCATATATTACTACTCAAGGAAAGCGGAAATTAATTGCCATTGCTGTTCAAAATTTTGGCTGGCAGAATAACGGAAATTAGTACGCACATAACGCATAAACTGGCCTTCACAAAGGGTAACCAAATGCCCCGCTAAAATACGTTCATCAACACTGAATGAACGACCTTCACGTTTTTTATACATTTGCAAAATGTTAAATAATTTCATTTCCAAACGATCAAAAAATTGTCCTACACGTGCCTGTAATTTAGCTTCCTCAAACATTAGCGCATGTCCGGTCAAAATACGTGTCGCCCCGGGATTTTTTCGGGCAAAATCAAAAATCATTTGTAATATATCACGTATACGGTTGAGTGTATCACTTTCCAATTGGCTGGAGTGATCTATACGAGTAAATAAATTTGCTTCGATATTGTCGATCAAAGCCTCAAACATCTTTGTTTTACTCGGGAAATAGCGATATAACGCAGCTTCGGAGACACCCACCTCCTGTGCTAAACGTGCTGTTGTCATACGTTCCATGCCACGCTCTGAATGTAGCATATGCGTCAAGACTGTTAGCACTTGCTGGCGACGTTCTTTTACTGTTCTTTTCTCAATTTTGACCGCACTTTTAGCCGGTGCAGGTTCAATATTATCAATAGAAAGTTGCTCTGCCATTATTCTTTACCCGAATGCCCAAAACCGCCTTCACCACGGTCGGTCTGCTCAAACTCTTGTACAATGTTAAAACTTGCCTGCACCACCGGCACAAAAACCAACTGAGCGATACGGTCGCCCACATTGACGGTAAAATCGTCTTGGCTTCTATTCCAAAGCGAAACCATTAGCGGACCTTGATAGTCGCTGTCGATCAAGCCCACCAAGTTGCCTAACACGATCCCGTTTTTATGCCCTAAACCTGATCGAGGTAAGATCACTGCGGCTAAGTTTGGATCGGCAATATAAATTGAAATCCCTGTCGGGATCAAAACAGTTTCCCCTGCTTTTACCGTCATCGGCTCGTTGATTAAGGCTCGCAAATCCAAGCCTGCCGAACCTTCGGTCGCATAGGTTGGGAGAGGAAATTCATTGCCTATTCGGCTGTCTAAAATTTTTAAATCGATCTGTTTCATTGTTTGTCCTTTTGTAAAATTTTATTCATTTTTGACCGCTTGCGATAAAAGCAAATTTTCTAATCTTTCTCATCATCGCATAATGCTTGCACGCTACATTTATCAAACGGCATTACGGTGTTTGTCCACTCTTTGAGCTTACGCGGTTTTTTGTCCGTAGAATGTTGCTCTGTTTGCGTATAGGTTAAATGCCATTGATAGTAAGGTTTGCCGACATCTTGATAGCGAATTTTTAAAATGGTATCTGCTGTATCGTGGCATTGGTGTAATTTTTGCACATCTTCTTCACTAAAGCAGGCTTTAATCATCTCGCCTTCATAAAAGTAAATGGCTTGTAATGCCAGTTGGTAACTGTTGTCCTCATTGATTTGCAAGAAATCGGCAAAACTGGCACTACGAGAACCGCCCGAATACATTTCAGACCATACTTTCTCTAACGCAATCGCCCATTTCCCTTCTGCCAAAGGATAAAGTGCCGGAGCAATGCTATAATAGGGTTCTGCTTCCAGCTCATCAAAATTACCTGCCCGATGTTGATAATTGGAAAAATCCCAATGATTTTTCAGTTTATAACCATTACTTTTCGGGAAAAAGGCTAATTGAGGCGTGCCATCGCTCAAATAGAGGTCGCCATTTGCTGCTTGGTATAACCTCACTAAATCTTCACATTTCGGTAACTGGCGGCAAAGCTCCAGCCTTTTCGCCTCATTATCCACCAATTTCATTGTTTGTGCTTTAATCGAACTATTCGCAATTCCGGTTGATGAAAGCATAAGTAGCGAAATGCTGATGATTTTTTTCATCGATGATATTCCTTATACAAGCGGTTACTTTTCTGCTGTTTTTTGCAAATGTTGCCAGGCTTTGATCATTTCCTGCATTTTCGGCGAGCCAGCCTTAAAATTTTCATTAAAGCCACAGCCAAATTGAGGTGAAACCTCAAAATTTTGAGGGTTAAACTGCCAACTTGCGTTATCTTTCACACGAAAGGCAAGATCATAATTACATTCACGCCACAGCTCAAAAAAGCGGTGGTTTGGTTTAATTTCCGCATCCCAAATTGGGCGGATAACCAGATGCGTATTGTAATCCGAGAAGTCTGTTACGGGCACTTCGCCCAGATAAATGGATACTTGTAATCGTACTCTCTTTTAACGGCTTTTCCTGCTTATATTTTGCCCTTGTTTTATTACCATCGTAGAAAATTGTCGTTTCCACAGGTAATGGCAGATGTTTGGCTTTCATAGACTCAGTGGTAATAAATTTCGGTGTTGGATCAGCTTTCCCCAAACTTTGTCCAAGCAGGTGGAAAAATACCATCACCGTAAGTGCTACCAAGACAAAAATAACCCCTAAAATTATCAAAATTTTTTAGCCATTTGAAGCTCCATCTTTTATTCAATTTGCAAATTTTGGTGGTTTTTGACCGTTTGCAAGCGGTTATTTTTCCACAGTTTTTTGCGACATTTTGTGGCGAATTATCGCTACAAACTCATCCGCCTGAGCCTGATCTGTAAAAGCGCTTTTCGGAATAACGTGGCTGACCGCACCTCTATCAAAAAAGATCAGCACAAAATCTTTGCTCTGTTCAACGGCATAGAGTTTCTCGTAAAAACTGAGTGTTGAGCCCATATCACTTTGGTGAAACAGCTCTTTCTCACGCAGTTCAATCCGATTATTCATCAGCATAGGCGAATAATGCCCGAAGGCTTTGCTCCAACGCAGTGCCCTCTTAATATACGGCTTAACAATGGCAACAATCACCAACATGATCGTAGAGATCGCTAACCAACGATTGGTTTGTTGAACGTCATTGAGAAACTCATCGAGCAATTCATAACAACTACCAAGCATTTCCAATATCGCATTTTGTTGCTCAAAAAACGTGAACCACCACCAAAGAATAAAACAGATGAATGGAAAACTGAGCAGAGCACGAATAAGGTGAGACTGCCAAGTTCGTTTGCTAAAAATGAGATTAGCTTGCTGTAGTCCTTTAATATAACTGTCGGGGGTTAATTCGTAATTTAATTGCATTTTTGTGTCCTATTTTGCTTGAAATTGCTCAACAATTTCCTGTACCAAACTCTCCGCCAACTTTCCTTTATCCGCAAGCGGTAATTTTTTCTCGCCGTTTTTCCAAAAGAGATGAAGCGAGCTGTGATCTTGCCCGAACACTTGCCCGCCCGAGACATCATTCGCACAAATCATATCTAGATTTTTTCGTTCAAGTTTCGATTTGGCATATTCCGCCACATTTTGTGTTTCTGCGGCAAAACCAACCACAAAGGGGCGATTTTCGGTAAGATGGGCGACGTTAGCGATAATATCAGGGTTTTTTACCAATTTTAGCGTGAGTTCATCATTGGCATCGGTTTTCTTAATTTTTTGGTCAGAGACTGCCGCCATTCGGTAATCGGCAACCGCAGCACAGCCGATAAAAATCGCAGATTTTTGAGCAAATTTGACCGCTTGTTGCTCCATCTCAACCGCAGATTCCACATTAATTCGTTCCACATTTTTCGGTGTCGGCAAATTCACCGGGCCACTAATCAACGTAACCTTTGCCCCACGTTCGGCAAAGGCGTTGGCAATCGCATAACCCATTTTGCCGGAGCTGTGGTTGCTGATATAACGCACAGGGTCAATCGCCTCACGGGTCGGACCGGCGGTAATGGTTACATTTAAGCCCTGTAAATCTTGATTGTTGGAGAAATGAGCCAACACCGCTTGGTAAATTTCTTCAGGCTCAGACATTCTGCCTGCCCCCACATCACCACAGGCTTGGAAGCCATTATTCGGACCGATGAGCTGAACACCACGATTGACTAAAACGGACAGATTTTCTTGTACCGCAATCTGTTTATACATTTGTTGATTCATTGCCGGTGCAAGCAAAATCGAGCTTGCAGTCGCAAGGCAAAGAGTGGAAAGTAAGTCGTTGCCCATTCCTATACGCAGGCGGGCAATAAAATCCGCTGAAGCTGGCGCAATTACCACTAAATCCGCCCATTTTGCTAACTCAATATGCCCCATCGCCAGCTCGGCTTGTGGGTCAAGCAACGAGGTGGAAACCGCATTGCCGGAAATCGCCTGTAAGGTTAAAGGCGTTACAAAGGCTTCTGCTGCAGGGGTCAGCACCACGCAAACTTCTGCATCAGCTTTTTTCAGTAGGCGGATAAATTCAATGGTTTTGTAGGCTGCAATCCCACCGGTAATGCCTACAACAATACGTTTACCTTGAAGTTCTTGCATGTTAAAAAGGTGTTAGTCATTAATCACAATAACGTCATTTTACTTTAAATTCTATGAAGAAAACATTTAAATTTTGCGATCTTCATTCCAAAATGACAGATATTTACTCCTCTTGAATAAAAATTAGCGTTAAAGTGCGGTCGCTTTTTTCTTATTTTGAGATTTTATGCATATTGAAGAACATTTAATGCCTCGAGAAAAATTACTGCAATTCGGTGCTAAATCACTGTCAGATCAGGAGTTATTAGCTATTTTTCTGAGGACCGGTATTAAAAATTGCCCGGTCATGCAACTTTCCAATGCAGTACTACAACATTTTGGCTCATTGCATCATTTAATTTCGGCTGATCGTAAAAAATTTTGCGCATTTAAAGGTATTGGTATTACCCAATTTATCCAACTTCAAGCTTGTACGGAAATGACTAAACGTTATTTATCTGAAGAACTAAAACAACGACAAGAATTCACCAATCTGCAAACGACGAAATTTTATCTACAAACTGAATTAGCTATGCGAGAACGGGAAATTTTTATGGTGTTATTCTTGGATAATCAACACAGACTCATCAAACAAGAAGAAATGTTTTTAGGAACAATTAACACGGCCAATGTGTATCCTAGAGAAATCATCAAAACTGCTTTATACTGCAATGCCGCTGCACTGATTTTAGCTCATAACCATCCCTCTGGTGTTGCTACTCCGAGTCTTGCTGATAAAAAAATGACACAAAAAATTCAACAAGCTGCTGAATTAATGGAAATCCGTATTTTGGACCATTTTATTATAGGAAAGGGAGGTTATTTTTCATTTGCAGAAAAAGGCTGGATTTAAACATCTATTAATCAGTGAGAACTTATCCCACTGATTAATAAAATTATTTTTGATAATATTTCATTGCTTCCGGCATTAAACGCTGTAAGTTTTCTTGGCGAGCCTCATCGCTTGGATGAGTAGAAAAAATGCTTGCAACTTTACTACCACCTTGCGCTTGCATTTTTTGCCATAATTTAGGGGCGTATTGAGGATTGTAACCTGATTTTGCCATTAAGAATAAACCAACTTCATCTGCTTCCGTTTCATTACTTCGAGAATAAGGTTTCATTGCCACTAAGTTAAGTGCATCACTTGCTACACCTCGAGAATTTGATCCTAATGCGACAGTCAAACCAATATCCGCCACTACACCGATGATGGAAGTAGCAATACCCACATTACGAGTGGATTTACCATGTTCTTTTAAGGCATGTGCCATTTCATGCCCCATCACAACGGCAATTTCATCGTCATTAAGTTGTAATTTTTCCACTAAACCCGTGTAGAACATCATTTTTCCACCTGGCATAGCCCAAGCATTCAATTCATTGCTACGAACAACCGCAATTTGCCAATTAAATTTAGTACCGGTTTGATTTTCACGATCAGCATAGGGGAGCATTGTGCGGAATACTTTTTGTACTCGCTGTGCTGTAGCAGAATTATTATCTAAGACACCTTTGCTACGAGCTTCTTTTAAAACTTGCTCATATTGCCCTTCTGCTTGCTGATTTATTTCAGCTGTAGTAGCACAACCCAAAAGAAATAGCCCCATAACAGAAACTATAAATTTTTTCTTAAATGCCATTCTATTCCTCGAAAAAAAGCCGTCAGAAATACGGACGGCAACAATAATAAAAACCTATTTTTTGGCGCGTTCAAACGATTCTAAAATCTCTTGGCGAGCTTCATTTACATCCCCCCAGCCTTCCACTTTAACCCATTTTCCAGGTTCCAACGCTTTATAACTTTCAAAAAAATGTTGAATTTGTGCTTTCAACAAGGCCGGCAAATCCCCAACATCTTTAATGTGATCATATTCTTTAGTTAATTTTGTATGTGGAACTGCCACAACTTTAGCATCACCACCAGCCTCATCAGTCATTTTCAACACACCAACTGGGCGACAACGAATCACTGAACCCGGTTGTAACGGATATGGTGTAGGGACTAAAACATCAACGGGATCACCATCAGAAGATAAGGTATTATTTACATAACCATAGTTCGCCGGATAGAACATTGCTGTTGCCATGAAACGATCCACGAACAATGCTCCCGTTTCTTTATCTACTTCATATTTAATTGGATCGGCGTTTGCCGGAATTTCAATTACAACATAAATATCATCAGGCAATTCTTTTCCTGCCGGTACGATTTCTAAACCCATTTTACATTCCTTTTAATTGAGTTAATCAAAAATTCTCACTGATTATAGCGAGATTTAGGTGTATTTTCTATAAAGTGCGGTCAAAAATTGATGAGAATTGATAAAAAAGGGAGCTTAAGCTCCCTTCTTTGATTCATTTCAAATAATATCTATTATTTGATGATTTTCGCTACAACGCCCGCACCTACTGTACGACCACCTTCACGAATCGCAAAACGTAAACCTTCGTCCATTGCGATTGGGTGAATTAGGCTAACAGTCATTTTGATGTTGTCGCCCGGCATTACCATCTCTACACCTTCCGGTAATTCGATAGTACCTGTTACGTCAGTTGTACGGAAGTAGAACTGTGGACGGTAACCTTTGAAGAATGGAGTGTGACGACCACCTTCTTCTTTTGATAATACGTAAACTTCTGATTCGAAGTCTGTGTGTGGAGTGATTGAACCCGGTTTCGCTAATACTTGACCACGTTCGATTTCTTCACGTTTAGTACCACGTAATAATGCACCAACGTTCTCACCTGCACGACCTTCGTCAAGTAATTTACGGAACATTTCAACACCAGTTACAGTTGTTTTGGTAGTTTCTTTGATACCTACGATTTCAACTTCTTCACCTGATTTGATGATACCACGCTCAACACGACCGGTTACTACGGTACCACGACCAGAGATTGAGAATACGTCTTCGATTGGTAATAAGAATGGTTTATCAATCGCACGCTCTGGCTCTGGAATGTAAGTGTCTAAGTGGTTTGCTAATTCAAGGATTTTCTCTTCCCACTCTGGCACGCCGTTTAATGCTTGCAGTGCAGAACCGCGAACGATTGGCGTGTCATCACCCGGGAATTCGTATTGAGACAGAAGCTCACGCACTTCCATTTCAACTAATTCTAATAACTCTTCGTCATCCACCATGTCGCATTTGTTTAAGAATACGATGATGTATGGAACGCCTACTTGGCGACCTAATAAGATATGCTCACGAGTTTGTGGCATTGGGCCGTCAGTTGCTGCTACTACTAAGATAGCCCCATCCATTTGTGCCGCACCGGTAATCATGTTTTTAACATAGTCCGCGTGTCCCGGGCAGTCTACGTGTGCATAGTGACGAGATTCTGTGTTGTATTCAACGTGTGAAGTGTTGATGGTAATACCACGTGCTTTTTCTTCCGGTGCGTTGTCGATTTGGTCAAACGCACGAGCTGCACCACCGAAAGTTTTTGCTAATACGGTGGTGATTGCTGCTGTTAAAGTGGTTTTACCGTGGTCAACGTGACCGATTGTAC
>JAUNED010000004.1 GCA_030525745.1 Lonepinella koalarum | reverse complement strand
AGCGCCTTTTTTATGCCCAAAAGTGCGGTCAGTTTTATCGAGGTTTTGTAAGAATGTCAGATGAAAGAACTAAGAATCTGCCGGATAAAAAAATGGCAGCCTATGCCGCCAATTCCTTATTATTTCACTAAGCCACCGCTGGCTTGTAAATCAGCATGATAGGAAGAACGTCAGATGAAAGAACTAAGAATCTGCCGGATAAAAAAATGGCAGCCTATGCCGCCAATTCCTTATTATTTCACTAAGCCACCGCTGGCTTGTAAATCAGCATGATAGGAAGAACGTACGAAGGGGCCACAAGCGGCGTGTTCAAAGCCCATTTCATAAGCTTTCTCTCGGAACATATCAAATTCCGTCGGGTGTACATAGCGTTCCACTTTTAAATGGTGGCGACTTGGTTGTAGATATTGCCCTAAAGTGAGCATAGTCACGCCATTATCTCGAAGATCTTGCATTACCGCTAAAATTTCTTCGTTAGTTTCACCAAGTCCGACCATAATACCTGATTTAGTCGGGATATGAGGAAAAGTCTCTTTGAATGTTTTGAGTAATTTCAACGACCATTCATAATCTGCACCCGGGCGAATTTCACGGTACAAACGGGGTACGTTTTCCATATTATGATTAAACACATCCGGTGGGTTTTGTTTCAAAATTTCTACCGCTTGTTCAATTCGCCCACGAAAATCCGGTACTAGAATTTCAATTTTTATCCCCGGATTAATCGCACGAATTTCTTTCACACAGGAAGCAAAATGAGCAGCACCACGATCCGGTAAGTCATCACGATCCACCGAGGTAATCACCACATATTTTAATTTCATATCTTGAATGGTTTCTGCCAATTTTTTCGGTTCATCGGGATCCAATGGCAAAGGTTTTCCATGTGCAACATCACAAAATGGGCAACGGCGAGTGCAAATTGCGCCCATAATCATAAAGGTTGCTGTGCCGTGGTTAAAACATTCGTGTAAATTCGGGCAAGAAGCTTCTTCACACACAGAATGCAAGCCATGACGGCGCATACCGTTTTTAATGCTGTCAATTTTGGCTGAACTTGAGGGTAGTTTGATTTTCATCCATTCCGGCTTTTTCAGCAATTCTTGATCCGGATCGATATTTCTCACTTGAATAAGGGACGTTTTGGCCGCATCGCGGTACTTCACCCCTCGTTCCATTTTAAAAGGCGTTCCCATTAGACTTTCCTAAAAAAGTTTAATTGTTAAAATTTTGTTGAGCATTATAGCCCAAAAGTGCGGTGAAGTATGCAACTAATTTTTCTGACACTTTCTCGCAATCTGCCTCGTTAGGAGAGACAAAATCCGACAGTTGGCACATTTCCAACCCAACATAACCGCAGGGATTAATTTGTCGGAAAGGAGATAAATCCATATCAATATTTAAGGCCAACCCATGAAAGGAGCAACCTTTTCGAATGCGTAATCCAAGAGAACAAATTTTCTTTTCTATGCCGTCACAATCTACATAGACTCCGGGAGCATCGGCTTTGGGATAAGATTGGATCCCATAATCTGCTAAGGTAATCACTACCGATTGTTCAAGTGCGGTCACTAATTGGCGTACATTAAGATCACGCCCCAATGATTTATGGCGCTTAATATCAATTAGCACATACATAATTTGTTGCCCTAAACCATGATAGGTAATTTGTCCGCCACGATCTGATTGCACCACAGGAATATTTGTAGGGTTAAGTAAATGTTCCGGCTTGCCCGCTTGCCCTTGGGTAAAAACGGCCGGATGTTGAACCAACCAAATTTCATCTGCAGTATGTTCATCTCGATTATCGGTAAAATGCTGCATTTGTTGCCAAACACACTGATAATCCTGCACACCAAGTTGCTTTATTTTTAGTGGGATAAACATTTTTCCCCCTATTAAAGCACCATTCTTACGCCATTAATTTTGGCTAGCTCTGTGTATAAAGTTTCCACTTGCTCGATATTTTCCGCAATAATATCAATAGAAACCGAGTTATATGTGCCTTTACTACTGTGATTTTCACGAGGATTATAATCGCCTTTGGCATATTTTTGCGTGACTTGCACTACATCATCAACCAAATCTGCACGATTTTGCCCCACCACTTTAAAAGTAAAAGCACAAGGAAATTCCAATAAATCCTTTAATTGTTTTTGTGGTACATCGGTAAAATGAATGCCACCGTTTTTTTTGTCTGTCATTTTATATCCTTCAAAATTCCGTAAAAAATGACCGCACTTTTGAAGCAAAGTGCGGTATGTTTTACCCTTGTTTTACTTAATCAAACAAGCCTTTAATCGTTAATACCAACCAATCCCAAGCCTTACCGAAAATACCGGCTTCTTCCACCTCTTGCATGACTTGTAACTTCACTTTAGCAACATCTTTACCGTCCAATTGATAAACCACATTGCCGACCACTTGTCCTTTGGCCAATGGTGCTTCCAAGTATTTGTTTTCATAGACCACACGGGCTTTTAAGTCCCCTTGGCGACCTTTCGGAATCGTGATAAAGCCGTCTTGTAGCACACCAACAGCGATCTTTCCTTCCGAGCCGTAATACACGTCGGCAGTTTCAATGGCCTTGTTAGCTTCTAAGGTTTTAAAAGTATCAAAGGTATTAAAACCCCATTGCAGCAATTTTTTGCTTTCCACTTCACGACCTTTGTAAGTGGCCACGCCCATCACTACCGAAATTAAACGCATATTGCCGGCATTGGTTGCAGAAGCCACTAAGTTATAGCCTGCTTTATCTGTATGACCGGTCTTCATACCATCTACTTGGATTGTTTTATCCCACAATAAACCGTTGCGGTTAGGCTGCGTGATTTTGTTGAAAGTAAATTCTTTTTCAGCATAAATTTTATATTCTTCCGGTAAATCACGAATAATATGAGCACCGATAATGGCCATATCACGAGCGGAAGAATATTGATTGGGTTCGTCCAAACCATGAACGGTAGTAAAATTAGTATTTTTCAAGCCGAATTGTTGTACATATTTATTCATTAATTGAATAAATTTATCCGTTGAGCCTGCATAATGTTCAGCCAATGCCACGCAAGCATCATTGCCTGACACCACGATAATGCCACGATTCAAATCCGAGACAGACACTTGCTGATTAAGGTTAAGGAACATTTTAGAAGAACCCGGAAAGTTTTTCCCCCAAGAACTTTCACCAATCGTTACCATATCATTCGGATTTAATTTACCTTGTTTAATGGCATCGCCTACCACATAACTGGTCATCATTTTAGTTAATGATGCCGGATATTGGCGCTGATCCGGATTAAATGCAGCCAACACCGCACCGGAATGGTAATCCATCAAAATGTAGGTTTGTGCATTAATTTGCGGTGGTGTAACGGCATAAGCCATATCTTCCGCTTGAGCTGAAAATATGCTCATCATTAATCCGGAAAGCAACAAAAAACGGTGTTTGTCTAATTTTTTTAACATCCTTTAATCCTTTACTCTTTTTTCAAATGTAATTGTTCTACTTTCACCTTGGCAACGCCAAATCTGATCATATCAATCTCAGCGGCAGCGGCTTTCGATAAATCAATAATTCGCCCTTTGGTAAAAGGCCCTCGATCATTAATTCTGACCACGACTTGCTTTTTATTTTGCATATTGGTTACTAACACCATTGTACCAAAGGGCAAAGTGCGGTGCGCTGCAGTTAAGTTTTTGGGATCATACTTTTCCCCACTGGCAGTACGTTTACCAGTGAATTTTTTTGCATAATAACTGGCTCCACCTTGTGCAAGATAATGTTTTTTATCTTCATTTTCTATGGAATAATGCTTACCATTTACCACATAATCTGAAGAAATTTGATTTTTTTTGATTGTACTTGCAGCTTCAGTTGTGCTGCAAGCGGAAAGAAGCATGCTTAAAAGTAATGTAAAAAACAGTTTAAATTTCATTATTTACCTTATAAATCAACTACTTTTATTGTAAATTCGTCGTTTGTGTGTATGAATAGACATCATCAAGCCGAAACCGGCCATTAAAGCGACAAAAGAAGTGCCACCATAACTCACTAGCGGTAAAGGCACTCCTACTACAGGTAATAAACCACTCACCATGCCGATATTCACGAAGACATACACGAAAAAAATTAATGTCAATGCACCGCTTAAAATCCGCCCAAAGGCAGTTTGTGCATTCACCCCAATCATTAACCCTCTGATAATAATGAACAAATAGATCAACAATAAAATGCCAACGCCAATCATACCATATTCTTCACTCAGCACTGAGAAAATAAAATCCGTATGGGGTTCCGGCAAAAATTCAAGTTGTGATTGTGTACCTTGCATCCAGCCTTTCCCACTAATGCCTCCCGAACCAATGGCAATTTTTGATTGCAGTATATGATAACCTGCACCTAGCGGATCTTTCTCAGGATCCAATAAAGTCAAAACACGGGTACGTTGGTAATCGTGCATTAAATACAGCCACATAATTGGGATAAATGCCGCTAAACCAATTATTGCAATCAAAATCAGCCACCAACTCATACCAGCAAGAAATACCACAAAAATCCCCGATGCACTCACTAGAATAGAGGTTCCCAAATCCGGTTGAATGGCCACTAACAAGGTAGGGACAACAATCATTACTAATGCAATTAAGGTTTGTCGTAAATTGATCGGCATAGGTTTACTGCCTAAATATACCGCCACCATTAACGGCACTGCCAATTTAACGATTTCCGACGGTTGAAAGCGTACAAATCCCAAATCCAGCCAGCGTTGCGCCCCTTTGCTGGTTGAGCCGATTAAATCCACCAGCACCAACATCATTAGTCCTGCAAGATATAAAAACGGAGCAGATCTCTGATAAAACTGTGGTGGAAATTGTGCCATCACAAACATCACAACAAACCCCAATAAGATTTGAATTAAGCGATTACGCACCATGATGTCATTACCACCAACAGCACTGTATAACACAGAAAAACCATAAGTTGAAATTAATACCAAACCAAGCAATAACCAAAAATCTAAATGCAATCGTTGCCATAATCTGACAGGAAAAGAGGCTTTATTATTCATTCTTATTTCCTTCTATTGTGTTTTCAAAACAGCATCGGTTTTGACCGCACTTTTTTGTATTTCAGGCAAGCGTTGGTTTAAATAATAATCCATAATATTGCGTACTACCGGTGCAGCATTACTGCCTCCACCGCCGGCATTTTCTAAAATGATTGATACGACAATCTGTGGATTTTCATAAGGTGCATACCCCATAAACCAAGCATGGTCATGTAGCTCTTTAACCAGACTTTTTGCGTCATAGGCTTGATTTTCTTTTAAACTGAAGACTTGAGCCGTCCCTGATTTTCCGGCAGCATGATAATTTGCACCGGTAAATGCTTTCCGACCGGTCCCCAGTGGTGAGTGAATAACGCCATACATCCCCCGTTTTGCTGCATCCCAACTTTCTTGTTTGACACCGGTAATATCAGGGTAAATCAAAGGATCTTGATAACTCTCTACACGGCTACCATGTAATTCTTTCAGCAAATGTGGCGTATTCACTTTACCGTTATTCACTAACACTGTGGTGGCTTTTGCCAACTGCAAGGGTGTTGATGTCCAATAACCTTGACCAATTCCCACCGGAATCGTATCTCCCATCACCCAAGGCTTTTTATAACGCTTTTGTTTCCATTCCCTTGTCGGCATAATGCCCGCAGTTTCTTCTTGAATATCAATTCCCGTAGGCATACCAAAACCAAATCGTTTCATCCAATCGGATAGCTGATCAATACCTAATCTATAAGCTACTTGATAAAAATAGGTATCAGAAGATTCCACAATGGCTTTTTGTAAATCGGTATGACCATGACCTGACTTTTTCCAATCACGAAAACGTTTTGTCGTATTAGGCAATATCCAATAACCCGGATCAAAAATGGTTGTCGTCGTTGTTACTACACCTTCATTTAAAGCAGCTACAGCAACGAAAGGTTTGACTGTTGATGCCGGTGGATAAGCGCCTTGAGTAGCACGGCTATATAATGGACGAGCAGTATCATTTAACAAACGCTGATAGTCTTCTCCCGAAATCCCACCGACAAATAAATTATTATCATAACTCGGGGCAGAAACCATCGCTAAAATACTGCTGTCTTTCGGATCCATTACCACCACTGATCCCTTATGACCACTCAGCAATTCTGTAATATAACGTTGCAAAGGCAAATCCAAGGTTAAATAAATGCTTTTACCTGCAATCGGTGGTTGCTCACTGAGTTTACGAACGACTTTACCACGGTTGTTAATTTCAACCTGTTCATAACCGGCAATACCGTGCAATTGATCTTCGTAATAACGCTCGATACCTAATTTGCCAATATCTGTTGTACCTGAATAATTCGCTTCTTTTTCTTCTTTCTTTAAGCGTTCTGCATCTTTATCATTTATTTTCGCCACATAACCCAACACATGCGTAAGTGGTTCACCATACAAATAATGACGTTTAAAATACGGCCGAACATCCAAACTCGGATAACTGTATTGATTCACTGCAAAACGGGCAATTTGTTCTTCGTTCAAATTATGCTTGAGTAAAATCGGCGTATAGCGAGGCGAACGACGACGTTCCTTCTTAAATTGCTCAATATCCTCATCGGTTAAACCAACAATATAACGAAGCTCTTCAAAAGTGCGGTCTAAATTTTCAGTTTTTTCCGGCACAATATATAAACCGAAAAAGGTTAAATTTTCTGCTAATAACGTGCCGTTACGATCATAAATCAAACCTCTTGTTGGCGGCACAGGCAATAATTTAATACGATTTCCGTTAGAACGGGTTTGGTATTTATCATATTCTTGAACTTGGAGATGATACATATTGGCCATTAAAACCGCTGTTAAACCCACTACACCTAAAAATGCGACTAAGGCACGACGTGCAAAGAGGTTCCGCTCTGCTTTATTATCACGGAGCGGATCATATTTTGACGTTTGAAACAGCTTTTTTAGCAAAACCATAGTAATAGCTATTCTCTATGATAAGGATGATTCGTAGTTAAAGACCAAGCACGATATAAACTCTCTGCAACTACCACACGAACCAAAGGATGAGGTAATGTTAAAGGCGACAAAGACCAACTTTGCTCTGCTGCTGCCTTACATTCTGCAGACAATCCTTCTGGCCCGCCAATCAATAAGCACACATCTCTTCCATCGCTTTTCCAACTTTCCAATTGCTCGGCCAGCTGTGCTGTTGTCCAAGGCTTACCGGGAATGTCTAATGTCACAATTTTCCCTTTACCGCAAGCAGCCAGCATTGCCCTACCTTCCAGCTCCAAAATCCGCTTAATATCTGCATTTTTCCCACGTTTCCCTGCTGGAATTTCCACCAATTCAAAAGGCATATCCTTAGGAAAACGACGCTGATATTCTTCAAAACCGATTTTTACCCAATCCGGCATCTTCGTTCCCACGGCAATTAACTGTATTTTCATCTAAAGTGCGGTCTCTTTTTAGGTCGTTTTAAGCCCAAAGTTTCTCTAACTGGTACATATCACGGCTTTCTTGTTGCAAAATATGCACAATCGCCTGCCCAAAATCGACTACTACCCAATCTGCTGTCGCTTTGCCTTCTTCACCGAAGCACCCAAAACCGGCTTGCTTGCTCTCATCAATCAATTTTTGTGCAACAGAAGCCACATGGCGGCTCGATGTTCCCGTACAAATAATCATATCATCGGTAATTGACGACTTTCCTCGCACATTCAACACTTGAATATCCGTGGCCTTCAAATCATCTAATTTATCTGTTAAAAATTCAACTAAGCTCATTTTCTCCCTTACCCCAAATTCAGCAACATAAAGCGTGCAATTCTAACACGAACTACAATAAAGCGGAACTATTGTTCGGTATTCGATACTAAAACAGACATATTTTCCACTATAATCGAAAAAGATTTGAGCTTTTGTCAACTCTAACTTAGAATAACAACACTACTGCTTGAAGAAATTAATTCTAATACCTTAAAAATACAACAGAGAAACGATACAATGAAAGTGCTATTCTTACATAAATGGCTTTTGATGGGAGGCATTGAAAGAATACTTATTAACTATTTAAAGCTATTAAGTAACGATAAAAATATATCTATAAATGTACTTATTGCTTACGACACTTCGAATAATGTCTTTCATAAAGAAATTCCATCCAACATAAATATTTATTATATTTTTGATAAAGAATATTTTAATCATAGCTTATTGATTTATCAAAATCGAAAAAAATCTTTAAAAAAAAATCTTATTAATAAATTTTATAAAATAAAAGAAAAATACTTATGTAGAAAAAAAACACATCAATTCATCACAGATAATAACTATGACATCATTATCAATTTTAGCGACCATTTTGATAACTATCTAAAATTTAATCAATTAAACATACCAATTATTCGTTGGCAACATTTAGCACCTAACCCAAACGAAGAAATTCCATATAAAAAAATTAAAATTTTACGTAAATATAGAAAAATTATTACTATCTGCGATGAAATGAAAAAAGAGATGAGGAAAATCACGAATTTCCCTAATGAAAAATATGCTATTTTATTTAACCCAATTGGATTTGATAATGTTATAGAATTATCCAATAAAAAAATGGAACTAATAAATAACAATGAAGAATATATTATACAAGTCGCAAGATTAGATAAAATAAAAAGACATGAAGACCTTATAAATATATACTATGAATTATCAAAAAAAGGTATAAAAGAAAAACTTTATATATTAGGTTATGGGAAAGAGTATGAGAACCTAAAATCTTTGATTAACAAATTAGAATTAAATGATAAATGTATTTTATTAGGAGAAGTAAAAAACCCTTATCCTTATATAAAAAATGCAAAATTGTTTTTGCATACTTCTGAACGAGAAGGATTACCGACTGTATTACTTGAAAGCCTGATATTAAATACACCTGTTATTTCAACAGATTGCCCAACAGGTCCAAAAGAAATTTTATCCTTTGGCGCAGGAAAATTAATTCCATTAGGTAATCAAGAAAAATTTATAAAAGAAGCATTCAACTTACTGACTAATCCTGAACAATTAGAAGCATGTAAAGGAAAAATTCCTGATACATTATCTCATTTTTCAGAAGAGAATATTAAAAAGCAATTTATATCGCTATTAAAAGAACAAATCGAGAAATAACATATGGAAACCATAAAAAAATCAAATCAAAATTTTAAAATCGCATTATTAATTGACGAATACTTTGGAGCACTAGGAACCGGATATGGTGGCTACGGATTCCTTGCAAGGAGATTAGTTGCAAAATACTTAAATAATGCCAACATTCAAGTTGACATATTACTCAAAACAACTTCCAGAAAGTTTGGTATGTTTGCCAAAAAACATATTATAGATAATATAAATGTCTATGAAATTCCAAAGAAAAAATGGTTTGCTCAACGCTGGTTAAAAAATCAAAAATATGATGCTTACCTCAGTATAGAGGTGACTTTTGATCTACCTCTCATATTAGATGATAAAAAAATAATTTTCTGGATTCAAGACCCTCGACCATTAAGTGATTGGGAAGAAATTGAAACTGTTAAATTATTCCCAGAAACCAATTATTATAACCAAGAACAATACGATAGAATTCATAACTTATATAAAGATGGCCGTATCATTTTTGCTTCACAAGCGTATTTTTTAAATGAGAAAGCCAAAGAACTCTATCAGCTTGGGAATGATGTCGAAATTACCTATCTTCCTAATCCTATCGAAATAGATGAGGAATTTAATCTAGATAGCCATGTTAAAAAAGATATGATTATTTTTTTAGGAAGAATAGAGTCAGTAAAACGGGGTTGGCTATTCTGTGAAATTGCTAAAGCATGCCCTGAATATGATTTCTATATGTTAGGGCAAACTTTTTATGATGCTAAAAGAAATTCAGAAATTCTTGAAAAATATAAAAATATCCCTAATTTGCATTTTGTAGGTCATGTAGATGGTGATATAAAAGCTCAATTCTTAAAAGATGCAAAAATTTTAGTAAATACATCTATACATGAAGCTTTGCCTATTTCATTCTTAGAAGCACTTTCATATGGCACTTTATTAGTAAGTAATCAAAACCCTGAAAACCTGACTGAGAAATTTGGTATATACACCGGCAAAGTACTCGGCGATGGTTATGAATCATTAGAACTCTATGTTTCGGCAATTAAAAAAATTATGGTAAATGAAGATAACAGAATTACATTAGCTAAAAAAGGAATAGAATATATTAAAGAAGTACATAATATACCTAAATTTATCAATGATATTACAGCCATTATTTCTAAAAATAAAAAAGAGGTATAAAATGGATAAAATTGTTATCAGCTTATCTAATAATAATGAAAATAGACGAAATCATATTGTCCATGAATTTGGTAAAGTAGGTATAAATTTTTCTTTCTTTGATGCTGTTATACCCGATCATTTAGAAAATCTCTCCAAAAAGTTTAATGTAGATATATCAAATACCAGATTAACAAAAGGTGAGATCGCTTGCCTTTTCAGTCATTTATCTATTTATTTTAACATGGTTGAATATAATATATCTAAATTAGCTATCTTTGAAGACGATATATATTTATCTAAATTCGCAAAACAAGTACTAAATGCAATAGAAAAAACTCATATTCCATGTGGAATTATTAAATTGGAAAAATCATTAGAGTATATTAAAACTTCTTTTCTACCAATAGAAAGCATATCGTTCGATCAAAAATATAAACTATATAAACTTAGAGGTCCACACTTAGGTAGCGCTGGATATATTATTTCTAACTGTATGGCAAGAAAAATTATTGAATACTACCAAAATAAAGGTGCAAAAGATCCTATAGATATAGTTCTATTTCAAGAAGAATTAACTTTAAATTCTAATATATTACAAATCATACCAGCAATTTGCATCCAAGATTTCATAAAAAATCCTAAAAACATCACATTTAAAAGCTTATTAGAAGAGGAAAGATCGAAAAAATATATTACATCTGAATATAAAAAAACAAGAAATATATTACTTAGAATTTTAAAAGAAATAATAAGACCATTTAAAAGAACATTCATTTTTTTGAAAAAACTCAAATATAAAAAGGTATCATTCTATGAATAATACACCTCCTATTTTTGTAATTAGCTTAAAACATTCAAACCGCAGAGAAATTATTAAAACCAGATTAAGCGGATTAGGTTTAAAATTTGAATTTTTTGATGCCGTTTATGGAAAGAATTTAACACAGGGAGAACTTGAAAAGGTAGATTTTAATTTTTATACGAAAAAATATAACGCAAGAAAGCCACTAACATTAGGTGAAATTGGCTGTGCTATGAGCCATATTAAACTTTATGAATATATCGTAGAACATAATATTAAACAGGCTATTATCCTTGAAGATGATGCAATTGTTTCTCTCTATTTTAAACAAATTCTGATAGATGTGTTAAAAAAAGTACCAGAACGAAGAGAAATCATCTTCTTTGATCACGGGAAAGCTAAAGTTTTTCCTTTTATGCGTAATTTAGCTGAACGTTATAGACTTGCTCGTTATCTAACCCCATCAAAAAATTCAAAACGTAGTATTATTCGTACAACAGCATATCTTATTACCTTGGAAGGAGCTAAAAAACTGTTGAAATTTGCTTATCCTATCAGAATGCCGTCTGATTTTCTGACAGGCTTGTTACAAATGACAGGAATAAATGCTTATGGTGTTGAACCTGCTTGCGTGTTTGGTGATGTTGTTTCAGAAATTGATCAAATTCAAAATCGATACGATTGAGGCCATATATGAAAAATCATCTAAGAAGTCTAAGAATTTGGCTAGGAAAAATTCTATTGGATACACAATACACAATACACAATACACAAATTAGAAAAATCCTATTTCTTCGTCAAGATGGAAAAATAGGTGATTATATTGTGAGTTCTTTTGTATTTAGGGAGTTAAAAAAATATAATCCATCGATTCATATTGGCGTAGTTTGTGATAAAAAACAATCTTATCTATTTGAACAAAATACTTATATTGATCAATGTTATCCAGTTAAAAAGAAAAATATTCTAGACTACATAAAATTTGGATACAAACTTCGTCAAGAAAAATATGATGTTGTCATTGATCCTACCGTTTTTCTAAGAAACAGAGATCTGCTTCTTCTAAGATTAATTAATGCAACAAACTATATTGGCTATAGAAAATCTAATTACCGTATTTTCAATATTAATCTTGAAGATGAATGTCATTTTTCTGAACTCTATAAACAGGCATTAGATAAAATAGGTATTACCATTACGGATACACAATATGATATTCCTGAAAACCAAAAAGCTAATTCAGAAATCAATGATTTCTTAGCTCAACATAAATTAAAAGATTATATTGCAATCAATTTCTTTGGCGCATCAAGTTCACGCAAAATTAATGATGTAAATATTATAAAATACCTCGAATACTTACAAAAGATTGTCCCCAATAAATCGATAGTACTATTAAGCTATCCCGATGTCCGAAAAAAATTGCAAAATATAGCTCAAAATTTTCAACAGTTTTTTTTATTTGATACAAAAAATATCTTTCATACAATTGAACTCATTAGGTATGCCGATTTATTGATTTCTCCTGATACTTCAACAATTCATATTGCTTCTGGATTAAATAAAAAAATCATTGCACTCTATGGTAATGGAGTAGAAAATTTTACCCATTGGAAACCTATGAGCAAAGCTGAGACTCACATTCTGTTCTATGACAAAAATATTAATGAGGTTAATCCTGAGCAAATTAAGCCTGAATGGTTAAGCTAGGGGCTGTTGCTAGAAATCACTATAATCAGTAGCGACTTCTATTAATAATTGCCTTCCTATCTCTTATAACATCTCAAAGTGCGGTCAATTTGAGCTGATTTTTCAGTTGAAGTCCTTTTATAAAAAGAATAGAATGCGAATACCTCTTATTTAGTATAACAACAGGAAATTTGTATGAAATTAAAATCCCTTTCTATTGCCATTTCTACGCTATTTTTATCCACCGCTGCTTTAGCTGTGCCGGACTTCAGTAAAGAAACCCAAGATTATAAAGCTTTTGTGGTAGAACAAATCGATCAATTGGTCGCTGATACCGAAAAATTTGTTGGCTATCTGAATGCAGGTGATGTCAAAAATGCCAAGAAGATTTATCCACTTGCCCGCATGTATTTTGAACGTTCTGAGCCGATTGCGGAAAGTTTCGGCGATTTAGACCCTCGCATTGATGCTCGACTTGCAGATGTAGCTGAAGAAGGTAAAACAGAAAAAGATTGGTCCGGCTTCCATAAGATTGAAAAAGTATTATGGGAAAAGAATACCACGAAAGGCACAGAAAAAGTGGCTGAACAACTTATTAAAGATGTAAAAGAATTGCGTGCCAAAATTCCTAGCGCAGAAGTGACACCTGAATTAATGATTACCGGTGCGGTAGATTTATTAAATGAAGTATCTACAACCAAAGTCACAGGCGAAGAAGAAATTTATTCCAAAACCGATCTTTACGACTTCAAAGCAAATATCGAAGGTGCCGAAAAAATTTATGCAATTTTCAAACCGCACTTAGAGCAAAAAGACGCTAAATTAAGTCAAGAAATTGCTAAACGTTTTGCAGAAGTCAATGATTTGTTAGCGAAACATAATAAATCAAAAGAAGGCTATGATTATGTGAGCTATGACAAATTAAGCAAAAAAGACATCAAAGCCTTAGCAGAAACCGTGAACAAATTGGGCGAGCCTTTAGCTCAAATGGGTATTTTGTTGCAATAGGAGTTTGTGATGAAAAAGACCTCTCTAGCCAATCGTCGTGATTTTCTCAAAAGCACAGCATTAATAGGGGTCGCTGCCGGAGCCGGTATTTTTACCGGCTCTGCTTTTGCCCTTGAACCTCGAACCTCACCGAAAATCCATAATCTCTATCCATTCCATGGCATCCATCAACAAGGTATTTCTACACCGGCACAGCATCATATTTATTTTATGGTACTAGATTTACATGTTGATGATACACAAAAGATCAAAGAAATGTTCCAAACTTGGACAGAATATAGCCGTCATCTCACTGAAGGTAAAAATGTTAAAGCCTATGGTAGCAACCCTTATGTTCCACCAGTGGATACAGGAGAATCTGACAGTTTAAATCCTTCTAATCTGACATTAACCTTTGGTGTCAGCCCAAGTTTTTTTGAGAAGTTGAAGATTACCCCACTGAAACCAAAAGAGCTGGAAAACCTACCGCACTTTCCACGTGATCAAATTCGAGAAGAATATAGTGGCGGCGATATTTGCATTCAGGCTTGTGCCGATGACCCACAAGTGGCCTTTCATGCGGTGCGTAATCTAGTACGTGTGGCTCGAGGAAATGTGACAATGCGGTGGAGCCAATCAGGGTTTAATTCCTTTGAAGGAAATGAAACACCACGTAATTTATTTGGCTTTAAAGACGGCACAGGCAATCCACAAGGCGATGATTTAGCTAAAACAGTTTGGTATGAACATGATAACTGGTTGAAAAAAGGTTCATTTCTTGCAGTTCGTCGCATTCAAATGCATCTAGAAACTTGGGATAGAACCAATCTCAACGGACAAGAGGAAACTTTTGGCAGACATCGTGACAACGGTGCACCACTAGGTAAACACCATGAGTTTCACCCTGTAGATTTAAATGAGAAAAATCAAAAAGGCGAGCCTCAAATTCCAGAAATTTCCCATTTACACTTGGCGAAAAAAACCGGGCAGTCTATTTTACGCCGTTCTTTTTCTTATGCTTCCGGTGTAGATCCGCGTACCGGTCAATTTGATGCAGGCTTATTGTTTATTTCATTCCAAAAAGATCCGAAACAGTTTATTAATATTCAACACAGCCTCGGCAATATCGATAAAATGAATGAATACATTACCCACATAGGCAGTGGTTTGTTTGCTTGTTTCGCTGGAGTAAAAGATGAAAATGATTACTTGGGCAAAGCTTTATTTGAACAGCTTTAAGCTATTCTTTGTTCTAATATTGCTCAATTTCCCTGTTTCTGCCAAGGTAGAAATGGGGCATTTGTTTGTACACTTGTCCGATGCAATGGGGGAAATAAAGCAGGGGAAACCAGAAAGTGCGGTCAACTTTTTGACTGTTTTAGAAGCCGATTTATACACTTTACCACATGAATCTGAGGCAGGAAAAACCCTAACCTCCGCTTTACAACAGGCTAAAAATACACCCAATAACGATAATATTGAGCAATTATCTAAAGCCCTACTTGCTTTTGAAAAAGAACAAAATCCTGTGGATTATGTGGCTAAGCGGGTACAATTTACCAAACGAATAATGCCTGTTTATCAAAAATTGGCTCAAGCCGTTGCCAATCAAAACTTGGAAGAAGCTCAAACTGCCTACAAAAGTTTCAACACAGCTTGGACGCTCAATGAAAAAGCGGTGCGAGACACCAGCCTTGGGCATTATGGGCAAATCGAAACTGCAATGACATTATTGCGTTCTGCAATGTTATCTGAGCCTGCCAACTTCAACGAAATACAAAAACAGGCGGATTTACTGGGCTTAGCGTTGGTGGATTTTAACGCTGGCAACACGGCTCAAGTGCAAACCTCAAACAAAAACGCACCACAGACTTTGCCGGAAGGCATTGCATTATTAGAACAAGCCTATGGCTCAATGCGGGCAGGTGAGTTGGAAAAAGTGCGGTCGCAAATCACGCTGTTTATTCAGCAATGGGCTGTTTTCGAGGGCGATGTAAGAACCCGAGATGGGACGTTATATAGTCGTGTGGAAAGCGATTTACCTCTGATGATGGCAAAAGCCGGTGATCCTCAAAATACGCAACAATTCCATCAGTTAATCCAAGATCTGAAAGCCCTGAATGTAGCCGGAAGCTACGGTGTGATTGATGCAATGCTGATTTTATTGCGTGAAGGATTAGAAGCATTGCTGATTATTATAGCATTGCTCACCACGCTGAAAGCAACCCGCCAACCTAAGGCTCAAGGCTGGGTTTATGGCGGAGCAGGCTTGGGCATTGCGGCAAGCCTATTAGGGGCAATTGCCTTACAACAGCTTTTTCCCGCCGTTTCTGCCGGTAAAAATCGTGAAATTTTAGAAAGTGCGGTCGGTATTTTTGCCGTTTTAATGATGTTATTGGTGGGAGCTTGGCTACACAGCAAGTCCTCACTACAAGGCTGGCAAAAATTTGTCAATAAACAGCTTGGTAATGCCGTTGCCACGGGCAGTTTATTTTCCATTATGTTGCTCAGCTTCTTATCCGTGTTTCGTGAAGGGGCAGAAACGGTACTATTTTACGCAGGAATGCTTCCACAAATCAGCACGCAAGATTTCCTGCTTGGCATTAGCTTGGCACTCGCTATTTTAGCCCTTGTTGCGTTACTGATGACAAAAACCTCAGCCAAGTTGCCGATTCATCATTTATTTAAAATAATGACTTGGTTAATTTACGGCTTAGGATTTAAAATCCTCGGCGTCAGTATCAATACACTCCAACTTACACAAATGCTACCCCGTCATTTATATGAAAGCATACCAAACTTACCTTGGATTGGTTTTTACAGTTCGTGGGAAGGCATTGCGGCACAAGGGGGTTATTTGCTATTGATACCAATAGTGAGGAAATGTTTTAGGTGAAAAGAAAAGCCACAGTTTTTGCAACAAAATAATATATAATTTCGATGAATATCATCGATTTAAGGAGAACAATAATGAAAAAACTCTTATCTGCTACTCTCATCACCAGCGTAATACTACTCACTGCTTGCTCTGAAAAAGATAAAGCTTATTATCTGAAAAATATTGATAAAGCAGAAACCAAGAAAAATGAATGTGAAAACAAACTCAAAGAAGCTTGGAAAAACAAAGATGAAAAAGCCTTTTTAACATTAGAAAAAGATGCAGAATGTAAGGCTGCCAATGAAGCGATTAAAGAAAATCGAAAAATCAAAGCAGAACAAGAACGCCAAGCCAAAGAAGCCAAAGCCAGAATAGAAATCGATAATGAAAAAACGAAACTAAAAACGCAATTAGGGCAAGCAGATTGGAAGGGAATAGTACATTATTTCGTCAATTCAGACTGTGCGAAATATGGCAACCGTTTTAGCGAGAAAGGCTTTATTGTGCCGGAAGAAAATTATCACTGCCGTGCTGCCGTTGAGATTTACCAAGAAAATGCGGAAATAGCTAAATCCGAGTTATTAAAATTCTCTTTTGACGAATTAAATTCACAAGAAAAAGCCTATTGTAGCCAAGATAAACGCGATTATTCTGCTTGCTATATTTGGGAGCAAGCCTTAGGTATTCAAGCGGAAAAAGCTTTTGAACAACAGAGCCTACAAGAATTAGAAAAACTGTACGAGGATTACCAAATGTACAGCAACAAACGTCCTTTAAGTGCCAAAAAAGCCTTTGAAAAAGTCTTTAAAGCCAAAGAACAAGCAACCATTGAAAATTACACAAAAAATTATAATGTGCTAAAACAAGATTATAATCAATGCGTCGAAAAAGTAGCCCAAGTGGGAAATCACTATAGTAAATATAAA
This sequence comes from Lonepinella koalarum, assembly GCA_030525745.1. GTDB lineage: Bacteria > Pseudomonadota > Gammaproteobacteria > Enterobacterales > Pasteurellaceae > JAUNED01. The sequence goes on along the minus strand of JAUNED010000004.1, from coordinate 116,530 downwards.
GAGCGGGCAGCCATTACGGATTTCTACCCTTGCGCTCAAGCAAGAACCGCAAGAAGTAAATTAGGTTTAGGCTATGACGATTTTAAAACCTTGATGGAATAGGTCAAAAAAATCAGCAATCGACTCAAAATGCTTAATCTAAGGGCCGAGTTTTAGAAAACTCAGTCCTTTTATTTAATGACAATTAATACCGCTTTTTAAAGGTTCGCTGTGTGCTTCGTTGATTAACGGATTGCACACCTCGTTTCACACGGAAAGGTTTTGGTAAATCTTGAATTAAGGATTGCTGATCATATTGGCTCACCGGAATGCTATGTCCGATATATTCCTCAATTGCCGGTAAGTTCATGGCATATTGCTCACAAGCAAAACTGATTGATACACCGCTTTCCCCTGCTCGGCCGGTACGCCCGATGCGATGCACATAATCTTCACGATCATCAGGTAAATCGAAGTTAAAGACATGGGTCACATCTGCAATATGCAAGCCTCGTGCAGCCACATCTGTGGCCACTAGAATATCTAAATCGCCATCTGTAAATTGTTTTAATAACGCCAAGCGTTTTTTCTGTGCTACATCTCCGGTGAGCAACCCCACTCGATGACCGTCTGCCGCCAAATAGCCCCAAATCTCTTCACATTTATGTTTGGTATTGGCAAACACAATGCATCGCTCTGGCCATTCTTCTTCCAATAATGTCAGTAATAAGGCCATTTTATCTTGGTTTGAAGGATAAAAGAGCTCCTCTTTAATACGATGACCGGTTTTTTGTAGTGGTTCAATTTCCACATATTCAGGCTCATTCATATCCTCAAAGGCCAATTCACGCACTTTATAAGAAAGGGTTGCAGAAAATAACATTGTTAAACGCTGTGATGGGCTAGGACATTTACGCAACAAATAACGAATATCTTTGATAAAACCGAGATCAAACATACGATCCGCTTCGTCCAACACGGCTACTTGAATATGATCAAGGCGAATAATGCCTTGTTTTACATAATCAATCACACGCCCCGTTGTGCCAATCAGAATATCAACACCATTTTCAATAGCTTTCAGTTGTTTATCATAACCATCGCCACCATAAGCAAGTGCGGTTCGTAATCCTGTTGTTTTGACAAGTAGTTCCGCATCTTTTGCGATTTGCACTGCAAGTTCACGCGTCGGTGCTAAAATTAAGGCTCGAGGCTGATTACCAATAAAATCAACCGAGCGGGTTAAAAGATGATGGAAAGTCGCCGTCAAAAACGCCATCGTTTTTCCTGTACCTGTTTGAGCCTGACCGGCGACATCCTTGCCCGATAAGGTCATCGGCAACGAAAGTGCTTGAATTGGCGTGCAAAACTCCAAACCGTTTTGTGACAATGCAGCCAACACTTGCGGATGAAGCGGTAAATCGACAAAACGTTGTTGGCTTAAATGATTTTCTGACATTAACTTACCTCGTGAATACGCAATTCTTTCGGCACTTCAAACACAGTGTTTTCTTCCGTACCGGCTAATTCTTCCACTTCAGTTACACCTAATTCTTTCAAACGGCTGATCACCGATTGCACTAAAACTTCCGGTGCAGAAGCACCCGCAGTTAAACCGATAGTATTCACCTTCGCCAACCAAGTGGGATCAATGTCTTCCGCACCGTCAATCAATTTTGCCCTCACGCCCATTCTTGATGCCAATTCCGCCAAACGGTTAGAATTTGACGAATTTTTCGATCCCACGACAATCACTAAATCCGATTGTGTGGCCAAATCACGCACTGCTTGCTGACGGTTGGTCGTCGCATAGCAAATATCATTTTTACGAGGGCCTTGAATGCTCGGGTATTTTTGCTTTAAGGCTTCAATCACATCTGCGGTATCGTCAATAGACAGGGTCGTTTGCGTCATAAAAGTCAAATCATCACTGTCTTTCAAACCTAATTTAGCAATATCTTCCACATCTTCCACGAGGAAAATCCCCCCTTCAGGATTATCATACTGCCCCATTGTACCCTGCACTTCAGGGTGACCTTCATGTCCGATTAAAATCGCTTTTGTCCCTTTTTTACTGGCTCGAGCCACTTGCATATGTACTTTTGTAACCAATGGGCAAGTGGCATCAAACACTTTCAAATTGCGTCTTTTCGCTTCTTGGCGAACCGCTTGTGACACACCGTGAGCAGAAAAAATCACAATTGCACCGTCCGGTACTTCGTCCAGCTCTTCCACAAAAACAGCTCCACGCTCACGCAAGCCATTCACCACAAAGCGATTATGTACCACTTCGTGTCGCACATAAATCGGCGAGCCATGAATTTCTAGGGCTAATTCCACTATACTAATGGCACGATCCACGCCGGCACAAAAGCCCCGTGGATTGGCTAAAATTATCTTCATTTTTTCTTCTCTTGTTTATCGCCGTTTTTGAAAGCATCTACTGCTAACAAAACAGCTCCCACAGAAATCGCAATATCGGCGACATTAAAGGTTGGATAATGCCAATTACTCCAATAAAAATCTAGAAAATCAATAACAACCCCATGTATTGCACGATCAACCATATTGGCTAATGCTCCACCAATAATTAACGCATATGCAGAATTTTGGAGCTTTTGTGATATATGATTTTTCTTTAAAAAGTAAATCAACATACTTGATATCACTAAGGCTAAGACAATAAAAAAGTATTTTTGCCAGCCATCATGACTCGCTAAAAAACTAAAAGCGGCACCGGGATTTTCAGCATAAGTTAAATTAAAAAACGGTAAGATCTCTATTTGTTGGTAGTACATATTCCGCAGTACTAACTCTTTAGTAAATAAATCTATAATAAAAGCTACCGCACTTAGCCAAAGGAAGATTAAACCTGATTTTGGATTTGTCATATATAATCCTATGTGTTACCTAGTACGACCCGTACTAGGCTTAATGCCAGCTCCTCCGGAGCTATCATATAGAGCCACCGCGTGGCTCTATTATACATAACCCCACACAGTTTGTGTGGGGTGATAACTGCTATAAAAGTGCGGTAAAAATTACCGCACTTTTACATTATTATGCAAACTGACGAATTTCGCCATTACCTTCCACATTCTCTACACAACGTGAGCAGAGGCTTTCCTCATTCGCACTGTCGGAATAATGCCAGCAACGCGGGCATTTATGGTTTGCAGAGCGAATAGCTTTAATTGCCAAGCCTTTGATTTCGCCTTCTGCCACATCAGCTTCTGACAATGGTTTTACTTCTGCTTTGGACGTGATCAACACGAATCGTAACTCGTCTTTCAATTTGTTAAGTAATGTCGCATATTCTTCATTGGTATAAAGCGTTACTTCTGCTTCTAAGCCACCGCCAATGATCTTATCGTTACGGGCTTGTTCTAAAATACGATTTACTTCTGCCCTTAAAGTAAGCACTTGCTGCCAGTAAGTATCATCTAACTCCGCATGAGCTTCTAATGCAAATAAGCCATTATAAAACTCTTCGGTAAAGACAAATTCTGTTCGCTCACCCGGCAAATATCCCCAAATTTCATCAGCGGTAAATGAGAGGATTGGGGCAATCCAGCGTACTAAGGCTTCTGAAATATGCCATAATGCCGTTTGGCAACTACGGCGGGCAAGGCTATCTGCTTTCGTGGTATACTGGCGGTCTTTAATAATATCCAAATAGAAAGATCCCATTTCCACCGAACAGAATTTCATTAAACGCTGAACAACCGCATGGAATTGGTAATTATCATAGGCTTCTTTGATTTCTTTCTGGGCTTGGAAAGCACAATCCACTGCCCAACGATCTAAAGAAATCATGTTTTCAGGTTGAACTAAATCCCGTTGAGGATCAAAACCGTTTAAATTTGCCAACAGGAAACGAGCCGTGTTACGAATACGACGATAGCTGTCTGCCGCACGTTTTAAGATTTCATCGGATACCGTCATCTCACCGGTGTAATCCGTTGAAGCCACCCATAAGCGTAAAATATCACCGCCAAATTTATCCATAACCTCTTGTGGCGTCACGATATTACCGATGGATTTCGACATTTTGCGGCCTTGACCATCAACGGTAAATCCGTGTGTTAATACTTGTTTATAAGGTGCTTTACTGTCTGTTGCAGTAGAAAGCATCAGGGAAGACATAAACCAACCACGATGTTGATCCGAACCTTCTAAATACATATCCGCAGGCTGTCCATGAAATTCCGGGCGATTTGCCACAACGGAAGAATAGGTTGATCCGGAATCAAACCATACATCCAAGGTATCCGATACTTTACGGTAATTTTTTGCATCTTCACCTAATAATGTAGCAGGATCTAAATCCCACCAAGCCTGAATGCCGGATTTTTCTACTAATTTAGCCACTTCTTCGATTAATTCAACCGTGCGAGGGTGTAATGCTTCCGTTTCATTATGAATAAATAAGGCTACCGGCACGCCCCAAGTACGCTGACGGGAAATACACCAATCCGGGCGATTTTCCACCATTTTTTCAATACGGGCTTGTCCCCAATCAGGAATCCAACGCACTTTTTTGATTTCGCTTAACGCTTGTTGGCGTAAGCCTTGAGTTTCCATACCAATAAACCATTGCGGAGTTGCACGGAAAATAATCGGTGTTTTGTGTCGCCAACAATGCGGATAACTGTGACGGATTTTTTCTAATTTCAGCAATGCTCCAACTTCTTCCAATTTTTCTAACACTTTGCCATTGGATTCAAATACACCAAGACCGGCAAAAAATGCTGCTGATGAAATAAATTTACCGTCATTACCAACCAATCCTGCCATTTCAATATTGTATTGGCGAGATACCACATAGTCGTCCTGACCGTGATCCGGTGCTGTATGCACTAAACCTGTACCGCCGTCTGTAGTAACGTGATCGCCAAAAATAAAGGGCACGGCATAAGCATAGAAAGGATGTTGGAATTGCAATAATTCCAAATTTTCACCTTTTATGGTTGCCAATACATTCCAATTTTCAATACCGACGGCTTTCGCTACAGCTTCAACTAAGTCTGCCGCTAAAATAACCCTTTCATCACCAAACTGTACAAGTTGATAATCTAAGCTCGGATTAATCGCAATGGCTTTGTTTGACGGCAATGTCCAAGGTGTCGTAGTCCAAATCACCGCAGATAATTTGCCCTGCCCTTTACTTGTTAAATTAAAGGCTTTTTCCACCGCACTTTCATCAACAGCAGCAAAACGCACATAAATTGACGGCGAGGTTTTATCTTCATATTCCACTTCCGCTTCAGAAAGGGATGAACCACAATCCAAACACCAATGAACCGGCTTCGCTCCTTTGTATAAATGCCCGTTAGCTACTGCACGACCAAAAGCACGAATAATATTGGCTTCAGTATCAAAATTCATGGTCAAATACGGATTATCCCAATCGCCAAGCACACCTAAACGGATAAAATCTTTTTTCTGGCCTTCCACTTGCTCAAGAGCATATTTACGGCATTCCGCACGAAATTCCGCAGCAGAAATTTTCTGATTCGGCTTACCTACCAAACCTTCTACTTTTAACTCAATCGGTAATCCGTGACAATCCCAACCCGGAATATAAGGAGAATCATAACCTAAGGCGGTTTTTGATTTCACAATCATATCTTTCAAGATTTTGTTCACCGCATGACCAATATGAATAGTGCCGTTCGCATAAGGAGGGCCATCATGCAAAATAAAGGATTTTTTCCCTTTTGAAGCAACACGAATTTTTTGATACAAACTTTTCTCGTACCAATTTTTCAACATTAAAGGCTCGCGTTTCGCCAAATCACCACGCATTGGAAAACCTGTTTCAGGCAGGTTTAGGGTGTTTTTGTAGTCTGTCATTTTTATTCCAACATATTTTAATATTACAAAATTATTGTAAGGACGACGGATTATAATTCTCCGCCCCTACGACATATTTATCACCTATTACTACTCTCTATATTCAACAAATTTTATCTTAAGAGGAGATATCAGCGAATAAATCCATAAGCCAAATAAACTTAATAGCCACACCAATAAAGTAAAGTTTAGGCTAACGCCTACACCTAATAAAATACTGTAACATAGTCCTTCGAAGCCAGTTACAATATTTCCATCTATCGTCACTGTGGTATATCCGAAAAAAGATAAAATGCCACAAATTAATCCAAATAAAAACAGGGGAATAAATAACCCAATAAAATAAATTTTGAGTAGTGTTAATTTGCTGATTTTCTTAATAAAAATTTCCATTCTCATTCTCTTCTTATTGTACAAATTCCTTAAAAAATTCCACCGCTTGTAAGCGATCTTTTTCAATCTGGGCTTTTAATGTTTCAAAGTCAGGGAATTTTATTTCATTGCGTAATTTTTTAAAAAGACAACCTCAATTGCCTGACCGTAAATAGAGGCGTTGAAATCGAAAATATGCACTTCTAGCTTGTGGGCTTATTTACCACGTTTTTCAACGTCTTTTTCAATCTCTTCTTTCCATTCTTTGCCTAATGTTTTACCACTACGAACCTCTTTTACCACTTCACTTAGCACTTCATAATTTTTCTGTGTGCCGGTGTTGTCGGCTTTATAAGTTACCGCTTTGGAAGACTCAATTCCAACGGAATTTGCGACACTAATGGCATCGATATTTGCGCCGAGAAAAAGAAATTCCCAACCTGCTTTGGTTTGTTCTTGAATCAGGCTTCTCACTTTCTCTAAATTAAATTCTCTACTGGAATTTTCTGCGCCATCGGTAATGATGATGAATAATACTTTATTTGAATTTTTCACACATTTTTCAGTCTCACTGCAAGTATGTAAGTTCTTCAAACTTAAAACAATTTTACCTATCGCATCCAATAAAGCAGTATTACCACGTACAAAATATTCTTTGTCTGTGATCGGTTTTATTTTAGAAATCGGTTGGCGTTCGTGTAATAACTCCAATTCATGATCAAACAGAACTGTCGTAATAAAGGTTTCACCTTCTAGTTTTTCTTTTTTTTGTTTTTCCAACATGGAGTTGAAGCCACCAATGGTATCTTTTTCTAAACCGCTCATCGAACCACTACGATCTAAAATAAAAACAACATCCGTAATTGGTTTTATTTGTGCAACTACAACCGATTTTGCAAATGCAGGAAAACTCAATAATAAGCTAATCCATAATAGTAACTTTTTCATGTTCTACTCCTAAGGCGTAAAATTAAAATAATGTTTCACATCCGCCACATCTTTTTCAATCTGCAACTTCAGTGCATCAAAACTCTCAAACTTGGTTTCATTACGCACTTTATGCAGAAAATTCACCGCAATCGCTTTGCCGTATAAATCGCCCTGAAAATCGAAAATATGCACTTCTAACAAGGGCTGTGTGCCGTTAATTGTCGGGCGGTTGCCGACATTCGCAATGCCGTTAAATTTGCCCAGTGGCGTTTCCACTTGTACTGCATATACACCTTGAATTGGCGTAACTAAGCGATTAAGCAGTATATTGGCAGTGGGGAAACCTATGGTTCTACCGAGTTTATTGCCGTGAGCAACTCGTCCGCGAATACTGTAAGCTTTTCCCAATAATTGTTCGGCAAGAGCAAGATCATCATTTTTCAAGGCCTCACGAATTAACGAGCTGCTAATTCTCCGATTATTCACACAATGGGTTTTGCTGTCTTCCACCGCAAAACGATATTTCAATCCGGCGTTGCGTAATAGCTCAAAATCCCCCGTGCGATTTGCCCCGAAACGAAAATCATCGCCAATACTTAAATAACGCACTTTGAGTTTTTTCACCAACAAATCTTGGATAAAATCCACCGCACTTTTGGTCGCAAAAGTCTCATTAAAAGGCACGCAAAGCACATAATCCACACCGGCATATTGCAAGGCATTTAACTTATCACGCAACCGCATTAAGCGTGCCGGTGCGAGATAATTAGGATTTTTTTTGGCAAAAAATTCAGAAGGTTGCGGTTCAAAAAGCAATACAACGGAGGGAACGGAAAATTCTGCGGCTTTATCACATAATCTGTCTAAAATTGCCTGATGACCTAAATGCACACCGTCAAAATTGCCGATACTTAATGCACAACCGTACCAATCAGTCGGCAAATTTTGCACCCCACGAATTAATTGCATTTAAGCTCTCTTTATCTATTAATTTGTCTATCAAAAAATAATTGGGCTATTATACGCATAATTGCAAGGAAAGCATAGCTATTGTGCTGTCGCCAGCAAATGCCGTTTGCGAATGCCTAGCAATAATAAAGCAGATAAATAACTCACCACAGCCAAACCAATCAACCAAGATAACCAATGCACACGTTTTAAAAAGCTCATTGCATTCCAGCTATCCAACGAAGGCGAGAAAAACCAAACCAAGCAACCCATCAGTAGCCCTGCCAATAAAACTTTTACAAAAAACACCGCACTTTGACGGCTAAAACAATATACATTGTCTTTAGCCAAGCCTCGATACAATAAATACGCATTCAAGGTTGCCGATATTGCGGAAGCCATCGCCAATCCTACATAACTGAAGGGAATCGCCAGTAGGTTAAATGCCATATTGCTGACCATTGCAATAATCCCGATTTTCACAGGTGTTTTGGTATCTTGGCGGGCGTAGTAACCATTCGCTAAAATTTTAATCAACATGAAACTGATCAATCCCGAGTTAAACGCCCATAGGGATAAACTTGCCGCTTTCACATCGGAAAGTAAAAATTGTCCACGCATAAATAAGGTCATCAACATGGGTTGAGCCAATACCGCAATACCAATCATCGCCGGCATACCCAGTAATAAAATCATTCGCACACCCCAATCCATAGTTTGATGAAAACTCACCGCACTTTTTTCCATATCCTCACTTCGATTCACATATTGACGAGCGAGCGTTGGCAAAATGACGGTGGAAATAGCAATGCCGAATAAACCCAATGGAAATTCCAATAATCGGTCGGAATAATAAAGCCAACTAATTGAACCGGTCATTAAAAAACTGGCGATAAAGGTATCTAATAATAAATTAATCTGGCTTACCGATACCCCGAATAATGCGGGGATCATTAAAGTTCGAATTTTTTTTACACCTTCATCATTCCAAGCCCATTTGGGTTTCACTAGTACACCGGCTTTTTTCAAAAAAGGAATTTGAAATACAAATTGCAACAAACCACCAACAAAAATACCGATAGCTAAGGCCAAATCAGGACTATCCATTTGCGGGGCAAGAAAAAGTGCGGTCGAAATCATTGCGATATTGAGCAACACAGGTGAAAAAGACATTACACCGAATTTGCCCAAGGTATTTAAAATTGCTCCCGATAACGCAACAAAAGTAATAAACCACAAATAAGGAAATGTGATTTTTAATAATAAAGAAGCTTGGGTAAATTTTTCACCGTTAGGAGCACCATTTAACCAATCAATAAACCAACCTGTACCGAAAACTGCCGCAACAATAGGAGAACCAATCATTGCCAATAAGGTGACAATCGTGACTAAACCACCTAATGTGCCTGATACTTTAGCGATAAAGTCACGAGTTTTATTTAAATCGCCGGATTTTTGATATTCTGCCAGCACCGGCACAAAGGCTTGAGAAAATGCCCCTTCAGCAAATAACCTGCGGAGAAAATTCGGAATTCGGTTGGCAAATAAAAAAACATCTGCTGCCACTCCGGCACCGATGATATTTGCGATCACTACATCTCGAACCAATCCCAATATACGGGATAGCAAGGTCATTGTGCTGACGATAATGCCTGATTTTAAAAGTCGTTTGCTCAAAATAAAAAAACCGTTTTCAGAAAAATTTGCGTTAATTTTATAGAAATTTCATATTTACGCTATATTCTAATAAAAAAAACTGCTAAAATCTCGTTCACATCGTTAATCTCATCGCTTAACGGCTTATAGCGACAAACAAAAAACGGTGGAAACATTCGGTTGTGTCTCACCGAAAAATGATTTATCAATTTGTTAATTAAAGAATTTTTAGGAGTTTGACCTTGGCTAATATCAAGTCGGCAAAAAAACGTGCGGTACAATCTGAAAAACGCCGCCAACATAACGCAAGCCAGCGTTCTATGATGCGTACTTATATCAAAAAAACCTATGCAGCAGTTGCTACAGGCGATAAAGCAGCTTCAGAAGCCGCTTTCCTTGAAATGCAAAAAGTCGTGGATCGTATGGCATCTAAAGGCTTAATCCACGCTAACAAAGCAGCTAACCATAAATCTAAATTAGCGGCTCAAATCAAAAAATTAGCTTAATTACTCAGGTTCTCATCCTACAAAATTGAACTAATTTAATTCAAGGGTTGTATTCCACAGAATACAACCCTTTTCATTTGACTTATATACAATTGGCTACTTGTTTTGAGCTGCAATTGGATTTACACACAGACTGACGGCTCCCCTAATCCTTATATCCTCATAAAAAATCTGCACCTTAGTCTGTTGATTGTTTGATCAACGCCAAGGTGCAGATTGTGATACTTTTTATTTTCTGTTCGAAGCTATTCTGCTTGAGCTTTCACAGGTTCACTGAAAACATGACTGATTGCACTGTGATGTCCTGCTGAGCCTTTTCCATGGAAGTAATAGCGACTTCCTTGCCATGCAACAATTGGGAAGGATGTACTTGGCTCGCTAGATGCCTGTGCTTGTGTAGTCATTGCTTTGGTATGTTGTACCGAAGAGAATGTACCTAAACGCCCGTTAAACACATAAGAGCGGTCAGTTTTAACCAAGATTTGCTGTGGCAATGTTTCCTGCTCTTTTGGTTGCTGCACATTGTCAATCACCACGTTAGCCTGACGTTCTAATTCACGTTGTTCTTCATTCAATCGCTGTAACGAAGCCTGAACTTTTTTCTCTACTTCCTCATTAGCAGGTTGTGTAACAAAACCGAATGGCTGAGCATAACTTTCTGTTTTTTCAACAATTAATTCAGTCGCAGGTTGCACAGCCTCCGGTGCCGCTTGCTGTTCTAGCAATTCATCAACAGATAAGAAAGCCGCTTCTTTTGGCTTTTGCACAAAACTATAATTGACACAAACTTTGCCACTTGCCAATTCAGGTGAGGCAACTGCAGCAAATAACGGCATTGGTGCTTGAGTATAACGACGGCGTTGATTATTACCTCGTAAATGGCGAGGTTGTCGGCGATTATTTCGACGCTCTACACGCTCATCATGCGACTCACGGCGTTCTGCATTTTGGGCATCCAATTCCCTGGTTTCAGTTAAAATCGGTAGATTTTCTACCGCACTTTCTTGAGCTTGTTTCACATCACCATACACATTCTCCACAATACTGTCGGAAATACGTACAGATTTACGCAAATTACGACGCTCACGACGCTGGCGAGATTCATTTTTCTCTTCCATTGCCTCAATTTGAGTATCACTGAACTCGTTAATTAATACGTCTTCTGTTGCCTTACGAACTTGGCGCTTATTACGTTCATTGCGCTCTGATCGTTCGTTGCGGTTTTCTGTTTTTTCGTCATCAAAGCGTTGTTGGCGATCTTTACGTTCTTCATTACGATCACGGCGATTTCGAGCATTCCGACGCTCATTTTTATCATGGCGATCACGGCGATTTCGACTGTTTTTACCTTTTTCTACCGTTTTCGGATCAGAAGCAAATAGACCTTTAATAGCTGCCACAATACGTGCAAATAAAGAGGGTTTATTCTCTTTTCTTTCAACAATCGGAGCTGCCTCAGAAATGGTCATAGATAAAGCAGCCGTCTCTACCATCTGTTCTGATTCTGCTGTTAATTCCGTATTACGGCAAACTAAACTGTCTTCACAATGGTGATGCTCATGGCTTTCTTCATGTAATTTTGCTAAGTTATAACTTAAGATTTGACGATCTTCCCCCTCACGCAAACGGAAAACACTAAAGTGCGGTGTTTCCATAGCTTGATTTGGTGCCACCACAATATCGACATTATGACGTTTTTCAATACTTTGAATAGCTTTACGTTTTTCATTCAAGAGATAAGAAGCAATTTTCACCGGCACAATACAATGTACTTGTTTGGTGTTTTCTTTCAAGGCATATTCTTCAATCAAACGTAAAATAGATAAAGACAAACTGTCATTATCACGGATTTTACCTGTGCCTTGACAACGTGGACAAACATGACTGGAAGACTCACCAAGGGAAGGGCTTAACCGCTGGCGGGACATTTCCAACAAACCAAACCGAGAAATCCGACTGATTTGAATACGAGCACGATCTTGACGAACTGCATCACGAATGCGGTTTTCCACCTCACGCTGATGGCGGACAGGCGTCATATCAATAAAGTCGATAACAATTAAACCGCCTAGATCACGCAAGCGTAATTGACGGGCAATTTCGTCCGCCGCCTCCAAGTTGGTATTTAAGGCAGTTTCCTCAATATCACCGCCACGAGTAGAACGAGCGGAGTTAATATCGATTGCCGTTAAAGCTTCCGTCACATCAATCACAATAGAACCACCGGAAGGTAAACGCACCTCACGCTGAAAAGCAGATTCAATTTGCGATTCAATTTGATAATGGCTGAATAGTGGTACTTCTCCTTGATAGAGCTTAATCCGATTCACAAAATCAGGACGTACCAATTTAATATGTGCTTTAGCTTTTTCAAAAATTTTTGGGCTATCCACCAAAATCTCGCCAATATCACGGCGCAAATAATCACGGATCGCTCGCACAATAACATCACTTTCCTGATGAATTAAGAATGGCGCAGGACGAGTTGCCGCCACTTGCTGAATAGCTTCCCAATGATGCAATAAGACTTTTAAATCCCATTGTAATTCTTCCGGTGATTTACCGACACCGGCAGTACGTACGATTAAACCGACACCTTCCGGTACATCAAGAGAACTTAACGCATCTTTTAATTCTAAACGTTCATCACCTTCGATACGGCGTGAAATACCGCCTGCACGAGGATTATTCGGCATAATGACCAAATAACTGCCAGCCAAGGAAATAAAGGTTGTCAAAGCTGCACCTTTATTGCCACGTTCTTCTTTATTCACTTGAACAATGACTTCCTGCCCTTCTTTAATCACATCTTTGATATTAGGACGGCCGTTATATACATAATCTGTCGGGAAATATTCACGGGCAATTTCTTTTAAGGGTAAAAATCCGTGACGTTCGGCACCATAATCCACGAAGGCTGCTTCTAAACTCGGTTCAATTCGTGTAATTTTCCCTTTATAGATATTGGCTTTTTTCTGTTCGTGGCCCGGTGTTTCGATATCTAAATCGAATAAGCGCTGCCCATCTACAAGGGCAACCCGCAACTCTTCTTTTTGAGTTGCATTAATTAACATTCTTTTCATTATAAAAATTTCTCTGTTATTTTTTATTTTCAAAATTCAATTAAAACCAACCGCACTTTTGAGTGTTTGCAGAAACTACGCTCAAATTGTCGCCATCGACCTCGTGTCTGTCGCTAAATGCCTGTCATCCCGACAATCAGTAGCTGGGTGCATTGATGACGTTGTCGTTAATATTCAAACGACAAATCGCTGTTTTAATCACATTTTCCGTTAAAAATTAATGTCTTATGTCTAAACTGCATTAACTGAAAAATTAACGGATTTATCCTCATTTTGCGCAAGCAAAATCCGACATATTATGGACTTAACAGTTGATTTTAGCAAGGTATTTTCACGTTTTAATGCCCTTTAATTTATGCTAAAATTCGCCCAATTTTGAATAATATTTGACAAAAAATGACTGAAAAAATAATTAACACCACAGTACAGCAATTGCATATTTCAGAGGAAGAAGAAGGCCAACGTATCGACAATTTTTTGCTGGCGAAATTAAAAGGCGTACCGAAAAGCTTAATTTATCGAGTCCTGCGTAAAGGCGAGGTACGTGTCAATAAAGGTAGAATTAAACCCGAATACAAATTACAAACGGGTGATATTGTAAGGGTTCCGCCAATTCGTGTCACAGAAAAAACACAACAACCTGTTTCGACTAAACTCAATAAAGTGGCTCAATTAGAACAACAAATTATTTTTGAAGATGATTATTTATTGGTTTTAAACAAGCCGTCCGGTATTGCAGTTCATGGAGGAAGCGGTTTAAGTTTCGGTGTGATTGAAGGTTTACGCGCTTTGCGACCTGAAGCACGTTTTTTAGAATTAGTGCATAGATTAGATAGAGATACCTCCGGTATTTTATTAATCGCTAAAAAACGCTCGGCTCTGCGGAATTTACACGAACAATTACGAGTAAAAACCGTGCAAAAAGACTATTTAGCCTTGGTTCGTGGACAATGGCAATCTCATGTGAAAGTCGTACAAGCCCCTTTATTAAAAAACGAATTAGCCAGCGGTGAACGCATTGTCAAAGTAAGCGAACAGGGTAAACCTTCCGAGACCCGTTTTTCTATCGAAGAACGTTATGCCAATGCAACATTGATCAAAGCCTCACCGGTGACAGGCAGAACACACCAAATTCGTGTACACACCCAATATGTCGGTCATTCGATTGCCTTAGATGATAAATACGGCGATAAAGAATTCGATCAACAAATGAGTGAACTTGGCTTAAACCGTTTATTTCTACATGCAGCCAGTATCCGTTTTGAACACCCTAAAACGGGAGACACATTGCGATTAAATGCGCCATTAGATGAGACAATGAAAGAGATTTTAAAAAAATTGCGTGAACAATATTAAGGTCTGTTGATCATTTATCAAAAAACGCACCTTGTTGATTAAATACCTCTAAAAACAAACCTAAAGGCGGTCTGGTTGAAGGTTGTTTTTGATAAGTGCGGTCAAATTTTTGATAGTTCCCTTTCTTATCTATATGATGTTGGGTTCCTTCGGGAGTAATGATGACATTCCAACGATAATTGGCTAATAGTACCCAATTACGCTCTTTAAATTGCAATAAATTTTGCCCTTCGGCATAATCCGTCATTGGGTTTTGTACATTAAATAAACCGTTTAACAAGGTAGGAACAAGATCTGAATGACTACTTAATCCCTCATATTTAGCTGCTGCTGAATTTTTCCAAGATAGAATGAAAGGCACTTGAATTTGCTCAACAGAAAAATTATGTTCATCCTTTTCTTTTTGCTGAAAAGTATAACCTTGATCAGCTGTAATCACCACGAAGAGGTTTTCCCGTGGAAACTTCGCTAATATTGGAACTAATTGCTCATCAAGTTTTTGTAATTGTACTTTATAGGCTTGTTTCTCTTGCGTTAAATCTGCTGATTTAGCAACATCCATCGGACCGATTACATCTAAATTAACATAAGAAAAAAACGGACTTTCTTGTGGTTGCCCAAGCAAATCAAGTAAATTTTCTACCGCACTTTTATTATCAAAGAGCTGACTTATCCCCCTTTTGCCCTTAAATAAGAGTTGTTGGCTGAATACCTCTTTAAATGGGGCAGAAGAAAGAAAATGAAATTGATAACCTTCTTGCTTCAATTTTTCCAATAAAACAGATTCTGTTTTGTTTTGCAAAATACTGTCTAAATAACCGGCATTAATACCATAAAACATACCGACCAACCCTGTATTATGATTATTACCCGAACTATAATGATTCATAAATTGCGTCGATTTTTCAGCAAACGCCACTAAATTCGGCATATCCTCTTGATTAATTGCATCTGCTCGTAAGCCTGAAATATTAAGGAATAATAGGTTTGGTTTCTCTGTAATTTCCCCGAATTGCAAAGACCGTTTCGGATAATGCATTTTTAAGGCTTCAGGACGACCTTCTTCTGCCAATTTTCCGGAATAAACGGTTTTATCCAATAAACCGTTTTTCTCCAAAAAAGTGCGGGCTGTCATCGGATAAGCAAGCGGAAAATTGGATTTTTGCATGGTAATCGGGCGATATACATAAGCGTCCGCCCAAGCATAAATAAGGTGAGTTGCAACGAAAAAAGCAGTCAATGTAAAGCCAACATAGCGAATCCATTTTTGGCGTTCGAGGCTGCGTAAACGATACCAAGCCCAACGAGAAAATAACATTTGCAATAACAATAAAAACGGCATTGGGGAGAAGAAAATTTGCCAGTGGCGAGAAAGTTCGCCATTTTCAGGATTCACCAATAAATTCCAGACTAAAGAAGACAAATGTAGATTAAAGCGAGCAAACACTTCGGTATCTAAAAATAATAAGGTCGTTGCAAGGGTGGCAATAATAACGGAAATACCACGAAAAGTACGTTCGTTTTTAATCAGAAAACTTAATGGAAAAATCACCAACAAATAAACAGCGAAACAAATAAAGCTGAAATGACCAAACAAACTGATGAAAAAATACAACTTTCCCCATAAGGTATCCGGCCAATCAATAATAAAAGCGTAACGCGAACCGATTAATACTGACCAAATAATATTAAAAAACGCAAACCAGTGTCCCCATGAAATTTTTTGCGAGGTTTGTTCACGATATTGTTTGCTACGAAAATCCAACATAAAAAGTGCGGTCTATCTTTTCTCTGTTTTGACTGAATTTAATAAGGCATCGGAAAAGGCTTTTGCCAAAGCGACACGTTGATTGCTACCAACGCTGGACGTTAATAAATTTGTGACCATATTACCTAGCACGATCAACGACAAATCCACCGGAGCTTGATGTTTTTCAATCACTGTAATCATATCCTTTAGCATTGCTTCGATGTGTTTATCTTGAAATTTGGAATGTTGTGCCATGATTTGTACCTAAATGAAGGTTGGGTAGAATTGAGCAGATCCTATCATATTTTCAAAAAGTGCGGTTATAATAACGCAACTTTTTTTCAGATAGAATGGAATTTTCTAATGAGTATTATTGTCAATCAAATTGTACTGCATCAACTCACCCAACATTTAGAAAACGAAGGAAATATCACCTTAACCAGCCAACTACGAGATCAACTCCTGATAATCACACCGGAAGTAGAACAACTAATGTTACAACTCCACCAAACTTACCAAAGCAAATCAAAAGGTTATGGTGTTTTTCAAAGCGAATCCAACTTTGCTCGTTTGCTTAATCAAGTATTGGAGCAGGAATTGGACTTTCTGCCCTTTAGTCATCAAGCGGCACATTTACTTTGTACAGAATTAGCAAAATATGCCTTCGCCGAAAGTGGTACTTTTGTATTGTGTCGATATAATTTCCTTGCCACAGATTACTTATTTATCGCTTTATTAGATAGCCGAATGAGTATGTTAGTCGATGAAAATTTAGAAATTCAACAGACAGAATACCTAAATATCTCTCAATTTGACATTGCAGCACGAATTAATTTGACCGATTTACAGCTTAATGCTGATTCAAACCGTTATTTAACCTTTATTAAAGGCCGTGTCGGACGCAAAATCGGCGATTTTTTTATGGATTTTCTTGGCGCTGAAAGCGGTTTAGATCCTCAAGTACAAAATCAATGTTTATTACAAGCCGTGAACGATTATTGTGAACAAGGAGAACTTAATAGCGAGCAAACCCAAGCAATAAAAAAACAGGCTTTTGATTATTGTAAGGGGCAAATAAAAATCGGCGAAGAAATTATTTTAGCGGAACTTTCTGCCCAATTACCCACACTAAACGAACGTGACTTTGTGCAATTTAGTGATGAACAAGAATACGGATTGGCTGACAGTATTCCTCCAATGGCAACCACATTAAAATCCTTCACCAAATTTTCCGGTTCCGGAAAAGGGGTGACTATCAGTTTTGACAGTGATTTAATGAATAAACGTATTTTTTGGGACGAACAAGCCGATACCTTAACACTACAAGGCTTACCGCCGAATTTACGGGATCAATTACAACGCCATCTTAAAAATCAGAATTAATTTGGCAATTTCACTAACTTTAGGTATTATCTGCGTCAATTTCATGCATCAATTAAGGATAACAAATGAAATTTAAAACTCTTCTTCCGACCTTACTTTTAGCCTTTGGTATCACAGCCTGTTCTTCAGTGAATAAAGTGGTTTATCGTATTGACGTACCTCAAGGTAACTATTTAGATTCTTCCACTGTCAATCAAGTAAAAATCGGTATGAATGCGGAACAAGTACAATATTTATTAGGCACTCCTGTATTAAAAAATCCTTACGGAAAACTGCGTTGGTACTATGTTTTCTTACAACAATATTCTTATGAAGATCCGGTACAACACACCTTTGTTGTAGATTTTGACCAACGTGGTATCGTGACAAATGTGAGTTTGGATAAGCCACTTAATGATACCGAGAAAACACATGTAAATAATGCGATTATCGATGCACCAGAACCGAAAAAACGTTGGTGGAAATTTTAATTCAAATACTAATAGCCAAAATGCCCAAATCTGGGCATTTTTATTTTTTTAAGATATAAAAGTGCGGTAAGTATTGAGAGTATTTTGCGAAATATAAGGTTAAAATTGCTCATCATAATCACTTCACTATATAATGCAGAAAAATTTTTAAACAAGGACGGAAAAATGCAATTTTCCAAAATGCACGGCTTAGGTAATGATTTTGTGGTGGTGGATGCAGTAAGCCAAAATCTGTATTTTCCTGAAGAAGTCATTCGTAAACTGGCAGATCGTCATCGTGGCATTGGGTTTGATCAATTATTAATTGTGGAACCGCCTTATGATCCCGAATTGGATTTTCACTATCGCATTTTCAACGCCGACGGCAGTGAAGTATCTCAATGTGGTAACGGCGCACGTTGTTTTGCCCGTTTTGTGACAATGAAAGGCTTAACCAATAAGAAAGACATTACTGTCAGCACACAAAAAGGTAAAATGGTTTTAACGGTGAAAGAAGACGGAATGATTCGTGTTAATATGGGGGAACCTATTTGGGAACCGGCAAAAATTCCGTTTACCGCCAATAAATTCGAGAAAAACTATATTTTACGCACTGATATCCAAACCGTACTTTGCGGCGCTGTATCTATGGGCAATCCACACTGTGTTTTACAAGTTGAAGACATTCAAACGGCCAATGTCAACACATTAGGCCCCTTATTAGAACACCATGAGCGTTTCCCCGAACGGGTAAATGCCGGTTTTATGCAAGTCGTAAACCGACAACATATCAAACTGAGAGTATATGAACGAGGAGCCGGTGAAACCCAAGCTTGTGGTAGCGGTGCTTGTGCTGCTGCGGCAGTAGGTATAATGCAAGGCGTGTTGGATCATCAAGTACAAGTAGATTTACCCGGCGGCAGTTTATGGATTGAATGGCAAGGTGAAGGCCATCCCCTATATATGACAGGCGATGCAACGCATATTTATGACGGTGTAATCAAATTATAAAGGTTTGACCTCTCAAAAAATCAAAAAAGTTATAATAAAAAAGGAA
Source organism: Lonepinella koalarum (assembly GCA_030525745.1). Taxonomy (GTDB): domain Bacteria; phylum Pseudomonadota; class Gammaproteobacteria; order Enterobacterales; family Pasteurellaceae; genus JAUNED01. Next base: position 97,205 of record JAUNED010000004.1, on the reverse strand, counting down.
TAATTATGTCGCAAACTCTACGTATTTTGCTGCTAAATGGTCCGAACTTGAATATGTTAGGGGTTCGTGAACCTACACACTATGGTTCACTTTCTTTATCAGCCATTGAACGAAACCTCATGAAGCAAGCTGAAAAGTGCGGTGTAAATTTAACCTGTTTTCAAGCTAACAGTGAAGAAAAATTAATTGATAAAATTCATCAAAGTTTTCAGCAGATAGATTTTATTATTATCAATCCGGCAGCTTACACCCATACCAGCGTAGCTTTACGTGACGCACTGTTAAGTGTGTCAATTCCTTTTGTGGAAGTGCATTTGTCCAATGTACACAAGCGTGAACCCTTTCGCCATCATTCCTATTTTAGTGATGTGGCAGAAGCAGTAATGTGCGGTTTGGGGACAAAAGGCTATGAATATGCCTTGGATTTTGCATTGGATTTTTTAACCAAAAAACAAAATCAAGCGTAATTTTCGGCAAAATTACATAAAATAGTCGCCAAAAGGCGATTTTTCAGGTAATCTTTCGCCGTTGTAACAAGCATTTTTCTACCGTCATTTTATGCTGTTAGAGAGCTTAAAAGTACGGTTAATATTTTTATTATTTTAGGGAACAACATCTATGGCAATGGATATTCGTAAAATCAAAAAACTTATCGAATTAGTAGAAGAATCTGGCATTATGGAATTGGAAATTTCCGAAGGGGAAGAATCCGTTCGTATCAGCCGTGGTCAAGCTGCACCAAGCGCAGTGCAATATACGCTTCCGGCAGCCCAGCCTGCGCCGGTTGCAGCAGCTGCTGCACCACAATCAACACCGGTCGCAAATGTAGCACCTGTGGCAGCAAGTGAAGAGATGTCAGGCCACATTGTTCGTTCTCCAATGGTAGGTACTTTCTATCGTAGCCCAAGCCCGGATGCAAAACCATTTGTTGAAGTGGGCCAAACAGTGAAAGTCGGTGATGCATTATGTATTGTAGAAGCCATGAAAATGATGAACCGTATCGAAGCAGACAAGGCCGGCGTAGTAAAAGCTATTTTAGTGAATGACGGTGAGCCGGTTGAATTTGATGAGCGTTTAATCGTTATTGAATAATTAAACTAATAAAATCAGGTGGGCGATTTGCCCACCCTTTTACATTCTGCAATGGCATTTGCCATCTATTTGATTATTAAGTAAAAACGGAATTCTTATGTTAGAAAAAGTTGTGATTGCCAACCGTGGTGAAATTGCATTACGCATTTTGCGTGCTTGTAAAGAAATCGGTATTAAAACGGTCGCCGTACATTCCACTGCGGACCGAGATTTAAAACATGTGAAATTAGCCGATGAAACCGTTTGTATCGGCCCTGCACCTTCTACCAAAAGCTATTTGAACATTCCCGCAATTATTGCTGCCGCAGAAGTTACTGGAGCAGACGCTATCCACCCGGGCTATGGTTTCTTATCTGAAAATGCGGACTTTGCCGAACAAGTTGAACGTTCCGGCTTCGTGTTTATCGGCCCGACTGCAGATGTAATTCGTTTAATGGGTGATAAAGTTTCTGCGATCAATGCAATGAAAAAAGCCGGTGTACCTTGTGTGCCGGGTTCTGACGGTCCATTAGGTTCTGATATGGCAAAAAATAAAGAAATTGCTAAACGTATCGGTTTTCCTGTCATTATTAAAGCTTCCGGTGGCGGTGGCGGTCGTGGTATGCGTGTGGTTCGCAATGTAGAAAGTTTGGAAGAATCTATTGCAATGACTAAGGCGGAAGCAAAAGCAGCCTTTAATAACGATATGGTTTATATGGAAAAATATTTGGAAAATCCACGCCATATTGAAATTCAAGTTTTAGCCGACACCCATGGTAATGCGGTTTATCTCGCAGAACGTGACTGTTCTATGCAACGTCGTCACCAAAAAGTCGTTGAAGAAGCTCCAGCACCGGGCATTACCGAAGAAGTGCGTCGAGACATTGGTTCCCGTTGTGCAAAAGCCTGTGTCGAAATTGGCTATCGTGGTGCTGGTACATTCGAATTTTTATACGAAAACGGCGAATTTTACTTCATTGAAATGAATACCCGTATTCAAGTTGAACACCCAGTGACAGAAATGATTACCGGTGTAGACTTAGTCAAAGAACAATTACGCATTGCAGCAGGTTTACCAATTTCCTTTAAGCAGGAAGATGTGAAAGTGAAAGGGCACGCAATGGAATGCCGTATCAATGCGGAAGATCCTAAAACCTTCTTACCATCACCGGGCAAAGTAAACCACTTACATTCACCGGGTGGTTTAGGAGTGCGTTGGGACTCCCATGTGTATGCAGGCTACAGCGTACCACCGCATTATGATTCTATGATTGCGAAATTAATCACCTTCGGTGATGATAGACAATCAGCGATGAAACGCATGCAAAATGCCTTAAATGAAACCATTATTGACGGCATTAAAACCAATATTCCTTTGCATCATTTGATTTTGGAAGATGAAAATTTCCAACAAGGTGGCACAAATATTCATTACCTTGAGAAAAAATTAGGCATGAGAGAATAATCTCGAAATAACAGAAAAAAGTGGATAATTATCCACTTTTTTTGTCGGAGAGAAAAATGGATTTGCAACAACGTTATAAACAAGCGACAAAAGAAGCAAAATCGGCTTTAATTTTGACCGCACTTTACTTACTGGGTTGGTGTCTATGTGCCTATTTACCCACCGATACCCATGGCCCCATTGGTTTTCCCTTATGGTTTGAATTATCTTGCATTTACCTACCAATATTGTTTATTGTTGTAGGCTATTGGGTAGTTAAAATTGTGTATCAAGAGATTGATTTAGAAACAAAAAAAGGAGAAAACTCATGAATTTGGGTATTCTCTTTCCATTGATTATTTACCTCGTCTTCGTTTTCGGAGCAGCGCTTTATGCTTACAGCAAACGACAAAAAGGCGATTTCCTCACGGAATATTATGTAGGAAACCGCTCAATGACCGGTTTTTTATTGGCAATGACAACAGCCTCAACTTATGCCAGTGCCAGTTCCTTTATCGGTGGCCCTGGAGCAGCCTATAAATTCGGCTTGGGCTGGGTTTTATTAGCTATGATCCAAGTGCCGGCTGTCTGGCTGGCCTTAGGTGCTCTGGGGAAAAAATTCGCCATATTATCCCGCCAAACTAACGCCTTAACAATTAATGACCTACTCCTCTATCGTTACAAAAACAAGATCTTGGTTTGGGTTGCAAGTATCGCCTTGCTTATTGCATTTTTTGCGGCAATGACAACCCAATTTATCGGTGGTGCAAGACTATTGGAAAGTACAATTGGCTTAGACTATCGTACCTCATTACTCATTTTTGCCTTAACTGTCGGACTCTACACCTTTATCGGTGGCTTCCGAGCAGTGGTATTAACCGATGCTATTCAAGGTACAGTGATGATTTTAGGTACGATCATTTTACTTGGCGGCGTAATTTATGCTGCCGGTGGTGTAGAAAGTGCGGTACAAAAACTCACTGAAATTGATCCGCACTTAGTCACGCCTTTCGGGCCAAACAATATGTTAGATTTCCAATTTATGGCTTCTTTCTGGATTTTGGTCTGTTTCGGCGTAGTGGGATTACCTCATACTGCCGTGCGTTGTATGGCGTTCAAAGACAGCAAAGCCCTACATAGTGGAATGTTGATCGGCACAATTATTTTAACGGTGATTATGTTTGGCATGCACTTATCCGGTGCTTTAGGACGGGCAATTATTCCCGATTTAAGCATTCCCGATCAAGTGATCCCCACATTAATGTTAAAAGTGCTACCTCCCATTGTTGCAGGGATTTTCCTTGCCGCTCCCATGTCAGCAATTATGTCCACGATTGACGCACAACTCATTCAATCTTCGGCAATTTTTGTCAAAGATCTGTACTTATCCGCCAAACCGGAAATGGCAAAAGACGAAAAGAAAATCAGCCGTTTTTCCTCCATAATGACGCTGATTTTAACCGCACTTTTAATTCTTGCCGCACTTAATCCGCCGGATATGATCATTTGGCTGAATTTATTTGCCTTTGGTGGCTTGGAAGCAGCCTTTTTATGGGTCATTGTCCTCGGTTTATATTGGGATAAAGCCAATGCTTATGGTGCTGTCAGCTCTATGGCGGTGGGATTACTCAGTTATATTATTCTCACACAATTCAGCCTGAAATTATTCGGTTTTCACCAAATCGTACCGGCATTAGTCTTTGGTTTAATTGCCTTCTTGCTGGGAAATAGCTATGGAGACAGAAGAAAAATTCAATGATTTATCAAATTCTAGCATTGTTTATTTGGAGCAGTGCTTTTGTAGCAGCAAAATACACCTATGAAATGCTGGATCCGGTATTAATGGTACAAATACGGTTGATTATGGCTACAATTTTAGTCTTTCCCTTATTTTTACGTCATTGGAAACGGATCGCAAAGCCCATACGAAAACAACTATGGGGATTAGCCTTTTTTAACTATACTGCCGTCTTTTTACTCCAATTTATTGGACTGAATTACACCAGTGCGGCCAGTGCAGTCACAATGATAGGGCTAGAACCTTTATTAGTCGTTTTTATCGGCCACTTCTTTTTCCGTGACGCTGCCCAATGGTTCCATTGGCTTTTTGGTGCTATGGCATTTATCGGTGTCGTTATATTAATCATCGGAGGAGAAACACAAAGCGGTATCAGTGAAATCAGCCTATGGGGTTGTTTATTAGTATTAAGTGCCGGTATCATTTTTGCCGGTTGCTTACGTTGGACACAAAAAATTATTGCAGCAATTTCAGCACAAGCCTATACCTCTATTTCAATTGTATTAGGTATGCTCACGACCATACCCTTTACTTTATTGCTCACTACAAGTTGGCAAATTAATTTCAGTTGGTTAGGCTTTTGGGGCTTGATTTATTTAGGCATTGGTTGCAGTTGGTTGGCCTTTTGGTTGTGGAATAAAGGCCTTCATCAGGTCGATGCCAATATTTCAGGAATTTTAACCGCACTTGAACCGATTTTTGGCGTATTATTAGCAGTGGTCATATTAGGTGAACAGGTCTCTGCTATGTCGTGGCTTGGTATTGTAATTATCATCACAGCTACATTAGGTGCAAGTTTTTTACCTAAACTTTTGGCTCGTTTTGCCTCATTGAATAGCTAACATAAAAGGATATTAAAATGGCTTGGGTACAAATTCGTTTAAACAGTACAAATGAAAAAGCAGAAAAAATCAGTGAATATTTAGAAGAAATAGGTGCAGTATCCGTGACCTTTATGGACAGTCAAGATACGCCAATTTTTGAACCTCTGCCGGGAGAAACCCGTTTGTGGGGAAATACGGATGTGATTGCGCTATTTGATGCAGAAACCGATATGCAACAAATTGTGCGTTTATTGCAGCAAAACGGTAGCCTTGAACAAGGTATGGCTTATAAAATCGAACAAATTGAAGATAAGGATTGGGAACGGGAATGGATGGATAATTTCCATCCGATGCAATTCGGCAAACGCTTGTGGATTTGCCCAAGTTGGCGTGAAATACCTGATACGAATGCGGTCAATGTAATGCTCGACCCCGGCTTGGCTTTTGGTACAGGCACTCACCCGACAACCGCTCTTTGTTTGGAATGGCTAGATAGTTTGGATTTACAAGGTAAAACCGTCATTGATTTTGGCTGTGGCTCTGGCATTTTAGCGATTGCTGCCTTGAAGCTAGGTGCTAAAAGTGCGGTCGGAATTGACATTGATCCACAAGCCATTCTTGCCAGCCGTAACAATGCAGAACAAAATAACGTGGCAGATCGTTTGCAGTTATTTTTATCCGATGAAAAACCCTCAGATTTACAAGCTGATGTCGTCGTCGCAAACATTTTAGCCGGCCCGTTGAAAGAACTTTATCCTATCATCAGTCAATTAGTGAAACCTGAAGGCGATTTAGGATTGTCCGGTATTTTAGCAACACAAGCTGCTTCCGTTTGTGAAGCCTATCAAGAAAAATTTGCTCTTGAACCTGTCATTGAACGCGAGGAATGGTGTCGTATTACGGGAAAATTGTCGTAAATAAAAATGTCAAGGTAAAAAGGGCAAATTTTTCTCAATTTTGTTTAAATTTTACCCTTTTCAAAACACTGAAAAATGCGTATTATACACGCCCTTATCGGTGACGATGACCGAATGTATTTGCATTCGGTTTCTTTTTGTATGCTACTTTAGAATGGAGAATAAAATGCGGATTGGTTCATACGAATTAAAAAACCGCATTTTGCTTGCGCCAATGGCAGGTATTACAGATTTGCCTTTTCGTAAGCTCTGTGCAAATTACGGTGCAGGATTGACATTTTCCGAGATGATGTCCGCCAATCCACAAGTATGGCATACAGAAAAATCTAAACTGCGTTTGTCACATCACCAAGATGCCGGCATTAATGCAGTGCAAATTGCAGGTTCTGATCCCAATGAAATGGCACAAGCGGCACAGATTAATGTGGGCTATGGTGCAGAGATCATCGATATTAATATGGGGTGTCCGGCCAAAAAGGTCAATCGCAAGTTAGCCGGATCCGCATTATTGCAATATCCTGATTTAGTACAAAAAATCCTCAACGCCGTGGTCAATGCTGTGGACGTGCCTGTCACCTTAAAAATTCGTACAGGCTGGGATCAAGAACATCGAAATTGTTTAGAAATTGCCCAAATTGCCGAACAAGCAGGCATTCAAGCCTTGAGTATTCATGGGCGAACGAGAGAATGCCTGTTTAACGGCGAGGCGGAATACGAGCATATAAAAGCCGTTAAAGCAGCAGTTTCTATTCCCATTATTGCCAACGGTGATATTATTTCAGCAGAAAAAGCGAAATTTGTGCTGGATTATACCAACGCCGATGCAATAATGATTGGTCGTGGGGCATTGGGGCGACCTTGGATTTTTCAGTCCGTGGCGGCACTCATTGAATCCAATGCAACGATTGTTGAACCAAGTTTAGATGAAAAGTGCGGTGTCATTTTACGCCATATCACCGAACTGCATCAGTTTTACGGTGATGAAAAAGGCTATCGCATTGCACGCAAACATGTTGCTTGGTATTTACAGGATATTCTACCGAATTCCGATTTTAGACAGACTTTTAACGCCTTAACTAATCCTAAGGAGCAGTTAGCAGCGTTAGAGGAATTTTTTACTTTAATTCGTAATGGAAACAACAATGTTAGAACAACGTAATTCTTCAGATGTACTTACCGTTCCAACGGTCAATGCACAAGCTCAAACCACCAATAAACCACTCCGCGATTCCGTTCGCCTTGCAGTGAAAAATTACTTGGCACAATTAGATGGCCAAGATGTGGATAACCTTTACGAATTAGTCTTAGCAGAAGTGGAAGATCCTATGTTAGACATCGTAATGCAATACACCCGTGGTAACCAAACCCGTGCAGCCACCATGCTAGGCATTAACCGTGGCACATTACGCAAAAAACTAAAACAATACGGTCGTGGTTAATTTAACCTATACCATAAAGGGTGAATGATTATTCGCCCTTTATTTTATCCGTCATAAAATATCCTCTCATATTCCACTATCGTCCATGTCAAAAACAAAAAGCTGCCCGCAATCACGAACAGCTTTAAAATAACTCAAAAAAATCAACCGCACTTTTCAGTGCAAGGAATACCATTAGGCTTTCTGTTGGTTTTCTTTCGCCGCTTTCACAAAACCGGCAAATAACGGATGACCATCACGTGGTGTAGAAGTAAATTCAGGATGGAATTGTGCAGCCACAAACCAAGGGTGATTTGGCACTTCAATAATTTCCACCAATTTTCTGTCCGCACTTAAACCTGTCACTTTTAAGCCCGCAGCTTCGATTTGAGGCAGTAATTTGTTATTCACTTCATAACGGTGACGATGACGTTCTTCAATCGTTGCTTTACCGTATAATTCGTAAGCTTTAGAACCTTCAATCAGATGGCATTGTTGTGCGCCTAAACGCATTGTACCGCCTAAATCTGATTCGTCAGAACGCGTCTCAACATTACCGTCAGCATCTTGCCATTCGGTAATCAATCCTACCACAGCTTGCTCACAAGTGCGGTCAAATTCTGAAGAGTTTGCTTTAGTTAAGCCGGCAACATTGCGGGCATATTCAATTAACGCAATTTGCATTCCTAAACAAATACCTAAATAAGGCACTTTATTTTCACGGGCATATTGTGCGGTTAAAATTTTGCCCTCGACACCACGATAACCGAACCCGCCCGGTACCAAAATACCATCTAAGCCTTTTAAAATATCAGTGCCTTTGGTTTCTACATCTTGCGAATCAATGTATTTGATATTGACAGTTAAACGGTTAGTTAAACCGGCATGTTTTAAGGCTTCATTCACTGATTTATAGGCATCAGGCAATTCCACATATTTACCCACCATACCGATTGTGACTTCACCTGTCGGATTAGCTTGGCGATAAAGCACTTGCTCCCATTCAGATAAATCGGCCGCTTTGCAGTCTAAACGGAAACGTTGGCAAACAAAGTCATCTAAACCTTGAGACTGTAATAATGCGGGGATTTGGTAGATAGAATCCACGTCTTTTAAAGAAATTACCGCTTTTTCAGGTACGTTACAAAATAAAGCAATTTTTGCTCGTTCATTTGCCGGAATCATACGATCAGAACGACACACCAATACATCGGGTTGGATACCGATAGACAATAATTCTTTTACTGAATGTTGTGTCGGCTTCGTTTTTACTTCGCCCGCAGTAGGAATATAAGGAACTAAGGTTAAATGCATGAAAATGGTACGCTCACGGCCGACTTGAGCCGCTAATTGGCGTAAGGATTCTAAAAATGGTAGGGACTCAATATCGCCTACTGTACCACCCACTTCAATAATTGCCACATCATGCCCTTCTGCACCGGCAATCACACGATCTTTGATTTCATTGGTAATATGTGGAATAACTTGAATAGTTGCCCCTAAATAGTCACCACGACGTTCTTTGCGCAACACTTCAGAATAAATTTTACCCGTCGTGAAATTATTGCGTTTGGTCATTTTTGTCCGAATAAAACGCTCATAATGCCCTAAATCTAAATCTGTTTCTGCGCCGTCTTGGGTCACAAACACTTCACCGTGCTGAGTTGGACTCATTGTCCCCGGATCCACATTAATGTAAGGATCCAGTTTCATAATCGTCACATTTAATCCGCGTGCTTCTAATAATGCTGCTAATGATGCCGCAGCAATGCCTTTTCCTAGAGACGAAACTACGCCGCCGGTAACAAAAATATAATTGGTAGCCATAATGAAACCTAAAATAATGTTGGAATAAAAGAATTGAGTTGATCTATCAAGACGGGAGAACATTGTACAGGATTGGTGTTTTTTTTACAAAGAAAAAGTGCGGTCAAAATTTTCTGTATTTTAACCGCACTTCAATCGTTAAACCAATTCGTAAGGCAGAGGCAATAAGGTTAAAGCCGCCGAATTTTCTGTCAAACGGAATTGTTGTGCCGTTTCAAGTTGATTACTTAAAACCACTTGTAACCACAAAACACCTTCAACATGCACCGCACTTAAGATAGTACCTGTTTTTCGCCACCCATTTTCCAATTGCATTTCAATTTCACTGCCAATATCCGGAGCTAACTCCGTTTGAGCCTTGAAAGCATACATTGCCCGTTTATTCATGCCACGATATTTCGCCCGAGCAACGGTTTCCTGCCCGATATAACAGCCTTTTTGAAAAGAAATCGCCTGTTCCAAACATTGTAAATTCAAGGCTTGCGGAATAAATTCCAATTGAGTTTTCTCCGTTAAAATCGGGTAACCCTGTTGAATATCGGCCAAATCCCATTGGCTAAAATCTGCATTACATTCCACCGCACTTTGTGGGTTAATCAATAATGTGCGATCTGCAAATGAAAAGCGATATTCTGCCGAAATATCCATATTTTCACTGATAATCCCGACAAGATTTGCCTTTAACAGCGTAAAAGTCACTTTAGAAAAAACCGCATATTTTTTCAAATTATCCAACGCTGTCGGTAATAATGCCGTTCTAACAAACATATAGAATTTCTCATCGGAAAGGCGGATTAATCGGAAAATCGCACTTAATTTCCCTTTGGGATCACAATGCCCTGTGATTGTTGAAGTACCGACAACCAATTTGCTTACATCACAAGTTAATTGGCCTTGCAAATATTTTTCAGCCTCTACACCGGCAATTTCAATGAGACTGTATTGTTCAAGATGAATAATCGACATTCATTACTCCAAATTTTGAATTTGTTCACGCATTTGTTCAATTAACACTTTTAATTCCACGGCTGAAGCAGTGACTTCTGCATTAATAGATTTTGACGCAAGTGTGTTAGATTCACGATTAAGTTCTTGCATCATAAAATCCAATTTTCGCCCCACTGCACCACCTTTTTTCAACACTGACATCGTTTCTTTTACATGCATTTGTAAACGATCTAATTCTTCTGCCACATCTACACGTTGTGCCAATAAAATCATTTCTTGTTCCAAGCGGTTTGGATCGGGCGAAATTTGTACTTCTTCAAAACGTTGTAACAAACGATCACGCTGCCATTGCAAAATCTCCGGCATTTTTGACCGCACTTTTTCCGCTTCTATGGAAATACCGTCTAAACGTTGCTGAATAATTTCCTGCAACTTATCGCCCTCACGCCCACGCATTGCAATAAATTCTGTTAATAATTGGTCAAAACCGGCTAACAAATCTTGGCCGATGGCATCTAGATCTTGCTCCGGCATTTCCACCACACCGGGGTAACGCAACACGTCGTTAAGGCTGATTTCTCCTTCTCCGGCTTGTTGTTTAATCCATTTCAAAGATTGAATGACTTGTTCAGCCAATTCTTTATTTAAATTAAGCTCTGTTGCTACACTTTTTTTGCTATCAATGCGTAGGCTACATTCAATTTTCCCACGAGTCAGTTGTTGACGAAGTTTTTCACGCAGGGTATTTTCCAAACCACGAAATTGGTCCGGCAAGCGGAAAAACGTTTCTAAATAACGCTGATTGACCGAGCGGATTTCCCATACTGCATCCCCCCAATCCTTTTTTATTTCGTGGCGGGCAAAAGCGGTCATACTGTAAATCATATCTTTCTCCTGTAATCTGTATATCAATTTACTCAGGTATTCTACTGTGAAATTGTCGTTCTGTCATTTTGCGTGCTAAAATGACCGCACTTTTTATGATATTAAGGAAATATTATGCGTCCAAACCAACGAGCCAATCATCAACCTCGTGCGATAAAAATCACCCGTCATTATACCAAACACGCCGAAGGGGCGGTTTTAGTAGAATTTGGTGATACTAAAGTGATTTGCACTGCCACCGTAGAAGAATCCGTACCACGTTTTTTAAAAGGTCAGGGACAAGGTTGGGTAACGGCAGAATACGGCATGTTGCCACGCTCTACCCACAGCCGTATGCAACGTGAAGCTGCGAAAGGTAAACAAGGCGGACGAACTTTAGAAATTCAACGTTTAATTGCCCGCTCATTGCGTGCAATGGTGGATTTAGAGGCCTTAGGCGAGCGCTCCATCACCTTAGATTGTGATGTTATTCAAGCTGACGGTGGCACAAGAACCGCTTCAATTACAGGTGCTTGTGTGGCTCTAACCGATGCAATTACCGCATTGATTGCAAACGGCACATTAAAAACCAATCCGTTGAAAGGGTTAGTAGCGGCAATTTCAGTAGGAATTGTTGATGGAAACGCCGTTTGTGATTTGGAATATGTTGAAGATTCTGCCGCTGAAACTGATATGAATGTCGTGATGATGGAAGACGGCAGAATGATCGAAGTGCAAGGCACAGCGGAAGGTGAACCATTCTCTCATGAAGAATTACTCAACTTACTGGATTTAGCCAAACAAGGTTGTGAGTACATTTTTTCTGTACAGCGTGAAACCTTGAAAAACTAATCAACTTGCTCGTCCTTTACCAAGAACGGGCATTTTTTTATCAAAAGCATTCCACAGGACAAGAAAAAGATGCCAGATTATAAAATTGACTTTATCCGTTTCGCTTTAAGTCGCAATGTGCTACGTTTTGGCGAATTTACGCTGAAATCCGGTCGTGTCAGCCCCTATTTTTTTAATGCCGGATTATTCAATACCGGCGCAGATCTTGCTCGTTTAGGTGAATTTTACGCTAAAGCTATTCAGGCGAACAATTTGGAATATGATGTCATTTTCGGCCCCGCTTATAAAGGCATTCCAATCGGCACGACTGTTTCTGTGGCGTTATTTAATCAATTTAGTTTAGACAAACCCGTTTGTTTTAATCGCAAAGAAGCGAAAGATCATGGCGAAGGCGGTAATTTAATTGGTTCGCCACTACAGGGAAAAGTATTACTGGTTGATGATGTCATTACGGCAGGTACGGCCATTCGGGAAGCCATGAACATTATTGAAGCTAATCAAGCGACCCTAAGTGCGGTCGTTATTGCCTTAAATCGGAAAGAGAAGGGCAATGGCGAACTCTCCGCCATTCAAGAAGTAGAACGAGATTATCAATGTAACGTATTATCGATTATTGATTTGGATGATTTAATGCAATTCATTGAACAAGACAATCAATACAAGCAATATCTGCCGGCAATGAAGGCCTATCACACACAATATGGCGTTTAGCCATAACACTTATTTAACTCAAAGTGCGGTTAATATTGCATGAGTTTTTAATGAAGGTAAAAAATGCAAAAATTTAAAATGGTATGTCCTCATTGCCAACAGCGGTTACAAAAAATCCAACTGGGGCAACGGATCTTCCTCTGCCCACATTGTCGGCAAAAAGTAGTGTATAAAATGTCGATTACCCGATTGGCGGTTGGTGCTTCTATCGGCTTTTTTGTCGGCACTTTATTGAATGAATTGGCCTTGCTTCCGGCTGAATTTTCTACACTCGGCAATATCGGATTTGGTATCGCAGGCTATTTATTGGCATTTAATGGTAGGGTAGAAAAAGCCTAATTTGCCAAGCGAAAGAGTGGTCAAAACTGATACCCGTTTGACCGCTCTTTTATTCGTTTTATTTAATTTGCGTTTCAATCACCCCACCACCCAAACAAATTTCTCCCTGATAAAAGACCGCACTTTGTCCCGGTGTGACTGCAATTTGTGGTTCATCAAAAATCACACGGATAGTTTGATCATCAATCGGCTGAATTTCGCATGGAATATCTTGCTGGCGATAACGGGTTTTAACCGTACAACGCAAAGATGTAGTAATAGATTTGCGATCTACCCAATGTAACTGGGAAGCAATCAGCCCCTGAGACAATAAAGCTAAATTATCATGCCCTTGAGCCACAACTAGCACATTATTAATCAAGTCTTTTTCAACTACATAAAAGGGGTCTTCACTTAATCCTTGTACGCCACCAATACCTAATCCTTTACGTTGCCCCAAAGTGTGATACATCAAACCATCGTGGCGACCTACAACTTTACCATCTACAGTGCGAATCTCACCCGGTTGCGCAGGTAAAAAACGAGCCAAGAAATCTTTAAATTTACGCTCACCAATAAAACAAATACCGGTAGAATCTTTTTTCTTCGCTGTAATCAATCCAAGATCTTCAGCAATCGCTCGTACTATGGGCTTTTCAATCTCCCCCACAGGAAACAGGCTTTGTGAAATTTGCTGCTCACTTAGGGTATAAAGAAAATAACTTTGATCTTTATTTTCATCTAAACCACGCAACAGTTTTGCAGTTTCATTCAATGGTGGACGGCGCACATAATGACCTGTGGCAATAAAATCCGCGCCCAAATCTTCTGCCGCATATTCTAAAAATGCCTTAAATTTAATTTCTTTATTGCACAAAATATCCGGATTTGGCGTACGCCCCGCTTTATATTCCGCCAAAAAATGCTCGAAAACATTATCCCAATATTCTGCTGCAAAATTGATTTTATGTAGCTTAATACCAAGCTTATCACAAACTGCTTGGGCATCAGCTAAATCAGCTGCGGCAGTACAATAATCCGTATCATCGTCTTCCTCCCAATTCTTCATAAACAGGCCTTCCACTTGATAGCCTTGTTTCTGCAAAATAAAGGCTGACACCGAAGAATCAACGCCACCGGACATGCCACAAATCACTTTTTTCTTGGCATTTTCGGCAAGTTGTTCAGCTGAAAGTATTGGGAAATGTTGTTCGTAGGTTATTGAATACATTATTTTTCTCGTTGATAAAAAATCTTGCCAACCCGATCAATATGCTCAATAAAATCGGGATTGGTTAATTGATGATAAATCGATAAATCAAATAAATAAGGCGAATCAGAGTCGTCTAGATCGCCCCAAATGTTTTTGACTGTCTGATAGGTGAGATTTTCACCCTTGAAGGTTAAATCAATATCCGAACCTTCGCGATAATTCCCTTTAGCTCGCGAGCCGTAAATAATCGCTTGTTCCACTTCAGGATACTTAGCTAGAATATCGGTAATAGTTTTTTTGGCTCGTTGGCTTAGTCCAAAGTTTGGCATATCTTTTCTACTCGTTGCTGAAACTCTATAAACAAAGGCAAATAATCCTTGATAATTTTATCAAACTCTTTGATTAAAATCGCTTCATCATAAGTATGCACTGTAGTATTCCGGCTTTTTATCATTTCCTGCCAAACTTCTCCTTGAGTAATTAAACCACGATTAAAAGCCAAACGAGAAGCTGATTTAGAACCATAAATATCAACTTCACCTTCCCACTTTAAAATGTCTTGCATTAATTTCCAAGCAAGTTCATGGGTAATCTCAAAACTTTGAATAATACCTTTTTTAATGACATCAATATCGGTATCGGCATATTTTTCACTCTCGCTTTTTAAATAGCCCACCGCTTTTTGGTAATTGTCAAAGCGTTGTTTCCAGCGAATATCTTGCTCCATAGGAAACTCCTATTTCACTTCATAAAAATGCGGTGCTTTTTTGGCGAATTTTTCATTGTATTCCGCTTGTGCGGCTTCATCACCTGCATCTAATTTGGCTTGCAAATTATCGCAAGGTTCGTCGCAATCACACATCTTTTGCATACCAAGTGCCGAAATGCCACCGCAACTGCCTTTAATGGTTTTCTTTTTGATGATGTAGCCTATTGCCATGCCCAAAATAATTAATAAAAAAATACCGAAAGTCACTAAAAAAAGTTTCATAACTACTCCTTTATTTTGCTGATTGTTCTAAAAGTGCGGTCATTTTTGAGGACATTTTACTTTCAAAACCTTTGTCTGTTTTGCTGATAAGATATACCGCTAAATTTTCCAACTCAGCCAATGCCAGTGCTTTTTCTTCGCCCAATACAAATAAGGCGGTAGAAAGCCCATCTGCCGTCATACTCGACTCGTGCAGTACCGTCACTGAAGCTAAGTTATGCTGAATTGGGTAGCCGGTTTTTGGATTAATTTCATGGGAAAAACGTTTGCCGTCCTGTTCAAAATAATTACGGTAATCGCCTGATGTTGCCATTGCTAAATTATCCAAACCGACAATTTTTTGTACCGAACGAGAACCATCGAAACTCGGTTGTTCAATAGCAATTTGCCAAGGTTTTCCATCGGGATTTTTGCCTTTTGCCCGAATTTCACCGCCAATTTCCACCATATAATCTTGCACATTCAACTTTTGCAAATAATCTGCTACCTGATCCACACCGAAGCCTTTTGCAATAGCGGATAAATCAATATAGAGCTGTGGAATGGCTTTTTCAAGGTAAAATTGTCCGCCGTTTTCGATGAATTTTAACTTATCAATACCCACCCAAGATTGGCGTTCGGCAAGTTGTTGCGGTTCTGGTTGCACATCTTTTTGTTTTTCCGGCCCAAATCCCCATAAATTCACTACCGGTCCAACCGTCACATCTAATGCACCTTCAGTGATCTGATTAAGACGAATAGATTCTTTTAATACCTTCGCTAAATCGGCAGAAATAACCATTGGCGTATTTATTTCTGTGCTTTGATTGAAACGACTCAGTTCTGAATTTTTATCATAAGTGGACATTTTAGCATTCACATCTTTCAAAATAAGATCAATTTGCTGATGCACTTGCTCTACCTGTTGAGATAAATTGCCGTTATCCAAATATTTAATATGGTAAGTCGTTCCCATGGTTTTGCCGTTTAAATTAATCATTTCAGACTGTTTTTCACAAGCAGAGAGAAAAATCGCATAAAATACAGCAAAAATCCAAGGTAAATAGCTTATTTTTTTCATAAAGTGCGGTTCGTTTTTTTATGTGTTTTGAAAAATTAAAAGAGATTATAAAAATCACAGTGATGATTTTTGTAATCGCTTTTGATTATAAAGAAATAAGCGGTCAAAATTACAAAACCTGTGTAAATTTGACCGCACTTTTTAGCTAGTAATTAAGTGTTAGCCACCGAAGTCATCTAATAATAAGATGTTTTCGTCTTCTACACCTAAGCTCTTCAGCATACCGATCACGGCGGCATTCATCACCGGTGGACCACACATATAGTATTCGTAGTCTTCCGGCGCTTCGTGGTTTTTGAGGTAGTTCTCGTAAAGCACGTTGTGAATAAAACCACAGTAGTAATCTTCGTTATCGCCCGGTAGTGGGTCAGAAAGGACAACATACCATTTGAAGTTGTCATTTTCTGCCTGTAAGCCATTGAAATCTTCCTAAAGCGGTCTATTTTGCAAAATAATAGACAAATTTAACCGCTTGCATAAATAAATTACTTGGCTTGTTTCATTTCTTGCAGCATTTTGTGCATTTCGGCACAACCAGCAGCCGCAGCTTTTTCACCATTTTGTTTCACTGCTGCTTGAAATTCAGCAGTTGCTCCTTTCAGAGTTTCTTCGATTTCCTTTTTACTCGGTTTGTTTGGGCTTGCTTCTACCTCAGCTTTCATATAGTCGAGCAAGGCAGTACATTCTTTTGGCAGTTCTTGTGCTTGGGCAGAAAGTGCTAAACCTGCAAATAATATAGTGATAAATAATTTTTTCATTTAAATTTCCTTTTAAACTAAGAGAGCAAGCGGTGCATTTTGCAAAAAATTCTGCAAAATACACCGCTTGTTAATTTAGGAAGTTAAGGATTAACCACCAAAGTCATCTAATAAGATGTTTTCGTCTTCTACACCTAAGCTCTTCAGCATACCGATCACGGCAGCATTCATCACCGGTGGACCACACATATAGTATTCGCAGTCTTCCGGTGCTTCGTGGTTTTTGAGATAGTTCTCGTAAAGCACGTTGTGAATAAAGCCACGATAGTAATCTTCGTTATCGCCCGGTAGTGGGTCAGAAAGGGCAACATACCATTTGAAGTTGTCATTTTCTGCCTGTAAGCCGTTGAAATCTTCCACATAGAACATTTCACGCTCAGAACGTGCGCCGTACCAGAAGGTCATTTTACGTTTTGATTTCAAACGTTTTAACTGGTCGAAGATGTGTGAACGCATTGGTGCCATACCTGCACCACCACCGATAAAGACCATTTCCGCATCGGTATCTTTGGCGAAGAATTCACCGAATGGACCGGAAATTGTTACTTTATCGCCCGCTTTCAGAGACCAAATGTAAGAAGACATTTGACCCGGCGGTACATCAGGATTGCGTGGTGGAGGTGTAGCAATACGCACGTTCAGCATAATAATGCCTTTCTCTTCCGGATAAGAGGCCATTGAGTAGGCACGCACAATTGGCTCGTTCACGGTTGAGACATAACGCCAGAGGTTAAATTTGTCCCAGTCCTCGTGGTATTCCTTCGGAATATCATAATCTTTATACGCCACAGTGTGAGCAGGCGCTTCGATTTGGATATAACCACCGGCACGGAACGGCACTTCTTCACCCTCAGGGATTGCCAATTTAAGCTCTTTGATGAAAGTCGCTTTGTTGTCGTTAGAAATAACGGTACATTGCCATTTTTTCACACCAAAAATTTCTTCTGGCAGTTCAATATCCATTGAGGATTTGACATTCACTTGGCACGCTAAGCGATAACCTTCTTTGGCTTCACGTTTGGTGATATGAGAAAGTTCGGTTGGCAGAATTTCGCCACCACCACTTTTTACTTTGACCACACACTGACCGCAAGAGCCACCGCCGCCACACGCAGAGGAAACGAAGATCCCTTTGCTTGCCAATGCACCCAATAACTTACCGCCTGCCGGCAACGTAATCGCTTTTTCAGGGTCATCATTGATCGCAATCGTGATATCACCACTATCCACTAATTTTGATTTAGCAAATAAGATAATGACTGCCAATAACAACACAAGAGCAGTAAAAACTACAATACCGAAAATAAAATCACTCATTCGATCCGCTCCTTATAATTGAATACCGGAGAATGACATAAAGCCAAGCGCCATTAAACCAACGGTAATAAAGGTGATGCCTAAACCACGTAAGCCTGCAGGCACATCAGCATATTTCATTTTCTCGGTTAAACCCGCAAGGGCAACGATTGCCAACATCCAACCTGTACCAGCGCCTACACCGTAAACCACAGATTCAGCAAAATTGTACTCACGTTGTACCATAAAGGATACACCACCGAAAATTGCACAGTTTACGGTAATCAATGGCAGGAAAATCCCCAGTGCAGAGTAAAGCGCCGGAAAGAACTTATCTAAGATCATCTCTAAGATTTGAACTAATGCCGCAATAACACCAATAAAAGTAATAAAGTTAAGGAAAGATAAATCTACTCCTTCAACCAAAGCGTCCGGTTTTAACACGTTGGCATAAACTAATTGGTTTACCGGTACGGAAATACCTAACACCACAATTACGGCAATCCCTAAACCAAAAGCCGTTGAGACTTTCTTGGATACCGCAAGGAATGTACACATGCCAAGGAAGAAAGAGAGTGCCATATTCTCTATGAATACGGATTTTACAAATAGACTAATATAATGTTCCATTTTATTTCTCCACTTGTTCTGGCTTCCAAGTTCTAATACCCCAGATCACAAATCCGATGATAAAGAACGCACTTGGTGCTAATAAAAATAAACCGTTTGCTTGATACCAACCACCATCTTGAATGGTTTGGAAAATGGTAACACCGAATAATTTACCTGAACCGATTAGCTCACGGAAGAAACCAACCACAACTAACATGGCCGCATAGCCTAATCCATTACCGATACCATCAACAAAACTTTCGATTGGAGACGATTTCATCGCAAAAGCTTCTGCTCGTCCCATAACAATACAGTTGGTAATAATCAAGCCAACGAATACGGAAAGCTGTTTAGATAATCCGTAAGCATAAGCACGTAAAATTTGATCTACCAATATAACCAATGAAGCAATAATCGCCATTTGTACGATGATACGAATGCTGTTTGGAATGTAATTGCGGATTAATGCAATAAAGAAATTTGAAAATGCAGTAACTAAACTTACCGCAATCCCCATTACCACTGCAGTTTCTAATTTAGTGGTTACCGCAAGTGCGGAACAAATACCGAGAATTTGCAAGGCAATCGGGTTATTATTAACCACAGGGTTTAATAATAAAGATTTGAGACTCGTTTTCTCTGACATTAGTTAGCCCCCGCTTTTAATTTTGCCAAATATGGACCAAATGCATTTGCACCGAACCAGTATTTAAATGTGCCATCAACACCGTTAGAGGTTAAAGTTGCACCCGATAAAGCATCAACACCATGCTCTTTATTCGCCGAAGCACCTTTACCGATAATCATCGCTGATTGGCCTTGCTCATTTTGTAATTTCTTACCAACGAAATTTGCTTGCCAACGCGGATTTTCGATTTCACCACCTAAACCCGGAGTTTCTCCATGTTCATAGAAAGTAATCCCTTTAATAGTATTACCGTCCGGTTGAACAGAGACAAAACCATACATCACAGACCATAAACCGGTACCATACATTGGTAACACAATTTGATCGACTTTGCCGTCAATATTTTTAACTAAATAGACTTCCGCATATTTCGCACGTACACGCAAACCAGCTTTGTCTTCTTCAGGCTTGATCGTAACACTTTGAGCAGGATCTTTTGCTGCAATTTTGGCATCAAAATTAGTGATTCCATCCACATAATCACCTGTGGCTAAGTCAACAATTTTTGATTCAATATTTTTCGCATAGATCTCTTTAATTTCACCGGCTTTGCTACCACTCTTTAATAAACCTGCTACACTTAAAATATTTTTTTGCTTATCAAGTAATTTTTGTTCTTCTTGAGTCGGTTTCAACAATACTGCTCCACCGGCAACAATTAAAGAACAAATTAAGCTTAATAACACAACAACGGTAATTGTGCCGCCAACACTATCTTTATTAAATTTAGACATTGCGAGCTCTCCGACGTTTAATGTTTGCTTGAACTACAAGGTAATCGAAAATCGGCGCAAACAAGTTAGCAAATAAAATCGCCAACATCATCCCTTCCGGATATGCAGGGTTTGCCACACGAATAACAACTGCCATAAACCCGATTAATGCTCCATACCACCATTTACCTTTATTGGTAAAAGAAGCAGAAACAGGATCGGTTGCCATAAAGAACATACCAATAGCAAAACCACCTAATACAAAGTGCCAGTGCCATGGCATTGAGAATAACGGATTTGTAGATGAGCCGATTAAATTAAATACTGTTGCTGTTGCCGCCATACCGATAAATACACCAGCAATAATTCGCCAAGAAGCAATACGAGCAAATACAATAATTAAGGCACCAATAATTAAGGCTAGAGTAGAAACTTCTCCCATAGAACCCGGAATATTACCAATGAATGCATCCATCCATGTAATTGGTTGGCCTGTCGCAGTATGCTTTAATGCAGCCTCACCACCTACTGCCCATTGAGAAAGAGCCGTTGCGCCGGAAAAACCGTCTGCCGCAGTCCAAACTAAATCACCTGAAATTTGAGCCGGATAAGCGAAGAATAGGAATGCACGACCTGCCAATGCAGGGTTCATAAAGTTTTTACCTACTCCACCAAATACTTCTTTCGCAACAACAACGCCGAATGTACAAGCTAGTGCTGCCTGCCATAATGGTAAAGTTGGTGGCACGATTAATGCTAATAAAATAGAGGTCACAAAGAAACCTTCGTTGATCTCATGCTTACGCACCATAGCAAAAATAACTTCCCAGAAACCACCAACAGCAAAAATTGTCAGGTAAATCGGTAAGAAGAAAATAGCACCAAAGCCCATTTTTGCTAACCAACCAGCATCTTGAGACAATAAACCCAAACTGTTAGCTAAAGCATAATGCCAGTCATTCGCCACATTTTGCGCCACATTTTGTGCAAATACATCCGCACTTCCCAATTGACCTAAAGCCAAGAAAGACTGTACGCCAACATTATACATCCCATAGAACATAGCCGGGAATAATGCCAACCAAACAATTAACATCATACGTTTTGAGTCAATTGCATCACGTACATGAGCATCTTTTGTAGTCACTGTACCCGGTGTGTAAAAAATAGTATATGCCGCTTCAAATAGGGTATACCATTTTTCATATTTCCCACCTTTATGGAAAGCGGGCTCCATTTTTTCAAAAAGATTTTTTAAACCCATTTTTAACCTTCCTTCTCGATTTTCTCTAAGGCCTGACGCAATAGAGGGCCCCAGTTATTTTTACCGGAACATACGAAAGTACATAATGCCAAATCTTCTTCATCTAGCTCCAAGCAACCTAAGGCTTGAGCAGAATCTGTATCTCCAGCTGCCAAATCACGTAACAATAAGGTTGGTAAAATATCTAACGGCATTACACGTTCATACGCACCTGTCGGCACCATTGCACGCTCACTGCCATGCACCGCTGTAGTAAAATTAAATAATTTTTTCGCAAAATGCCCTAAAGTTGTACGAGTAATCGAATATTTATCAGCATACGGCGCAATCATTCCAAAGAATTCTTTCTCACGTCCTTCAGCCAACACAGATACTTGCAATGCATAGCGTCCCAAATAATCATGAGCCCCATAAGCTTTAGCCCCACTTAATACAGATCCTGAAATTACACGGTTTTCACCCTCTTTCAGTTCATTTTGTGTTAATTCAGAGAGTTTTGCACCTAATTGTGTTCGAACTAAACGTGGGTTTTTCACTTGTGGGCCGGCAATAGCAACAACTCGTTCAACAGAAAGTTCACCGCTGGTAAATAATTTACCGATAGCAATCACATCTTGGTAATTTAAATACCAGACCTGTTTGGTAATACTCACCGGATCAATAAAATGAATATGTGTACCGACTAAACCTGCCGGGTGAGGACCTTTAAAACGGTTTGTCTCTACATGTTGAATTTGACGACTTTGTGCCGCATTCAATATATTAGAATCTTCACCACCACAAAGATGAATAGTTTTCTTGCCTTCAAATAAGCGACTTAACACTGTCAAACCATTAAAAAAGGCTTGTTGTTGTTCGGCAATAATCACTTCAGGGTTAGCTGACAACGGATTAGTATCCATTGCATTAATAAAAATAGACGATGGTTCAGCATCTAATGCAGGCACTTTACTGAAAGGACGAGTACGCAATGCCGTCCATAGGCCAGAATCCACTAAGTTTTGCTTTACTTGCTCAGAAGTTAAAGAAGCCAACTGAGCTTCTTCATAGCGAGCAAAAGTAACTTGCTCGCCACCTTCCACACGAATCACAACAGACTGAAGAACACGTTTTTCGCCACGGTTAATAGCTACAACCGTACCACTTGCAGGAGCAGTAAATACCACACCAGGATTCTTTTTATCTTCAAAAAGTACCTGACCTTTTTTCACTACATCACCTTCACGCACCTTCATTGAAGGGCGCATGCCCACATATTCTTCGCCAAGCACAGCAACTTCAGTAACGGCATTACCGTTATGGATTACTTGCTCAGGTTTTCCCGCAATCGGGAGATCTAAGCCTTGTTTAATTGTAATCATATTTTGCACTTTTGGTTAGATTTAAACATTCGACTACTGCATTTAAGCGAACTCAATATACCGCAGCCCCACCTTGAGTAAGGATTGCCGCCAGATTATCTGAATAATAATCCGACATTAACCACATAAAATAAAACTCAAATTCTGTATTTCTTTCCAATTTTTGACCGCACTTCCAATGAAAAAGAGCCAAAAACGGGAAAGTTAAAATTTAGATAAAATTAAGCGTCTCATTTTAACCAAAGAATAACAATCACGCCACTTTAAGGCGTGATTTTTTATTTTTTTTGCTAAAAATTCGGCAAAAACTTGATCTAATCGGCAAAATTAATCCTAAATAGGTAGTTTTTTACTGTCCTACGCCTAAACAATTTGGCGATAGAGGCGAGGTTTCACCTAAACTCTGCCATTCGGATTTTGTATAAGTATGTAAAGCTAATGCATGAATGCCATTAGCCAATTCTTGCTCAAATAAGCTATAAATCAGTCGATGACGAGCCACTTTTCTTAACCCATCGAATCTATCACTCACGATCACCACTTTAAAATGCGAGTCTGTGCCACGCCCTGAGCTGTGCATATGACTTTCATTTTCCACTACTAAAAAATGAGGTGCAAATTCTGCAGATAATTTATCGGTTAATTCTTGTTGTTTTGACATTTTTCTTTCCTCTAACGTCACTTTTTTCGCTACAAAGGCTATACAATCTAAGTTAAGTTTGCAACAATAACCATTGATTTATTCACTATTCAATGAGGAAAATAATGAAATTTACTAAACTCTCCGGCATACTTTTTACTGCTACTACGTTCTTTTTAACTGCCTGTCAAGCACCAAGCAACACACTGACCTTTACACCACAAGCACCAACAATGGGTTTTAATACACAAAACCAAAGCGCCATTGTTAGCGTATTTACGAAAGATGAACGGGTTCAGCCAGAGGTGTCCAGCTACGTGCGTAAAGCCGAAGTCTTCAAGTTAAACGCTAATCCAAGCGTAGATCAGCTGTTTCAACAAGTCTTCCAACAAGACTTAAACAGCAAAGGTTTTCGTTTAACTCATGGTAATAATAATGCAAACAGTAGCGTATTTGTGAGTGTAAAAGAATTTTATGCCAAAGTCGATCAAGGTGATTTACGTTACAACATCAATGCACGTATCCAATTACAAGTCCATGTTCAAAATGCGAAAGGCACATTTACCAAAAACTTAGGGGCAAGCCGTAACCAAGAAGGTGCCTTTAATGCAGGTAATGATGAAATTAAAAAAGTATTGGATTTGGCCTTTAAAGATGTTGTTTCCGCCGTGTACGCCGATCAAGAAATTGCCAACGCAATTCGTCAAGGCGCAAATTAATTCGGCTTACAAAATTGGCTAAAAATAAACCGCACTTTACTTAGCAAATTGCTGAAAAGTGCGGTTTGTTTTTGCTTACTTTATTAAATCAATTAAACATCATTTTCACAATACACGTATTTACTTAATAAGTAATTCTGCAATACCTATACCAATAAAACACGCCGATACAACACCAATCAACCCAGGTAACATAAAACTGTGATTAAAGTAGTATTTACCGATTTTGGTTGTACCTGTGACATCAAAGTTCACCGTAGCAATATCTGAAGGATAGTTTGGAATAAAGAAATACGCATAAGTAGCCGGCATTAATCCAATCAGTAATGCGGGTTCCAGCCCCAAACCGATACCGACCGGCAACATCATAACGGCTGTGGCTGCTTGGCTATTAATAACAACAGATACGGCAAATAAGGCAAATGCAAATGTCCAAGGATAATGCTCTACCATTGCAGTGACTGCGGCTTTGAACTCAGGCATTGCGTATTGGAAATAAGTATCACTCATCCAAGCAATCCCAAAAATTGCAATAGCTGCTACCATTCCTGATTTAAATACCACTCCATTGGGTACAATTTGTGGGTTAACCTTACAAGCCAGTAAAATAACACCACCGAAAGCCAGCATCATCATTTGAATTATAATGCCCATTGAAATCGGTTTAATTTTTTCACCAACACCAATAGTACGAATTTCAGGCAGTAATGCAATAGCAACAATTAACACCAACGAAAGTAAAAATAAATAGACAGAATATTTCGCTGCTGGAGGCAATGTTTCATTCAATAATGTATTGGTTGTATTTAAAATCCGATCACGCCACATTGGGTCTTGCAAACGGCGTTGGTATTCAGGATCATCTTCTAATTCTTTGCCGCGTTTTAAGCTATATAATGCCATTAATATCGTACCAATGAAGGTTGCAGGTAAGGTAACCAACATAATATCGATCAATGAAATATTATCAAACCCGGGAAGTTTGATAATTTGACCAAGATAATAGACTAATACGGCAGACACGGGGCTTGCAGTTAAGGCTAATTGGGAAGAAATAGAGGCCACCGCCATAGGGCGTTCAGGGCGAATTTTATTTTTCAATGCCACATCGCCAATGATCGGCATAATGGAATATACTGCATGGCCTGTACCCAGCATTAAAGTCATAATGTAGGTAACAATAGGGGCTAAAATTGTAACGCGTTTAGGATTATTACGTAATACCCGTTCAGCGATCTGTAACATAAACTTTAAGCCACCGGCTGCTTCTAACACAGAAGCACAAGTGACAACCGCCAAAATGATTAACATTACATCAACCGGCGCTTTTCCTACCGGCATTCGGAAAATAAAGACTTCAATCACTAATCCGATACCGGATACGACACCTAAACCGACACCACCAAAACGGCTACCGACATAAAGCATGAAAAGCAAAAATAAAAATTCAAGATATAACATATAAATACCTTTAAAGTGTTAGAAATAACTATTTATGATCATACAAAAAATCAAAATAAATGAAATCGGAATTTAAATTTATTTGTAAAAAACTTTATCTAAATCAAAAAATGATATTAACTGCGAAAAGTGCGGTGTTTTTTATGATTTTAGTTCAGTTACTAATGAGAAAGGCTAAATTGTGCGGAAAGATCGGCAAGTTGTTGCCAAATATCGGCACTGAAATCTTTTTTGACTGCTCGCTCAATATCAGCAAGTTGTTGAATAAGCTGATAAAGTTTACGATAGGTGAATCGTTGAAAAGCTTGTGTATAAAAAGAGCGACGGTTTTGCCATATTTTGAGCAAGTCAAAACCTTCTCGCAGTTGGTGCAAAGGCAAATGTTGATCAATCGTATCAAGACGGTGTTGAGGTTTTGATAGCGTCAATAAAATAATTAATTCTCTCTGTAATGTGCGTAACAAAATCACAGGTTGTACATCTTCTGACTGTAATCCTTTCAAAATTCGTTGCGCTCGTCCTTCTTTACCTTCAAGTAAGGCGTCAATCCATTGGAAAGATGTAAATACAGAGGATTGCTCTACTACCGTTTTGACACGAGAAAAGGTTATTTTATGATCAGGATAAAGTAACGCGAGTAATTCAAGATTTTGTTTTAAAGCTAATAGGTTATTTTCATAGCTATAACAAAGCAACTGTATTGCTTCCGACTCCACCTGCAATCCCATGTTTTTGGCACGATTGCCGACCCAACGAGGAAAATGCTCCAAACTCGGCGTTTGACAGTTTACCATGGTTGCTTGGCGATCATATTCATTAACCGCAATAAACCACGCCTGTTTTTCCATAGTCTTTGCTAACTTTGGCACAACTAAGATAAGCAGAATATCGGAATGTAACAAACTCACTAATTCCAACAAATTTTTCTGTAAAAGTGCGGTGAAATTTTCGGGTAAATTTAAAATTAGGATTTGTTTGTCAAAAAACAATCCCATTGACTGACAACGCTCAAACAAGGTAAGCCAATCGGTAGAAGTATCAATCTGCACCTCTGTTTTTTCATCAAAACCTTGTTTACGCGCAATTTGCACAATCGCATTTTGACTTTCATCAACTAATAAAGGATCTTGCCCGACTAACAAATAAATTGAGGAAAGGTGAGTATTCAAGTTTTGCGCAAGTTGCTCGGAAAAAATACGATTCATTATTTCGCTTGTACTTGTTGTTGCAAACTCGCCATTTTGGCTATTAGCTGGCGAGCGGCTTGCTCCCGCATATCCTGCCAAATCACCTCTTTTTCCGCTGATTTTGCTAAAGCTGCTCGCGCATTGTCAAAAAAAAGGCGTTGTACTTTAGATGAAATCGGATAATCTCCTTTATTCGGTAGATATACCCTTGCTTGCACTTCAAGCATTAACAATTTTTCTGCTTCACGTCCATGCTTAAATACCGAACCGACATAATCATTGGTTGTCGTATTCACAATACGCAAAACAGGAATATCTTTTCGTCCTTCTACTACATTAATATTGTTTAATTTCAACTGATTACGCATTGCAATGGACATTTCACTGTAGTCATCCACACTTTCAAATGCCAGCGTTTGTAGTTCTTTTGGCATTAATTGGCCGTGTTGAAATTGGAAAGCACAGGCAGACATGCCAAATGCTACTATGACAAAAAACGCAGTTTTAAGCTGTTTTAACATAAAATAACGTCCTTATTTACAGATCATATTAAATAATAAGCTGGCTTTTTCTTGCACATTCAGTGCCACTAGTTTTTGAGAATTTTTCTTTTCTTCCGCTTTCATTGCTGCTTGTAATGTTTCATTATTGCCTGTAAAGTCAGCTCTGTATCCTACTTCTTTAGGGGATTTTGCACGATGTAGCGTCACATTAATCAACGCAGTATAGAAATCGGTAAAACTATTTTGTGGATAATAATTAGTTGTCATTAATAAATCCACCCCGTTTTTACCATTAAAATCTTGGCAAATACCGTTTTTCGCGGAGAATTTTGCGTGGCTTAAACGCATTCCACCAAATTCATAAAATTCAAATTGCTTTGCTTTAGATAATAACTCCACACTTTCCTTTTTATAAATATTCTGTGACTTTCCATCTAAGAGGAAAATTGTCCCCATTGCACTTTGGTCATTAATTTTACCTAAAGGATACATTTCACCCAGTTCTTCTTTTACTTTGAGGTTACCGAAAGGTTTAGCCAAATAAGCCCGTGGAATTTCTCGTTCAATAGTTCTACCGCCTTCGCTTTGAATAGATTTCCAAGTGAAAAACGTTATTTCTTGGATTTTCCCATCAATATCCTTAAACGGTCGCCAATCGGGATTACCAAAGTCGGCTTGTTGTGACGAACAACCTGAAAGTGCGGTCAAAATGACGCTGATTTTGAAAATTTGAGAGGGCTTCATTATTTTACTCCATTAAAAATTAAAAAGAGTGGGCAAATTTGCCCACTTTCATTGGATTATTTCGCCACAAAGCTGAATAATTTACCCGGTACATAGATAGTTTTCACAATAGTTAAGCCGTCTAAGAATTTCTGTACATTTTCATCGGCAAGAGCGATTTGTTTAATCTCTTCTTCCGCCATATCCGCAGGTACAATCACTTTACCGCGAACTTTGCCATTGACTTGTACCACCACTAATTTCTCATCATCAACCATTGCCGTTTCATCAGCCTGAACCCAAGGAGCAAAATCAATTGTGCCTTCGTTACCAAGATCTTGCCATAATTGGAAACAGATATGTGGTGTAATTGGATAAAGCATACGCACGACTGCATTTAATGCTTCCGCCATAACTGTACGATCATGTTCATCTGCCAATGGTGCTTTGGTTAATTTATTCATTAACTCCATAATTGCAGCTATTGCAGTATTAAAGGTTTGACGGCGACCAATATCGTCACTCACTTTCGCAATGGTTTTATGCACATCACGGCGTAACGCTTTTTGTGAACTCGAAAGTGCGGTCGGATTTAGGGCAGTTTTACTTGGATTTTTATTGTACTCCACCACTAAATTCCACAAACGGCGTAAGAAACGGTTAGCCCCTTCCACACCGGATTCCTGCCATTCCAATGTCATTTCCGCAGGTGATGCAAACATCATAAATAAACGTACGGTATCCGCACCGTATTTTTCCACCATTTCTTGTGGATCAATACCATTGTTTTTGGATTTAGACATTTTAGTCATACCCGCGTGGGTTAATTCGTGCCCTTCATCATCAATGGCTTTGATAATACGGCCTTTATCGTCTTTTTCTACAGTCACTTTAGTCGGGCTGACCCAAATCCGTTCATTAGTCGGGCTAGTGTAATAGAAGGCATCTGCCAACACCATGCCTTGACACAACAATTTGTTGGCAGGTTCATCAGAACTGACTAAACCTGCGTCACGCAATAATTTGTGGAAGAAGCGGAAATATAACAAGTGCATTGTGGCATGTTCGATACCACCGATATATTGATCCACCGGCAACCAATAATTGGCTTCGTCGCTATCTAACATGCCTTCGTGATATTGTGGGCTAGTATAACGCGCATAGTACCAAGAAGACTCCATAAAGGTGTCAAAAGTATCTGTTTCTTTTAATGCAGGTTTACCATTGTAAGTGGTTTTCGCCCATTCCGGATCGGCTTTGATCGGGCTTTTCACGCCATCCATCACCACATCTTCAGGCAACACAATAGGTAAATCTTGTAATGGTGCAGGTACAACGTCGCCATTATCTAAGCTGAGCATTGGAATTGGTGCGCCCCAATAACGTTGGCGGGAAACGCCCCAGTCACGCAAGCGGAAATTTACTTGGCGTTTGCCTACGCCTAATTTTTCCAATTTATCCGCAATGCCGTTAAAAGCGGCATCGAAATGCAAGCCGTCAAATTCTGCGGAATTGATCAACACCCCGTGTTCGGTGAAAGCAGCTTTGTTTAAATCAATGTCTTCGCCGTTGAGCGTTTCAATTACCTGTTTAATCGGTAAATTGTATTTTTGGGCAAATTCAAAGTCACGCTGGTCATGAGCAGGAACCGCCATCACCGCACCTGTACCATAGTGCATTAATACGAAGTTGGCGACCCAAACCGGCACTTCTTCACCTGTTAAGGGGTGAATCGCAAACAGACCGGTTGCCATGCCTTTTTTCTCCATTGTGGCAATATCCGCTTCCGCTACTTTGGTATTTTTGGCTTCTTTAATAAAATCTGCCAACGCCGGATTGCTTTGTGCTGCCAATTCCGCTAACGGGTGGGCCGCCGCAACCGCCACATAACTCACGCCATAAAATGTATCCGGACGGGTGGTATAAACCGCTAATTTGTCATTTAATCCTTTAATATCAAAGGTAATTTCTACACCTTCCGAACGACCAATCCAGTTACGCTGCATAGTTTTTACCATATCCGGCCATTCAGGTAAGCTGTCTAATCCCCCTAACAATTGCTCCGCATATTCAGTAATTTTAATAAACCATTGCGGAATTTCTTTTTGTTCTACAGGAGTATCGCAACGCCAGCAACAGCCTTCGTGAACCTGTTCGTTAGCCAATACGGTTTCGTCATTCGGACACCAGTTTACTGTGGAGGTTTTTTTATACACCAAGCCTTTCTTATACAATTCGGTGAAAAACCATTGTTCCCATTTATAATACTCTGGGCGACAGGTAGTCACTTCTCGATCCCAGTCAAAGCCAAAGCCCAAAATTTTGAGCTGATTTTTCATATATTCAATATTTTCATACGTCCATTTTGCCGGTGCAGTTTTATTCTTCACTGCAGCACCTTCCGCAGGCAAACCGAATGCGTCCCAACCCATAGGCTGTAATACGTTTTTACCGTTCATACGTTGATAACGAGACACGACATCACCAATGGTATAGTTACGCACATGCCCCATATGCAAACGACCGGAGGGATAAGGGAACATCGACAAACAATAATATTTCGGTTTATTGGTATCTTTGATGGCTTTGAAAGTGTTGTTTTCTGCCCAATATTTTTGCACACTGGCTTCAATTAAATCGGGGCGATATTGTTCTTGCATAATGTAACCTTCAATAATATGGCGTTAAAAATAACAAAAATTTGTACCGCACTTTTCTGTTTTCAAGCAGAAATTAAGCGGAATTTGACGATAAGAAATGCGCAATAGGATAGCGTAAAACGGCTAAAATTAACAGGATTTTCCGATATAAGAGAGAATAATAACCTAGCACGGGTTGGAGAGAGCTGAAATAACCCTATACGAGCGGTATAGGGTTACTTAATCTGAGCCGCTCTGTGGCTCTTCCATTTAGCTCCTATGGGGCTGGACTTAACGAATTTAGCACGGCTCGTGTAGGTTATCTTATCCGCAATTTGAAGTCTATCAGGGGCTTTGAACCATATTCATCGATCCCTATACGGCTTGTATGGGCAAAATAAGCGGATTTAATTCTGCACAACAGCGTGATAATGCAACTTATCAACGGCTCTGACAAGCTGTTCATTGCTGACTTTTTCATCAGCCACCACATTCACCAAGCGAGTGTTAAAATTTGCTTTAGTGGAAACCACGCCGTCAATATTGCGTAATTCTTTATTCACCAAATACACACAAAGTTGGCAGTTCATTTCTTCAATATGTAATATCACATTCCGCTCCGCAGCAAATACCGTTGCAGATAAAAGTGCGGTTAAAAATAACAATGTTTTTTTCATTCAAACTATTCCAAAAAATAAGGTAAAACATAGGGATAACTGAGAAAAAACAAAATAATCGGCACAAGCAACCAATACAAAATTTGCAATGTTCGATGTGATAAATATTTTGTACAAATAATCTTATCCGAAAAATTCAACAACCAAAACCCATAACCAAAGGCAAGGAGTGAAATGATCAACATTGGCAGTTGTAAATAGCTTAATTCGTTTAACCCTACCAACCAAGCCGAAGAAATCCCGAAAGCTAAATAAAGCAAAGGAGCAATACAACACAATGTTGAAGCCACCGCAGCAGTAACTGCGGTGGTGCAAATTGCCCAAAAACGGCGGTTAGAGTTCTTTTGAGGTAAATTCATAACCGAATTCTTTGGCATCAAACGAATTTAACGGATCACCGCCCATTTCAGCGTATGGATAGCCAAAATTATTGATCGGCGCTAATTCAGGCATTGGATATAAATTAAAATCACGAGCATGATTGTACCCCATCCAGTTGGCTTCCCAGTTGCCGAATAAATAATCGGATACCGCTTTTGTTTGTGGATCTTGTACGGATTTATTTTCTGCTAAACGATATTTCGCCACGTCTGCCGAATCTACCGGTACCCAACCAAAACCGGCTAAATAGAATTCCGCACGGCAATGTTGCCCACTGTTTTCATTCGCCATGCCGTCTTTGGCACTGCCGAATGCTCCTTTGGAGTATTCACCCATTTTAATAGCTTGCCCTAAACGGATACCAAACACTTCTCTTGCCGGAATATCAACAGCACGCGCTAACGCAACAAAGACAGAGTTAATATCAGTACATTTGCCTTTTAGCACACCCGTAGTCAGAATTTTCTCTACATCACCATCACCACAGCCGAGCACAGAATTATCCCGTTCCATATTTTCCACAATCCATTGATGAATCAATTGTGCTTTTTTCAGTGGATTTGTTTCTTTGCCTACAATTTTATCGGCAAATTGTTTGACAATACCGTCGGTTTTAATATGTTGGGAAGGTTTTAAATATTCTTTTACATCGATAGAATACTCAATATTTTCCGGCATTTTATAATCTGCCAACAAACCTTGCTTCATTGGCTCACGATCTTTCGTTTCTACGGTAAGCACCACTTTCAAATGGCGTTTTTCCGCTTTTTCATCCCAATTGGCAAACAGCGTTTTCGCTCCATATTGGTTATTTTCCGTGATATAAGCCTGTTGATAATCCCCTTCAAACTGAATGGATTTTACCTCTTGATAGTCATTACTAAACGGCAAAGGTACCCATAATTTAGTTTCCCCTTTAGAGCCTTTCGGCACATTTAAATCATAGACTTGGGTAAATTCATAAGTGTGAGTGGTCGTATTTGGATTCGGCAGATTTTGTGCCTGAGCCGCCCCCATTGCACAGCAAAGTGCGGTCAAAAAGAAAGAAGTTTTTTTCATTGGAATGTCCTACGACGTTAGTAAATAAGCAAACTTGCCATATTCAAGTTCAGGGCTGCAAGCAGAATGAACTGTTGCGTAGAATAATAGAAATTAATCAGAAAAGAAAGGACTTATGACACTTAAGAATGGCATTTTTCATACAATGGCAATAATTCCCGAATAGTTTGACTAATAAATTTAACAGAATCGAGGTTATCTAACTCTGCACATTCCACATTTTTACCAATACACCAAAAATCCTTATCCTGCTTGAAAGTCAAATCTGTCGTCGACAATTCACTGCTTGAATGAAAATCCGCATATTCACTTTCATCACCACGCCATAGTTCAAATTCAGCAAAGTTTGCCAAATCCAAATCATCAATCCATTGATTATATTGAGGTAAATGAATTTGAGAACGATCCGCACGATAACAGTGCCAATCTAAACAAACTTGTAACCGACGACGATTTAAAATTACCGATAAAATCGCCGCCGAATTCTGCCAATACTCATACTTAAAAAACGCAAAAAAATGCGACCGCACTTGCCAACCATTTGTCCAGCTTTCAATATGTGGCTTGGCAAAAGGTATACCAAGCTCAACAGAAACAGCCAAAATCGTCTTTTTCCATTGTTCCCAAGCCGTTTTGTAATCTGATTTAATTTGCGGAATGGCTTCAGGGCAGTATTTTTTCATCTGTGCAAACTGGAAAAAGGGAATATGGAAAATTTGAGCTGTTTGAGAATTAATCATTTTTCAACGCATTTTGAGTAAAATATTGCTTATCGTCCCAACGTAACAATGTCATGCTATTACCCCAAGCACAACCTGTATCTAACGCATAAATATTCGTTGGTGTCGAATAACCCACTAAACTTGCCCAATGGCCGAAAATGATATTTTCTTGTTGAAATAACGGGCTATTTAATTGAAACCAAGGTTTCAAGTCTGTTGGAGCCTGTTCAACAGGCAATTTGCAATCAAAATCCAAGCGATGATCTTCATAACAAAATCGCATTCTAGTGAACACATTAATAATATAACGTAAACGGTCAATGCCTTGTAAATCCGCTGACCAGCGTTCAGGCTGGCTATCATACATTTGTTTAAGCAATTCAGGATAATCAGCTGAATGCAAGACTTGTTGCACTTCTTTGGCACAAGTGATGGCAGTCGGCAAATCCCAATCCGGTGAAATCCCGGCGTGGGCCAAGCAAAAGTCTAAATCCGCACGATGAATAAATAATGGCTGATGACGCAACCAATCGATTAATTCATCAAAATCCTCTGCAGCAAAAAGTGCGGTCAAATTATCCTTTGTTTTGACTTTTTTAATACCCAGTGCCGTAGAAAGTAAATGTAAATCGTGGTTGCCTAACACCGTTTGAGCAGATTTTCCCAAGCCTTTCACAAAGCGAAGACATTCTAGGGATTTGCGTCCTCTTGCCACCAAATCACCGGTCAAGTAAAGAAAATCTCGGCTCGAATCGAACCGCACTTTTTCCAATAAAACTTGCAATTCATCGTAACAGCCGTGTAAATCGCCAACAATATAGGTTGCCATTGTCTTCCTCTAAGGATTTCACTCTTGCTTATTCATCAGTATCTTCAATTTCCTCCAATGCTACCATTGGTGGATTGTCATGCAACCAGTTTGCAAGTCGCACATAATCCGCAATACTGAGATTTTCGGCTCTCGCATTCAAGTCCACCCCAAGTGCGGTCAGATTTTCCGCAGAAATGAGCGTAGATAAAGCATTTCGCAAAGTTTTGCGGCGTTGGTTAAAGGCTTGTGCCGTAACACGATTTAACCAATATAACGCTTTTACAGGGTATGGCAATACAGCATGAGGAATTAAACGTACCACGGCAGAATCTACTTTAGGAGCAGGTTTAAAAGCAGTTGGAGGCACTTCCAACACGGGCATGACTTGGCAAAAATATTGCGCCATAATGGTTAAACGTCCGTAAGCTTTACTATTCGGTGCTGCACAAAGGCGTTTGACCACTTCTTTTTGCAACATAAAATGCATATCTTGAATTTTGTCATGGAATTTGAACAAATGGAACATTAAGGGAGTGGAAATGTTGTAAGGCAAGTTGCCAAAAACACGTAATTTTACCCCTTGCTCAGCTAAATTTCTCTCATCATAGAACTTGCCAAAATCAAATTGCATTGCGTCTGTTTCAATAACATTCAGTTTTTGATGTAAAAACGGATGATGGCGTAAACGCTCCGCCAAATCACGGTCAAGCTCCACAACTGTCAGGCTATCTACTTGCTCAGCTACAGGTTCTGTTAATGCACCTAAACCCGGCCCAATTTCCACCAAACATTGATTTTTTTGTGGATAAATGGCCGCAACAATACCTTGAATAACGGATTCGTCATGTAAGAAATTTTGCCCGAAACGCTTACGGGCAGTGTGCCCTAAATGTTTTTTTGAATTTGTCATAAGTGATTATTGATAAAAAAGAAAAAGGTGGGCAAACCGCCCACCGAGAAACGAAAAATTACTTAGTGAAAATTTGAATATCAGCCCCTTTACGTAAAGCTTTTATCCAATCTTTGGCTTCATCTTGTAATTGTTGATTAACTAAGGTCTCATAGGCTTTTTGCATATAAGCATCTTCTGTACGATCTCCCTCTCGGGTATCAATCACTTCTAAGATATGCCAGCCAAATTCTGTTTTAAAAGGGGCGGAAATTTGGCCTTTCTTGATCGTTTTCACTGTCTGAGCAAAAGGCCCCACATAACTTTCAGGGAACGCAAAACCTAAATCACCGCCGTTTGCACCTGATAAATAATCTTTGGAATGTGCTATCGCTTCTTTCTCAAAGGTAGTTTTACCAGCCAAAATATCTGCTCGAATTTGCGTTAATTGTGCTTTAGCTTGAGCATCATTTAACATCGGATTGAGTTTTAATAAAATATGGCGCACACGGTACTCTGTAGCAGTAACTTTTTTCAATGTACCACTTTGCTTAAGTTGTTTACTTAAGGCTTCCACCTGTTCTCGAGTGACATCAATATGCTTACCGATACTACGGTTGCGTACTTCTCCCATTAAAATTTGATTATGAATTTGACTACGGAATTGATTTAAAGACATACCTTGATGCTCCAACGCATCTAATAATTGCCCGTATGTTAAACCATTTTGTGCCGCAATCCCCTCAATAATATTATCCACTTGCGCCATACTGACAGAAACACCTGATTCTTTGATAGCTTTTTGCAACAACAGATCATCAATAATGCTGTCTAAGGCTTTTGCACGATTTGATTCATTGTTAGCCCGTTTACCTAATAAACGCTTAATTTGGCTCTCCAAAATCGGCACACCATCAACTGTAGCAACCACTTGCTCAACCGCTTGTATGCTGCTTGAAAACGCAAATAAACCGACAACTGATAGAAAAAAAGATTTAAAAAATGTGTTTTTCATATTCTTCCATAAAATAAAAATGAATAAAGACCTAGCTTAGAACAGCTTGTTGGGCAAAAGTTCCTTATTTTGACAATAAAGCCACTTGATAGCAACTATCATATTTCATCGTGCGTACCTGTACTTTTTCCGCTCGGCTGGTTGGCACGTTTTTCCCCACATAATCTGCCCGTATAGGTAGCTCACGGTGCCCACGATCTACAAAAATCACTAATTCCACCTTTGACGCACGCCCAAAATCCACCAACGCATCCAATGCAGCCCGAATGGTTCGACCTGTGAAAAGCACATCATCTACCAAAATAACGGTTTTGTTTTGCACGCTGATATATTCTGATGAACCATGATACACGGGAGAACGGCTCGGTTCCGCATATTCTAAATCATCGCGATAAAATGTAATATCCAAATCAATGGAAGGTAAGATTTGATCTGTTAAATCTGCGATTTTACGCTTAATTAATTCCGCAATTTCAGCCCCTCGGCGCTTAATACCCACAATAATTACATCGTCCAAATATTGGTGTTTTTCAATAATTTCGTGAGAAATCCGTGAAATTGTTCGCATAAATTGGTCTTCATCAATAATGATTTTTTCCATAACAGCCTCTTTTTCTGTGAGGAAATAATTTTGCCTACTATACCAAAAATCCATGAAAAATGACCGCACTTTCACGAAAAAAACTTTATAATACCCTCAATTTTCAGCCCGATAGGATAAAAAATGATGCAAAAAATTGTGCTTGCAACCGGCAATAAAGGCAAAGTCAAAGAAATGGCTGATGTCTTAGCCGATTTTGGCTTTGAAGTAATCGCTCAAACTGATTTAGGCATTGAAAGCCCGGAAGAAACAGGTTTAACCTTTGTAGAAAATGCACTGATAAAAGCACGCCATGCGGCAAAAATTACCGGCTTACCGGCAATTGCCGATGATAGTGGCCTAGCTGTTGAGGCACTTGGTGGTGAACCAGGACTCTATTCTGCACGCTACGCCGGAATTGATGATGAAAATGCTGATGCAGCCAACCGTTTAAAATTGTTAGAAGCATTAAAAGATGTCCCTACGGGGCAACGCCAAGCCAAATTTGTCAGTTGTATCGTTCTGCTAACTCATGAAACCGATCCAACGCCGATCATCGCCGAAGGTGAATGTTTTGGCGAAATTACATTTGCAGAAAAAGGCGAAAACGGTTTTGGCTACGACAGTTTATTTTTCAGCCCTGAACAAAATTGCACCTTTGCCGAATTGGAAACGGCTGAGAAAAAACGTATTTCGCATCGAGCCAAAGCCTTACAAGCCTTAAAAACAAAACTACAAAAATAATGACCGCACTTAGCTTACAACCCTTGGTTTTACCGCCACTCAGCCTGTATGTGCACATTCCTTGGTGTGTGCAAAAATGCCCCTATTGCGATTTTAATTCTCACGCACAAAAAGGAGCAATTCCCGAAGCGGACTATGTAACACATTTATTGTTGGATTTATCGGCGGATTTAAACCGCTTTAAAGCAAGCGTGCAGAATCGCAAATTACATTCGATTTTTATTGGTGGCGGCACACCGAGCCTGTTTTCAGCCAATAGCATTGCTACCTTGCTTCAGGGCATACAGGCACAGATTCCTTTTGAAAAAAATATTGAAATTACCTTAGAAGCCAATCCGGGCACAGCAGAAGCCGAACGTTTCAAAGGTTACACACAAGCCGGTGTTACCCGAATTTCAATGGGTATTCAAAGTTTTAATAATGAAAAATTAACAGCATTAGGGCGAATTCACAACAGTGCGGAGGCAAAAAGTGCGGTCGGTTTTGCACAAGATTTGAAAAACGCCGGTTTGTTAGCCAGTTTTAACTTAGATTTAATGCACGGCTTACCGAATCAACGCCTTGAACAAGCGTTAGACGATTTACGCCAAGCCATTGCGCTTAATCCGCCGCATTTGTCTTGGTATCAACTCACTATTGAGCCAAACACGATGTTCGCTTATCGCCCGCCGAAACTGCCTGATGATGACGAGCTTTGGGACATTTTCGAGCAAGGTCATCAATTACTCACCGCCGCCGGTTATCAACAATATGAAACATCCGCTTACGCCAAACCGGATTTTCAATGCAAACATAATTTAAATTACTGGCGTTTCGGTGATTATTTGGCAATTGGCTGTGGTGCCCATGGTAAGTTAAGTTTTACGGATGGCAATATCATTCGTTATAGCAAAACCAAACACCCCAAAGGCTATTTACGTGGCGAATATTTATACGAACAAAAAAACGTAACAGAAAATGACCGCACTTTTGAGTTTTTTATGAACCGTTTTCGCTTACTGGAACCTGTACCGAAAAAGGAATTTGAACAATTCACCGGCCTTTCACAAAGTGCGGTGAAAAATCAGATAGATTTTGCCTTAGCTCGAGAGTATATTACAGAGAATACCGACTATTGGCAGATTACCGAGCGTGGAAAATTATTTTTAAATGAATTATTAACCGAATTTTTAGCAGAATAACTTGTTAAAGTATTCAAATCATATTAGATTAACGCAAACGTTTTCGTTACATGAAATAAGGATAAAAAATGAACCAACTTGAAATGAAAAAAATAGCTGCACAAGCCGCTTTGCAATTCGTCAAACCCGATATGATTGTAGGCGTGGGTAGTGGTTCAACTGTTAATTGCTTTATTGAAGCCTTAGGTACAATCAAAGACCAAATTAAAGGCGCTGTGGCTGCCTCTAAAGCATCTGAAGCCTTATTACGTGAACAAGGCATTGAAGTATTTAGTGCGAATGATGTATCCGGATTGGATATTTATGTAGATGGTGCGGATGAAATTAACCCGCATAAAATGATGATTAAAGGTGGCGGTGCGGCATTAACCCGTGAAAAAATTGTCGCCTCCTTGGCAAAAAATTTCATTTGTATCGTGGATAGCTCAAAACAAGTAGATGTCTTGGGTTCAACCTTTCCATTACCGATAGAAGTGATTCCGATGGCTCGTTCACAAGTGGCTCGTAAGTTGGTTTCTCTCGGTGGTTCGCCGGAATGGCGTGAAAATGTGATCACAGATAACGGTAATGTGCTGTTAGATGTGCATAATTTCCCGATTCTTAATCCAATCGACATGGAAAAAACTTTGAATAATATCGCAGGTGTGGTCACTAATGGTATATTTGCGTTAAATGCAGCAAATATTGTGATTGTGGGTACGCCTGAAGGTGCAAAAATTATTTAATCTCCTCAAACGAGCCGTATAAGATTACATCATCCGAGCTAATCTGAGGTTCAATATTCTAATAAAAAGGGCCGAACTGGGTTTATTAAAGCTGGCACAACTCGTGTTAGGCATTTATAGGTTATATTACATCAATACAAGGAAAATAATATGACAAACAAAGTATCTCTTGATAAATCAAAGATTAAATTCGTGTTATTGGAAGGAGTGCATCAAAGTGCGGTGAACGTACTCAATGCGGCAGGCTATACCAATATTGATTACCATAAAAAAGCCTTAGATGGAGAAGAATTAATCGAAGCCATTAAAGACGCGCATTTTGTGGGTATTCGCTCCCGTACATTTTTAACTGAAGAAGTACTGGCACAATGTCCAAAACTTATTGCCATTGGCTGTTTCTGTATCGGCACAAACCAAGTGAATTTAGAGGCTGCAAAAGCACGTGGTATCCCTGTGTTTAATGCCCCATTCTCCAATACTCGCTCTGTTGCAGAATTAGTTTTAGGTGAAATTTTATTGTTAATGCGCAATGTGCCACAAGCTAACGCTGAAGTACATCGTGGCCTTTGGAATAAATCTGCTACCGGCTCTAATGAAGTGCGTGGTAAAAAATTAGGTATCGTGGGTTACGGCCATATCGGTTCCCAATTAAGTGTAATTGCAGAAGCCTTAGGGATGAAAGTGTATTTCTATGATTTAGAAAATAAACTTCCGCTTGGTAACGCCCAACAAGTTCGTACTTTGGAAGAATTATTAAGTTCTTGCGATGTGATTTCCCTGCACGTGCCGGAAAACGCTTCAACAAAAAACTTAATGAGTGCAGAACGTATCGCCCAACTTAAGCAAGATTCTGTATTAATCAACGCGGCTCGCGGTACTGTAGTGGATATTGATGCTTTAGCGACAGCATTAGAAGCAGGGAAATTGCGTGGTGCGGCCTTAGACGTATTTCCAATTGAGCCGGCTTCAATTCATGAAGAATTTGTCTCTCCACTACGCAAATTCGACAATGTGATTTTAACGCCACACATTGGCGGTTCAACCTCTGAAGCCCAAGAAAATATTGGTGCGGAAGTCGCCGGTAAATTCGTTAAATACTCTGACAACGGTTCAACCTTATCTTCCGTGAATTTCCCTGAAGTTTCATTGCCTGAACATGTGAGTGCAAAACGCTTACTACATATTCACGAAAACCGCCCGGGCATTTTAAATAAAATCAACCAAATTTTTGTGGAAGCTAATATCAACATTGCAGCGCAATACTTACAAACCGATCCTAAAATGGGTTATGTGGTTGTTGATGTGGAAACAGAAGACACCTCCAATTTATTAACCAAATTGAAAGAAATCGAAGGTACTATTCGCGCTAGAGTCTTGTTTTAATTTCCCCAATAACCGCAAAGCTCAGAAGTTATCTTCTGAGCTTTTACTATTTGAGGTATCTAGAAAGCTTTATTCATTATAACCCAATCGATTCCATACTTTTAAGGATCTTCAATAAAAACAAAGCAATCTTGACAAAATCAACGTCTATTTCCACCTACACTAGTGTTTGGGTAAGAGTAGACATGGGTTATAAAAAACGGAAAATTGGGGTAATTGAAAGTGTAGTTCTAATTTTTTAGTTTTTACATAAAATTGGAAGTAGGCTACCAATTTAGGTAAATTTGCTCGGTGGAAGGAGAATGTTTAATCTTCACAGAGAGTAAAATCATCGTTATCTTTGGAATAAAATCCAACTTTGACATATTTTTTATACTGCAAAATTAGCGAGATTATCAAAGCAGACTATGGAAGATATTCTACAGGAGATTATTATAGCTTCATCACGATTAAATCACATTCCAACACAACATTTGCCTGAACAGATTGTTGAACCTATTTTAAGTGGGGTGGAGAGGAAGTTGGTTATGGTGAATGGGTGCAAGCGGTCATTTTTGCAGGGAACTTTGCAAAGTTTAGAGAAATTGACCGTTTGTAGTTGATTATAAATCTATACTGACAAGAGTATAAATTAAAAGTCTCTCTGCTAAGATTAGTATCATTAGATATTATATTAAGTTCTAATAATCTTCCTCATCGTCATTTAAATATGAATATGGGCCATTACTTCTGAATAAATCTCTTAATTCAAAATAAGGTATTTCAACAGTCCATGTTCCCATTACATATGCTCCAACTTGATACGGTGGAAATAAAAATGTTAGCCCTTTATCTGTAATTAAGAAATTTTCAAAATTTACAATATCAGGTGATGCCCCATCTCTAAACCATTCTATTGTATCTTCATCAGCCTCTTCCCTAGTTTTTTCCCAATATTCTCGACATAGCTGTTTAATAGTAAGTTCACTAATCCGTTCCAGATAATTACAATCAGCTTTAAATAAATCATCAAGCCTTATTTTTATAAGGGTATTTCTTGTGTCAAAGTTCAGAGTTTCGAATGCAAAATTACCATGAGTAGCACCAGAAGAGTACATAAACAAAGTTAAAGAAATAGATAAAATGTTTTTGGAAGCGTATGCTATTGCAAAACTCTCAGAATATTCATTTTTGAGATCTGTAAACCATTCTTCCCCTGTTGAATTATATTCTTCTATTTTCTCATGCCGTAGTTCTGATAGTGTCTTTATAGCTCTACCTAAAAAATATGCATTTAATTCTAAGGATATGGTTTTATTTTTATTTGAATTAAAAGATGGATAACTAATATCTATTTTATAACCTAAGTTATCATCCCAAACTTCATTGATTCCGTTATCTTTAATTAAATAAGGCCCAATTGGTACACCTGATGTAACAGAAATTAACTGTTGTTCAGCAGCCATTAATAATGAGTTTTTTAGACTATCAAAAGTATTGCCATTAATATTGTTAATGAATTGTATTTTTCCTGAAATATAGTCAGGAACTTCACACTCCTCTACTATTACTGGTATGATATAAATATCATCAGGGTTCTTATATCTAAGATTATCTAATGCATCTTTTACTTATCTTTGAACAAAACCCCTCTTGCTTACACTCTTAGATGACATTAATAATATGATCACATGAGAACTTTTGAAGGCTCGAGTAATTTCTAGTTCCCAGTTTTGTCCTCCTTTAAGCTTTTTAATATCAAGCCAAGGCATAAATCCCTCAGTTTCTAACCATTCATAATATTGTATAGCAATTTTTTGATCTTCTTTTGCATAGCTAATAAAAACTTTTAAAGACATATTTTTTCCTATATTGGGTAATATTGTAGATTTTACCTTAAAATTAATCTCTTATAACTAGCACGTTAAACTCGCCACTACATTAAATGTTTTCAGCCTGCGACTTCACATCCTGTTTCATCGCCACACTCAACCATTTCTTCGCAGTGAGATCGTCCCAACCTTTTCTCTTAGCATAATCCAGCACCTGATCTTCATCAATCTTGCCGATGGTGAAGTAGTTACTCTCAGGGTGGGTGACGTACCAGCCGCAGACGGAGGCGGCTGGCCACATGGCGTAGCTTTCTGTGAGTTTCATGCAGATCCGTTGTTTGACTTCGAGTAAATCCCAGATGATCTGTTTTTAGGTATGTATCAGGTTGCTAGGTGGTCAGATAGGAATAACATTCTAGCCAGCCACTACTCTAGCTAAATTTCTCATCCTTTTGCTGGCTGTCTTTATTAAAAGTGCGGTTAAAATCAGATAAGTTTTGCTTTTTTGAATTTATACATCAATTAATCGTTTTTATTTTTCATACCAAATCCGATTGATATAAAAAGTCACTTTTCCTGCCGGTGTATCGACTTTGACATCATCATCTACCTGCTTACCTATTAATGCTCGAGCCACAGGAGAATCGATGGAAATCCAATTTTTTGCCGGTTCAAATTCATCGCAACCCACAATGCGATATTGTTTCACATCACCTTCTTCTGTTTCTAATTCTACCCAAGCACCAAAAAAGACTTTGCCTTCCTGTTTCGGGTTGTAATCCACAATTTGTAGCGCTTCCAAACGTTTCATTAAAAAACGTACTCTGCGATCAATTTCGCGCAAACGGCGTTTTCCATAAATATATTCGGCATTTTCACTACGATCACCCAAAGCCGCTGCATCAGATACAGCTTGTGTCACTTTTGGGCGTTCCTCTTTCCAAAGAAATTTGAGCTCTTGGTCGAGAGTATTCCAACCTTGTCGAGTAATATAATTAGATTTTAACATAACATGAATTAAAAAGAGCCAAGTGCGGTCACTCAGCTCTGTGTTTTAAATTAAGCCTTAGTTTTAGCACCGTGGCAATGTTTGTATTTTTTGCCTGAACCACAAGGGCAAGGGTCATTACGAGAAATATGCTGTTCACTTTCTGCTTTCGCTACACGTTGTGCGGCTTCTTCCTCAGAAATAGGCGATTGTTGAACCGCACTTTGTGCTGCTTCATCAGGCATTCGCACTTGCACTCGGCTGAGGTAACGAATTACGCTCAGTTTTAGTGCATCCAACATATCCGTGAACATTTGGAAGGACTCTTTTTTATATTCCTGTTTCGGATCTTTTTGTGCATAACCACGTAAGTGAATACCTTGTCGTAAATGATCCATTGCAGCTAAATGCTCTTTCCATAGTTCATCTAAGGTTTGCAACATTAAGCCTTTCTCAAAATGACGCATAGTTTCCGAGCCTGCAAGAGCTTCTTTACGTTGATATTCCTCTTTTGCTGCAGTAATAATTCGCTCACGCAAATTGTCCTCGTGCAACTGATTGTCTTGCTCC
This sequence comes from Lonepinella koalarum, assembly GCA_030525745.1. GTDB lineage: Bacteria > Pseudomonadota > Gammaproteobacteria > Enterobacterales > Pasteurellaceae > JAUNED01. Next base: position 52,849 of record JAUNED010000004.1, on the reverse strand, counting down.
AACCATTGTTGTAATGGTAACTCTAAAGCAAAATCTTCTTTCAAGCGTGTCTCTAAAGCCGGCACATTCCATTGTTCTTCTAAAGATTGTGGTGGAATATACTCATCGATCACTTGGTTAAACACATCTTCACGGATGCTATCGATAGTATCGGAAATGTCCTCATTATCCAACAAAGCATTACGCTGACCATAAATGGCATGACGCTGATCATTAGCCACGTCATCAAATTGCAAAAGGTTTTTTCGACCGTCGAAGTTGTGTGCTTCGACCTTCGCTTGTGCGGATGCGATGACTTTCGCCAATAATTTAGACTCCATGGCTTCACCCGGTGTGCTGAATGCCTTACGCATCATATTCAGCTTGCCTTCATTTAAATAAATCCGCATTAATGCATCATCTAAGGATAAATAGAAACGAGATGAACCCGGGTCACCTTGGCGTCCTGAACGCCCTCTCAATTGATTGTCAATACGGCGAGATTCGTGACGTTCGGTGCCGATAATGTGTAAACCACCGGCTTTCAAAACCAAATCATGGCGTTCTTGCCATGCAGCTTGAATCGCTTCAATTTGCTCTTGGGTCGGATTTTCTAATTTCGCTACTTCCGCTTTCCAATTACCACCCAGCACAATATCCGTCCCACGCCCGGCCATATTGGTTGCAATAGTGACGGCTCCCGGTGCACCTGCATTGGCGACAATTTCTGCTTCTTGTGCGTGAAATTTCGCATTTAATACATTATGAGCAATGCCTGCTTGAGTAAGTGCGGTAGATAATAGCTCCGATTTTTCAATAGATGCTGTTCCTACTAAGACAGGTTGCTGACGGGAAATACATTCTTTGATATCTTCGATGATCGCCTCGAATTTATATTGCTCGGTTTCAAACATCACATCAGTGCGATCATCACGAATCATTGGGCGATTAGTTGGCACAACCACCGTTTCCAAACCGTAAATTTGTTGAAATTCAAAAGCCTCAGTATCCGCAGTTCCTGTCATACCGGCCAATTTCTCGTATAAACGGAAATAGTTTTGATAAGTAATAGAGGCAACAGTTTGATTTTCCCCTTGAATTTTCACACCTTCTTTTGCTTCAATAGCTTGATGTAAACCGTCAGACCACCGACGACCTGCCATCGTACGACCTGTATGCTCATCAACAATGACGATTTCACCGTCTTTCACCACATAATCCACATCTTTTTGGAATAATTTATTCGCACGCAAAGCTGAATTAATATGATGTACTAAAGATAAATGAGCCGCAGCATACAAAGATTCCCCCTCAGCCAATAAGCCTTGCTCAATTAACCAATTTTCCGCTTTTTCTTGCCCACGTTCGGTTAAATAAGCCTGTTTGGATTTCAAATCCAACGTAAAATCACCATCACCTTGATATTCCTCAGAATCTTCCTTATCTTGTTGAATTAACAACGGAATTAATTGATTAATTTTTATATAAAGCTCCGAGCTGTCTTCTGCAGGACCTGAAATAATCAAAGGTGTACGAGCTTCATCAATTAAAATAGAATCCACTTCATCAACTAATGCATAATGTAACGGGCGTTGAAAACGTTCTGCTGCATTCGTCGCTAAATTATCGCGAAGGTAATCAAAACCCAATTCGCTGTTGGTCGCATAAGTAATATCTGCTTTATAAGCTCCTCTCTTCGCTTCAGAAGGTAAACCAGGCACATTCACACCAACCGTCATACCCAAAAATTCAAATAACGGACGGTTGGTTTCCGCATCACGACGAGCGAGGTAATCATTCACAGTCACAACATGCACACCTTTGCCCGTTAAAGCATTTAAATAACAAGGCAAGGTTGCCGTTAAAGTTTTACCCTCACCTGTACGCATTTCGGCAATACAACGACTTGTCAGTACCATACCACCAACCAATTGCACATCAAAATGGCGCATGCCTAAAACACGTTTACTCGCTTCACGCACAGTGGCAAAAGCCTCCACCAATAGGCTTTCTAAACTTTCACCTTGTGCTAAACGCTGGCGAAATTCGCCCGTTTTTCCACGCAACTCATCATCACTCAAGGCTTCAAAAGTTGGCTCTAATTCATTGATTTTCTTAACTTGTTTATTTAAACGACGTAAAACACGATCATTACGACTACCAAAAATTTTAGTTGCAATACTTCTTAACATGGGATTTTCTCTAAAAAAATAAAATAAGGATTCGATGCAAAAGCACCATAAAACTAAAAGACAATGAAAAATTAGGCTATAGGCCCGGCTCGTATAGGCGCATGCTCCGGCCAAAAGAAAGGAAAGTACGATTTATTGTGAAAAACATCTGTAAAAGCTACCGCTCTTTGTGGCGCTTCTTGTTGAAGATGCTGAGTTTGATTCTCAATGGTAGCAGATAATACCCAACATTGAATTTGTTGAGGTTCGGCCTGTTGTGCTAGAGGCTGATGGGATTGTGTTTCAGCAGCATTCACCTGTGGCAAAGCAAAAAACGCAACGATACTCACCAGTAATTGCGACCAAAAATTACGTTTGCCTTGGAATAAACTCATCTTTTGCTTTTTATTTAAGATAATTTGGGGTATTGTAACGAAAATTCGTTACGATGTCCTTTATTTATTGGGCTTAATTTTATAAATTCAAGTGTTCAAATGAGAAGACAAAAAACCCTTAATATTAAACAGATTTTAAACAGTTCGGATTTTGCAGGTTTGATGAAAAAAGGGCTGATGCTGAATAACTTAAATTTACAACTGCAAGAAAATTTTTTGCCGGAATTTAAAGGGTTATATCAAATAGTCAATGTGAAAGAAGAAAATCTACACATTGATGTTAAAAATGCCAGTGTACGGCAGGCCTTGCTATTTAAACAAGAAGAATTACTTCAGATTATCCGGCAGTATTATCCTATAGTAGAACACTTAAAGTTCAATGTTAATCCTCACCTGTATTCTCACACTTAAAAGTGCGGTTAAAAGTAGATATGTTTTAACAAATGAAAGGTTTATTTATTAGAGTAATTATTGCAACCAGCTTACTATTATGGGCAATTGATATGATTTTCCCATCGGTATCCGGGCTCACGGAAGAAAATCATTACACTCAAGTAAAAGAGCGTGGTACGCTAATTATTGGTACCATTAATAATCCTGTCACCTATTTTACTAATGAGACAGGTCAAGCAGGATTAGAATATGAATTGGCACAAGCCTTCGCAGATTATCTTGGTGTAAAACTGAAGGTTATTACAAAAGAAAATAACGAGCAGCTTTTCGAAGCGTTAAATAAAGGGGAAATTAATATTGCTGCAGCAAATTTATTATTTCAATCAGATAAAGCAGCTCAATTTCAATTAGGTCCGGCCTATAATTCAGCTTCTTGGCAATTGGTCTATCGTAAAGGGGAAAACCGCCCTCGTTCACTCGCCGAAATTAATGGCAAACTTGTCATTGCAGATGGTTCTGAATTAGCCGAAATTCTACGTTCAACCTCAATGGATACCAAAATTGAATGGTCACTCAGTCATAATCAAAGTCAAGAAGAATTACTTCTACAAGTTGCAGAAGGCAAAATTGATTATACTATTGCCAATTCCATTGATGTACTGGCTATACAACAAATTAAACCACAATTAGCTGTTGCTTTTGACGTGACAGATGAATCTGGTGTTCATTGGTATTTGGCAAAAAATGCCTATAATGAGCTACAAGCTGCATTACTGGATTTTATGAATAAATCTCTTGAGGAAGGATTAATCGCTCGAATAGAGGAAAAATATATCAATCATTTTGCAAAATTTGATTATGTTGATATGCGCTCTTATACACAAGCTATAGATACCATTCTACCCAAATATCAACCGCTCTTTGAGAAATATAAAGGTAATTTAGATTGGCGATTACTTGCTGCTATAGCTTATCAAGAATCCCATTGGAATCCTGATGCAACTTCACCTACCGGTGTACGGGGAATGATGATGCTCACAAAAGATACTGCAACCCTAATGAAAATTACAGATCGTACCGATCCGGAACAAAGTATTAAGGGTGGATCAGAATATTTACATTGGCTTATTTCTCAAGTGCCGGATACAGTGCCTTCAGAAGATCGCATCTGGTTTGCTTTAGTCGGATATAATATGGGCTTAGGGCATATGTTAGATGCTAGAAGGCTTACTAAATTGCAAGGAGAAAATCCAGATGATTGGCTTGATGTGAAGAAAAATTTACCTCGGTTGTCTGAAAAAAAATATCATCATCAGTTAAAATACGGCTATGCAAGAGGCTACGAAGCCTTCCAGTATGTTGAGAATATTCGCCGCTATATGAATAGTATTATCAATTATCATCGAATCCAGCAAAATCAAGAACAACTTATTGAAGAATAAAAGGAAATTATATGGCTGTAAAAAAACATTTTTTGAAAAAACGTAACCCTCTTTTTCGTTTGAATCAAGCACGCCGAAATTTAAGAATAACACGTATAAGAAAACAGCAGCAAAGAACAATAGATCGGAATGCTCTGTATTTTGTCGTACAAAATTGTGATTAAATTTATTTTCAGTACATGAAAAAAGCTCGCATAAATGCGAGCTTTTTATTTTAGTAAAGAATTATTCTGTAGCACTTTCTGCTGCTACTTCCGGACGATCAACAAGCTCAATGTATGCCATTGGCGCATTATCACCTGCGCGGAAACCACATTTTAAAATACGGGTGTAACCACCTGCACGTTGAGCAAAACGTGGACCTAATTCATTAAATAATTTTGCAACTGTTTCAATGTTGCGGGTACGAGCAAAAGCCAAACGACGATTTGCAACGCTATCTTCTTTTGCTAATGTAATCAACGGTTCAACTACACGACGTAACTCTTTTGCTTTTGGTAATGTTGTTTTAATGATCTCGTGACCAATTAAAGCACTAGCCAAATTGCGGAACAGCGCTTGACGATGGCTGCTGTTACGGTTTAATTGACGTCCACTCTTACGATGACGCATACCTTATCCTTCTCAGAAAAATCTTAACCTAATTGGCCATTAATCTTCAGCAATACTTGCCGGTGGCCAATTCTCAAGGCGCATACCTAATGATAGTCCACGTGAAGCGAGTACGTCTTTAATCTCAGTAAGAGATTTCTTACCAAGGTTAGGCGTTTTTAATAACTCAACTTCTGTACGTTGTACTAAATCACCGATATAATGAATTGTTTCTGCTTTCAAACAGTTAGCAGAACGAACTGTCAGCTCTAAATCATCAACTGGACGTAATAAAATCGGATCAAATTCCGGTTTTTCTTCCTTGACTTCAGGCTGACGAACATCACGCAAATCAACGAATGCATCAAGCTGCTCTGCTAAAATTGTTGCCGCACGACGAATGGCTTCTTCCGGATCAATAGTACCGTTAGTCTCCAACTCGATAACTAATTTATCTAAGTCTGTACGCTGTTCAACACGTGCTGCTTCAACATTATAAGCAATACGATCTACTGGGCTATAACAAGCATCTACTAATAGACGACCAATCGGACGATCTTCATCTTGAACATGCGCACGAGCAGATGCCGGCACATAACCTCTGCCTCGTTGGACGCGAATGCGCATATTAATTGAGGCATTCTCATCCGTTAAATGGCAGATAACATGATCAGGATTTACGATCTCAACATCACCATCATGAATGATGTCAGCTGCAACAACAGGGCCAATTCCAGATTTGTTTAGTGTCAGAAAAACATCATCTTTATTCTGAACTTTAACCGCTAGGCCTTTTAAGTTGAGAAGCACTTCAAGAATGTCTTCTTGAACACCTTCCTTACTGCTATATTCATGCAATACCCCTTCAATTTCCACTTCAGTTACAGCACAACCTGGCATTGAAGATAGAAGAATACGGCGTAATGCATTACCTAGAGTATGACCGAAACCACGCTCTAACGGTTCTAAGATCACTTTAGCATGAGTAGAGCTGATTTGCTCAATATCAACTAAGTGTGGCTTTAAAAATTCTGTAACAGAACCCTGCATTTTATCCTCTCTTTGCTTCTAAGCTTTAACTATTATTTAGAGTAAAGCTCAACGATCAGATGTTCGTTAATGTCTGCTGATAAATCAGAACGTTCAGGAACACGTTTGAACACACCTTCCATTTTTGCAGAATCAATTTCTAACCAAGTTGGTTTTTCTCTTTGTTCTGCTAACTCCAATGATGCTTTAATACGTGCTTGTTTTTTAGATTTTTCACGCACAGCAATCACATCATCAACTGAAACTTGGAAAGATGGGATATTAACTACACGACCATTTACAACAATGGCTTTATGGCTCACTAATTGGCGAGCTTCTGCACGAGTTGCAGCAAATCCCATACGATAAACAACGTTATCCAAGCGACCTTCTAATAATACAAGTAAGTTTTCCCCTGTATTACCTTTTAAACGGTTCGCTTCTTTATAATAGTTACGGAATTGACGTTCTAAGATACCGTAGATACGGCGAACTTTTTGTTTCTCACGCAACTGACTACCATAGTCAGATAAACGTGGTTTGCGAGCACCGTGTTGACCGGGTGCTGTATCAATTTTACATTTAGAATCGATAGCACGCACGCCTGACTTAAGGAATAAGTCAGTGCCTTCACGACGGCTTAGCTTGAGTTTTGGACCCAAATATCTTGCCATTTTCTTTCTCCAATTATCCTAACGTCAATTACACACGACGTTTTTTCGGTGGACGACAACCGTTATGAGGAATCGGAGTCACATCAGTAATATTCGTGATACGGAATCCAGCTGCATTCAAAGCACGGATTGTTGATTCACGACCTGGACCCGGTCCTTTTACCATAACTTCCAAGTTCTTTAAGCCGAACTCTTTAACAACTTCAGCACAACGCTCTGCAGCAACCTGTGCAGCGAACGGAGTAGATTTACGAGAACCACGGAAACCTGAACCACCAGCAGTTGCCCAAGCTAGAGCATTACCTTGACGGTCGGTAATAGTTACGATTGTATTATTGAAAGATGCGTGAATGTGAGCTACGCCATCTACAACTTGTTTTTTTACACGTTTACGTGCACGAACTGGTGTTTTAGCCATTTTTTAATTTACCCCGACTATTTTTTGATCGGCTTACGAGGACCCTTACGGGTACGCGCATTAGTTTTAGTACGTTGACCACGTACCGGTAAGCTACGACGATGGCGTAAACCACGATAACAACCTAAGTCTAAAAGACGTTTGATGTTAAGTGTTACTTCACGGCGTAAGTCACCTTCAACGGTAAATTTACCAACTTCGTCACGCAGTTTATCAATCTGCTCTTCAGACAATTCTCTGATCTTAACGCTTTCAGCAATACCCGTAGCTGCACAAATTGCTTGCGCACGAGTCTTACCAATACCGTAAATTGCTGTTAAAGCGATTACAGTGTGTTTATGATCAGGAATGTTAATGCCTGCAATACGGGCCACTATGCACTCCTATTTTTGATTAATTTGGTATATTGATCTTGAAAAGCCCGTTTTCAGGATACTCAAACAATATACCAAGGATGTAAATGAGTTGAGCAGTATAACTGCTCAACTGGTTCTTTGCAAGAAAATTATTCTAATTAACCTTGACGTTGTTTATGTTTAGGGTCACTGCATAATACACGGACAACACCTTCACGTTTAACAACTTTACAGTTACGACAAATTTTCTTAACGGAAGCACGAACTTTCATTGCTTATCCTTTTTTACATTTTAATAGGCAATAATATTATTGCCCAAAACCTTTAAGGTTTGCTTTTTTCAAAGCAGATTCATATTTAGTCGACATTAAGTGACTTTGAATCTGAACTATGAAATCCATAATTACCACTACAACAATCAGTAAAGAAGTACCACCAAAATAGAATTGTACATTCCATGCCGACATCATAATGTAAGGAACCAAACATACAAACGTAATATATAAACCGCCAATTAATGTTAGACGAGTCATAATTTTATCAATATAACGTGATGTTTGTTCACCTGGCCTAATTCCGGGTATGAATGCTCCAGATTTCTTCAAATTATCAGCTGTATCACGAGGATTAAATTGCATTGCAGAATAGAAGAAACTAAAGAACATAATTGCAACAGCATAAACGATCAAATAAATAGGTTGGCCTGGCTGTAACATTAATGATAAATTAGTTAACCATTCAAAGTTAGAGCTTTCACCAAACCAAGTAGTGATCGTTGCAGGGAACATAATAATGCTTGAAGCAAAAATTGCAGGAATAACACCTGCCATGTTTACTTTAAGTGGTAAATGTGTTGAATGACCACCTACAATTTGATGACCTTGCTGACGCTTCGCATATTCAACTTTAATTCTTCTTTGTCCTCTTTCAACGAAGATAACAAAGTAAGTCACTGCAAAAACAATAACGGCAATCAATAAAAGAACTAATAGATGCATTTGCCCTTGACGAGCCTGCTCAACCGTTTGACCAATAGCAGAAGGAAGTCCCGCAACAATACCCGCAAAAATGATTAAAGAAATACCGTTACCAATTCCACGCTCTGTAATCTGTTCGCCTAACCACATTAAGAACATAGTCCCCGTAACTAAGCTAATTACAGCCGTAAAATAGAATCCAAAACCTAAATTAGGTACCAGTCCCGGTAACATATTAGGTAGTCCTGTTGCTATACCAATTGCTTGTAATGTCGCAAGGCCCAATGTTGCATAACGGGTATACTTGCTTATCTTACGGCGACCGGACTCACCTTCTTTCTTTAATTCATTTAAAGCAGGATAAACCGTAGTCAATAATTGAATAATGATAGAAGCCGAAATATACGGCATAATACCTAAAGCAAAAATTGATGCACGGCTTAAAGCACCACCAGAGAACATATTAAACATTTCAATGATGGTACCTTTTTGTTGTTCTATCAATTGAGCTAAAACGGCTGCATCAATACCAGGAACCGGAATGAAAGAACCTATACGAAAAACGATTAGAGCACCTAATACAAAAAGTAATCTACTTTTAAGTTCTCCCTTACCGTTTTGAGTACTTCTAGCTTGATAACCTGGTTGCTTAGCCATTTGTCAATTATTCCTCAACTGATCCGCCAGCAGCTTCGATTGCTGCTTTAGCACCTTTAGTTACACGTAAGCCTTTCACAGTTACTGCAGATTTTACTTCACCAGCTAAAATCACTTTAGCAAATTGAATATCTTTAGTAACAATATTTGCTGCTTTCAATGCATCTAATGTGACTACATTACCCTCAACTTTGGTTAATTCATTCAAACGAATTTCAGCTGTTACAGCGGCTTTCATTGAAGTGAAACCAAATTTTGGTAAACGACGGTATAAAGGCATTTGACCACCTTCGAACCCACGACGAACACCGCCGCCAGTACGAGATTTTTGGCCTTTATGACCACGGCCACCAGTTTTACCTAAACCTGAACCAATACCACGGCCTAAGCGCTTAGCACTATGCTTTGCCCCTTCGGCCGGAGATAGAGTATTTAAACGCATTCTCTTACTCCTCCACTTTAACCATGTATGAAACTTGGTTAATCATACCACGTACTGCTGGAGTATCAATTAACTCAACGGTATGATGCATATGGCGAAGACCTAGACCACGTAAAGTTGCTTTATGCTTCGGTAAACGAGCAATTGAGCTACGAACTTGTGTTACTTTAATAGTTTTAGCCATCGTCAATTACCCCAAAATTTCATCTACAGTTTTGCCACGTTTAGCAGCAACCATTTCTGGTGATTTCATATTTGCCAGTGCATCAATTGTTGCACGAACAACGTTAATTGGGTTAGTCGAACCGTATGCTTTAGAAAGAACGTTATGCACACCTGCAACTTCTAATACTGCACGCATAGCACCACCAGCGATGATACCCGTACCTTCGCTTGCTGGTTGCATAAATACACGAGAACCAGTATGAGTACCTTTTACAGGATGCTGTAATGTACCTTCATTTAAAGCTACGTTGATCATGTTACGACGTGCTTTTTCCATTGCTTTTTGGATCGCTGCCGGCACTTCACGGGCTTTACCATAACCAAAACCTACACGACCATTACCATCACCCACCACTGTTAAAGCAGTGAAGCTCATGATACGGCCACCTTTTACAGTTTTTGATACACGGTTTACCGCGATTAGCTTCTCTTGCAGTTCACCAGCTTGTTTTTCGATGTTTGCCATCTAAAATATCCTCTATTAGAACTGTAGACCAGCTTCACGAGCAGCGTCCGCTAAAGATTGGACACGACCATGATATTTAAAGCCGGAACGGTCAAACGCAACATTTGTTACGCCTTTTGCCAATGCACGCTCAGCAACAATTTTACCAACTACTGCAGCAGCATCTTTATTTCCGGTGTATTTTACTTGCTCACTAATTACTTTTTCTACTGTTGAAGCAGCGGCAAGCACTTCTGAACCGTTTGGTGCAATCACTTGTGCATAAATATGACGTGGAGTACGGTGAATAACCAAACGGGTGGCACCCTGTTCTCTCATCATATGGCGAGCACGAGCTGCACGACGGATACGAGCTGATTTCTTATCCATAGTGTTACCTTAATTATTTTTTCTTCGCTTCTTTAGTGCGTACAACTTCATCAGCATAACGAACACCTTTACCTTTATAAGGCTCTGGTTTACGATATGCACGAATATCTGCAGCTACTTGACCAATTAATTGTTTGTCAGCACCTTTCAACACAATTTCGGTTTGGGATGGACATTCTGCAGTAATACCTGCTGGTAAAGTGTGCTCAACAGGGTGTGAAAAGCCTAAACTTAATGCAACAACGTTACCTTTCATTTGAGCTCTGTAACCAACACCTACTAGTTGTAATTTTCTAGTGAAGCCTTCAGTAACACCAATAACCATTGCATTGACCAATGCACGTGCAGTACCTGCTTGAGCATCAGCTCCAACAATTCCTTCACGTGGTGAAAATGTTAATGCACCATTATCTTGTTTAACTTCGACTGCGTTATGAATGGTACGAGATAATTCACCATTCTTACCTTTCACTGTTAATAGCTGACCGTCAAGTTTAACCTCGACTCCGGCAGGAATATTAACAGGTGCTTTTGCAACACGAGACATTTTCCTACCTCTCTATTACGCTACATAACAGATGATTTCGCCGCCCAAACCCGCTTGGCGAGCTGCACGATCAGTCATCACACCTTTAGATGTAGAAACAACAGCAACACCTAAACCACCCATTACTTTTGGCAATTCGTCTTTACCTTTGTAAATACGAAGACCAGGACGGCTTACACGTTGAATGCTTTCTACAACCGGCTTACCTTGGAAATATTTTAAAGTAATTTCCAACTCAGGTTTTGCACCTTCTAAAATTTTAACGCTCTCAATATAACCTTCAGCAGCTAATACATTGGCAATCGCCACTTTTAGCTTGGATGATGGCATACTGATTGCAACTTTATTCGCAGCTTGACCGTTACGAATACGAGTCAACATATCTGCGATTGGATCTTGCATACTCATTCTGCTTTATTCTCCGATTCCAAAATAAAGTGGTAAATTACCAACTTGCTTTTCTAAGCCCTGGGATTTCGCCACGCATTGCAGCTTCGCGAACCTTGATACGGCTTAAGCCAAACTTACTGAGGACACCATGAGGACGTCCAGTTTGACGGCAACGGTTACGTTGGCGACTTGGGCTTGAATCACGCGGTAAAGTTTGTAATTTTAATACCGCATTCCAACGATCTTCGTCAGAAGCATTTACGTCAGAAATGATTTTTTTCAATTCTACACGTTGAGCATAGAATTTTTCAGCCAATTTAACGCGTTTAACATCGCGTGCTTTCATTGATTGTTTAGCCATTTGTAACCTGCCTTATTTACGGAATGGGAAATTAAAGGCAGCTAATAGTGCTTGACCTTCTTCATCACTTTTCGCACTTGTGGTAATAGTAATATCTAAACCACGCACACGATCCACTTTATCGTAATCGATTTCAGGGAAGATGATTTGCTCACGCACACCCATGCTATAATTACCACGACCATCAAAAGACTTCGCACTTAAACCGCGGAAGTCACGGATACGAGGAACAGCAATTGTAATTAAACGTTCAAAGAACTCCCACATACGCTCACCACGTAGTGTTACTTTACAACCGATTGGATATCCCTGACGGATTTTAAAGCCTGCAACAGATTTGCGTGCTTTAGTTACTAAAGGTTTTTGACCGCTAATCGCTGCTAAATCTGCTACCGCATTGTCTAGCAATTTCTTATCGGTCAATGCTTCACCCACACCCATATTCAGGGTAATCTTTTCGATTCGTGGGACTTGCATGACAGATGAGTAGTTGAATTTTGCTTTTAATTCATTAACTACTGTATCTCTGTAGTAATCATGCAGTTTCGCCATCACATTACTCCAGTTAATTAAATTGTTTTCTCGTTAGATTTGAAGAAACGCACTTTTTTGCCATCTTCGAATCTAAATCCTACACGGTCAGCTTTGTTTGTTTCAGGGTTGAAGATTGCAACGTTTGAAACATCGATTGCCGCTTCTTTTTTCACTAAACCGCCAGCTTTGCCTAATGCAGGAACTGGTTTTTCGTGTTTAGTGATAATGTTGATACCCTCAACAAAAACTTTACCGTTTGGTAACACTTTAGTTACCTTACCACGTTTGCCCTTATCTTTACCGGTAAGAACAATTACTTCATCGTTTTGACGGATTTTTGCAGCCATTACATTCTCCTTATAGTACTTCTGGAGCTAAAGAGATGATTTTCATAAACTTCTCAGAACGAAGTTCACGAGTCACCGGTCCAAAAATACGAGTACCGATTGGTTGCTCAGTGTTATTGTTTAAAATTACACAAGCATTGCCATCGAAACGAATAACTGCGCCATCTGGGCGACGAACACCCTTCTTGGTGCGCACAACAACTGCTTTTAATACATCACCTTTTTTCACCTTACCGCGAGGAATTGCTTCTTTCACAGTAATTTTGATGATGTCACCAATAGCAGCGTAACGACGGTGCGATCCACCTAGAACCTTGATACACATTACACTGCGAGCGCCTGAGTTATCAGCTACGTCGAGCATAGTCTGTTCTTGGATCATCTTAGTACTCCGCTAAAATTAATAACACCCTTTCGGGACGAACCTATTCACTATATAGTAAATAGGTTGCAGAGTTTATCAAAAAGCCAATCCAAAAGCAATTGGATTTTTCATGCTCTATATTTACTTTCATAAAGTGCGGTCCAAATTAATCCTTTTTATTATTTTTCTTCATTTTGTGATCTAGCTCACTTTTTTCTTTTTATTTTTTTGCTACCATTCTCACAACATAAGTACTTGTATACTAGAATTCTTTAAACCAAAAGGAACATTCATATGAAAAAGAGAACTTTCTTAAAATCATTACTTGCAAGTGCCATGTTATTTTCTGTAGCTGCCTGTGATGATAAAGCCTCATCTGACAGCACTCAAACTAAAGTGGTTAAAGTTTCGTCTGTTGTAGCTGCAACTCATCCTTCAACTATTGCGTTAAAAGAAGTATTTAAACCGATGATTGAAAGTAAAACTAATGGTAAATATCAAATCGATATTTATGATTCAGGTCAATTAGGTGACGAAAAACAGTCCTTTGACTATACCCGACAAGGCATTATTGATATGTCGGTACTGGGTACTGTGATGTGGTCTGAAGTGCCTAAAATGTCTGTACCAGATTTCCCATTCTTATTCAAAGATGTGCCTCACGCACGCAAAGTTTACCAAGGCGAAGTCGGCGATGAAATTGCCAAAAGTTTTGAAGAAAACCAGCCGATCAAATTCCTAGCTTGGATGCCAAATGGAGCTCGCGTATTTTCATCGAGCAAACCATTAACCTCTCCTGATCAATTTAAAGGGCAAAAAATGCGTATGCCTAACAACCCGATTCACGTCAAAGTGGCAGAATTATTGGGGGCAAATGTCGCAATTATGGGGTTAGGCGAAGTGTTCACCGCTCTTGAACAAGGTGTGGTAGATGGTCAAGACAACCCGTTATCAACTTTCGTGCAACAAGGTTTCTATTCAGTAAATAAAAATATTTATGAAACCAACCATATGATTTCGTCCCTTGAATTGTTGGCGAACTCAAACTTCTGGAATGCATTATCTGAAGAAGATAAAGCAGCATTTAATGAAGCCGCAAAAGCAACTTCCGATAAAAGTTGGGATTTATATCAGGCAAGTATCGAAGCTGATAAAAAACTGGTACAAGAAAAAGGCGGTACAGTAACTGTGCCAACAGAGGCAGATAAACAGGTCTTAGTCGAAAAAATGCAACCGCTTTACGCTGATTTATACAAAAAATATGACTGGGCTGAAGCTTTAGTGAACAAGATCAGAAGCATTCAATAACTGTCATTATCGGAGTATTAAAGTATGAAAACTTTTACTGACAAATTATTTAATGGCGTCCAATTATTGCTTGGTGGAATGCTTGCCGTGATGATTGCCCTTGTTTTTCTTAATGTCGTACTCCGATTCTTTTTCAATTCAGGCTTAGTGTGGTCGGAAGAAGTCTCAAGATATGTTTTCGTTTATGTCATCTATCTTGGGGCAATTGTGGCTATGAAAGAAAATGCTCATTTGGGCGTGGATACTTTCATTAAAAACTGTCCTGAAAAATTGAAATGGCTGCTTTTTGTACTTGGTCGAATCATTATTATCACCGTAATGGCTATCTTATTTAAAGGTAGCCTTGCAATGGTCATTCAATCTTCCACCGCAAAAGCAGCCGCAACAGGTTTACCTTTATCTGTTGTGTACGGAATCGGACTATTAACAGGAGCCGCAATTATTTTAATTGCATTACTCAATATTATTGAAGTAATTAAAAATCCTAAATCTGTTCATAGAGCCGCTTTAATGAGCGAAGCAGATCCTGAATAGGAGAAAAAAATGACAATTCTAATTTTCTTAGCCAGCCTTATCGGCGGTATCGTCATCGGTATTCCAATTGCATTTTCCCTGTTGTTCTCAGGAATGATGCTGATGTTTTACCTCGGTGGTTTCAATTCACAAATCCTTTCCCAAAACTTGTTTAACGGTGCAGATAGTTTCTCAATGATGGCAATTCCGTTTTTCGTCGTAGCGGGCGATTTAATGAATCGGGGTGGTTTAACCAATAAAATTGTTGAAGCAGCAACCGCACTTGTCGGTCATATTCGTGGTGGTTTAGGCTATGTCGCTATTATTGCAATTCTATTATTCGCGAGTTTGGTAGGAAGTGCGGTGGCTTCTACCGCAGCTTTAGGGGCTATTTTAATTCCAATGATGGCAACTATTGGTTATAACCGAGATCGTGCCACGGCATTAATCGGTGCAGGTAATATCCTATCGCCAATTATGCCGCCTTCTGTACCAATGATTATTTTTGGTGTAACCGCAGGGGTTTCTGTTACTGATTTATTTATGGGCGGTATTGCACCGGCAATTTATATCACTATTGCTCTTTGTATCATTTGGGCAATCGTTTCTCGTGGCGATTCTGCTGTACCTTTACCAAAGAAAAACTGTAAAGAAGTGTTTCACGCTTGTCGTAAAGCAATTTGGGCAATTTTTATGCCAATGGGGATTTTAATTGGTTTACGTAGTGGTGCATTTACGCCAACAGAAGCTGGTGTGGTTGCCGTCGTTTATTCTCTGATCATCGGTTTATTTGTATATCGTGAATTAACCTTCCAAGCTATTAAAGAATGCTTTATTTCTTCCGCCAAAGCCAGTGCAGCGATTATGTTCTTAGCTTCTGCAGCAATGGTTTCATCTTGGCTTATGACCATCGGTAATATTCCTCGCATTGTTACTGATTTGCTGGCTCCATTTATTGAATCACCAACATTATTAATGTTAGTCATTGTTGGTCTTGTATTGTTAGTGGGGACATCTATGGACGTTGTACCAACCATCTTAATCCTCACACCGGTTCTTATGCCAGCAGTTAAACAAGCCGGAATTAATCCCGTGTATTTTGGCGTGGTGTTTATTATTGCTTGTGTATTCGGATTATTAACACCGCCGGTGGGAACAGTGCTGAATGTTGCTGCCAGCACCGGAAAAATCAATATGGAACGTATTGTGAAGAAGATTTGGCCGTTCTTACTTGCGATTATTGCAGTACTACTTATGTTGATTTTATTCCCTAGCACTCTTATGGAACCATTAAAATTCTTTACTAAATAAGGACTTAATAGAATGAAAGCCGTCATTGTAAATAAACCTTTCGAGCTAAATATCGAAGAGATCCCAACACCTGAAATTGAAAATGATACTGATGTAGTCATCAAAGTTGCCTTTGGTGGAATCTGTGGTTCAGACATCGGCATTTATACCGGTGGCAACTCTTTAGCACAATATCCGATGGTTATTGGCCATGAATTTGTTGGCACAGTGGAAAAAGTAGGGCAAGCAGTTACACACGTTAAAGTCGGCGATTTTGTGGTTAGTGATATCGTAAATAGTTGTGGCCATTGCTACCCTTGCCGAACAGGTCATCACAATGTATGTAGCAATTTAAAAGTCACCGGTGTTCATCAGCAAGGTGGATTTGCACAATATGCGAAAAGCCGAGCCGATAATGTGTATAAAGTCAACACCGATAAAATTGCTCATAAAACTGCCGTGTTAATTGAGCCTTATGCGGTGGGCGTGGAAATCAATACGCGTGCTAACGTTACCGCTGGTGATAAAGTGGTGGTATTCGGATCAGGTCCGGCTGGGCTTGCCGCTATGCAAGTGGCACGAGCTCGTGGCGCGGAGGTATTAATTACCGATATTTTTGAAGAGCGTTTAGCCCTTGCCCGTGAAATGGGGGCAACCAAAGCCATCAATGTGAAAGATGTGGATCTAAAACAAGCGGTTACTGAGTTTACCGATAACGAAGGAGCTCACGTTGTGATTGATGCCGTTTGTTCGCCACAAAGTATTTTAGATGCGTTAGACATTGTTGCTCCAAGCGGTCGTTTTGTGGTACTTGGCACAGGGGCAACACCGTCTGAAATCCCACAAGTCGCTTTCACGAAAAAAGGCATTAACGTATTCGGCACACGCTTGAATAACAAACGTTTCCCTGAAGTGATGAAATTATTTGAAGAAGGTAAAGTAACCCCTGAAAAAATGATTACTCACACTTATAAGTTTGAAAACATCGAACAAGCTTTTGATGTAATCAAAAATGAAAAAAACACGGTTTGTAAAGTATTACTCGAATGGTAATAAAGTGCGGTTAAAAAAAGGATAGTTTTATGAAAACAACATTTAGATGGTACGGCTTAGGCAATGACACAATTCCATTAGCCCATATTAAACAAATTCCAAGTATGACAGGCGTAGTGTGGGCATTGCACGATGTGCCGGCAGGCGAAGTTTGGTCGGAAGCTCGCATTGCAGAAGTAAAAAGCCAAGTTGAACCTTATGGTTTAAATATTGATGTGGTGGAGAGCGTAAACATTCACGAAAGCATTAAATTAGGTTCTCCTGAACGTGAAACCTATATTGAAAACTACAAAACCACTTTACGTAATTTAGGCAAATATGGGGTAAAAGTAGTCTGTTATAACTTTATGCCCGTCTTTGACTGGATTCGTACCGATTTATTCAAAGAAACGGAAGACGGTTCAACCGCACTTTTCTATGAACACGTCAAAATTGATGGTATCGATCCTAAAGTGTTAGTGAAGCAATTTATGGAAAATTCAAAAGAGTTGACTTTACCGGGGTGGGAACCTGAACGCTTAAAACATTTGGATAAATTATTCGATTTATACAAAGGAATGACTGAAGATAAACTCAGAGAAAATCTCAAATATTTCTTAGAACAAATCATTCCAGTGGCGGAAGAAGTTGGTATTAAAATGGCAATCCACCCTGATGATCCGCCGTTTTCAGTATTTGGTTTACCACGCATCGTAAAATGCCACGATGATCTACAAAAAATCATTGAAATGGTAGATAGCCCGTCTAATGGCATTACCCTATGCAGCGGTGCATTAGGCCCGAACTTAAACAATGATATTCCGAGAATGGTACGAACTTTCCACGAACGTATTCCATTTGCTCATATTCGAAATATTAAAGTCTTTGATAATGGCGATTTCTTAGAAACCTCACACTTAAGCAGTGACGGCTCATTAGATATTGCTGAAATCGTGAAAGCATTTAATGATGTTAATTATCAAGGTTACTATCGCCCGGATCACGGTCGCCATATTTGGGACGAAAAATGCCGACCGGGTTATGGTTTATACGACCGTGCATTAGGGATTATGTATATCCAAGGTGTTTGGGACGCTTGTGAGAAAGCAAAAGGAGCAAAATAATGAAATTATCCTATCAATCGTTAAAATCACCGGAATGGCAGGAAAAGGGGTATCAATTACCCCAATTCAACCTAGAAGAAATTGCAAAAAATACCCAAAAATCGCCCACTTGGTTACACCTAGGAGCAGGCAATATTTTCCGTGCTTTTTTAGCTAATTTACAACAACGCCTATTAAACAGTGGTGAAGCTCAACAAGGGATCATTGTCGCCGAAGGCTTTGATTATGAAATTATTGAAAAAGCATACCGCCCTTATGATAATCTCTCTGTATTCGCTAAGCTGAAAAACGACCATTCTGTAGATAAAATTGTGATTGGCAGCATTGTCGAAAGCCTCAGAATGGATCCTGCATTTCAAGAAGATTTTGCCCGCTTAAAAGCCATTTTCCAAGCTCCCAGCTTGCAAATGGTGAGCCTGACAATTACTGAAAAAGGTTATTTGATTAAAAACCAACAAGGTGAATATTATCCTGCCGTGCAAGCTGATTTTGAACAAGGCTTAGCTGCACCACAAAGCTATATCGGTAAAATTGTTGCCTTATTAGTGGAACGCTTTAATCAAGGTGCATTACCTTTAGCTTTAGTCAGTATGGATAATATGTCTGAAAATGGAGCTAAGCTACAAAAAGTGATCTTAGAATTTGCCGAACAATGGCAAAAGAGCGGTCATATTTCGCAAGATTTTATCAATTATCTTCACTCCGATAAAATCAGCTTTCCTTGGTCAATGATTGATAAAATCACGCCCCGCCCTGATGCTGAAGTACAAAAACAACTGCAAAATGAAGGAGTGGAAGATCTTGAACCGGTCATTACTTCTAAAAATACTTATGTCGCACCATTTGTAAATGCCGAAGAATTGGAATACTTAGCAATAGAAGATAATTTCCCAAATGGTCGCCCGGCATTAGAGAAAGTAGGTGTGATTTTAACTGATCGTGCCACCGTCAATAAAATTGAAACCATGAAAGTGACAACTTGCTTAAATCCATTGCATACCGCATTAGCAATTTTTGGTTGTCTATTAGGGTTTACTAAAATTTCTGATGAAGTGAGAGATAGCGATTTACTGGCTCTTATTCAAAAACTGGGTTATCAAGAAGGTCTCCCTGTAGTGATTGATCCAAAACTTATCAATCCGAAACAGTTTATTGATGAAGTGATCAATATCCGTTTATCAAACGATTTTATTCCGGATACACCGCAACGCATTGCGACCGATACCTCCCAAAAACTGGCTATTCGTTTTGGAGAAACCATTAAATCTTACATAAAATCAGGTAAACCTGTTGATGAGCTGGTGACAATTCCTCTCGTTTTTGCAGGCTGGTTACGTTACTTACTCGCAATTGATGACCAAGGTAAACTATTTGAAAATAGTCCGGATCCACGTTTAAATGAGCTAAAAGATAAACTGGCTTATGTTAAACTAGGCGATCATCTATCTGTGGATCAATTACACTCTATTTTGTCCGATAACACCATTTTTGGCGTGGATCTTAATGAGGTCGGTTTAGCAGATAAAGTCGTACACTATTTCAATGAATTGCTTATGGGAACCGGTGCTGTAAGACGGACTTTACATAAGTATGTAAGCTAAGGTAATAAAATGGTCGAGCCAAAACATCGAGAAAGTTCCCGCGATTATGCTTATCGCCTAATCAGAGAAATGATCATCAATATGGAATTAACCCCCGGTAGCAAAGTGAGTGAAACCGAGCTTGCTGAACTACTTGGGATCAGCCGAACGCCTGTAAGGGAAGCATTAATTGATCTTGCCCGAAACAAGGTAGTGACTATCCAACCCCAAAAAGGGACTTTTATTTCATTAATTGATCCTTTACTTGTTGAAGAGGCTCGCTTTTTACGCCTAACTGTCGAGAAAGAGGTTGTTGCGTTACTATGTGAAGAACAATACCAATCTGATCTCAACATACTTGATGAATGTATTGCATTACAGGAATTTTATCTTAACCAAAAAAATTACGAAAAGTTTTTGGAACTGGATAATCAACTTCATCAACTCTTTTTCAAATTAACCGATAAGAATAACATTTATGAGCTTATGAAAGGGCTTAATATTCATTTTGATAGAGCAAGAACCTTTATTTTTAAGCATAAACCCTCAATGAAAACCGTTGAGGAACATAAAGAAATTCTATCTGCTATCCGCCATCAAGATAAAGAACGAGCGAAGCAATGTATTGAACAACATTTACATCAATACATTTTAGATAAAGAGCAGTTTGAAAAAGAATATAGCTATTATTTTAATAAAAGTGAGGGCTAAATGAAAAAACTCGCCATTCTCGGTGAATGTATGATTGAGTTAAACGGGGAGCCGTTTGGGGAGATGCACCAAACCTACGGTGGGGATTCGCTCAACACCGCCACCTATTTGGCTCGGGTGAGTTCGCCTGAACAGATTGAGGTGCGTTATATTTCCGCTCTCGGCACGGATAAGCTCAGTCAAGGGATGTTGGCGGCGTGGCAGGCGGATAATATCAACACCGATTTTGTGTTGCGTGACGAGCACCGCCAGCCGGGGCTGTATCTGATTCAGTTGGATAAACAGGGCGAGCGGACGTTCCTCTATTGGCGAAATCAATCTGCCGCTCGTTATTTGTTGCAACACGCTGATTACCCGAAAGCTCTGCACGCAATGGCGGAAACGGATATGGTTTACCTCAGCGGTATCAGTCTCGCAATCTTGCCTGAAAACGACCGCACTTTGCTGATTGAACAACTTCGTGAGCTGAAAAAATCCGGGGTAAAAATCGCCTTTGACAGTAACTACCGCCCAAAACTGTGGGAGAGTCAGGCGGCTGCCCAAGCTCACTATGCCGAGTTGTTACAATTAGTCGATTTAGCTCTCGTTACCTTTGATGACGAACAACTGCTTTGGGGCGATATGAATGAACAAGCCACCTTTGACCGTTTGGCTCAATATGGCATTCACACCATTGTGGTGAAACAAGGCTCGCTGGGGGCAACGGTGTTGCAAAACGGGAAGCAGACTTTTGTGCCGACCGTTGCAGTGGAAAACGTGGTCGATACCACTTCCGCCGGCGATTCCTTTAATGCCGGTTTCCTTAACGGTTACTTATTGGGTAAAGATGTCGTCACCTGTTGCCAACAAGGAAATGCCGTTGCCGGTATTGTCATTCAGCACAAAGGGGCGATTATTGCCAAATCCGCCACCGCTCATCTGAAATCGCAGTTTGAATAATCAATGTAAATAATAGACAAGCGGTTCAATTTGCAACATTTTTTACAAAAGCGACCGCTTGCAATACAACATAGTGAGGCTAGAAATGCGTTATACCACCGAACAAATCATCGAAAAATTAAGACAACTGAAAGTTGTTCCTGTGATTGCATTGGATAAAGCAGAAGATATTTTACCGCTGGCGAAAACCCTTTCCGAAAACGGTTTGCCGGTGGTGGAAATCACTTTCCGCTCCGAAGCGGCTGAAGAGGCAATTAAATTAGTGAAAGCCAACTATCCGGAAGTATTGATTGCAGCAGGCACAGTGCTGACCAAAGAGCAAGTCCTAACCGCCAAAAATGCCGGAGCGGATTGCATTGTCACTCCGGGCTTTAATCCGACTATCGTTAAGTATTGCCAAGAGCTAGATTTACCGATTATGCCGGGCGTGAACAACCCGATGGCGATTGAAGCCGCCCTTGAACTCGGCATACAAGCAGTTAAATTTTTCCCGGCTGAGGCCAGTGGCGGCGTGAAAATGATTAAAGCCCTGCTCGGCCCTTACGCCAACTTACAAATTATGCCGACTGGTGGTATTTCACCACAAAACATCAACGACTATCTTGCTATTCCGAATGTGGCCGCCTGCGGTGGCTCTTGGTTCGTGGAGAAATCCCTGATTAAAGAGCAAAAGTGGGAGGAGATTGGGCGGTTAACTCAAGAAGTCGTCGAATTAGTGAAATGATTTCATGCAGGGAAAGTGCGGTCGGTTTTAGTAAGTTTTAGAAACAAAAAGCCTCAGCAATGCTGAGGCTTTTTATTTATTATCGTTAATTAAGCAACAATTGCTTTTTCAACGACACGAACTAAAGTCCAAGATTTGGTTTTTGATACAGGACGACATTCTTTAATTTCGACTGTATCGCCAATTCTTGCTTCGTTGTTCTCATCGTGAACGTGTAATTTCGTTGTACGACGGATAAATTTACCTAAAAGAGGGTGTTTCACTTTACGCTCAATTGCGATTGTGAAAGATTTATCCATTTTATCGCTAATTACACGACCTTGAACAGTACGAATTTTATCAGTCATTACTCACCCGCCTTTTCGGTTAATACAGTTTTTACTTGTGCAATACTACGACGCACGGCTTTTAACTGATGGGTTTGTTGAAGCTGACCGGTGGCTGCTTGCATACGCAATTTGAATTGCTCACCTAATAGGTTCACTAACTCAGCATTCAGCTCTTCAACAGATTTATTACGTAGTTCTTGAGCTTTCATTACATCACCGTCTTAGTTACAAATGTGGTTTTGAACGGAAGTTTAGCTGCCGCTAATGCAAACGCATTGCGTGCAACTTCTTCAGAAACACCATCCATTTCATAGAGAACTTTACCCGGTTGGATTAAGGCTACCCAGTACTCAACGTTACCTTTACCTTTACCCATACGGACTTCTAATGGTTTTTCAGTAATTGGTTTGTCTGGGAACACACGGATCCAGATTTTACCTTGACGTTTAACCGCACGGCTCATCGCACGACGAGCTGCTTCAATTTGACGTGCAGTTAAGCGACCACGACCAATCGATTTTAAACCGAATGAACCGAAGCTCACTTCTGTGCCGCCCGCGATACCACGGTTGCGACCTTTGTGTACTTTACGGAATTTTGTACGTTTTGGTTGTAACATTCAGTGATCTCCTTATTTACGACCTTTGCCACGAGGCGCCTTTTTAGGCTGTGCCGCTGGTTCTTTTTCAGATTCAATCACTGCAGCCATTCCACCGAGGATTTCACCTTTGAAGATCCACACTTTTACGCCGATTACGCCGTAAGTGGTGTGTGCTTCTGCGGTGTTGTAATCGATGTCCGCACGAAGAGTATGCAGAGGTACACGACCTTCACGATACCATTCTGAGCGAGCAATTTCTGCACCACCTAAACGACCGCTAACTTCAACTTTGATACCTTTAGCACCTAATTTCATCGCGTTTTGAACTGCTTTTTTCATTGCACGACGGAACATAACGCGACGTTCAAGTTGAGAAGCGATGCTATCTGCGACTAATTTCGCATCTAGCTCAGGTTTTTTCACTTCAGCGATGTTGATTTGAGCTGGAACGCCAGCGATTTTCGCAACTGCGTTGCGTAATTTTTCAACATCTTCGCCTTTTTTACCGATAACGATACCCGGGCGAGCAGTGTGAATAGTTACACGAATGCTTTTTGCAGGACGCTCAATAGTGATGCGTGATACAGAAGCGTTCGCTAACTCTTTGTTTAAAAATTGACGTACTTTGAAATCGCCTTCTAAATTATCAGCGAAATCTTGTGTATTCGCAAACCAAGTAGAGCTCCAAGGCTTAACGATACCTAGGCGAATACCATGAGGATGGACTTTTTGACCCATTTTCTGTTATTCCTCTACTTAATTAACGATCTGATACTACCACAGTGATGTGGCTAGTACGTTTTAAAATACGATCTGCACGACCTTTTGCACGTGGCATTACACGTTTCATGCTTGGACCTTCATCAACGAAGATTTTAGCAACTTTAAGATCATCGACATCTGCACCGTCATTGTGCTCTGCGTTTGCAATAGCTGACTCTAATACTTTCTTCACAAGTGCTGCTGCTTTCTTGTTAGTGAAAGTTAAGATTTCTAATGCTTCCGCAACTTTTTTACCGCGAATTAAATCAGCAACTAAGCGAGCTTTTTGGGCAGAAGTACGAGCGTAACGATGTTTAGCAATAGTTTCCATCTTTTACCTCTTATTTCTTAGCTTTCTTATCTGCGGCGTGACCGCGGTATGTACGAGTCGGTGCAAATTCACCTAATTTATGTCCGATCATCTCATCGGAAACATAAACAGGAACGTGCTGACGACCATTATGGACTGCGATGGTCAAACCAATCATTGATGGAATGATCATTGAACGACGGGACCAAGTTTTAATTGGTTTTTTATCCCCGCTTTCCACCGCCTTCTCTACCTTCTTCAACAAGTGTAGGTCAAGGAAAGGACCTTTCTTGAGGGAACGTGGCATTGGTGTTTACCTTTTAGTTAATGAATTAAATTATTTGCCACGACGACGTACGATGAATTTATCAGTACGTTTGTTGTGACGAGTTTTCTTACCTTTGGTTTGAACGCCCCAAGGTGTAACAGGGTGTTTACCGAAGTTACGACCTTCACCACCACCGTGTGGGTGATCTACCGGGTTCATCGCAGTACCACGAACGGTTGGACGAATACCTCTCCAACGGTTTGCACCTGCTTTACCAAGAACGCGAAGCATATGCTCTGAGTTACCTACTTCACCGATGGTTGCAGTACACTCAGCTAATACTTTACGCATTTCGCCTGAACGAAGACGTAAAGTCACATAGTTACCTTCACGGGCAATGATTTGAACGTAAGCACCCGCAGAACGTGCGATTTGACCGCCTTTACCCGGTTTTAACTCAACGTTGTGAACCGTAGTACCTACTGGGATATTACGCATTGGTAATGCGTTACCGACTTTGATCGCTGATGATGCACCCGCTTGTACGGTGTCACCGGCAGCTAGGCCTTTTGGTGCTAAGATGTAGCGACGCTCACCATCTTTATACAGCACTAATGCGATATTCGCAGAACGGTTTGGATCGTATTCTAAACGCTCAACAACACCTGGAATGTCTAATTTATTACGTTTAAAGTCAATTAAACGGTAGTGTTGTTTGTGACCGCCACCAATGTGACGAGTTGTGATACGACCTAAGTTGTTACGACCACCGGTTTTAGATTTAGTATCTAAAAGTGCTGCAAAAGGTTTACCTTTGTGAAGCTCAGTGTTTACAACTTTAACAACGTGACGACGACCAGCGGAGGTCGGCTTACATTTAACGATAGCCATTTATTTCTTCTCCTCCGAAATTACTCTGCCGCACCTTCAACGAAGTCCAATGATTGGCCTTCTTGAAGCGTAACATAAGCTTTTTTCCAGTCACTGCGGCGACCCATTTTATTACCGCGGCGTTTGGTTTTACCTTTTACAACAACAGTGCGTACTGAATCTACTTTTACTTCGAAAAGCTGTTCAACGGCATTCGCAATTTCAACTTTATTTGCATCTAATGCGACTTTAAACACGATAGTGTTAGAACCTTCAGCATTGTTTGTTGCTTTCTCAGAGATATGAGGTGCTTTAAGCACGCTTAGCAAACGTTCTTGTTGAATCATGCTAACATCTCCTCAATTTGTTTTACTGCATCAACGGTAATAACGACTTTCTCGAAAGCAATTAAGCTTACAGGATCGATACCTTGAACATCACGCACATCAACTTTATATAAGTTACGGGCTGCTAAGAATAAGTTTTCATCTAAACTTGCAGTAATGATAAGTGCGTCAGATAACGCCATATCTTTTAATTTTTGAACTAAAGATTTAGTTTTTGGTGCATCAATTTCAAATTTCTCAACAACCACTAAACGGTCTTGACGAACTAACTCAGAAAGAATGCTCTTAATAGCACCACGGTACATTTTCTTGTTCACTTTTTGGCTGTGATCTTGTGGTTTTGCTGCAAAAGTCACACCACCTGAGCGCCAGATTGGTGATTTAACATCACCTGAACGAGCACGGCCTGTACCTTTTTGACGCCAAGGCTTTTTACCTGAACCGGACACTTCAGCACGCGTTTTTTGTGCACGAGAACCTTGACGAGCACCTGCTGCATAAGCAACAACAACTTGGTGAATCAATGCCTCGTTAAACTCACGTCCGAAGGTAGTTTCAGAAACAGTGAGTGCGTTTGCACCTACAACTTGTAATTCCATCTCTATCTCCTGACTTATGCTTTAACTGCCGGTTTCACGATAACATCACTATTAGTTGAACCAGGAACAGCACCTTTTACTAATAATAATTTACGCTCAACATCAACACGAACAACTTCTAGTGATTGAACGGTTACACGCTCAGCACCTAAGTGTCCAGCCATTTTTTTACCTTTAAACACACGACCCGGAGTTTGGTTTTGACCAATAGAACCGAGAACACGATGTGATAAAGAGTTACCATGAGTTGCATCTTGAGTACGGAAGTTCCAACGTTTCACACCACCTTGGAAACCTTTACCTTTTGATGTACCGGTAACATCGACTTTTTTAACATCTGTAAAGATGTCAACGTTAATTTCTTGACCTAAAGTGAATTCTTCACCTTCAGTACGAAATTCCCATAAACCGCGACCAGCTTCAACGCCTGCTTTCACGAAATGACCAGCTTCTGGCTTAGTTACACGACTTGCTTTTTTAGTGCCAGTAGTAACTTGAACAGCAGAATAGCCATCGTTATCAAGAGTTTTCACTTGAGTTACGCGGTTGGCTTCGATTTCGATTACGGTAACTGGAATGGACACACCGTCTTCAGTGAAAACGCGAGTCATACCAACTTTACGACCGACTAAACCAATCATTGTAATAACCTCTTAAATTAACCTAGGCTGATCTGCACGTCAACGCCGGCAGCCAGATCTAAACGCATTAATGCATCAACAGTTTTTTCTGTTGGCTCAACAATATCAACTAAACGTTTATGTGTACGAATTTCATATTGATCACGCGCATCTTTATTAACGTGTGGTGAAATCAATACAGTGAAACGTTCTTTACGAGTTGGTAAAGGAATTGGACCACGAACTTGTGCACCAGTACGTTTAGCTGTTTCTACGATCTCCGCAGTAGATTGATCAATTAAACGATGATCAAATGCTTTTAAGCGGATACGGATTCTTTGGTTCTGCATTAGACCAGAGCTCCAATAATTTTAGCTAATAAAAAACTGACACCATCACCTTTCAACTTCAAAATAAAAGGGAAGTGCAGCAGACCTGTTTTAGTCCCCAAATCGGGAACATTGTTATCTGTTACCAATTGTAACAGTACGTTTAATAAATGATTACATTAAACGGCTTTCAAATTAAAAGCAGACGGATTTTACAGAAAATATCGGCTAATAGCAAGATTTTTTTCACTCTATTCTTTATAAAAGTGCGGTCAAATTCGCCTGTGTTTTAAAACTCAACGAAAACTGACCGCACTTTTTCGCCTACTTTCAGGTCAAAATAGGAGAATAAATTCAGAAATAATTATTTTTTGAAGTTTTTTTTAAAATTGTGAAGTCGGTCACAGACTTTTTTATTTTTTTCTGTTCTAATCCCACCGTCAGCGTTTATCTGTTCTTGAAAGATGCGCAAGATAAAAATAATTTTTCCACTTAAGCGAATACTCCAATGTTACTTATGAGGTTTAAAATATGAAAAAAATCAAACACTTAATCACCTCCCCTACTTTACTTTTTCTTAGTATCTCTTCTGCCTTCGCTGCCTCTGATTTTTGGAAAAGCGATCTGAATGTTAATTTAACCAATATTACCAAGCGTGCCGGTGTGGATAATTTCACTGCAGCTACAGCCACACCGGGGCAACCTTGGGCGGGGATCGGTCCTAACGGCGAAGCCGAAGGCACAGCACCATTGTATTATAGCCGCATTCCTGCTATGACGATTACGGAAGATAATAAAATGGTTGTGATGTTTGATTTACGTTGGAATAGAGCCTTCGACCAAGACCGAATTGACCCCGGTATTGCCATTTCTTCCGATGGAGGACACACTTGGGTGAAAAAAACGGCATGGTCATTTAGCCCGACCAATCACCCAACACGTCGCGCAATGGATCCAACCATTCTACACAACCCAATTGATAACAGCCTTTATGTAATGCACGGTACTTGGTCAATGTCTGCGGCACAATGGTATGGCGGTAGAGTAGATCATTTTAATAGCGGTGGCTGGGCTGCAACCATTCATAAATCCACTGACGGCGGACTGACTTGGGAAAAAAATGCCGAGTTCAGTAAATTCAGTAATTTAGATATTTTTTCTAAAGTCAAACGCCAAGGACAACCAACCATTGGTTTCTTAGGCGGTGTGGGTTCAGGTATTGTGATGCAAAACGGGACATTAGTATTCCCAATTCAAACTGCTCACCAAAACGGTATAGCCACCTCCATTATGTATTCCACCGATAATGGTCAAACTTGGGATGTGCCTGAAATTAATGACGGTATCGCACCAAATCAAAGTTCTTTGGAAAATATGGTGTTTGAAGTGGAACCCGGCAAACTCGTGATGACAGGGCGTGGCAATAACCGTTGGGCATATTCCACCACCGATATGGGTAAAACTTGGCAGTTATTTACACCTGTAAACGGCTTATTGCCGACAACCTCACAACCTACCCAAGGTTCTTCTATTTATGTCACCTTACCAAACGGTCGAAAAGTTTTACTCATTTCTAAACCAGACGGCAATCGAGACAACTGGCAACGTGGGAATATTACCCTTTGGATGCTGGATGCGAAAAATCCTGCCCATAAACACAAAGTTACCGTTATTCGCCCGGGATCAGGTAATGCTGCTGGCGCAGGTTATTCTTCCTTAGCTTATAAAGAAGGGAATTTATTTGTGGCATTTGAAGATGATGGTGATATTTCCGTGAAAAACCTCACTGAGCATATTGCTGAAATGGAACGTATTGCTGTTGATTGGGAATTGAGAGATGAAATCGCCGTTGCTGTCGATAATATCAATGCGTTGCCTTATTTAAATCAAGCGCAAAAAAATGAATTGGTCGCCAAAATGCGTCGTGCAAATGACAGTGCCATTGCACAATCCTTTGTGATTAACGAGGAAATGAATAACCTAAAAACAAACAGTGAAGCATTAGATGAACTGGCCAAAGCTGCCACTAAAGCACTACCATCACAACGAGCAATCTATGAAAGTGCCTTGGATTATGTGAAAAAAGTCACCACAACCACAGATACCACCTATTTAGACTACAATGGCATTGTATCTGTATATAATAATCTCTATGCGAGCTATCTTGCTTTACTGAGTACCAGATTAGATTTTGCTCAATACACAAAAGCAGCAGAAAAATTCAATGAATATAACACCGATATTTTATACCGCACTTTCGATAATGTCTTTGTACATTACGACAGCGGAACCAAACACAATAATCTGTCTTTCGGCGTAAATACGGCGATCACTGACAATTTGCGTGCCGGTGTTTTCTTTGAACTACGCAATAAAAACCGTAACAGCCAACAAGTTGGTTTTAGAGCCCAATATGAAACAGGCAACCATCAAATTTCCGGTTTTGTTCGTTATCGTGGTGTGAAACATAATGACTTTATCGAACGCAATAAAAATATTGACGGCTACCTAAACTATGCTTACCGTATTCAGTTAGACGATAAACTAAGCATTAGTCCCTCTGTTGGTGCTTATGTTTCCCGTTCTTCCCGTACTTTAATTGATGAAGATGTTGCAATTAACCGCCGTACAGTCTACGCAGGTGATCTTGGTTTGAATATCAATTATAAATTGGGAAGCGTAAATGCCTACATTCGCCCGAATATTGCTTTTGTCAATGGCGATATAACATTATCCCAATCTAATGACGCAAGTAATACCCACAAAATCAAAGGCGATAATAAAGTGTATGCTGTGACCACAGGGCTTGAAAAACGGTTTGCCAATGGCATTGCTATGGGCGCCAATCTCAAATTACAACGATATGGCACTCAATCCGCTGAAACGAATTTTGGCGTAAATGCGAGCTATAACTGGTAACACAAAAAACAAGTCCAATGTATTTTCTTGGACTTGTTTTTTATTTCCTTCCCTCAAGTGCGGTCAATTTTCCCCGAGTTTTAAAACTCAGCAAAAACAGACCGCACTTTCAAGCATTAAAAATCCATTATTTAGACACTACTTCTTTGGTAAAAGCTTCCGCAATGGCTTTTGTCCAAGGACGCACAAAGAACACCACATCATTTCCGCCGCTGGTGCTGTCTAAAGGTCTGACACCAAAAGATTCACTGAGCTTGGCTTGAATTTCAGGCGAGGAAATCCAATGCACGAACAACAATGATGCCGCAGGGTTTGGCGCATTTTTGGCAATCACCATGGCATTGCCCCCCGCCGGCATACCGAATTGAGGAATATAGAATTTCAAACGGTCGGTAATTGCGCCTTGTTTTTGCAGACTGAATAAGTGATCTTTCCAAGCACTTACAATATCCAACTCACCGTCGTTCAAACGGGTTAAACTGTCTGCATTTGAAGCCGTACGGGTCAGATTGCCGTTATTATCCCTAAACCATTGCCAAGCTGTCGCCCATTTTGCCACTTGCTCCGAATTGACCTCCTGAGTTTGATAATTGTAGTCGCCAACCACATTGATAATCGTCCGTTGAATAAACGCTGTGCCGGAGGAGCCGCCGTTCGGATCGGAATAGCCGAATTTTTTCGGGTTTGCCTTTAAATAGTTTTCCACATCAGCCCAGGTTTGCGGCAATTTATCCTCACTGATTTTCAGTGGATCATAGGCAAATCCCGTTTGATTTCCCCAAAATCCTACCGCAAATTTCCCCAGATCGACCCCTTGTAATTTATGGTTACGCTTCTCAAAATCAGGAATGAAACTGATATCCGCCACCACTTCGTTTTTGAAGACGTTATGTAGATTTTCTGCACCTAAGGCAATCACATCCATTTTCCCTTTTGCTTGATTTTTTTCCGCAAATAACTTATTGATATTGCCGTCTACCGTTCCTTCCGGAATGCGAACTTTAATCCCGTATTGCTCTTCAAATTGTTTTACGAAAGTCCGAAATTGTGGTTGTAAGTACCAAATACTGACCGTAACATTGCCTTCTTTTTTGGCTTGCGCCTCTATTTCAGCCCAAGATTTATTAGCGAGATCATTTGCATAACTCACAGAGGACATCATAAAAGGCACTGTTGCTAAAGCAAGTGCGGTCAATTTTTTGAATGTTTTCATAATAATTCTCCTATAGTCAGGTAGTGTAACAATAACATTTATGCTTTACCCGTCGATTGAGACAAGTAATTGCCTTTTAATAATTTCTCAATAATCATCATTAAAATGACATTGGGAATTAACAAAATAATCGAAACCACTGCGGCATTGGGGCGGATAAACGAATAGCCCAAAAACGAGTATAGAATCGTCGGTACGGTGATGAAATCCGGCGAACCAATCACGAATGAAATAGCGAATTCTTCCAAACTTTTCACTAAGCAGAAAATAATGGAGGCCAGAAAACTCGGTTTCAGCATTGGCATATACACATCTTTAAAAGTAGTGTATTTTGAAGCCCCCAAATCACGGCTTGCATCAATCAAGTCTTGGGGAACAGAGGCAAAACCTGCCGATAAAATACGAATGGCGTAAGGTAAAGTCATCACCGTATGCCCCACCACAATACCGATAAACGGATTATCAATATTCAAACTCAGCAGCATTTGGCTAAAGAATAATGCGATAATCATTCCGGGAATCACTAACGGAATGAGGGTGAGCAGTTCGGCAAATTTTTTCCCACGAAATTCTAAACGACCAAAGGCATAGGCGGTCGGCAAAGCCAACAGAATTGCACACAATGAGA
This sequence comes from Lonepinella koalarum, assembly GCA_030525745.1. Taxonomy (GTDB): domain Bacteria; phylum Pseudomonadota; class Gammaproteobacteria; order Enterobacterales; family Pasteurellaceae; genus JAUNED01. The sequence goes on along the minus strand of JAUNED010000004.1, from coordinate 20,706 downwards.
CCGTTGGTGCGATGGTATAGCTGTTAAACATAGCCTCAGGCAACGAGGTGTTTTGCCACACACTCACCCAACGCTCAAAAGAAAGGGATTGCGGGAAAATATCCGGATAACTCCAAGGGTGGTCGGGGTCCACAAAAGACCATAAGCCCGCCATTAAAAAAGGAATAAATAGCCATATGGCATTGGCAAAAATAAACAGGAAAAGCGAAATTTTACCAATCAATTTACTGTTTTTGGTTTGAACGACAGTGGTCATTTTACTTCTCCTTGTTTTGTGGCTAACGGCTTAATGATGACCGAAACTAATATAGTGAAAAATGCTGATGTCAGCATAATTGCCATCGCCATTACCGCACTTTGATTCCATTCTTCAAATTGATAGGCGGTCATTTGCATTAATCTTGCCAGTGAGTAAGTAGAACGTGGACCGGCAATACTATAGAAGGCAAAATCCCCCAACGCACCAATAAAAATCAAAATAAAGGAAACTTGAACCGCACTTAAGGTCAAAGGGAAAATCACATAACGGAAGCGCTGCCACGCCGTTGAACCTAAATTGGCCGCAGCATCCAGCAAATCCGAACGTAACGAATTGATTGCCCCACCGATCAAAATCAAAGCAAAGGGAATATTTTTCCACATTTGTAAAATAACAACCCCCCAACCAAACTCATCATTTTGTAAGGTTTTTGGCTCAGACCAAATGCCCAACCACACCAAGACTTCATTTAAAATCCCATGATAGGAAATCATATTGACAAACAAAAAGGCCGCCACTAATCCCGGCACAAGCATAGGCGTACGCAAAATGGTAATAATGGCAATTTTGGCCGGCAATTCCTTGCGTAACCACATAGCAATCGGATAGGCCACAATAATGGAAAAAACCGCCCCCAGTAACGATACCTTCACCGAATACCAATAAGATTTCTGAAACACCGGATTGGCCAACACTGCTTGCCAATGCTCCAGAGTAAATTGGCTTTCACCGCCCATCATATTTTGCAGACCAAAACTCTGTGCAACGACAATATAAAAGGTAGAACCCATTAAGAATAAAATCGTTCCCAAGCCGCTTAATAACAACAGCCACGCCTTCAGATCCTGTTTAAGATTTTTCATCGACGGCCTCCAAGAAACAAATGGATTCAGGTGCGATACTAAAGGTTAAGGTATTGTCTTCATTAATCTGCGGAAATTTAGTAAGCTGTAATCGAATGATTTTTTGCTGCCCGTTTGTGGACACTTCGCCTTGAATTTCGGTTAAATTTCCCATAAATGCAGTCTGCAATACTTTTACCGTTAATTTATTCGGCGCATCGCTGTCCTTTGAAACCAAAGTCGCATTTTCCGGTCTGAAACAGATATAGCTATGGGAAGATAGCGGTTTTTTGTGTGAATACGCAATGAAATCACCAAATACCGATTGCACGGAATAAGTATTTTCACCCGTTTCTGAAATATGAGCTTCGGCAATATTGGCTACCCCGATAAAATCTGCCACAAAGCGATTGAGCGGGGCATTATAAATCTCGTGAGGTGTACCTATTTGTTCAATCTCCCCTTTGTTTAACACAATAATTTTATCCGACATCGCCAAGGCTTCTGCTTGGTCGTGGGTCACATAGATACTGGTCAGGTTATATTGTTTGGACAGTTGCTTAATTTCAAATCGGACACTCTCGCGTAATTTTGCATCTAAATTTGACAGAGGTTCATCAAACAAAATGACATCCGGCCGTGTTACCATTGCCCGGGCAAGTGCCACTCGTTGCTGTTGCCCACCGGATAATTGACTTGGCAGTTTCAAACGGTGCATTTCTAAATCCATTTGTTTAATAGATACATCTAAACGTGCTTTTTGTTCATTCATATCAATCTTGCGTTGTTGTAACCCATAACAAATATTGTGGGACACGTTTAAATGGGGAAATAAGGCATAGGACTGGAAACACATAGCGGTATTTCGTTTTTCCGGCGGAACGCCATTCACATTCTTACCGCCGATTAATATTTCTCCCTCATCGACCGAATGAAAACCGGCAATCAACTTTAATAATGAGGTTTTACCACAGCCGCTCGGCCCGAGTAAAGTAACAAATTCACCTTCTTCTGCTACAAAAGAAATCGACTTGGCCGCATAAAACTGCCCAAATTTTTTCGTCACATTCTTAATTTCAAGTTTTGCCATAATCTGTCCTTAACTAAAATTTAATGATATGAATGAAATAGATAGCAAAATTGTACAAAAAAAGAAACAACTTGTATCAACTATCTTAAGTTGAAATTGTGACTTCCGTCACAAAACAGAAAATAAATTCTACGACGATATTATGGATAAATAAAAAGTGCGGTCAATTTTCAGTAGGTTTTGAAACCACTAAAAAATTGACCGCACTTTAATCTAGGGCCTGTTTGATAATTCAAATAAATTTAGCGTTATCGCTTACACTTAACGCATAGTGACAAACTCTTCAGAGCCGGTTGGGTGAATAGCGACAGTGTTATCAAAATCAGCTTTAGTCGCCCCCATTTTAATTGCGACGGCAAAGCCTTGGATCATTTCATCAACGCCAAAACCGATACCATGTAGACCTACAATTTTTTCCTCTTTGCCTGCACAGACCAATTTCATTTTACAAGGTTGGCGATGTTGCGTTACTGCAGTATACATTGCAGTGAATGCAGACTTATACACTTTTACATTTTCTGCACCATATTGTTCAATAGCTTGTGGTTCCGTTAAACCGACTGTGCCGATAGGTGGATGACTGAATACCACTGTTGGTACAAGATGATAATCTAAATGTTCGTTCGGTTTATTATTAAACAAACGTTCAGACAAGCGACGACCGGCTGCTACTGCCACAGGGGTTAATTCAATGCCTCCTTCAATAATATCACCTACTGCATAAATATTTGGCACATTGGTATTTTGGAATTTATCCACGATAATTTGCCCACGAGCATTTGTTTTCACACCGGCCAAGTCCAAGTTGATTTTGTCACAAGTCGGCTCACGACCAATCGCCCAAACCAAACAATCTACCGTGGTTTCTCGCCCGTCTTGTAATCTTAACGTCAGCGAACCGTCAGCATTTTTGACCACTTCTTGTGGCAGAGCTTGTGTATGCAATTGAATACCATCTTGCGCTAATACTTCTACTAAGGTCTCTACAATTAAAGGATCTTGGTTACGCAAGGGAGCATGTTGGCGAACGAATAAATGAGTTTCACTTCCTAAACTGTTAAAAACACCTGCCAATTCCACTGCAATATAGCCTGCTCCGACTACCGCCAAGCGTTTCGGTACATCGTTCAACGCAAACACACCGTCAGAATCAATACCATATTCTGCCCCTTTCACCGCAGGAATACTCGGGCGACCGCCGGTGGCAATTAAAATATGATCTGCTGTCACCTGTTCCGTTGAACCATCGGCATAGGTGACCTCCACCGTTTTGGCATCCACAAATTTAGCAAAACCATTTAACACATCGACGTTATTTTTAGTCAGTACATTACCGTAAGAGGTATGAATACGGCTAATGTAAGCTTGACGGCTTTCGACTAATTTCGCATAGTTAAAATTTTTCACCTCAATATCAAAACCGTAATCAGGCGCATATTTATGAATGGCTTCAGCAATGTGAGCACCATAAAACATCACCTTTTTCGGCACACAACCTACATTTACACAGGTTCCTCCCAAGTGTTTCGCCTCAATAATGGCACATTTTTTACCATAGCTTGCTGCTCGATTGATGGAAGCAATACCGCCACTACCACCACCGATGGCTAAATAATCATAATGTTTGGTCATACAAAAATCCTCTGCTAAAAAATCTTCACTATTGTGCCGAAAAAACGCTAAAAAAGCAAAAATCCCAACCGCACTTTGGGCGAGAAAACAGTTTAAATTCGGCCTAAAAAAACTAATCCGAATAATAAATATAAAGTCGGTACGCCTTTCTTGAAACGTGATAAGGATCACATTTTTCCTCATAGGGCTTTTTTATAATACACATAATCTCAACGGATAACTAAGGAGCAAAAAATGACTACCCGTAAAGAAGTCGATTTACTTGGCGAACGTGATGTGCCTGCCGATGCCTATTGGGGCATTCACACCCTAAGAGCGGTTGAAAATTTTAATATTTCCAATGTGACTATTTCTGATGTCCCTGAATTTGTAAAAGGTATGGTCATGGTGAAAAAAGCCACTGCTTTAGCCAACGGAGAACTAGGAGCAATTCCTCAGCCGATTGCCGATGCCATTGTCAAGGCCTGTGATGAAATCTTGACCACAGGAAAATGTTTGGATCAATTCCCTTCCGATGTATATCAAGGCGGTGCAGGTACTTCTGTCAATATGAATACAAACGAAGTAGTCGCCAACCTTGCCTTAGAAATTTTAGGGCACAAAAAAGGCGAATACCAATTCCTTGACCCTATGGATCATGTGAATGCCAGCCAATCTACTAATGATGCTTATCCAACAGGTTTTCGTATCGCCGTCTATAATTGCATTGTCAAATTGGTGGAAAAAATTACTTATTTACAACAAGGTTTTGAACATAAAGCCAATGAGTTTGCCAATATCTTAAAAATGGGGCGCACGCAGTTGCAAGATGCTGTTCCAATGACGGTCGGCCAAGAATTTAAAGCCTTTGCCGTATTATTGGAAGAAGAAGTGCGTAATTTACTCCGTACTGCCGAATTATTGCTTGAAGTGAATCTTGGCGCAACCGCCATCGGTACAGGTTTAAACACGCCAAAAGGTTATTCTGAATTAGTGGTAAAACGCTTGGCTGAAGTCACCGGCTTAGCTTGTACCAATGCACCAAATTTAATTGAAGCCACTTCCGACTGTGGAGCTTATGTCATGGTTCATGGCGCATTAAAACGCACAGCAGTAAAACTCTCTAAAGTTTGTAACGATTTACGTTTGCTTTCTTCAGGCCCTCGCGCAGGCTTAAATGAAATTAACCTACCGGAATTACAAGCCGGTTCTTCCATTATGCCTGCAAAAGTCAATCCGGTTGTGCCGGAAGTGGTTAATCAAGTATGCTTTAAAGTGATTGGTAATGATACGACGGTTACATTTGCCGCAGAAGCCGGTCAATTACAATTAAACGTCATGGAGCCGGTAATTGGCCAAGCGATGTTTGAAACCATTGAAATTCTCAGCAACGCTTGTATCAATTTGCGTGATAAATGTGTGGACGGTATTACAGTCAATAAAGAAATCTGTGAAAACTTCGTGTTCAATTCAATTGGTATTATTACCTATCTCAATCCGTTTATCGGCCATCACAACGGCGATGTCATCGGTAAAATTTGTGCAACCACAGGCCGTAGTGTTCGTGATGTTGTTTTAGAGAAAGGTTTACTCACCGAAGCAGAGTTAGACGATATTTTATCCGTCGAAAACTTAATGAACCCGACTTATAAAGCCGCACTACATAAATAAAGGATAAAACACTCGAAAAATTGACCGCACTTTTGCCATCCTAAAAAGTGCGGTCATTGTTTTATGTGTTTTAGACAGCTAACACTCTTTTATTCTAAAACTTTCCCTTTTAATTCAGGGACTAAGAAAATTGTCGCAATCATATCCAGAATGTAAATCAAGGCAAGAAAAGCAATCGCAATTTGGAAAGAGTAGGCAGAAACAACTGCTCCCACAACAACAGGCCCAAAACCACCAACGGCTCTACCGATATTAAACAAGACATTTTGTGCCGTAGCTCTTGCTTCGGTAGGATAAGCCTCAGACATTAGTGCCCCATAGCCGCCCATCATGCCATTCACAAAAGCACCTAACACTGCACCAGCAAATAACATCGCCGTCGGATCCGTTAATTGCGAATAGGCAATAATGCTTACCACTGCACCGGCTTGGAAAATCAAAAAACTTGGTTTACGACCGATTTTATCGGCAAGGCGACCAAAAATCCAAATGCCAAGCATCATTCCGCAAATGGTGACTGCCGTCCAAAGACCGGACTTGGTTAAACTGAAACCAAGTTGTTTAGACAGGAAATTCGGCAGCCAAATCATAATGCCGTAATAGCCAAAATTTTGAACGGAAGTCAGCACAATAACCCCCAAACTGATTTTAGCTGTTGCTTTATCTTTAACCAATAATCTAAAAGGCGAGCAGCGTTGTTTCGTCTCTGTAAGTGCGGTCTGTTTTTGCACAAAAATATCAGGTTCGTGCAATTTTGCCCGCAAGTACCAAGCAACAAACGCCGGAAAAATCCCAACAATAAACATGCCACGCCAGCCGATAATTGGCAGCAATAAGGGCGTTAATAAGGCGGCGGCCAATACCCCGACTTGCCAACCTAAGGCCACATAAGACGCCGCTTTGGCACGATGGCGAGCAGGCCAAGCTTCAGCCGCCAATGCCATACCGATACCAAATTCGCCCCCCAATCCAATACCGGCAATAGTGCGATAAATCAGCAAATCCCAGTAACCTTGTGCAAAAGCAGATAAACCGGTAAAAACGGCGAATAATACAATCGTCCAAGTTAAAACTCGAATACGTCCGAATTTATCACTCAACGCCCCGAAAATTACACCGCCGGCCACCGCACCGATAAGTGTCCAAGTCACTAAAGAACCGCCTTGCGCCGGAGTTAAGGCTAAATCCGCCGAAATTGCCGTCAGCATAAAGCCAAGAATTAATAAATCAAAACCGTCCATTGCATAACCGACGGCAGAACCTAATAAGGCTTTCCAGCCATATTTATTTACTTGATGTGTCATTTTGATGTCCTTTTGTTGCTCACAGGCAACCTTTAAAGTTAAGGCATGAAAAAGAAGTGTCTTTCCCTCGGGAAATTGGGCGACAGTTTAGGGAAATTCTGTCAATTTCGCAATCAAAATTTGATAACAATCGACCGCACTTTGATCTACACCCAACACTTGAACCGTTAAACCAACAGATTAAGGCGCAGATCACTTTCAGAAAGAGGGAAAAGTGCGGTCGTTTTTTTATTTATTCTACAGTCACCGCTTTTGCCAAGTTACGTGGTTGATCCACATCAGTCCCTTTAATTAAAGCCACATGATAAGACAATAATTGCAAGGGTATCGTATAAAAAATCGGAGCGGTGACTTCATCAACTTTAGGTAATACAATGGTTTTTATCCCTTCAGTGTCACTAAAACCAGCATCATGATCGGCAAACACATAAAGCTGCCCACCTCTGGCTCGTACCTCCTCTATATTGGATTTCACCTTTTCCAGCAAATCATTTTCAGGTGCAACAACAACCACCGGCATCTCGCCGTCAATTAAGGCTAGAGGGCCGTGTTTTAGTTCCCCCGCAGCATAGGCTTCAGCATGAATGTAGGATATTTCTTTTAACTTCAACGCCGATTCCATCGCAATCGGGTAATATTCGCCACGCCCCAAAAATAAGGTATGCTGTTTTTCAGCAAAATCTTCCGATAAGTTTTCAATTTGCGGCTCAAAGACCAATACACTTTCAATTTGCGCCGGTAATCGTTGAAGCGCTTGAACAATTTGTTTTTCTTGTGCGTCGTTTAAATGCCCTTTTAATCGCCCGATAGCCGCAGTGAGTAAGAGTAAACAGGTCAATTGTGTCGTAAACGCCTTCGTAGAAGCCACGCCAATTTCGACACCAGCTTTCGTCATAAAGGCAATATCCGATTCTCGTACCAAAGACGAACTGGCTACATTACAAACTGTCATTACTGCCATATAACCGGACTGTTTTGCTAAACGAAGTGCAGCTAACGTATCTGCTGTTTCTCCCGATTGGGAAAGTGTAATCAATAAGCTTTTCGGGCGAGTAACCGATTTGCGATAACGAAACTCAGAGGCAATTTCAACATCACAACTGACACCGCCAATACCTTCAAACCAATAACGAGCTACCATACCGGCATTATAGGAAGTGCCACAAGCCACAATTTGAATATGTTCCACCTGCGACAATATCTCTGTTGCATTCGGTGAAATTGCGTCAATATTCACTTTCCCCTCTTTAATTCGCCCCTCCAAAGTGTGCATAATCGCTACCGGCTGTTCAAAAATTTCTTTTTGCATATAGTGGCGAAAACGCCCTTTATCTGCTGCGTCCGCCTCAAAATTGCCTTCATGAATTTCACGCTCGACTTTTTCACCTGCCTGATTATAAATAGCCACCGAACGGCGGGTAATTTCCGCCACATCACCTTCTTCCAAATAGCTGAAACGACGAGTGACACTGAGCAATGCCAAGGGATCAGAAGCAACAAAATTTTCACCCAAGCCATAACCAATAACTAATGGCGAGCCGGAACGTGCAACGATCAAATGTTCAGGCTCTGCCGTATTCATAATCACCGTGCCGTAAGCACCACGCAACTGCACAATTGCACGCTGTACCGCTTGTAACAAGGTTTCCGCTGTACGATATTCCCATTCCACCAAATGCGCAATCACTTCAGTATCTGTTTGCGATTGAAACACGAATCCCCGTTGTTGCAACTGCTCACGTAACATTTCATAATTTTCAATAATCCCGTTATGAACTACCGCAATGTTACCGGAACAATGAGGGTGTGCATTGGCTTCTGAAGGTTCGCCATGGGTTGCCCAACGAGTATGGGCAATGCCTGTACCACCGATTAAGGGCTGATGCCTGATTGCTTCATCTAAGGCCTTCACTTTCCCTACTCGGCGCAATATTTGCCGTTCTCCATTTGAAGATAATACCGCCACGCCGGCGGAATCATAGCCCCTATACTCCAAACGATGCAGGCCATCAATTAAAATTTCTGCTACATCACGCTGCGCAACAGCACCAACAATCCCACACATACTTAACTTGCCTCTTATAAGAACACTATAAAAATTGACCGCACTTTACTCCTATCACATCATTTTTTCAAGCAAAATACTCCATTTGAAATAAAATACCAACAAAAAACCCCATTCAATAGAACGGGGTTTTATCATCAAAAAATCAATTATTTTGCATTTACAGTATCTTTTAATGCTTTACCTGCAACGAATGCCGGTGCTTTAGATGCTTTAATTTTGATTTCTTTACCTGTTTGTGGGTTACGACCAACACGTGCTTTACGCTCATTCACTTTGAATGTACCGAAGCCGATTAATTGTACCGGGTCACCGGCTTTTAAGCTTGTAGAGATAGCTTCTAATGTCGCTTCTAAAGCTGCTTTAGCGTCTTTTTTAGTTAAGTTCGCTGCGCTTGCGATTGCATCAACTAATTCTGTTTTGTTCATAAGTAAATACCTTTTCATTTTTATAAAAATATCATGGGGTTTCAGAGCAATTTAATCAACCGTTCTCCGAAACATTTAGCACTGTTAGAACAGTGGCTCTTAGCTTAATCAAACTTGGCAAGAAAGCAAGCATTATCTTATGATTTTGAGAGAAAAATCACATTTTTTCTTCCAATTCTATGCCAATATTGGAAATACCTGTACTTCTGATCTCATTTTTCAAATCTAAAATCAATGAAACCTGTCGTTCTTCACATTCATTTAATGTACGGTAAATCAACCATTGCACATCAAGTTCTTGCTGAATATCCTCACTGTTTTTCAATTCGTTTTCCGATAATTCACGTTCGGCTTGGCTCTCCAATACTATGGCTACCGTTTGCAAGGATAATTGACTGATTTTAATTGCTTGCTCTAAGGTCTCGCCGGCCAAAATGCTGTGTAACAATTCAGATAAGGCCTCACAAGCATCAAGTGCCGGTACAACGCCGAAAAAGTCATAATCATTCACATCAGGAATCAGGGCTTCCAGTTTTTCCAGCTGGTTTTCAAAATTAATTTTTGCCCCTTTTACTGTTAAATATTCCCATACAAGATTTAAGATATTTTGATAAATTCGAGCCTTTTCCGTTTGTTCGGTAACTCGGCAAAATAAGTGAAAATTCGGGTACATACGCTCACATAAGCACGCCATAAACGTAATATTTTGCCATGACTCAAAACGTTCTAGGCGTTTATGAATAGGGTTTCGCATAAAAATCCTTAAAATAATAAAAAAACGACCGCACTTTTTAAGCTCTGTTGATAATGCCAATTTATTTGAATTATCAATAGTCTCTAGGCTTGACGACACAGCGCCAACGTAGTTTCAATCAAACGACGGGCAATCGTACCCTGTTCCGGTATATTAGGTAAAGCCTCATCACAATGACACCATTTTGCATCGACAATTTCCGCTTCTTGCAACAAAATATCACCACTCTCATAATCCGCCAAAAAGCCCACCATTTGAGAATTAGGAAATGCCCAAGGTTGGCTGTCGAAATAACGGATATTTTTAACCCGAATGCCGGTTTCTTCAAACACTTCCCGTTCTACCGTTTGCTCAAAAGTTTCACCAACTTCCACAAAACCGGCTAAGGTTGTATAGATTTGACTGTCTTTATGGCGCTGATGACAAGCAAGTAAAATTTCCTTGCCCCGCCGTACGGCCACAATAATCGAAGGACAAATCACGGGATAAGCCCGATAACCACAAGCAGAGTTTTGGCATTGCATCGCCCATTCGTGATCAGACATTGCTGTTTTTTCACCGCACTTTCCACAAAATCGATGAGTTTTCACAAAATGGTTCAGTTCTATGCCTCGTTGCAACAAATTAAATTGAGTATCGGCTAATGCCAACTGACTGCGGAGTGAAATATATTCCCGGCTGTCATTTTCTTGCTCGGCAACCAAATATAAAGGCTGTTCATTCCAGTACCCAATCTGCAAGGCAGGTAAATTGGACAAATGAAAATCTGCCGCTCGGCCTTGTGGTAATTGATTATTGCTCAAATATAACGCTGAGCCTTGGGTGAGTAGCCATGCGCCCTGTTGCTCAGGCTGAATACAATGCCACATTTTACTTGCTTACACCGATTTTTCCGGCATTTGCGCCAATACGTTGGTTAACAATGCCCAATACGTTTGTACTGCCGGAATATGCACTTTTTCATCAGGAGAATGCGCATTACGAATAGTTGGGCCAACAGAAATCATCTCTATATTCGGGTAGATTTTTTTCAATAAGCCACATTCTAAACCGGCGTGAATAACTTTAATTTCCGGCTGATGACCTAAAATTTCCCCATAAATTTTCTCGGTTAAAGCTAAAATCGGGGTATTTCGTTGTGGTTCCCACCCCGGATAGCCGTTAGAAAAAGCCACATCGCCCCCTGATAATCGAGCAATAGATCGCAGCATATTTTCTACATATTCAGTGCCACTAGCCACTAATGAACGTAGCAAAATCGTCCCTTCAATACAATTTTCTAGGGTTTTCAATACACCGATACTTAAAGAGGTTTCCACCACACCGGCGACGACATCACTGTTACGCATCACACCGTTTGGTAAAACATTCAATAAATCAATTACTTGCTGTGTCGTTTTCGCTGTAAAAACTTGTGTTGGCTTTTCTACTTTTTGTAGAGTCAGGCTTAATTGTGGCTCGGCTAAAGCTAATTCTTGCTGAATGAAAACAGCCAATTTTTCCACCGCACTTTCCAATTCACACACCTCGGCATTAAAGCAAAGCGTCGCAAAGGCTTCTCGAGGAATTGCATTACGAATAGAACCACCACGAATTTCCCCTAAAGTAAATTCAAAGTGCGGTTGATTTTGCTGAAGTTTTGCCAATAAACGGGCTAATACCTTAATCGCATTAGCTCTTGTGGTATGAATATCACAACCAGAATGCCCGCCACGCAATCCTTTCAAAATCACTTGATAACTATGCTTAAAGTGATTATCTTGCCAATCAAGAGGTAAAGTCAGTTGAGCATTTTCACCACCGGCACAACCGATATAAATTTCACCTTCTTCTTCCGTATCTGTATTAATCATTACTTCGGAAGTCAGCCAATTTGCGCGCAAACCTACTGCCCCCTCCATACCAGCTTCTTCTGTCATGGTACAAAGTACTTCTAATTCAGGATGAGCCAAATCATTGCTATCCAACACTGCCAATGCAGATGCTAAGCCGATCCCGTTATCCGCTCCTAAGGTCGTACCTTTGGCTTTTACCCACTCGCCGTCAATCCAAGGCTGAATTGGATCGGTTAAAAAATGATGTGGATTACCCTCGTTGGCTTGTGGCACCATATCTAAATGTGCCTGTAAAGCCACAGGCTGGCGATTTTCCATACCTTGTGTAGCCGGTTTACGAATAAGCACATTGCCACTATCGTCACGATCTACATAAAACCCCTTTCCTTTCGCCCAATCTATAATAAACTCTGCCAGCTGATCTTCATGATAAGAAGGGTGTGGAATAGCACAAATTTGATCAAACCATTTCCATAATAGCGTTGGTTGTAAAGCCTGAATCTCGGACATATCGGTCTCCTCTTTATTAAAAATAAACGGAACTTGAGCCAAAAAAACAAAATAAAGCGCTTTTCAACCGCACTTTTGTCATTTTTTTCTCAATTTTATGCGCTAAATAATAGCATAAAATGCGTTTTCAGGTTATCCTTACGCAATTTTATTTATCGGGTGGGAAATCCTACCGTTTACAATTCAAAAGGTGAGTTCTATGAGCGAAAAATATATTGTCACTTGGGATATGTTCCAAATGCACGCGCGCAAATTATCCGAGCGTTTATTACCAGCTTCTCAATGGAAAGGCATTATTGCCGTCAGCCGTGGTGGTTTGTTTCCGGCCGCCGTACTGGCTCGTGAATTAGGCTTACGTCATGTAGAAACGGTGTGCATTGCCAGCTACGATCATGATACACAGGGCGAACTCAAAGTATTGCACGCTGCTCAAGGTGACGGTGAAGGCTTTATTGTAGTTGATGATTTAGTCGATACCGGCAATACGGCTCGAGAAATCCGCAAGATGTACCCTAAAGCCAAATTTGTGACCGTATTTGCAAAACCTGCCGGTGCACCATTGGTTGATGATTATGTGGTTGATATTCCACAAAATACTTGGATTGAGCAACCATGGGATTTAGGCTTGGCATTTGTTCCACCACTGTCTCGTAAATAATTTTAATATTGAAAAAAGGGCTAATTCTTAAATTAGCCCTTTTTATTTTCCTCTAAAGTGCGGTCATAAAGCAGTCTATTCATAAATCATGAGTTAAATTCATAATAAAAATGAAAAATATGAGATTGTTTAATGTTTAATTTTTTCGCATTATAACTTCAAGCAGTTTAGACGGCTAAACCTCTAAGCACATTATTTTACTCATTGATTTTTATAAGAGAGGCAATTATGACCATTTCCCATATTTTAGGTTTCCCCCGTGTCGGTGCAAAACGTGAACTGAAATTTGCCCAAGAGCGTTACTGGCGAGATGAACTTGGCGAGCAAGATTTACTGGACTTAGCCAAAGCCTTGCGTGAAAAAAATTGGCAGCACCAAGCCGACAGTCAAGCTGACTTTGTTGCCGTAGGCGATTTCACCTTCTACGACCATATTTTAGATTTACAAGTTGCCACCGGTGCTATTCCACCACGCTTCGGCTTCAATAACCAAACACTTACACTTTCTCAATATTTCCAACTGGCTCGTGGTAACAAAACCCAATTTGCCATTGAAATGACTAAATGGTTCGACACCAACTACCACTACCTTGTCCCCGAGTTTCACAAGCAGACCCAATTCAACGCCAACCCTGCCCATTATGTCAATCAGATCCGTGAGGCAAAAGCCAAAGGCTACAACCCAAAACCGGTGATTGTCGGGCCTATCACCTTTTTGTGGCTGGGCAAAGAGAAAGGGGAAGCCTTTAACCGTATTGAGTTACTGCCAAAGCTGGTTGCAGTTTATCGTGATATTTTGACCGCACTTTCTGCCGAAGAGGTTGAATGGATCCAGCTCGATGAACCGGCATTAGCCCTTGATTTGCCAGCCGAATGGGTTGCAGCATATAAAACGGTGTACGCCGAATTAAGCCAAGTCAAGGCAAACATTCTACTTGCCACCTATTTCGGCTCCGTTGCCGAACACGCCGAGTTATTAAAATCACTACCCGTTGCCGGCTTGCACATTGATTTAGTTCGTGCGCCGGAACAACTGTCTGCCTTTGAAGATTACCGCAACGTGCTTTCTGCCGGTGTGATTGACGGGCGAAACATTTGGCGTGCTGAGTTAAATAGCGTCCTGGATTACTTAACACCGCTAAAAGCCAAACTGGGGGAACGCTTATGGATTGCACCAAGCTGTTCCTTACTACACACCCCTTATGATTTAAGCGTGGAAACTCAATTACAGGAAAAAAATGCCGATCTGTATCGCTGGCTGGCTTTCACACTACAAAAAGTGGAAGAATTGAAAGTGCTGAAACAGGCATTAAACCACGGCAGAAATACCGTTCAAACAGAATTGGACGACAGTCAAGCAGCAGCGACAGCACGGAAAAATTCAACCGCCATTCACCGTGCAGATGTCGCCGAACGATTAGCCAATCTACCGAAAGGCGCAGACCAACGTAAATCACCGTTTGCCGAACGCATTCAAAAACAGAATGCGTGGTTGAACTTGCCGTTATTGCCAACCACCAACATTGGTTCATTCCCACAAACGGCTGAAATCCGACACGCACGGGCTGCATTCAAAAAAGGCGAACTCTCCCTTGCCGACTATGAAACCGCAATGAAAAAAGAGATCGAGTATGTGGTACGCCGTCAAGAAGAGCTGGATCTTGATGTCTTAGTTCACGGTGAGGCGGAACGAAACGATATGGTAGAGTATTTTGGTGAATTGTTAGACGGATTTGCCTTCACTAAATTCGGTTGGGTTCAGAGTTATGGCTCCCGTTGCGTAAAACCACCGGTGATTTACGGCGATGTAGCACGCCCTGAACCAATGACCGTGCGCTGGTCACAATATGCACAAAGCCTCACCAATAAAGTGATGAAAGGTATGCTGACCGGCCCTGTAACCATTTTGCAATGGTCGTTTGTGCGTAACGATATTCCTCGTTCAACCGTCTGCAAACAAATTGGCGTTGCCTTATCTGATGAAGTGTTAGATTTAGAAAAAGCCGGTATCAAAGTCATTCAAATTGACGAACCGGCGATTCGTGAAGGCTTGCCACTCAAGCGGTCGGATTGGGCGCATTATCTGCAATGGGCAGGGGAAGCCTTCCGTTTAAGCTATATGGGCGTACAAGACGACACCCAAATTCACACTCATATGTGCTACTCCGAGTTTAACGATATTCTACCGGCGATTGCAGGGCTGGATGCAGACGTAATCACCATTGAAACCTCCCGCTCCGATATGGAACTGCTGACTGCCTTCGCTGATTTCCACTATCCAAATGACATCGGGCCGGGCGTATACGATATTCACTCCCCTCGTGTGCCGACCGAAGCGGAAATTGAGCATTTGCTGCGTAAAGCCTTAAAAGTCGTACCGAAAGAGCGTTTGTGGGTAAATCCGGATTGTGGTTTAAAAACCCGAGGCTGGAAAGAGACGATTGAGCAGTTGGACGTGATGATGAAAGTGACGAAAAAATTGCGCGCAGAACTGCTATAAGTCTTTAGTTCAACAAAAGTGCGGTGAATTTCACCGCACTTTCTATATCTGATTATAAGATAAATCGACTTAAATCTTCGTTTTCAACTACATCACCTAAAGCTTCAGTAACGTAATTACCATCAATTTTCACTTGCTGTCCTCCCATTTCAGAGGCACTGAAAGAAATTTTATCCATTAAACGCTCCATTACCGTGTGCAATCGTCTTGCACCGATATTTTCGGTTTTTTCATTCACACGAAACGCTGCTTGAGCAATTTTCTCCACCGCATCATCTGTAAATTGAATATTTACGCCTTCAGTTCCCATTAAGGCTTTGTATTGCTCAGTTAAAGAGGCATTTGGCTCAGTCAAAATACGTTTAAAATCCTCCGCACTTAAGGCAGAAAGTTCTACTCGAATTGGCAAACGACCTTGTAATTCAGGAATTAAATCAGACGGGCGTGCCACTTGAAACGCACCCGAAGCAATAAACAAAATATGATCTGTTTTCACCATACCGTGTTTAGTACTGACAGTAGATCCTTCCACCAAAGGCAGTAAATCACGCTGAACTCCCTCTCGGGACACATCAGCGCCACTGTATTCGCCTTTTTTACAGATTTTATCGATTTCGTCGATAAACACGATACCGTTTTGCTCCACTGCATCAATGGCTTTTTGTTTAAGATCTTCAGGATTAATCAACTTCGCAGCTTCCTCGTCAATAAGTGCTTTCAACGCCTCTTTGACTTTCATTTTACGGCGCTTGGTTTTTGTCCCACCTAAATTTTCAAACATAGATTGTAACTGACTGGTCATTTCTTCCATACCCGGAGGAGCCATAATTTCTACTCCCATAGAAACACCGGCAACTTCGATTTCAATTTCTTTGTCGTCTAATTGCCCTTCACGCAATTTTTTACGAAAAATTTGTCGGGTTCCGCTATGACTATCACTTTCTTCTGCCTGCCCCCACTGATTTTTCGCCGGCGGCAACAAAATATCTAAAATGCGATCTTCAGCAGCTTCTTCCGCACGGAAGCGGTTTTTCTCAATTTCTGTTTGACGCACCAATTTCATCGCACTATCGGTCAAATCTCGGATGATACTATCTACTTCTTTACCTACATAGCCGACTTCGGTAAATTTCGTCGCTTCCACTTTAATAAAAGGTGCATTAGCCAATTTAGCCAAACGACGGGCAATTTCGGTTTTACCTACTCCTGTAGGCCCAATCATAAGAATGTTTTTGGGTGTAACTTCGTGGCGCAAAGGTTCTTGCAACTGCATTCTTCGCCAACGGTTACGCAAAGCAATCGCCACCGCACGTTTTGCATCGGCTTGCCCGATAATATGTTGATCTAATTCAGAAACAATTTCTCTTGGGGTCATTTCAGACATAGCGGAGCTTCCTTATAATTCTTCGATAGTAAAATTGGTATTAGTAAAAACACAAATATCGCCTGCGATTTGCAGAGACTTTTCCACAATATCCCGAGCAGAAAGATCCGTATTTTCCACTAAAGCTCTGGCGGCTGACAAAGCATAGTTACCACCGGAACCAATAGCCAAAATTTGATCTTCTTCAGGCTGAACCACATCACCGATTCCGGTGATAATCAAACTTTCTTTTTCATCAGCCACGATCAACATGGCTTCTAACTTTCGTAAAGCACGGTCAGTTCGCCAATCTTTTGCTAATTCCACCGCACTTTTTAACAAATGCCCTTGATGCATTTCCAATTTACGCTCAAATAACTCAAACAATGTGAAAGCATCTGCGGTGCCACCGGCAAACCCGGCCAACACTTTGTCTTTATATAAACGGCGTACTTTACGAGCATTTCCTTTCATTACCGTATTTCCCAGTGAAACCTGCCCGTCACCGCCAACAACCACTTTCCCATTGCGGCGCACACTAACAATCGTAGTCATAATCTGTTCCTTTTTGATAAAACATGACTGATATATGGCGATGAAAAGAAGAAATTCAAGATAAAAATAAACTTTATAGGAGATTTATTTCTATCTAGCAAACCGAATTTGCTCGCTCATCTGCCTCATTACACTAGAAGTCTCGGCAAAAAATTGTTGGTAAGAGGGGCAGAGGTAGTTGTGGTTTTCGCCGCTTGCTTCGGGGACGATGCGGTGTTTCGGGCAGCCGCCGTGGCAGAGAATGCGGAATTTGCAGTTTAGGCAGGCTTGCGAGAGTTTTGTCTGTTTATTCTGCCCGAATTGGCGTTGGGCGGGTGATGAAACAATCTCCGCCAGCGGTTGTTGGTTGAGGTTGCCGATGTGGTAGTCGGGATAGACGAAATGGTCGCAACTGTACACATCGCCACAGGCTTCCACCACCAGTGAGCTGCCACAGGTTGGGCGAAATACGCAGTTGTTGGAGGGATAGCCTAGCCACTGCCCGAGCAGGTTATCAAACTCGATCACAAAAATCTGCCCACGGTCAGGCAACCATTCGTGAAAGACATCGACTAAAAATTGCCCGTAGCCTTGGGGCGGAACGGAAAAGGGTTGTAATTTCCCCTTGTGGCTTTCCACCACCGGAATAAACTGCATATAACGGCTGCCGAGGGCTTTGAGGGCTTGGTAGGTTTCTCTGCCCCGTTGCCAGTTGCGGTCGTTCACCACCGTGAGGGTGTTAAATTCCACCCCAACCTCTTTCAATAAATCGACCGCACTTTTCACCCGTTCAAACGTCGGTTTGCCGTTGGTGGAAATGCGGTAGCGGTCGTGAATGTCGCTCAATCCGTCAATGGATAAGCCCACCAGAAAATGATGCTCTTTGAAAAAGCTCGCCCACTGGCGGTTTAGAGCAATGCCGTTGGTTTGGATTGCGTTGGTGATCTGCTTGCCGTTTGCAAATTTTTGCTGATATTTGACCGCTTGTTTGTAGAAATCTAAGCCCAGCAAGGTCGGCTCGCCCCCCTGCCACACAAAATCCACCCGTTGGCTTTGGTTGGCTTCGATGTAATGGCGAATGTAGTTTTGCAACGTTTCATCGTTCATAAACTGCGATTTTTCCGGCGGAATGGTCTGTTCCTTGCTCAGATAAAAACAGTACTCGCACTGAATATTACAGTGAAAACTGCTGGGTTTTGCCATTAGGTGGAAGTAGGTGGTGGTCATAAATTCTCTACATCATTCCCTAGCACGAGCCGTGCTAGGTTCAATAAACCAAGTCGCTCTGCGACTTATGGACGAGCTACGGAGTAGCTCAGATTAAGAAGCTCTGTACGGCTCGTACAGGCAACTCATTATATCTCATCAATAATCCGATGCACCCAATTTCTTCCAACATCTCTTTTTTCACGGCTCGGTAGGCTTCATCATAATCATCGTTCATAAACTGCGATTTTTCCGGCGGAATGGTCTGTTCCTTGCTTAGATAAAAACAGTACTCGCACTGAATATTACAGTGAAAACTGCTGGGTTTTGCCATTAGGTGGAAGTAGGTGGTGGTCATAAATTCTCTACATCATTCCCTAGCACGAGCCGTGCTAGGTTCAATAAACCAAGTCGCTCTGCGACTTATGGACGAGCTACGGAGTAGCTCAGATTAAGAAGCCCTGTACGGCTCGTACAGGGCAACTCATTATATCTCATCAATAATCCGATATACCCAATTTTCCAGTGGGTCGTTGAGGCGTTTCATTTCCTGTCGCATTTCTTCCAACATCTCTTTTTTCACGGCTCGATAGGCTTCGTCATAAAAGAGATTGTGCATCTCTTCGGGGTCTTTTCTGACATCGTAGAGTTCACAACGGTCGGTGGCGTTGAAGACCAATTTGTAATCCTTGCGCCGCCACATTCGCTGTTCAAAATAGACAAAATGCCCTGCCAGTTGGCACAACAAGCCTTTGCGGTCGTTGTTTTGGCTTTGTCTGGTTATCGGCAGAATGCTCTCGCCTTGGAAAGCGGTCGGGATCGGTTGATTTGCCACATCATACACGGTGGAAGTGAGATCGTGCAAATAAACGAGGTTGTCATCGACTTCGTTCACCCTTGTGGAGTGCGGATCTTTGATAATCAGCGGAATGTTGTAGGTGGTTTCAAACATAAACTCGCCTTTTTCGATCATCTTATGCGCACCCATCGCATCGCCGTGGTCGGCGGTGGCAACGAGGAAGGTGTTTTCATAGAGGTTGTTCTCTTCCAAGAAACGGAACAGCTCGCCAATGGCATCGTCAATCAGCGTGATGTAGCCCCAGAATTTTGAAATCACCTCTTTCCAGCGATCTTCGCTCGCCTCCCACATTCCCCACATTTGCGAAATGGTGCGGAAGTGGTTCGGTTTGCCCTCGAGTGGCTTGAAGAAACTCTCGTCCAGCACCACTTGGCTTGGGTCATACATTGAATAATACGGCTCCGGCACCACGCACGGGGTGTGTGGCCCCCAGAAATTGATCCACGCAAAGAACGGTTTTTTCTCATCAAGGGAGGCTTGAATGTATTTTTTCGCCTCGTCAATGATAAACCACTCTATCGTCTGCTCACGGGTGCCGGAAAGCAAGCCACAGAGTTCCTGCACACGCAGGTGCGGATTGTCGCCAAAATAGGCTCGGCTGACTTCGGGTGCGTCATAGCCTTTTTCCGCCAGCCATTCACGGTAGCGGTTGGAGTGCGTTGGCGGCTGATTGAACACCAGGTTTTTATACACTTGGCTACCCGGATAGCCATAGCCGTCAAAGTTATGACCGGCAATGCCGTAATCTTCGGGAACGGATTTTGTGCCAACGTGCCATTTGCCGATCACAAAGGAGTTATAGCCCTCCACGCCGGCAATGTTGGGATTTTGTTGTGGAATTTCGCCTGTGCCGCCTTTTTCGCCGTTTTTGATAATCCCGTGGCTGGACGGCATTAAGCCGGTAAACAGCGAGGTGCGAGCCGGCCCGCAAACCGAAGCCGGCGTGAATGCGTTGTTAAACCGAATGCCGTCTTTCGCCAAGCGATCCAAATTCGGGGTTTTCACCACCTGATGCCCGTAAGTGCCGAGCATATCTTTACGCACTTGATCTAACAAAATATAGATGATGTTATTCATAAATGACCTCTTTGTTAGAAATGGGTAGGGTGGACGTTAGTCCACGCTGATGATGTCGTGGGCTTACGCCCACCCTACCTAACGACTAATTCACCGCCTTTTTGCCTTTACATTTTGCAAAAAACACGACACAAACCACCG
>JAUNED010000050.1 GCA_030525745.1 Lonepinella koalarum | reverse complement strand
TATTTCATTTCAGGCTGCCTGAAAAAATAAAATAACGTGGCGTGTATCAAACAGCCTGGGCAACGAGTTGCCCACCCTACGCTTGCTCGAAAACTGGCAAAACAAAAAGGTTTAATTAAATGAAAGATTTTTTGACCCTTGTAAATACTTGGTATCAATCAAAATGTGATGGTGTATGGGAACACTCTTACGGTTTTTCTTTGGATAATATAGATAATCCAGGTTGGTGCATAAAGATTACAGGAGAGAATAACAAGAAGGTCTTAAGCATCACAAGTGATATAGATACAGAAGATTTTTGGTTAAGTATTACATCCAATGAAAATTCTTTTATTGGCTATTCGGGAATCTTATCTTTTGATAGATTACTTGAATATGCAGTGGAATGGCTTGAAATAAATTCACAGTTTACAACCTTATTGCCATAAAACACTAAGCTACGCCCCAAGAACTCACCAATGAACAAGGTGAAATGGTTTGGCTTAACTATGAGTTTGCTTGGGGTGGAACTTATCAAAACTATTATAAAGAACAGTCTATTAATGGCATTGTTATTAACAAAGATGAGATACAACCTTCTTTACCACCCAGACGGCAAAGGCGGTAGAGAGAAGTGGGGTGGTGGTGAAGCTGGGAGAAGAGGTCGGCTTGACGGTTTAACTGGTCAGCCTAAAAACAAAAATTGCACAATTTAACAAAGGTTTTTGATTATGAATATAACCGATTATTTCCATAAACCATTGAAAGTTTCCGAAGTGATAGAAATTGCTAAGAAATTTAATGTCGTAGATGAAAATCCTTATTCAAATTTTCCATTTCTATATGCAGATTACGATGCTATTTTAGCATTAGATACAATTTGTTATTTAGATAAAGAAGTTGATGTTGATGATAATGGAGAGGAAATTTATCCAAAATTTATTCAAGAAAATAATCTATGGTTACTATGTCAGGGTTGGTATTTTATTGATATTCTAGATTATACACGAGAGAATAAAAAAAATTTCTCCAAGCAAGATTTTATTAATGCCTTGAATTATTATTTACAAAATGATAGTTATCTTGAATTCTAATCATAGTGTAGTATGATGCTTACCACGCACTTTTTTATTTCTATCTTGCCAAGGTCATAACAACCATTTGGGAACACCACAAGAGCTTACAGATGATGATAGCAAGGTAGGGGGGCAACGAGTTGCCCACCCTACGCTTGCTGTTAAAAATAAACCTTCCAAAAATAACCCTTGTTTGTAGTTGAAAGGACAAAAATATGTTTAATTCAGATTTAGAAAAATTTCTATTTGAATACAAAAGAATTGAAAAAATAAAAAAACCAAAAGATTATCTTTGTTTTGATGCAGAGTATTGTCAATTTCTTTGTCTATATAAGAAAATAGAAATAATACCAGATATTATATTGTTTGATTATGAAAAAGCAATAATTAAAAATAAATATATAGAAAAAGAATATAAAAATATATCTAATTATCTATGGATTTTTGCAGATAGTGGAAGTGGCGATGAATGGTTTTTGCATAAAGAAAATAGGAATGTATTTTTTTATGACCATAATCTTGGAGAATATTCAAGTTTAGACAATTTTGTGAATATGAAAGTTGGATTTTTAAATTTTATAAACTTAGCATTTTTAATAAGAAATTATTATAATGATATTGATAATAATATTATAGAAGAAGATGAGAAATACTTTATGGAAAATATTTATAGTAAAAATAAATATTTCTTTGACATTTACCCTTACAAATTATTTTGATTTTAATAAATTTAGCTCGTAGCTCGTAGGTTGGGTTGAGCAATAGCGAAACCCAACTTTTTATTTAATCGCCATCGTAACAACCACTTGGGAACACCGCAAGAACTCACCAATGAACAAGGTGAAATGGTTTGGCTTAACTATGAGTTTGCTTGGGGTGGACGATATACACACTTCTACAAAAAGCAATCTTTAAATGATTATGCTATACTAGAACACGAACTACAGCCTATCCGCTTTCAAGGTCAATTCTTTGACCAAGAAACATCACTACATTATAACCGTTTCCGTTATTATGATAGTGATGTAGGGATGTTTATCCAAAGAGATCCGATTGGGTTGCTTGGTGGTAGTAATGTCTTTGCTTATGCACCGAATCCGATACATTGGGTGGATGTTTTTGGGTTAAACCCATTAAGATTTCTTATTAAAATTATCAAAAGACCAGCAAAGTCCAAGCCTATTAGCTTGCCAAGTCAAAAAACTGTTAAAGTAGATATGCAACATATTTTAGATAGACATACTTGTACTGGCTGCGTAGCTAGGCAAAGTGGTATAAAAGATTTGTTTCCTAAGGATTGGGATGCTAAACAAATTGAAAAAGCAGTTAGGGAGGCTTATTCAAATATAAAAATCATAAAAACGCAAGGTGATAGAGTTTTAGGACAGGGAAAATATGGTAATAGAAATGTGGATTAATAAGTCCACAAAAGTAATAGAGACAGCATACCCAAAAGGATATTTTTAATGCTATTTGATATTTTTATACAAGAAGATACCATTAGAATATCTACAAGTTCAGTTAGTGAACAGGTTTTTGGAGTATTATCAATATCTATTGATAATATTTGGTTTTTCCCAGAAAAAACTTGGGATGATTTTATTCTAATTGTTTTAGAATGGTGGTCTAATGAGGCTCTAAAAGTAATTTGGGATCAAGAAGCTGAATTTTTCTTTATGGATGGTGGATTTTTTTTTAAAATAAATCCAGATAGTAACAATATTAATGGTATTAATATTATTTTTTTTCATAATAATGTTGAGGTAAAAAACATTAATATTGATAAAATTGATTTTTTATCATCAATAAAGAAAGCATTAAATTTAATATTAAGACATTTAGTTTGTATTGGTTATAATAAAAACAAAAGTTATAATACAATTATGGTTAATTTTCAATTAATATGTCAATACATTAAATCAAAAAAAAAGACATAACCCACAAGCTAAGCCAAACACTACAACACTCAATATCTAAACAATATTGCAATCAAAGACTATGAATTGCAACCTATTAAATTTCAAGGTCAAAGCCTAGACATTGAGACAGGACTGCATTATTTAAAAGTTATGTTTATTCGTGCATATTCTGCATAATTAAACATAATTTTAATTTTCTTGTCTGCACAAATAGATATGATTTTCTGCACAAATAAAAAAAACTTTATATACAACAATACAAAGGAACGCAAATGCAATACATCGATCTCGCCAATCAAGGCGTTAAAACCCTCTCTCCCTATCAAGCCGGTAAGCCGATTGAAGAGCTGGAACGGGAGCTTGGGATTTCCAACATCATCAAACTGGCTTCCAACGAAAACCCGTTCGGTTTCCCTGAGAGTGCAAAACAGGCAATTCAACAGCAACTTAACGATTTAACCCGTTATCCCGACGCCAACGGTTTTGAGCTGAAAGCCACCATTGCGACAAAATTCGGCGTACAGCCGAACCAAATCACGCTCGGCAACGGCTCAAACGATCTGCTCGAACTGTTTGCCCACACCTTTGCGACAGAAGGCGATGAAATCATTTATTCGCAATATGCCTTTATCGTCTATCCGCTTGTGACCAAAGCGATCAACGCCACCGCCCGAGAAATTCCGGCAAAAAACTGGGGACACGATTTAGACGGCTTTTTGGCGGCAATCAACGACAAAACCAAGCTGATTTATCTCGCCAACCCGAACAACCCGACCGGCAATTTCCTCAGCCACGCCGAGATTGAGGCGTTTTTAGACAAAGTGCCGAGCCGTGTGCTGGTGGTGCTGGACGAGGCATACACCGAGTTTACCGAGCCTAACAAGCGGGTAAATTCTTTCAAATTATTACAAACATTCCCGAACCTGATTATCTCCCGTTCACTCTCCAAAGCCTACGGCTTGGCAGGGCTACGGATTGGTTATGCGGTGTCGAACCCAGAAATCGCTGATCTGCTCAACCGTGTGCGCCAGCCGTTTAACTGCAACAGCCTCGCCTTAGCGGCTGCCCAAGCGGTATTAAATGATGATGAATTTGTCAAAAAAGTCGCCGAAAATAACCGCTTGGAAATGGCACGATATGAGGCATTCTGCACCGCACAAGGTTTGGCGTTTATCCCGTCCAGCGGTAACTTCATCACCATCGACTTCAAACGCCCTGCCGCCCCGATTTATGACGCACTGCTACGAGAAGGCGTGATTGTCCGCCCAATCGCCGGCTACGGAATGCCGAACCACCTCCGCATCAGCATCGGTTTACCCGAAGAAAATGACCGCTTTTTCACCGCACTTTTGAAGGTGTTGGGGTAATTATTTTTGTGATCTCCGTCCCAAAATGACGAAAACTGACTTGCGATTTTCTCTTATTGGGTTAGGTTAGGTCTATTTGTGACGGAGAAAAATAATGAACGAGATCAAATTGTTTGAAAACCGTAAAATCCGCTCCATTTGGGACGGTGAGCAAGAAGAGTGGCTGTTTAGTATTATCGATATCGTTGGGGCTTTGACGGAAAGCACAAACCCCCGTGATTACTGGTATCGGGTTAAACAGCGAATGAGCGATGAAGAAAAAAGTGAGTTGTCGACAATTTGTCGACAACTGAAATTAAGAGCTGCTGACGGGAAAAATTATTTAACCGATGTTGCTGATCTACAAGGCATTTTTCGTATTATTCAATCTATACCTTCGCCCAAAGCTGAGCCGTTAAAACGCTGGTTGGCAGAAGTAGGCAAGGAGCGGATTGATGAAATTATCGATCCTGAATTGACGATTGACAGGGCATTAGCCACTTATTTACAGAAAGGCTATTCAAAAGAATGGATAAATCAACGGTTACAAGCCATTCAGGTGCGTAAAGAACTGACAGATACTTGGCAAGAACAGGGTGTACAGGCTGGACGAGAGTTTGCGATTTTAACCAATGAAATTTCCAAAGCGTGGAGCGGTATGACCACCCGTGAATACAAGGATTTCAAAGGATTAAAAAAAGAAAATCTGCGGGATAATATGACAACCACCGAGTTGATTTTGAATATGCTTGCCGAAACCGCCACGAAAGATATTGCCAATGCGGTTAATCCACAAGGTTTGGAAGAGAATAAACAGGTTGCGAAAGAGGGCGGTAGTATTGCAGGTGATGCGAGAAAAAGCATTGAAGCACGCACCGGAAAACCGGTGATTACGCCACAAAATGCAGTGGATTTTGCGAGATTGATTGAAGAAGTGATTAAGCTCTCGGAGAAATAACCTTCTCTATTGCCAACAAGCGGTCTCAAACCAGAAAAATTTTACAAAAAGGAACACAACATTTATGGAAAAACTGACACTACAACCCATCGCCCGAGTGGAGGGCGAGATCAATTTGCCCGGCTCGAAAAGTTTGTCTAATCGGGCGTTGTTGTTGGCGGCGTTGGCGCACGGCACTACGACTGTGACCAATTTGCTGGATAGCGATGATATTCGCCATATGCTTAATGCGTTGAAGGCGTTGGGCGTGCAATATACGCTTTCGGCAGATAAAACCGTTTGTACGGTGCAGGGGCTGGGCGGTGCATTTGACGCTCAAAACGGCTTATCGCTGTTTTTAGGGAATGCGGGGACAGCGATGCGTCCGCTGGCGGCAGCACTCTGTTTGAAGGGCCGCCACGAGGCGGAGGTGGTATTAACCGGTGAGCCTCGTATGAAAGAGCGTCCGATTTTGCACTTGGTGGACGCACTCAAACAAGCGGGCGCGAGTGTGCAGTATTTGGAGAACGAGGGCTATCCGCCGATTGCCATTCGTAATACGGGCTTACACGGCGGTAAAATTCAGATTGACGGCTCGATTTCTTCGCAATTTTTGACCGCACTTTTAATGGCGGCACCGTTGGCGGAAGGGGATATGCAGATTGAGATTATCGGCGAGCTGGTGTCTAAACCTTATATCGACATCACGCTGGCGATGATGCAAGATTTTGGCGTGAGTGTGGAAAATCAGGCATACCGCACTTTCCTTGTCAAAGGTAATCAGCGTTACACTGCACCGAAAAACCGTTATTTGGTGGAAGGCGATGCTTCTTCGGCGAGCTATTTCTTGGCGGCAGGGGCGATTAAAGGCAAGGTGAAAGTCACGGGGATTGGTAAAAATTCCATTCAAGGCGACCGCTTGTTTGCCGAGGTATTGGAAAAAATGGGGGCAAAAATCACTTGGGGCGAGGATTTTGTCCAAGCCGAGCGAGGTGAATTGCGAGGCGTGGATATGGATATGAACCACATTCCCGATGCGGCAATGACCATTGCGACTACTGCACTGTTTGCCGAAGGGGAGACGGTAATTCGCAACATTTACAACTGGCGGGTGAAAGAGACCGACCGCTTAACCGCCATGGCAACCGAACTGCGTAAAGTTGGGGCAACGGTGGAAGAGGGCGAGGATTTTATCCGAGTGCAACCGCTGGCATTGGGTGACTTTCAACCCGCTGAGATCGAAACCTACAACGATCACCGAATGGCGATGTGTTTTGCATTAGTGGCATTAAGCGATACGCCAGTGACGATTTTAGATCCAAAATGTACAGCAAAAACCTTCCCGACCTTTTTTGAGGAATTTGGGGAAATTAGCGTGACATCTTAACGTTATTTTCTTAACAAGCGGTGGGTTTTGCAAAAAATTGTGCTAAACCCACCGCTTGTTTTTTCTTTTTCTCCTGATTTCAGGTACAATCCGCCGATTATTTTTATAGTGTAACTTATTCAAACAGGACAATTTTGCCCGATGAAAATGCAGAATATTCGTAAC
>JAUNED010000003.1 GCA_030525745.1 Lonepinella koalarum | reverse complement strand
CCTCAATCGCCTGTTTTGCCGTCTGCCCTTGCCGTGCAGGGGCGAGGTTCAATGCCGAAAGAAGAGGTTTAGTCATAGTGACTCCAAAAGGGTTTCATTTTAATTCACCTAGGCGTGTTTAAACATTGATGACAAAGGCTTTAGCCAACGCCTCCCCAGCGCCGCGTAAAGATGAAAAGTGCGGTCAGTTTTTCTGGTGTTTTCATCACAAGCGGTCTATTTTGCCTGAAAAATTGCAAATTCGCCTTGCCAAACCGCCACCAATTTTGCACCACTGAATAATCGGCAGTCAATGGTGACTGTTCCTTTACCAAAGCGAGCCAACATTTTTTGGCTTTTGGCGATCGTTTCAGCGGCAAGGGGCAAACATTCTGCCCGTAAATCGCCCACTGCTGGCGCTAAGTAATCCATCGAACTGCGTTTAATCACAATATTCGGGTTGCTGTCAAATTGAAGATATGCCGACAACCAACCGCAGGCAGTGGCAAGCAAAGCGATACTGCCCCCAAACGCAGTGCCGTGGTGGTTATGGTTTTTTGCAAAATTTGCCATTAAACAGACCGCTTGCGTATCCGCTTGGGTTAAGCGGAGGTCTAACAATGCCGTAGCAGGAATGTGCTGATGGAGCCATTCCTGCAAAAAGTGCGGTTCAATTTTAGCCAAGTTTTTTCAACCCTGCGCAGGCTTGGGCAATGCTGTCTGCTACGTGGGCAAGAGCGAACACATCGGCACCCACTACCACAAAACTCACTCCCCATTCGAGATAGCGTTGCGCCTCTTCTGGCGAGCCTGCAATAGTGCCGACCGGTTTTCCCCAACCACGAATATTTTGAATCAGTTTTTTGATGGTGGCTTGCATTTCTTCGCCCGAGAAATCACCAAAGTAGCCCATATCCATTGCCAAATCTGCCGGCCCTAAGAAAATCGCGTCCACGCCATCGGTTTTGGCAATCGCCTCGGCATTTTGCACACCTAATTCGCTCTCGATTTGCAACGCAAGGAACAGGTGCTGTTCCGCCGTTGCCGCATAATCGGCAATCCGTCCCCAACGTCCGGCTCTTGCCCCCGGTGCACCAAAGCCACGCTTGCCTTTGGGCGGATAGTACATCGATTCCGCCACATATTTCGCTTGCTCGGCGGTTTCGATCATCGGGGCGATAATCGACTGCACACCAGCATCTAATAATTGCTTGATTAACGCACGATCACTTTCCAGCGGTCGAACCACTAAATGGCTGTCGTAGGCGGCAATGGCACGGGCTTGAGCGAGAATGGTTTCTACCGTATTCGGCCCGTGTTCGCCGTCAATCCAGAGAAAATCGAAACCTGAACCGGCAACAATTTCCGCCACGATTGCCGAGCCGGAACTGATCGCAAAGCCAATCTGGGTTTGGTGTTGTTGAACGGCTTGTTTGAATGGATTGGTTAAATAATTTTTATCGAATTGGCGCATTGTATTCTCCTCAAATACTTTGAATTACCAATGTAAAATCGCACTCTCTTCTACCGGTACACGCCCTAAATGGTGTTTGTTCTGCATTGCGTCCCAGTCCGGGTGTCCGAACGAAATGGCGTGGAGTAATTTGTAGTTATCCGGAATGCCTAACTCTTCACGCACATCTTTAGCAAACATCGCAATCGCAAGTTGCGGAATGCCACCAAAACCACGAGCAGTCAGCGAGAGCAAGAAAGTTTGCGAATACATACCGACATCGCTGGCGATATTGACATCGTGTCCGTCAATGCTTGGCATAAATAGGAATGCCATATGTGGCGCACCGTAGCCGACAATATTGTCATCATACACCACTTGGCGACCGGCTTTGTCTTCACGGGGAATGCCATAGCTGGTGGTGAAAACGTGGCTGTATTGATTACGCCAACGTGGTTCGTAGTCACCGGTAAATTTTGCTTGATTGAACTCAAAATCCGCATCGTTAATGCCTGCTTCAAAAGTCTTTTTAAAACGAGCTTTTAAGCGTGCTAGCGTTTCACCAGAGGCAACGTGTACTAACCACGGCTGTGTATTACAAGCCGAAGGGGCATTTTGGGCATCGGCAAGAATTTGTTTGATTTCAGTTTCCGTCATCGGAGTCGGTAAAAATTTGCGGATTGATTGTCGGGTTTTGACCGTGGTTTCAAAATCAAGCATATTAAGTATCCCTTTATAGTATAATGAACAATAAAATAATAGCTTAAAATTTTATTGCGAACAATACAAATAAATGGAAAGCTGATTTTCAAAAGTGGAAAACTGGATTTCTCAAACTGCCTGAAAAGCACTTTTAGATAAAATTTCAATAAAAACTCATCATAAAAACACCGTTTGAAATAAATTAATCTGACTCTTTATAGAGAAGAATTGTCTCTCACTCTTCTTTCACATAATGTAATTTGGTAAATGGGATAACATGGAGACTCTATCTTAGAAAGTAAAAGTAATTCGGTATTTTGAATATCTAGTCGAATATCAGGTCTAGTTTAACATCTCCTCATTTATTATATTAACCGAGAGGTATAGTCAATATATTGAAAAATAAGCGAATTAATTTTCTCTAAATTCCTTTGGTGTTTGATTAAATTCTTTACGACAAACGGCATAGAAATATTGTAAGGAAGGATAACCACACATATCGGCAATTTCTTGAATAGAAATATCGGTAAATTTGAGCATATATTTTGCTCGTTGTAACTTTTCTTCATGAATAATTTGATGAATGGTTTTATTCATTTCATTTTTGAAACGTTGTTCTAAGTTAGAACGGGAAATCCGTAAGTGATCTAGGACTTGTTCTGTTTTAATGCCTTGGCAAGCACGATGGCGAATATAATGCATTGCTTGGATAACTAACGGATCCCGTAAAGAACGATAATCTGTTGAAGTGCGTTGTTCTACTTTAGTTGGAGAAATAATAAGGGGTTTCTTACTCACCGTTTTACCTTGTAATAAATTATCCAGTATTTTAGCAGCTTGATAACCAATTTGTTTTGTTTCTTGTACCACTGAGGACAAGGAAACCCGTGATAAATATTGGATCAATTCTTCATTATCAATGCCAATCACGCAAAGTTGATCGGGAACAGCGATTTTTAAATATTCGCAAGCCTGCAATAAATGCCGAGCTCGAGCATCGGTGACAGCGATAATTCCTGTATGTTTTGGTAAGGATTGAATCCATTGACATAATTTTTCTTGGCTCTGACTCCAATTATCTGCATTGATCGGAGCATCTAAATAAAGATTGATAGGGTATTGGTTTTGTTGCATTAAGCTTAAAAAAGCCGCTTGGCGTTCTTTTGACCAATGCTTCTCTAAATCTGTTGCCAAACCATAAAAGGCAAAGTTTGAAATGCCTTTTTGTTTTAAGTGTAAAAACGCAAGCTCCACAAGGGCATAATTATCTGTAGCCACATAGGGAAAGTGGGGATAATCCTCGATATTTTGATAAGAACCGCCGACAGCAACCACAGGTACATCAATATCTTTGAGTAGATTGGCAGTTTCAATATCATCAAAATCAGCGATAAAGCCATCGATAGATAAAGTTTGTAACATTTCTTTGTGATAGACAAAATCATCTTCAATCACAATATGCCACGCCGTTTGAGAGGCTTGTAAATATTGCCCTATACCTTCAACAACGCCACGGTCATATACTTTATTAGCATTAAATAACAGCCCGATGCGGTAATATGGTTGTGTGCCTTTCATTTAAACGTCTCAATTACCCTATGCTCAATGATATTTAGCATACACAAATTTAGGCAAAAAATTAACCGCACTTTATTGGAATTATTCACAGACATAAAAGTGCGGTTAGAAACAAAAGGCTTTTCTAGGCTTTTTTCTTACTCATTGTATCCATCCATACAGCCAATAATAGAATAGTGCCTTTGACGATATATTGCCAAAAGGTGGGAACGTCTAACATACTCATTCCGTTATCTAACATTGCAATAATAAATGCGCCTATCACTACACCGTAGACACTACCAATACCACCGGCTAAACTGGCACCACCAATTACACAGGCTGCAATAGCATCTAATTCGGCATTTTGACCTGCGGAAGGCGCTCCTGCCCCTAAACGGGCGCTTAAAATTAAGCCGGCGATAGCAACCATAAAACCATTCATTGAGAAAATCATTAATTTGATTTTTTCTACATTAATACCGGACAATCTGGCTGCATCAATATTCCCACCAATAGCGTAGATATGACGACCAAAGGCGGTTTTACGGGCGATAAACATACCTAACACCGCCAATATTGCCAATAATAAAACAGGAAACGGAATGCCTCGATAGTCATTGAGCAAATAAATTGCGCCTAAGATACAGATTGCCAATAAACCATATTTCATAGTTTCTTGCCCTGCATGAGGTACAGTTAAATTTAATTTTTGGCGTGCTTTGCGTTGATAACTTCCCCAAATAAAAACGCACATTAATGCAATTGCACCGAGTGACCAACCTGTAGTATCGGTTAAATAACCTTGACCTATACTGGTCATTTCCGCACTGATAGGCGATACGGTTGTTCCATTTGTTGCGCCGACTAAAATCCCTCGAAAGATTAACATGCCGGCGAGTGTGACAATGAAAGACGGCACTTTTCTGTACGCTACCCACCAGCCGGTAAATGTGCCAAACAAAATACCTAACCCTAGGGTGACAAGAATAGTCACGGGTAATGGCCAACCCCACCAAACATCAGCAATCGCCGCAAATCCACCAAGTAAGCCCATCATTGAACCTACAGACAGGTCGATTTCTGCCGAAATAATGACAAAAATCATGCCTATGGCCAAAATGCCTGTAATCGCCGTTTGGCGTAAGAGGTTGGAAATATTACGAGCGCTTAAGTATGCCCCTTCTGTCGCAAGAAAAAAGAATGCCATAATGACCACAATGGCAATCAACATAATATAGACTTGTAAATTAATAGCTTTTAATTTGTTCATTGATTACTCCTTAAGTGCGGCTTCCATCACTTGTTCTTGAGTGAGATTCTTATTTAATAAATCAGCTTTGATTTTACCTTGGTGCATGACCAGTACTCGGTCACTAATACCTAACACCTCGGGTAATTCGGAAGAAATGACAATGACTGCCAAACCTTGTTGAGCAAGTTGGTTAATTAATTTATAAATTTCGTATTTAGCGCCAACATCAATGCCTCGGGTTGGCTCATCTAAAATCAAAATTTGTGGGTTTAACAATAAACATTTAGCTAAAATCGCTTTCTGCTGATTACCGCCACTTAGCCGTCCTATGGCTAATTCGGGGGAAGAGGTTTTGACTTTGAGTTTGGCAATGGATTGATGAATAACGGTTTCTTCCAAAGGTGCATTAATGACTTTCCAACCAAAACAAAATTGTGGTAAAGCAGAAAGGGTAATATTTTTACCTACTCCCATAATCGGCACAATACCATGTTTTTTTCGATCTTCCGGCACCATGACGATATGTTGTGCTATCGCATCGGCACAATGTTTAATTTTTACCTTCTTATTGTGAACAAAAATGTCGCCTTGATATTTTCCCTGATACGAACCAAAAATACATTGCGCCATTTCAGTTCGGCCGGAACCGACTAAACCTGCTACGCCTAAGATTTCCCCTTGATGCAAGACAAAAGAGACATTATCCACCCGTTTGATGTGTGTATTCGTCGGGTGCCATGCGGTTAAATGTTCAATACGCAGTATTTCATCGCCGATTTGATGGGCTTCATGTGGATAAAGAGAGGTGATTTCTCGCCCTACCATCATCGTAATAATATCGTCTTCTGTCATATCACCGGCGGGGCATGTGCCGATATGCTCACCATCACGAATGATACAAATTTGATCAGAAATGGCTTTTACTTCGTTCAATTTATGGGAAATATAAATACAGGCAATATTGTGTTCTTTGAGATCTTTGACTAATTCAAGCAGAATAGCTGTCTCTTTTTCAGTTAAAGACGCCGTTGGTTCATCTAAAATTAATAAGCGAACCTGTTTATTTAAGGCTTTTGCAATTTCGACTAATTGTTGTTGCCCCAAACCTAATTCAGCCACTTTCGTGTTAGGATCAATATCGAGTTGTACTTGTTGCAGTAGCGTTTTACAACGTAGATACATTTCATTGTCATTGGTCATGCCGGCTTGAGTCAGTTCATTACCCAAGAACATATTCTCAAGAACCGTCATGTTTTTTACCAAGGTTAATTCCTGATGAATAATAGAAATCCCTTTTTCTTCCGTATCTTTAATGTTTTTCGCAAGCAGTTTTTCACCGGAAAAATAAATTTCCCCCTCATAATCGCCGGCAGGATAAATGCCACATAAGACTTTCATTAAGGTAGATTTACCCGAGCCGTTTTCTCCACAAAGAGAAAGAATTTCACCTGTGGATAAAGAAATTGAAATCTTATTTAATGCGGTCACATCACCAAATTTCTTGGTGATATTTTTCATTTCCAATAATTGCGCCATAACCGCGTCTCCTTTTTAACAATTATTGCTGTATTTTTTCAAAAGTGCGGTCATTTTTACCGCACTTTTGTTATTCAGAGGTTAAATTATTTATAAATTGCGTCTTTACTGTGGAAACCGTCTTTAATGACGGTGTTATCAATGTTATCTTTGGTTACAACAATCGGATCAAGCAAGAAAGAGGGAACATCTTTTAGACCATTATTTAATGTGGCGTTAGTTTTCAATTCGCCTTTTTTACCCAATGCTACAGCGATTTCTGCTGCTTTGTCGGCAAGGTGGGTAATAGGTTTATAGACCGTCATAGTTTGTGTGCCATCCACAATACGTTTAATAGCAGCTAAATCCGCATCTTGTCCTGAAATAGCAACTTTGCCGGATAAGCCTTGCGCCGCAAGTGCTTGAATAGCACCGCCGGCGGTGGCATCGTTAGAGGCAACAACCGCATCAATCTTGTTTTTATTGGCAGTTAAAGCATTTTCCATAATTTGTAAGGCTTTTTCTGCCAACCAACTATCGACCCATTGATCACCGACAACTTTAATTTGTCCTTTATCGATGAGAGGTTGTAATACTTTCATTTGGCCTTTACGAAAGAGCTTTGCATTATTATCCACAGGTGATCCTCCCATTAAGAAATAATTGCCTTCAGGCTTTTTCTCAATAATGCTTTGGGCCTGTAATTCGCCGACTTTTTCATTATCAAAAGACACATAAAAATCCAAATCGGCATTATTAATTAAACGGTCATAAGCTAAGACTTTTACCCCTTCTTTTTTGGCTTCGGCAATGACGTTACTTAATACATCGCCGTTATGCGGAATAATCACTAACACATCGATATTTTTATTCAGCATATTTTCAATTTGTGAGATTTGTGCTGCATCATCCCCATTGGCTGATTGTACAAGCACTTTTGCACCTAAAGCTTCGGCTTTTTTCATAAAAATATCGCGATCTTTTTGCCATCTTTCCAAGCGCAAATCATCAATCGACATACCAATGGTTAAATCTTTTGCTGAGGCAGAATGACTGCATATAGCCATTGCTGCAACTAAGGAGAGTAAAGCTGTTTTCAGTTTCATAATCGCACCTCTTTTTGATTGGTTAATATAGGAATTCAAGAATTCCAAGTGCAGTTTGCAACGCTTAAGTGGGTTGTTCAATTATTAGATTTATTAATTCAATTACGTTTTTTCTCTTTTGTGATCCAGCTCGCAATAAACAATAATCTTAATCTAAAAATGAAATAACGTAATTGAAGGAAGAAAACTTTTCATCAATGATTGTTCCCGATGATTATTCACTTCGGAGAACAATGCTATGGCAAACTATTTCAATCATATCGATAAAATTCGTTATGAAGGTTCAAATTCTACTAATCCTTTAGCTTTTAAACATTACAATGCCAATGAACTAATTTTAGGAAAAACCATGGCGGAACATTTACGCCTTGCAGTATGTTATTGGCATACGTTTTGTTGGAACGGGAATGATATGTTTGGTGTTGGTTCGCTAGACAGAAATTGGCAAAAAACAGGAGATTTACTCCTTGGAGCAAAACAAAAAGCAGATATTGCCTTTGAATTTTTTACCAAATTAGGCGTGCCTTATTATTGTTTTCACGATGTGGATATTGCCCCTGAAGGCAATAATTTCAAAGAATATCTCTACAATTTCAACACTATTGTTGATATTTTAGAGAAAAAACAAGCAGAAAGCGGTGTCAAATTATTGTGGGGAACAGCGAATTGCTTTACTCACCCTCGTTATATGTCTGGAGCGTCCACCAATCCGAACCCAGAAGTGTTTGCTTGGGCTGCAGCACAGGTTTTTACCGCGATGAATGCCACAAAACGCTTAGACGGTGAAAATTATGTGTTATGGGGCGGTCGTGAAGGATATGAAACCTTATTGAATACGGATTTAAAACGAGAACGTGAGCAAATCGGTCGTTTTATGCAATTAGTGGTGGAACACAAACACAAAATAGGCTTTAAAGGGACATTATTAATTGAGCCAAAACCACAAGAGCCGACAAAACATCAATATGATTATGATGTCGCTACTGTTTATGGTTTCCTAAAACAATTTGGCTTGGAAAACGAAATCAAAGTCAATATCGAAGCAAATCACGCCACTCTTGCCGGACACACATTCCAACATGAAATTGCAACAGCAACTGCTTTAGGGATTTTCGGGTCGATTGATGCAAACCGTGGCGACCCGCAATTGGGTTGGGATACAGATCAATTCCCCAATAGCGTAGAAGAAAATACCTTGGTGATGTATGAAATTCTCAAAGCCGGGGGATTTACTACAGGTGGTTTCAATTTTGATGCGAAAATCCGCCGTCAAAGTATTGATCCAACGGATTTATTCCATGGACATATCGGTGCGATGGATGTATTGGCTCTGTCACTCAAACGTGCAGCAAAAATGATCGAAGATCAACAATTACAACAAATGGTGAATAATCGCTATGCCGGCTGGAATAGCGCTTTCGGGCAGCAAATTCTGAACGGTCAATTATCCTTGACGGATTTAGCGCTCCAAGTTGAACAGACGGGAATGGATCCAAAACCGATTTCCGGCCAGCAAGAATATTTAGAAAATTTAGTCAATAGCTATATTTATCGTTAAGCCAAAGTGCGGTTAAAATAGAGAAAATTTTGACCGCACTTTTTATATGAATCAAGGAGAATACTATGTATATAGGGATTGATTTAGGCACTTCAGGGGTGAAAGTGGTCTTGCTTGATGAAGAACAACACATTCTCGCCACGGTGCAACAGCCTTTATCCATTTCCCGCCCACAACCTTTATGGTCAGAGCAACAACCGGAGGATTGGTGGCAAGCAACAGATCGAGCGATGATGGCATTAAGTCAGCAACAAGATTTAACTGCCGTAAAAGCCATTGGTTTAAGCGGACAAATGCATGGCGCTACTTTGTTGGATAAAGCAGATCGCATTTTGTGTCCGGCGATTTTATGGAATGACGGACGAAGCCATTTAGAATGTGAGGAATTGGAACAAATTGTGCCACACTCCCGTGAAATTACCGGTAATTTGATGATGCCAGGTTTTACCGCACCCAAATTAAAATGGGTTGCCAAACATCAGCCGGCACTTTTTTCTCAAGTGGCTAAAGTGTTGTTACCGAAAGATTATTTACGGTTAAAAATGACAGGAGAATATGCATCCGATATGTCCGATGCCTCCGGCACGATGTGGCTTGATGTGGCAAAACGTGACTGGAATGAGGCTTTATTGCAGGCTTGCGGATTGGATCGCAACAATATGCCGACGTTGTTTGAGGGGTGTCAAGTAACAGGTTATTTGCGAGCTGAAATTGCTTCACAGTGGAAAATGAAATCTGTGCCGGTAGTGGCCGGTGGTGGAGACAATGCCGCCGGTGCAATCGGAATTGGCTTACACAAGGCCGGACAAGCCATGCTTTCTCTTGGTACTTCAGGTGTTTATTTTGTGGTCAGCGATAGTTTTACGTCAAATCCGCAAAAAGCAGTACATAGTTTTTGTCACGCCTTGCCAGCACGTTGGCATTTAATGTCAGTTATTTTAAGTGCCGCTTCTGCGGTAGATTGGGTGAAAAATGCCACACAAACGCCAGATATAGCAACCTTATTTCAACAAATCGAAAAAAGTGCGGTCAATTCTAATGCCGTTTTTTTACCTTACTTATCCGGCGAACGTACACCGCATAATGATGCCTATGCTAAAGGTGTCTTTTGGGGACTAAGTCATAATGATAATGCGACAACGATGGCAAAGGCTGTTGTAGAAGGCGTGAGTTTTGCTTTGGCTGAAGGCATTGATGTGCTACATGAAACCGGTGTGCAAGCGGAGAATATAGCCTTAATCGGTGGTGGGGCGAAAAGTGCCTATTGGCGGCAATTGTTGGCAGATATTAGCGGCAGAACCTTTGAATATCGCACCGGCGGTGATGTGGGGCCCGCATTGGGGGCTGCAAAATTGGCTCAAATTGCCTTGCACCCAAATGAAGATATGACGACTTTTTGTCAGCCTTTGCCTTTGGAAGCGATATATCAACCTCGTGAAAATCAGACCGCACTTTATGCAGAAAAACGAGCCAAATATGCGGCACTTTATCAACGTTTAAAGGGATTTTAACATCCTTTCAGTTTGGGGGTTAATACTCCCATTCTTCCGGATTAATGCCCAAACTTCGCATAATTTCTTTTGCTTCCTCCGGAATTTCATTGTTGCGCTCTTTGAGTAGATCTTGATCAGTGGGAAGCGGTTGTCCTGTAAAAGCATGTAAAAACGCTTCACACAAAAGTTCACTGTTAGTGGCGTGACGAAGGTTTTTCAGTTGGCGACGGGTGCGTTCGTTGGTTAAAATTTCCAGCACCTTAATTGGAATGGACACCGTAATTTTTTTCACTTGTTCACTTTTCTTGCCGTGTTCTGCATAAGGGCTAATATATTCCCCATTCCAATTTGCCATAATTTACTGAGTTTCCTTCATCATAAAACGAAATAATAGTCACCATTCTAAATAAATTGAGGTGAAATAACAATCCACCAACTCTGTGCTTTTCTGCCTATAATCCGCTTAAGCGAGTGAGCAATTCCTCTTGTTTGAAAGGCTTATTGAGTACCTCAAATTCGCTGAGTTGCCCCATATATTGGGTGTGATTACCCGTCATTAAAAGAACTTTAATATTGGGAAAATGTTGCTTAATCTCATTGGCTAAATCAATACCGGTCATTTTGCCGTTCAGTACAATATCTGATAACACATATTCCACTGTGTTATGCGATAAATACTGCATTGCTTGTTCGGCATTTTCAAAGACCTGTGTATTATAACCCATGGCATTAAGCTGCTCGTTTAAAGTTTCCCGTAAATCCGTTTGATCTTCAACCAATATCAAACTCGTGTGTTTCGGTAAATCTGTGCTACCAACCTCAAGTGCGGTAGAAATTGAAGTGGTTTTGAGCGCAATCGGCAATTGTAAATGGATGTGGGTTCCCTCGCCCGGTTTGGATTGCACCTCCACCCGACCCTTAGATTGGCGGATAAAACCATACACCATGGACAAGCCTAAACCACTGCCTTTGCCGTTTTGTTTGGTGGTAAAGAAAGGTTCAAAAATGTGTTGTAGAGTTTCTTCACTCATGCCACAACCATTATCTTTGATGGAGAGTTGCACCATTTGCTCGGTTTTATGGGTACGTTGCACCAATAATTGACGGGTTTGCAGCACAATATCTCCCTCGCCGTTTAATGCGTCTTTAGCATTGACTAACAAATTAACTAATGCTGTCTCCAGCTGGTTTTTGTCCATATAAATCGACGGTAAATTCTCTGCCAAATCTAACCGCACTTTGATTGCTACCGGTAGGCTGTGTTTTATAAAATCGGAAAATTCACACAACAGTTGATTTAAATCCAAGACAGTGGGGTGCAAAGGTTGTTTCCTCGCATAAGCAAGCAAACGTTGTGTTAATGTTGCACTGTTTTCAGCCGCTTTTAAGGCTCGTTGCAGGCGTTTTGCTTGTTTTTCGTTTAAACTCTCGGGATCAATTAAATCCAAATTGCCGATAATCACTGCTAAGAAATTATTAAAGTCGTGAGCGATACCACCGGTTAAATGCCCGATACTACGCATTTTTTGGCTATGTGCCAAATCGGTTTCCAGTTTTTTGCGTTGGGTGCGATCAATTAAAAATGCGACTAAGCCGCCGTCTTGCAATTGACTGACTCGCCATTCCAAAATTTGTTGGCGATAATCAATTTCCAAGGGTTCTTGTTCGCTACGAATTTCGCTTAATAACTTTTCATTAATCTCTTGTGTACTGCCATAAATTTTGGCTTGTTCTTGCTGTAAAAAGGTAGCTAAACGGGAAAAATCAGCCTCTCGCTTTTGCTCTTCCTGCCAACCTAATAATTGCATAAATTGGCTGTTACAAGACAGTAAATGCCCTGACGGGTTAAAAATTGCCAGCCCGTCACGCATTGCTAAAAAAGTGCGTTCCAACAATTCACTCTTTTCTTTCAATAATGCATCTGTGCGTGCCAGTTTCAACATATTTTGTCGAAACACATCAAAAGCTCTGGCTAATTCACCGATTTCGTCTTGTCGCTGTTGTTGTGGTACTTGGGCATATTTATCCCCTTGGGATAAGCGTGTCATGGCTTGTGTAATGGAATGTAGCCGCTTACCGAATAAACGGTAAATATAAATCCCTAAAATTAGAATTAAGCCCACTGTGAATAAAGATACTGATAAAATAGACAGGATATGATTGGAAAGTGCGGTTTGAATTTCAGCAGATTCTTGATTCACCACCGTGATTTTATCCTGCGCTAAACGGCTGTAATCATTATCAATACGCGCAACCAAAAAATCAATTTGATAAGTTAAAAATTGAATTCGCTGATTAATATCAGCTAATTGATAAGCTGATTGGGTGAGTAACTCAAATTCATCTTCAATTTTTCTCCATTCTTCCTGAATATCCGGCTGTTTTTGTGCCGGCAAAAACGAAAATACAGAACGAATGGCAATAAATGTCTCCGGTGCAAAAGAACCTTTCGTCGCAGTTTCAATCAGCTTTTCTATTTGTGCAAATTCCGAAACGAAGGGATTATCGAGGGTTAAATGTGCGGTACGTTTTTCTATTCTTTTAATATGTTCCAAATACAATAGCGATTGGTTGAGCTTACTGATGATGGTTGTGTGCAAAACATGGCGTTGATAGGCTTGCTGCAACAAATCTTGCACGCTTTTCTCCAAGAGCTCAATGGATTGAATCACACCGGAAAATTGGCGTTGTTCTCCTTGGTTAGCATATTTTTTACTTTTCTCTAAATAATGATGTACTTGCTGTAAATGATGAGCCAATTGATTAGAGGCCTCTTGATATTCTAAGGCTCTAACGGTTTGCCTCAACTTATTGGCGTAAGTGGAAATTTGAGTGGTTTTGACACCTAAATTCATGGAGAAAAACATTTGATTAAGGGAGCGATCCCGTAAATTAGACATTGCATTATGGCTGGAGTTGAGGCCAGCCACAGACATGACACTAATTGAAAAAATCAGTAAAACGGCCACCACAACGAATGCAATCAAACGCAAACGTACGCTGTGAGAACCGTTGAAAAAAAGTTTGTTTAACATATCGCCACCGACTGAATAAAACCTCTGTAATTTTAACCGCACTTTTCCTTATTCATTTATTGTAAGGCGTTTTTTCTTTGGGATTATGACAAATATGAATGAGATTTTAACATTTTCTATTCATAAATTTATGTTTAACTGAACACAATCAAAGGTTGAGGGAGATAAATATGGAGCAGGCAACAAACATCTCAACGCCATTATTAGAAATGCGCAATATCGCTAAACGTTTTGGTGATTTTTATGCATTACAGAATGTCGATTTAGATGTATATCGTGGTGAAATCCACGCCTTAATGGGTGAAAATGGGGCCGGAAAAAGTACTTTAATGAAAATTTTAGCAGGAGCATATATTGCGACTTCCGGTGAAATTAAAATTGATGGTGAAGTGTTTCCGATTGCCTCCCCCAAAGATGCTATTCGTGCCGGAATCACATTGATTTACCAAGAAATTCATCTTTCACCCAATTTAACCGTAGCGGAAAATATCTTCCTTGGGCGTGAAATTGGTACGTTTTTTGGCTTGAACCGTAAGCAAATGGAAGAAGAAGCCCAAGAGGTATTAGATCGTTTAGGTGCTCAATTTTTTGCAGATCAAAAAGTCTCCTCTCTTACTATCGCCGAACAACAACAAGTAGAAATTGCTCGTGCGTTGCATCGTAAAAGCCGTATTTTAGTGATGGATGAACCGACTGCCGCCCTATCTTCCCGTGAAACAGAAAAACTGTTTGAATTAATTAAAAAATTGCGTGCCGAGGGGCTAGCTATTATTTATATCAGCCATCGTATGGCGGAAATTTATGAATTAGCCGACCGTGTAAGTGTATTACGTGACGGTAAATATGTGGGTTCATTACTACGGGAAAATCTAAGTGCCAATGCTTTGGTTCAAATGATGGTAGGACGACCGCTCACCGATTTATTTAATAAAGAAAAAGTGCCGGTCGGCGAAGAAGTGATTCGTATTGAAAATCTGTCGGACGGCAAAAAAGTTAAGGAAGCCTCTTTGATTGTAAGAGCCGGTGAGATTGTCGGATTATCCGGATTGGTTGGAGCCGGACGTTCGGAATTAGCTCATTTGTTATTCGGCGTCAGCCGGCCAACCCAAGGCAAAATGTATTTAAACGGTGCGGAAATCAGTTTCAACTCGCCTCGGGAAGCTATTGTTCATCGCGTAGCTTTATTACCGGAAAACCGTAAGGAAGAAGGGTTGTTTCTTGATATGAATGTATTCAAAAATGTGACGATTGCCACCATTGAACGTGATGCCACAATGATGGTGATTAACCAAGCAAAGGGCAAAGAGGATACTGATCAGGCCATTAAGAGTTTAAAAATTCGCGTGCCGAATGCTAATGTTGATGTGAGTGGTTTGTCCGGTGGTAATCAGCAAAAAGTATTGTTGTCCCGTTGGATGGCAATTCATCCGAAATTATTCATTTTGGACGAACCGACCCGTGGTGTGGATGTAGGGGCAAAAAGTGAAATTTACAAAATGATGATTGAAATGGCCAAACAAGGCGTAGCGATTTTAATGATTTCCAGTGAATTGCCTGAAATTGTCGGTATGAGTGACCGTGTTTATGTTATGCGGGAAGGCTATGTAGTCGGCGAAGTACAAGGCGAACAAATTAATCAAGAAAGCATTATGGCATTAGCCTGTGGTGCAGCGTAAATTAGATGTAAGGAGTATTTATATGGGAAATGTAGCAAAACCGGGGCTAAAAAAACTGGCCTTGGCAGACACATTGCAAGCAATGGGGATTTTACCGATTTTGGTGTTAATCGTTATCGTCTTTTCTTTTATTGCACCGAATTTTATGACCGAAGCTAATATGATGAATATCACCCGTCAAGCATCGATTAATATCGTGTTGGCGGCAGGTATGACATTCGTAATTTTAACCGGAGGTATTGATTTATCTGTCGGGTCAATTTTAGGGGTAACTGCCGTGATGGCGTTAGTCGGTTCTCTTAATCCGATGTTTGCGGATTTTGCTGTACCCATTGCCTTACTTGCCGGTTTGGGTATGGGTGTCTTTAACGGTTTGTTAGTAGCTTACGCCGGGTTGCCGCCCTTTATTGTCACCTTAGGAACTTATACCGCACTTCGTGGTGCTGCTTATTTAGTCGCAGACGGCACAACCGTCATCAACTCAAAAATTTCTTTCGACTGGATCGGTAATGGTTATCTAGGCTCTATTCCTTGGTTGGTCATTATTGCCTTTGCTGTGATTGCAGTATGTTGGTTTATTTTACGCCGTACTACCTTAGGCACACATATTTATGCTGTTGGCGGTAACTTACAAGCGGCTCGTTTAACCGGTATCAAAGTTTCCTTAGTCTTGATTTTCGTCTATGCCACCAGCGGTTTATTATCCGGCTTAGGTGGTGTAATGAGCGCCTCTCGTTTATATAGTGCGAATGGCAACTTAGGTGTGGGTTATGAATTAGATGCCATTGCAGCGGTGATTTTAGGCGGAACCAGTTTTGTTGGCGGTATAGGTACAATCACAGGCACACTAATCGGTGCATTGATTATTGCTACCCTTAACAACGGCATGACATTAATGGGTGTGTCATATTTCTGGCAGCTCGTCATTAAAGGCGGCGTGATTATCGTTGCAGTCTTAATCGATAAATACCGCACCAGAAAAGCAAATTAATTCGGGTATCTGACCCAAACTTTCCTTAACCACTCTCTATAGGAGATCTTTTATGAAATTAAAAACCTTAGCTGTAAGTGTGATGCTGGCTGTTGCACCTTTTGCCCAAGCAAAAGAACTAAAATCTATTGGCGTAACCGTAGGTGATCTAGCTAATCCGTTCTTTGTGCAAATCGCCAAAGGGGCTGAGTTAAAGGCAAAAGAACTTGCCGGCG
Source organism: Lonepinella koalarum (assembly GCA_030525745.1). Taxonomy (GTDB): domain Bacteria; phylum Pseudomonadota; class Gammaproteobacteria; order Enterobacterales; family Pasteurellaceae; genus JAUNED01. The sequence goes on along the minus strand of JAUNED010000003.1, from coordinate 120,129 downwards.
ACAAAGTCAATGTGACTTCGGTATCTAGTGGTTACGATTTAGGTCAGCAAGTGGCTCAAATTGACAACTTCATTGCAGCAAAAACCGATATGATTATTTTGAATGCGGCTGATTCTAAAGGTATTGGCCCTGCCGTAGAGCGTGCGAAAAAGGCCGGTATTGTTGTTGTGGCTGTAGATGTAGCCGCAGACGGTGCGAATGCAACTGTCACATCAAACAACTACCAAGCGGGTGAAATCGCTTGTCAAACCATTACCGATAAATTAAACGGCAAAGGCAATGTAGTGATCATCAACGGGCCACCGGTGTCTGCGGTACAAGATCGTGTTCAAGGTTGTATGGACGTGTTGGCTAAACACAAAGAGATCAAATTATTGTCTCACAACCAAAATGCCAAAGGCAGCCGTGAAGGCGGCTTAGAAGTGATGACTTCTTTATTAATCGCTCACCCAAAAATTGATGCGGTCTTTGCTATTAACGACCCAACAGCAATCGGTGCGGACTTAGCAGCAAAACAAGCTCAACGTAAAGAATTCTTTATTATGGGTGTAGATGGCTCACCGGACGGTGAAGACGCCTTAAAACAGGCAGACAGCCTATTTAACGGTACACCGGCACAAGATCCGCAGGTGATGGCAGCAAAAGCAGTAGAAATCGGTTACGACATTTTACAGGGCAAAACCGCACCGGAAAAACCGGTCTTAATTCCGGTAACCTTAATTAATCGTGATAACATCAAAAATTACAAAGGCTGGACAGTAAAATAAGCCTACATATTGAGTACGGGACAACCGTACTCAATTTTTATCTTTATGGCGAACCGAGAATTTCAACCTGACAATTAAAGGTATAGCCTGATCCTCGGACAGTCTGAATAAATGTCGGTGATTTTATATTCGGCTCAATTTTTTTGCGTAATCGCATAATCAGGACATCAATAGTGCGGTCAAAAATTTCCAAGTTTTCACTGTGAGTCAATTCCAGCAATTTCTGTCTCGATAGCACTTTCTGTGCATGGCTGACCAAGGCATACAACAACATATATTCCCCTTGCGTCAATTCAATTTCCTGTTTCTGTGGTGAATAGAGCTTATGGCTATCCGTATCCAACACCCATTGATGAAAAGCAAATCCTTGATGCTGTTGTGTGTAGGAATAGGGTTGTGGTTGAGTTCGTCGTATAGCGGCTTTCGCTCGGGCAAGTACAACACGAGGATAAAACGGCTTGGCAATATAATCATCAGCCCCCATTTCCAGTCCAACGACAACATCTGACTCGGAATGCAGTCCGCTTAACATAATAATGGGAACATTAATCTGATTTTTTAACTGCTGAAGTAAAACAAGCCCATTAATATCGGGTAAAATAAGATCCAATAAAATAACATTAAAGTGCGGTTGGTTTTTTAAACATTTTAAGGCTTCATTGCCACTATGAACACAAACTGCTTGATAGCCGTGTTCCTCAAAGATATCGGCAAGTAATTCGCAAATTTGGGTATCATCATCAATGATTAAAACTGACAAATGAGGTGACATTTTTATCCCCGATTAATGATTTTAAAAACAAAGTATATAGAATATCCGACTAAAATAATATTAACCGGATCACAAAATTCACATTTCATTGAGGAGTATTTATGCGTATCGGAATCGATCTTGGTGGCACAAAAATTGAAGTAATTGCATTAAGCAATCAGGGGAAAGAATTATTTCGCAAACGCATTCCAACCCCACGAGGTTCTTACCCAGACACGTTAGCTGCAATTAAAAGCTTGGTTGATGATGCAGAAGCAGCAACTGGGCAACGAGGCACAGTGGGAATCGGCATTCCCGGCACCATTTCCCCTTTTACCGGCAAAGTCAAAAACGCCAACTCCGTTTGGCTTAATGGGCAAAAACTCGATGAAGATCTGACCGCACTTTTAGGTCGAGAAGTCCGCATTGCCAATGATGCAAACTGTATGGCAGTGTCGGAAGCCACTGATGGTGCCGGGGCAGGAAAAAAAGTTGTGCTGGCATTAATTCTCGGCACAGGGAGCGGTTCCGGTATTGTGATTGACGGAAAACCTTGGAACGGTGCAAACGGCATCGGTGGCGAATGGGGACATAACGAATTACCTTGGCAAGATGAAGAAGAACGCGCGCACAATGTTCAATGCTATTGTGGTAAACATCGTTGCATCGAACAATTTGTGTCCGGTACAGGCCTATGCGACGACTATGAACGCCGTAGCGGTACAAGATTGAAAGGCAACGAAATTGCTACCCTTGCAGAACAAGGAGACCCCATCGCGGAGCAATCGCTACAAGCCTACGAACGCCGTTTGGCAAAATCTTTGGCGGCTTATGTGAATACATTAGATCCCGATGTAGTGGTATTTGCCGGTGGTGTTTGTAACATTGAGCGTTTGTATAAAACCGTACCTGTGTTAATAAACGACTATATTTTCGGCAGAGAATATTTTACCGAAATTAAAAAAGCCAAACACGGTGATTCCAGTGGTGTGCGTGGTGCCGCTTGGCTTTGGGGGGTTAATGAAGCCTAAAATGCAGTAAGTTTTGAGTTATCAACAGACTATAGGACTTGATCTACGCAATCAAGTCCTTATTCGTTATAATGCCTCTCTGTTTTTCTTTTTAGCAAATAGTGATGAAAAAAATCGGCTTAATTTTTACCGCACTTTTCGGGTTAAACGGTTGTGGTACAGTGATTCAATTACTCAATCCGACAGATAAATATCAGGCCTATGACGGCACAAAATACGACTGGCAGCAGGCGAAAAAATGGGGGTTGCCGATTTTGGATTTACCTCTGTCCTTTTTATTGGATACAGCCTTATTGCCTTATGCTTTAACACAGGATTAATCAATGAAACTCAATCCTCAACAACAACAAGCGGTGGAATATGCCAAAGGAGCTTGTTTGGTTTTAGCCGGTGCCGGTTCCGGTAAAACCCGTGTGATTATCAATAAAATTGCCTATTTAATCGAAAAGTGCGGTTATTTACCGAAGCAAATTGCGGCGGTGACTTTTACTAACAAAGCCGCTCGAGAAATGAAAGAGCGGGTAGCACATTCTATCGGCAAGGAAAAAAGCAAAGGGCTGATTGTTTCTACCTTTCATACGCTGGGATTTGACATCATTAAACGTGAATATAAGCACTTAGGCTTTAAAGCCAATATGACGTTATTTGATGAATATGATCAACTAGCATTATTAAAAGATCTGACGGAGGATTATTTAAAAGAAGATAAAGATCAGCTACGAGAATTGATTTCCACCATTTCCAACTGGAAAAATGATCTGATTTCACCTGAAAATGCACTGAAATTCGCACAAAATTCAAAACAACAGATTTTTGCACTGTGTTACCAACGTTATGCAACGCAATTACGTGCTTATAATGCCTTGGATTTTGACGATTTGATTATGCTACCGACCTTGCTTTTTAAGCAATATGAAGAAGTACGATCAAAATGGCAGCAGAAAATTCGCTACTTGTTGGTCGATGAATATCAAGACACTAACACCAGCCAATATGAATTGATTAAATTATTGGTGGGAGAACGAGCTTGTTTTACGGTAGTGGGTGATGATGATCAGTCGATTTATTCTTGGCGTGGGGCAAGGCCGCAAAATATGGTGCGGTTACGGGACGATTTTCCACAATTACGTGTTATTAAATTAGAACAGAATTATCGTTCGACTCAGCGAATTCTACATTGTGCCAATATTTTAATTGATAACAATGAGCACGTTTTTGACAAAAAATTGTTTTCCAATTTAGGCGAGGGGGAAAAACTGCAAATTTTGGAGACTAAAAATGAGGAACATGAGGCAGAAAAAGTCGCCGGTGAACTGATAGCCCATCGCTTCAGCCACAAAACCAAATACAAGGATTATGCGATTTTGTATCGGGGAAATCATCAATCCAGATTATTGGAAAAAATCCTAATGAAAAATCGTATTCCTTATAAAATTTCTGGTGGCACATCATTTTTTAGTCGTGCGGAGATTAAGGATATGATGGCTTATTTACGTGTCTTGGTAAATCAAGATGATGATGCCGCATTTTTACGCATTGTGAATACACCTCGCCGTGAAATTGGCACTGCCACGTTGGAAAAATTGGGTGAATTAGCAAATGAAAAACATATCAGCCTATTTGAGGCTATTTTTGATTTTGATTTCATTCAACGGGTTACACCAAAAGCTTATAATGCCTTGCAAAGTTTTGGGCGTTGGATTGTGGAACTTAACGATGAAATATTGCGTGCCAAACCGGAAATAGCAGTAAAACGCATGTTAGCGGAAATTCAATATGAAGAATATTTGTATGAAAATGCTAACAATCCTAAAGCGGCGGAAATGCAAAGTAAAAATGTTGCCACTTTGTTTGAATGGGTAGCGGATATGCTTAATGGTGATGAACATAATGAGCCATTGAACTTAAATCAAATTGTGACCCGTTTAACCTTACGGGATATGCTGGAGCGTGGTGAAGATGATGAGCAAAGTGATCAGGTACAGTTAATGACGTTGCATGCATCCAAAGGACTGGAATTCCCTCACGTTTTTTTAATTGGTATGGAAGAAGGCATTTTGCCACATCAAACCAGTATTGATGAAGAGAATGTGGACGAAGAGCGACGATTGGCTTATGTAGGCATTACTCGAGCACAGCAAACACTGTGGTTTACACTGTGTAAAGAACGCCGCCAATACGGCGAATTGCTTAAGCCGGAACCCAGCCGTTTTTTATTCGAATTACCACAAGAGGATATACAATGGGAACGGGATAAACCCATGATGACAGCGGAACAAAAAGAGCTGAAAACAGCTGCCAATATTGCAAATTTGAGAGCCATTTTAGCTCAACATAAGAAATAAAGTGCGGTTAAATTGTAGAGGATTTAAACAAATAAACGGTTTTTTGTAAAAAGCGTTTGACTTGTGGCCGGAAAACCGTATCATATCGCCCACAAACCGACTGCGGTGAGATGGCCGAGCAGGCTGAAGGCGCTCCCCTGCTAAGGGAGTATGGGGTCAAAAACTCCATCGAGGGTTCGAATCCCTCTTTCACCGCCATTTTCGGTTTATCTTGTTTTATATTATCTGCACCCGTAGCTCAGCTGGATAGAGTACTCGGCTACGAACCGAGCGGTCAGAGGTTCGAATCCTCTCGGGTGCGCCATTTAATCTTCTACTCTGGATAAAATGGTTAAGATAATATAAAAGATCAATTCTATGAGCACCCGTAGCTCAGCTGGATAGAGTACTCGGCTACGAACCGAGCGGTCAGAGGTTCGAATCCTCTCGGGTGCGCCATTTCAATCCTATTCTTCCTTAAATAAATTTTATCTTTATTACGATTTCTTTATCAGTGTTTTTGTTGCACAATACAGCTTCTTTTTCAGTATGAGGCAGTATAAACATGCTAGATCAAAAAACATTGCAAAATTACACCGCACTTATTTTTGATATGGACGGTACATTAATTGATACCATGCCGAGCCATGCCCTTGCTTGGGAGAAAGTAGGTAAACAATTGGGCTATCCTATATCCGGACAAATTATGTTCGATATGGGTGGTGCGCCGGTACGAAAAATTGCGGAAGAAATGTGTCGCCGATATGCTATTCCGATACAACAATTAGAGGAAATTATTCGACTGAAACGCCAATTTGGACTGGAATTGGTTCCTAAACATGCAACCTTGTTACCGGCTTTTGACATAGTACAACAATACCAAGGTAAAATCCCAATGGCACTTGGTACGGGCTCACATGCGAATATGGTGAACTTATTACTGAATCATTTTAATCTGCGATCTTATTTTGACATTATTCTCACGGCAGATGATGTCATTCATCACAAACCACATCCGGAAACATTCTTACGTTGCGCAGAAAAATTAGGCGTATTGCCACAGCAATGTTTGGTATTTGAAGATGCGGATTTTGGTGTGCAAGCAGCTCTCGCTGCCAATATGGACGTGTTCGATGTGCGGATTAATCACATTATTTACGCAACAAAATGATTGATTTTTTAACCGCACTTTTGACAGATTATCCACTATGGCTCATGTTTTTTAGTGCATTTTTAAGTAGCACGATATTACCCGGCAATTCGGAAATCGTCTTTAGCAGTTTGATTTTAGCAGAAAAATGGATATTATCCCTCAATTTACTGACTCTACTTGCAGTGGCAGTTATTGGTAATAGCTTAGGTAGCTTAACAACTTACGCAATGGCACGCTGGTTGCCAAAAACTGACTTTTCCACCTCTCAAAACGCAAAAGTGCGCTGGGTTTTTCATCAGTGTCATCGTTATGGCGAAATAACTTTATTATTGAGTTGGCTTCCTGTTGTCGGGGATATTTTTTGTGCGATTGCAGGCTGGCTAAGGTTAAATTGGTGGCGTAGTTTACTTTGGATAATGCTGGGAAAAACCTTTCGTTATATGATGCTGTATTTATTCGTTGGTTAAAAAGTGCGGTCGTTTTTTATCAAGTTTTTGATTATAATGAATCAGTTTTTAAGGGGATAAAATGAGCGAATACAATAAATTACGCATTGAATGGGATTGCAGACGGGGTATGTTGGAGCTGGATAATGTGATTATGCCCTTCTACAAAACCTATTTTGATGCACTTGATGGATCGCAAAAACAAGCCTTTCTACGGTTGTTGGCTTGCACTGACTTACAATTGTTTTCGTGGTTTTTCAATAAAGTTACACCTCCCGATGAGGATATTGCACAAATTATCGACTTAATTCAGAAAAAATTAAGTTTAGGTGTATAAAATGTTGTAAATTTTTTGAACTTTTTAAAAATCACTCGCTCTAATTCAGTACAACAAGAGCTTGCTGTCTTAACATTAGAGCTGATGAATGAGGTTATATGGCTGAACAGCTAACAGATCAGGCTTTGGTAGAAAGAGTGCAGCAGGGAGATAAAAAAGCCTTTAATTTGTTGGTATCTCGTTATCAAAATAAATTGGCAGGATTACTAACACGTTATGTGTCACGCAATGATATTCCGGATGTTGTACAGGAAAGTTTTATTAAAGCCTATCGCTCAATAGATACTTTCCGTGGTGAAAGTGCTTTCTATACTTGGCTTTACCGAATTGCGGTGAATACCGCTAAAAATTATCTCACCGCGCAAGGTCGCCGTCCACCTAATGAAGATATTTTGGCGGAAGATGCAGAGGCCTACGATGCCGGTAGCAACTTACGGGATATTGAATCTCCTGAAAATTTAATGTTATCCGATGAATTGAAAAAAGTCGTTTTTGATACCATTAACAGCTTACAGGAAGAATTAAAAACTGCGATTACATTACGCGAAATGGAAGGATTAAGCTACGAAGAAATTGCTGAGATTATGGATTGTCCTGTAGGAACAGTACGTTCAAGAATTTTCCGAGCAAGGGAAATGATCGAAAGCAAAATTCAACCGCTGATTCAACGTTAATTAAGCAAAACCGAGGTCAATATGCAAAAAGAGTTACTTTCAGCCTATATAGACGGCGAGCAAGTGAGTAACGAATTCACTGCAACATTGTGTAAAGATGCAAATTTGCAGCAAAGCTGGGAAAATTATCATTTGATCGGCGCTGTTATGCGTGAAGAAAGTGCAGTCATTTTAGGGACAGATTTTACAGCTAAAATGGCAGAATTAATCGAGCAGGAAGAACAAATTGAAGTATCTCAGCCTACACCTGATGAAGTTGCTCAGTTGCCGTTTATACAAAAATTAAAAGCCTTGTTTGTTCCAATAACACAAGTCGCTGTAGCAGCTGGTGTATGTTTGGTTGCGGTATTGGGCGTGCAAAATTACAATGCATCACAAACCGAAAAAAATGGTGGAGACAATCCTGTTTTGCAAACCTTACCCTTTAATAACTCCGTACAAGAAGTCAGTTATAATGCACCGGCAAGAGATGTTATCACTACTGAACAATTGGAAGAAAAAAATAAGCGTATTGGTTTAATGTTACAAAACTATGAATTACAACGTCGTATGCATGCAGAGAATGTCCGTAAATAATTGTGAGTAAATATTTCCTTTTCACCACCAATTTTGGTGGTGAATTTGTTTTTGAAACATAACATAGCAAAAGAAAAAATGATGTTTAAAACTTTAATAAAGCTAACCGCACTTTTTATCGCTTTTTGTTCGTTTAACGTGGTAGCGAGTGAAACTATTTCTGCACAACAATGGCTACAGCAAATGAGCGAAGCCCAAAAACGACAAAACTATCAATTTACTTTTGTACAATCAGGTAGCATGGGACTTGATATTTACCGTTATAGCCATCTTACACAAAAGGATAAAAGCGCAGCACAATTAGTGAGTTTAAATGGTGTAAAACGGGAAATTCTCCGTCGTCAGAATTTGGTAAGTTACTTTCAAACAAACAGTCAGCCTTTTACCATTGAATCAACACAGATTATTGACGCATTTCCAAGTGTATGGTTTGCGGATTTCGACAAACTAACCGCTTATTATGATTTTATTGATATGGGCAAAAATCGGGTTGCCGACCGTCTTGCCCGTGTCGTGCGTATTGCGCCAAAAGATGATTTTCGCAATCAATATATCGTGTTTATTGATGAACAAAGTAAATTATTGTTACGCAGTGACCTGCTTGATCGTAATGGCGATTTAATTGAGCAATTTCAAGTAGTTAGCCTTTATAATTTAGATGATACGGCTGAATTTGAAACTTATTTGGAGAATGTACAATATCCGCCGGTATTGATTAACGATAATAAATCGCCGAAAATGAGCCGATGGCAATTGGTATGGCTGCCCGCCGGTTTTAATTTAATTAGCGAAGATGTACATAGCGATGAGCAAAACCAAGAAGCAATTGAAAGCCGCTTGTATAGCGACGGGCTATTTTCTTTTACAGTATATGTTGCTGATAAAATTGTGCCAAACCAATTGGAAAATAGTTGGCAATTATCCGGCAATACGATTTACAGTCTTAATATCGGAGAAAAAGAAATCACTGTTATAGGACAAATTCCGAGTACTGTAGCCAAACGTATTGCACAAGAAATTCAATTTACAACAAAATAGAACGGAAAGATGCTGACAGAAACAGCAATTGTTATTGCCTATGAAAAAGGCATTGCGAAAGTAAAATGCCAATCGCAATCAGCTTGTGGGAGCTGTATGGCGAAATCTACTTGTGGCACGACTATATTAACGAAATTAACCGGTGAACAAGGAGAGCATATTTTCCATATTGAGACGATTACACCTCTACATGTGGGCCAGCAAGTAGAAATCGGTTTAGCTGAGCAGGCAATTTTAACTTCCGCTGTATTACTTTATTTAGTGCCACTTTTCACCTTATTAATCTCTGTAATAAGTGGCGGTTATATTTTCAATCATGAGCTTTTGAGCGTGATTTTTGCGTTTTTTTGTACCGCACTTTCACTTTTAGCTGTGCGAAAAATTAGCCATAAATGGCAAAAAAAACAGATTTACCGCCCGATTTTGTTGCGTGTGCTTTAAATTCTCAAAATTAACCTTATATTGCCCCTAGGCATAGCATATACTTGAATTTAACCTATTTGATATCAGGAATAACCTCTTCTCTATAAGGAAAAACAATGGATTATCCACAAGATAACGACAAACTTTACCGTTATTTATTTCAAAATCGCGCTGTACGCGGTGAATGGATTCGTTTAAATCAAACGTTCAATGACACACTCAACACGCACCAATACCCAAACGCCGTACAAAACTTGTTGGGAGAAATGATGGTTGCGACCAGTCTCTTAACGGCGACACTGAAATTTAACGGCAACATTACAGTGCAAATTCAAGGCGATGGCCCGTTAAAACTTGCCTTAGTGAATGGTTCAGATCAACAACAAATTCGTGCTTTAGCACGTTTAGACGGCGATATTTCCGATGAAATGACTTTACAAGATATGGTGGGTAATGGCGTATTAGTGATCACCATTGCACCAACGGAAGGCGAACGTTATCAAGGTGTGATTGCCCTAGATAAACCAACAGTAGCAGAATGTTTGGAAGATTATTTTGTGCGTTCCGAACAGTTACAAACTCAGTTGGTTATTCGCACCGGCGAGTTTAATGGACAGGCGGTTGCTGCCGGCATGTTGTTACAAATTATGCCTGACGGTTCAGGTTCACCGGAAGATTTTGAACATTTAGCTACCTTAACTGCAACCCTGAAAGATGAGGAAATTTTCGGTTTAACCACCGAGGAATTGCTCTACCGTTTATATCACGAAGAACAGGTCGAAATTTATCCGCCACAACATGTACAGTTCCATTGCGGTTGTTCCGTTGAACGCTCAGGAGCAGCATTAATGCTAGTTCCGGATGAGGAGATCGAAGAAATGCTGGTGGAGCATAAAGGTAGCATTGACATGCAATGTGAATGCTGTGGAACGCATTATTTTTTCAATAAAGATAGCATTCAAAAAATCAAAGCCAATAGTTAAAATCAACGGCACAGTCATTCTGTGCCGTTTTATTTTTCTTTTTAGAAACAATTATTTAACAAATAAAAGTGCGGTCAAAATTTAATGTGTTTTAAAAGTCGATTTGGCAAGTGATAAAGTTTGACTTGGATCATAAAAGGCAATAAAAAGTAGGAGGAAATTTCAAAAATTTGATCTAGATAACGTTTTTGAGGTAGGAAAAGGAATACAATGCAATCAACTTAATGATTAATTTTTTAACTTTACTTTAAATGAGGTGACTCTTATGACAGATGTAGCAAACGTAATCAAACAACTTGGTGACATTGGTATTTATGATGTAAAAGATGTCGTATATAACCCGAGCTATGAAGTACTTTTTGAAGAAGAAACAAAACCGGGGTTAGAAGGTTATGAAAAAGGTATTGTGACTACCCAAGGTGCTGTGGCTGTAGATACGGGGATTTTTACCGGTCGTTCCCCAAAAGATAAATATATCGTTTTAGATAAAACCACCGAAAATACGATGTGGTGGACAAGTGAAAAAGTTAAAAATGATAACAAGCCAATGAACCAAGAAACTTGGCAACATTTAAAAGATTTAGTCACTAACCAACTTTCCGGAAAACGTTTATTTGTTATTGATGCATTCTGCGGTGCTAATGCCGATACACGTTTGGCCGTACGTATTGTGACTGAAGTTGCTTGGCAGGCTCACTTTGTGAAAAATATGTTTATTCAGCCGACTGCCGAAGAATTAGTCAATTTTAAACCGGATTTCGTGGTAATGAACGGTTCCAAAGTGACCAACCCAAATTGGAAAGAACAGGGATTAAATAGCGAAAACTTTGTGGCATTTAACATTACTGAAGGCATTCAATTAATCGGTGGTACTTGGTATGGTGGCGAAATGAAAAAAGGGATGTTCGCTATGATGAACTATTTCCTACCGTTAAAAGGTATCGCATCAATGCACTGTTCTGCGAACGTGGGTGAAGATGGCGATGTTGCCGTATTCTTCGGCTTATCAGGTACAGGTAAAACAACCCTTTCTACCGATCCGAAACGTAAATTAATCGGTGATGACGAGCATGGTTGGGACGATGAAGGCGTATTTAACTACGAAGGTGGTTGTTATGCAAAAACCATTAAATTATCTGAAGAAAATGAGCCGGACATTTATCGTGCAATCAAACGTAATGCCTTATTAGAAAACGTGGTTGTTCGTGCCGATGGTTCAGTGGATTACGACGATGGTTCAAAAACGGAAAACACTCGTGTTTCTTACCCAATCAACCACATTCAAAACATCGTGTTGCCGTCCAAAGCAGGCCATGCAACCAAAGTGATTTTCTTATCAGCAGACGCATTTGGTGTGTTACCACCGGTATCTAAATTAACACCTGAACAAACTAAATACTACTTCTTATCCGGTTTCACTGCGAAATTAGCCGGTACAGAACGTGGTATTACCGAACCGACTCCAACATTTTCTGCTTGTTTCGGTGCAGCATTCTTAACATTACACCCAACCCAATATGCTGAAGTGTTGGTAAAACGTATGCAAGCCTCAGGCGCAGAAGCATACTTAGTGAATACTGGTTGGAACGGTACAGGCAAACGTATCTCCATTAAAGATACTCGTGGAATCATCGATGCAATTTTAGACGGTTCTATCGAAAAAGCGGAAATGGGTAGCTTACCAATCTTTGATTTTGCTATTCCGAAAGCATTACCGGGCGTAGATCCTAGCATCTTAGATCCGCGTGATACTTATGCAGATAAAGCACAATGGGAAGAAAAAGCCAAAGATCTGGCCGGTCGTTTCGCGAAAAACTTCGAAAAATACACCGGTACAGAAGAAGGCAAAGCCCTTGTTGCCGCGGGCCCAAAAGCCTAATCTAAAACTTACTTAGCAAAAACCGCACTTTAGTCTGTCTTAAAGTGCGGTTTTGTTATTCTGTCAGGTGATTTTTATCTCATAGTACAGCAGTTAACAAGAAATATCAGACTTAAAAAAACAGCATTAATATCCAAATCAACCCACAATTCACTAATGCAACAAACACTGCAGCAGACCCTTGATCTTTAGCTCTACCGGATAATTCATGGCGTTCTGTGCCAATACGATCTACAACACATTCTATCGCACTATTTAATAATTCAGCGATAAGCACAATTAAATAAGCACCGATCATTAATGCAATTTCAAATTTATCATCGCCTAAAAATAAGGCCAAAGGAATAGCAAAAATCCCTAAAAATAATTCGTGGCGAAAAGCAGTTTCATTTTTGACCGCACTTTTTAATCCTTGTAGTGAATATTTAGTCGAGTTGATTAAATGCGTTAGTCCGGTAGTTTTGTATTCCATTTTTTATCCTTATAGTCGTTTTACTTCAATTACATCATCAAGGGTGTTGAGGCGAGCGAGGATTTTACTCAAGATTTCTACATTATTCAATTCAATTTCCAAATCCATTGTAGCCGTTTGGCGTTTGTTGTCAGAGCGACTGGATAAGCCTGTAACACTGATTTTTTCATTTGCCAATACAGTGGTAATATCCCTTAGTAAACCATTACGATCAGCTGCAATGACACGAATACCTACAGTAAAGGCTGAAGCATGATGATTTCCCCAACCTGTTTCCACAACCCGTTCCGGATTGGCTAATTTTAATTCTTGGAACTGATCACAATCCACACGGTGAATAGAAATACCTCGACCTTGTGTAATATAGCCGGCAATCTCATCTCCGGGGATAGGCTGGCAACAGCGTGCCATATGGTGCATCACGTTGCCGACTCCCTCAATGACTACATAATCTTTTTTTTCCGATTTTTGCTGAGAAATGACCGCACTTTTTTGTGCAACGTGACGTAGAATTTCCTGATCCGCCTCTTCCGCTGTTGGTTTAACCAATTTACTTTGCAAGAAATTAATTAATTGAGACAATTTAATATCGCCACTACCAATACCGTTATAGAGATCATCAATATGTTTTAAGTTATAACGTGGCAGTGCGTAAGGCTCGATTTGTTTTAGTGTCCAATTTTGTCGCAACAATTCACTCTCTAATTGTTCTTTACCAATCGGAATATTTTTATCACGATCTAATTTTTTAAACCAAGCTAAAATTTTTGCTCGGGCTTTTTGAGTATGAGTAAAACCGGAATTTGGATTTAACCAGTCACGGCTTGGGTTAGGCTCTTTTTGGGTCAAAATATCAATTTGATCACCCATTTGCAGTTGGTAGGTGAAAGGCACGATACGCCCACCAACTTTTGCGCCGATACATCGATGTCCCACATCACTATGAATAGCATAAGCAAAATCCAGTGGTGTGGAACCTGTCGGCAAATCTACCACCTCGCCTTTCGGGGTGAAGACATACACCCGATCATCGAAGACTTGAGAGCGTACTTCCCCCATAATTTCGCCACTGTCTGCAATATCTGCCTGCCAGGCCAATAGTTTACGCAGCCAAATAATTTTTTCTTCATAGGAAGAGATTGAGCCGGTGTTTCCTTCTTTATATTTCCAATGTGCTGCAACACCTAATTCAGCGTCATTATGCATTTTTTCGGTACGAATTTGTATTTCAATGGGCTTATCGCCTTTCCCTAACACGACGGTATGAATAGACTGATAACCGTTACTTTTCGGATTGGCGACATAGTCATCAAATTCGCTGGGCAAGTGATTGAAATACGTATGAACAATACCAAGGGCAGTGTAACAATCCTGTAATTTTTTAACGATAATTCTGACCGCTCTTATGTCGTAAAGCTGCTCAAAAGGCAGGTGTTTACGTTGCATTTTTTTCCAAATACTGTAGATGTGTTTCGGTCTGCCATAAACTTCAACATCATTCAGGCTTTCACTGAGATAGGTTTTGATTTGTTTTACAAAATCGGCAATATAGGTTTCACGATCTAAGCGACGTTCGGCTAATTTATGAGCAATAATGCGATATTCTTCCGGTTGCAAATTACGGAAACAATAATCTTCCAATTCCCATTTTAGCTGTCCAATCCCTAAACGATTTGCCAAGGGCGCATAAATATTGGTACATTCTTTCGCTGCGGCGATCTTATCCTGTGTAGAATAACGCTTATCTGCATCACGCAAATAAGCAATCCGTTCAGCTAATTTAATAATGACACAACGGAAATCATCGACCATGGCCAATAGCATACGGCGAATATTATCCACTTGTGAACTGTCCGTATTCAGCTTGCGGATATTGTTCATTTCAATAACACCTTTGACCAATTTCGCAATATTCGCCCCAAAATCTTCTTTGATCACATCTAACGGCACAATTTTGGCATTCACAATTGGAAATAGCATGGCTGACAATAATGTGTCATGATCCATATTCAAACTGTGCAAAATTTCTACCATTTCTACACCGTCACGCAAATACCAATGGCTGTTCAAAAAAAGTTGTTCGGCTTTTTCCCTTGAGAAATACCATGCTCGTACAATATCCTTTTCTGCCGAAGGAGCTAAACCCAAATCAGCACACCATTGCTCGATGACAAAATCTTTCGGTTTTAATAAATGAGATCCGCGTACCGCAACCATAACTTCTTCCTATCTCACAAAAAGTGTCATACTTTCTAAATGCCCTGTATGTGAAAACATATCAATCATGGCTACTTTATCTATTCTATAGCCGGCATTTAATAAAATTTCAGCATCACGTATCAAGGTGGCTGGATTACAAGAGACATATAACATTTTTTCCGCCTGTAAATCACATAGTGCATTTAACGCAAAATCAGCCCCGGCACGAGGTGGGTCCAACAAAATTTTATTAAATACTTCTTTCGCCCAAGGTTGATCTCCAAAAGATTGTGATAAATCTGCACGGAAAAATTCCACATTCTGACAACCGTTTCGTGCTGCATTAGCTTTTGCTTTTTCCACCATGGGCAAAACACCTTCAATACCTACCGCACTTTTGACGTAGCGACTAAGTGGCAAAGTAAAATTGCCCATGCCACAGAATAAATCCAATACATTATCTTGCTTATTCAATTCCAACCAATCCAAAGCGGTTGCAACCATTTGTAGGTTCAACTCTGCATTCACCTGAATAAAGTCTCGAATATCAAACTGTAAGCGCAGATCACCAATACAATAATATGGCGTTTCACCACGCAGTTGGAAAATTTGCTTATCGTCCTGTAAAAACAGATTAATATTTAATTTTTCAGCAAAATTCTTTAATAAAGTGCGGTCGTTTTCCTTGAGGTCTTGACGATAGCGTAACAGCATAGCGACACCATTATCTGCAACCACCAATTCAATATGACCTAAATTTTGGGGCTGAGAAAATTGAGATAATAGCTTTTGCAATTTAGGCAATAAGACATTAATTTCGTCCACAGCAACTTCACAGCGTGCAATGGGGATAATCTGCTCCGATTGTTTTCGGCGAAAGCCCATTTTCAAGGTTTTATCTGCCACATCCCAGACCAAACTTAGCCGTATACGGCGACGATACTGCCATTCGTCACCACTGATCATCGGCATCAATGTTATACCTTTAGGTTGTAATTTATATAACCGTTGGAACAAGGATTGTTGCTTTGCTTCTCGCTGCATTTTGATTGGAATATGCTGGCTTTGGCAACCACCGCATTGCTCATAATAAGCACATTTAGGCGTTAGCCGTTCCTTGGCTGGACGTAAAATTTTCCGAGTAACGGCTTTTCCGTATTGGCGTTTATCCTCTAAAATTTGTGCTTGTACCAATTCGTTTGGTAACGCATTTTCTACAAACCAAGTTTTCCCCTTGACCTTGGCTACACCTAAGCCTTGATAGTCTAACTCAAGGATTTCAGCCTCAAAAAATGAGGCTTGTTTGGAAAAGTGCGGTGGGTTTTTCACCCGTTTTTTCTGTTGGTAAAGTAACGCCATAATCTATTTCAAATATAAACTCTGCTGAGTAAATAGTTCGCGGCTTTTTAACGGTTTATTGCCTAAATAGGGTTTTAAGGCCATTCGGGTAAAACGTTTTGCTGCTTGTAAAATGTCTGTATCACTAAAATTTTGTTGGTCAAAAGCCAATAATTCACGCCCTAGAAAAGTCAGATTATCCCGAATGACTGAGGCAATAAAGCCTTTTTCTTCCCGATAACGATAAGTCATGCCGGGATCTACGGGTTTTCCCGTCCCGGCACAATGAGCAAAATCCACACCATACCCCAGCACTTGTAGCAATTGAAATTCAAAGCGCCGTAATGCTGGCTCCACTTGAATTGGCTCTTTGGCCAAGGCAGTCAGGCAGTATAAATAATCTTGGAAAAGCTGTGGATAGGCTGTTTCTTGCTCGATAACCCGACAAATCAATTCATTGACATAAAATCCACTGTAAAGTGCGGTTTGCTGTAAAGGCAAACTAATTGCGGCAGGTTCTGCTTTGGTTAAAACTTTCAAACCGCCTTTACCACTCCAACGTAATAATAGTGGTGTAAAAGGCTGTAATACGGATTTTAAATTTGACCGTTTTGCTCGCGCACCTTTGGCGAGTAAAGTCAGCCGTCCGGTTTCCTCCGTAAATAAATCGACCAGTAAACTGGTTTCACTGTAAGGTCGGCGATGTAACACAAAACCGCGTTGCAGATTTTCCATTATCATGTTAATTCTCGCCAAATATGCACCGCACTTTTACCTTATTCGGGAGTGATCCACGAAACAGTCCAACTTCCTGTGCCTTCCGGTACAAGAGTTTGGGTTAAATAGGGCAGGATATTTTTCATCTGGTTTTCTAATTGCCAAGGTGGGTTAATAACAATCATTCCACTTGCAGTCATACCCCGTTGATCACTATCAGGACGCACAGCCAGTTCAATTTGCAAAATTTTACGAATACCGGAAGCTTCTAAGCCTTTTACAATGCGTTTGCTTTGCTGACGCAATACTACGGGATACCAAATCGCATATACGCCGGTAGCGAATCGTTTATAGCCTTCTTCAATGGCTTTTACCACTAAATCATAATCCTCTTTCAGTTCATAAGGTGGATCGATCAACACCAGACCTCTGCGTTCTTTCGGCGGTAAAGTCGCTTTCACCTGCTGAAAACCATCTTCACGCTTGGTCACCACATTGGTAAATTCCTTGAAATTATTGCGTAACAAAGGGAAATCGGCCGGATGTAATTCTGTGAATAAAGCACGATCTTGCGAGCGTAGCATTTGGGTGGCAATTAAAGCTGAACCCGCATAGTAACGCAATTCCTTGCCACCATAATTGATTTTTTTGATTTGATTTATATAACGTTGGATTTCTTCAGGTAAATCCTTTTTATCCCACAGACGCAAGATTCCCTGTTCAAATTCAGCGGTTTTTTCCGCTTCTTCACTAAATAAACGATAACGTCCTACACCGGCGTGCGTATCTAAATAGTAAAATCCTTTGTCTTTTTGTTGCAAGCTTTCAATAAGCAACATTAACACAAGATGTTTTAATACATCTGCGTGATTGCCGGCATGAAAACTGTGGCGATAACTAAGCATAAGATTCCTTAAACTGCATTTTGAAAAAGTGCGGTAAAAATTAGAACAATTCTTGTCGTTCGCTTGGTGGCACAGACGGACTACCAAATTTTTCTAATAGGCCGGGTGGCACATAATAACCTTTTTCTTCTACATACACTTTTGTCGGCTCTGTACCTTTGATGAAATATTCTTTGAAATTGCCACTGTTTGCCAACAATCCGGAACTCACATCAACGGTTTTTTCAATAATATTCGGAGGTAATTCCAACTGACGTTCAGGCACATCACTAAGACTGGTTTTCATATAAGCAATCCAAGCAGGCATAGCGGTTTTTGCACCGGCTTCTCCACGCCCTAAAACCCGTTTGTTATCATCGAAGCCAACATAAACGGCCGTAGTTAAATTCGCCCCAAAACCGGCATACCAAGCCACTTTTGAATTGTTGGTTGTCCCTGTTTTACCACCTATATCTTTGCGTTTAAACTCATTACGCATTCGCCAGCTTGTACCTTGCCAGCTTTGCCCTTGCTCACCAAATACGGCAGTAGTCAATGCACTACGGATTAAGAAAGCCAATTCACCGCTAATCACTCGTGGCGCATATTGCATTGTGGAATTCGCGGTTTTACCTTCCACCATCAAACTTAATTCACCTTCTTTAACTCCACCAGCTGTTTTTTCTAATTCCGGAATATCCTCGGTAATTTGCTCGCCATCTTCATCTGCCGTAATAGGGGCGTTATTACCTCTAACCACATTTTCAATTGGCTGGCTAAAACCGTCAATTTTTTCTGTTTGTTGGTACAGGCTTGGAATATCATGGCAACTCATACAAGCAATTTTGGGATTTGCCACAAAAATTTCTTTTCCGTTATTATCCAAAATCTTCTCGATAATATAAGGATCTACCAAAAAACCGCCGTTATTAAATACTGCATATCCTCTTGCCATTTCCAAAGGCGTAAAAGAAGCAGCTCCCAAAGCTAAGGCTTCGCTGGCAAAATATTGTTCCCGTTTAAAACCGAAACGCTCTAAAAACTCCGCAGTAAACGGAATCCCAGCCATTTGCATAGCACGAATGGCAATCATATTTTTCGATAAACCTAATCCGACACGCAAACGTAATGGCCCATCATAACGATCAGGTGAGTTTTTGGGTTTCCATTCTTTTTGACCGGCTTTTTTGATAGAAATAGGAGTATCTTGTAATACACTGGAAAGCGTTAAACCTTTTTCCAGTGCAGCAGCATAAATGAAAGGTTTAATTGAAGAGCCCACTTGCACTAAGGATTGGGTAGCTCGGTTAAATTTACTGTGTTCAAAACTAAATCCACCAACAATAGCTTCAATAGCGCCATTATCACTATTGAGTGACACTAAAGCCGAGTTCACTTCCGGAATTTGTCCCAAAATCCATTCGCCATTGGCTCGTTTACGAACCCAAATTTGTTCACCTTCTTTTACTGTTTTACCTGTCCAACGCATTGCAGCAGCCGACAACATCATTTTTTCACCATTAGCGAATAAAATATCTGCACCATTTTTATTGGCTGATAATACCGCAGCCGGAATAAAGGGGTCGGAATGAGGTAATTTGCGTAAAGCGTCTATAATTTTTTCATGATTCCACGCATTCTCACCTTTTTTCCATAAGCTAGCCGGTGTACGATAGCCATGTCGCATATCATAATCGATTAAATTGTTCCGCAGTGCTTTTTGGGCTTCCAACTGATCTTTAGATAAAATCGTAGTATAGACCTTATAACCACGATTATAGGCTTCCTCTTCGCCATAACGTTTAACCATTTCTTGACGCACCATTTCCGTCACATAATCTGCACGAAAATCCAGTTGTGAACCATGATAACTGGCAATAATTGGTTCCTTTACAGCTGCCTCGTATTCTGCTTGAGTAATATGCTTCATCTCAAGCATTCGACCCAATACCACATTACGGCGTTCTTCGGAACGCTTTAGAGAATACAACGGATTCAACATGGAAGGGGCTTTAGGTAATCCTGCAATAACCGCAATTTCAGACAAACTCAACTCATTTAATTCTTTACCAAAATACGTTTTAGCTGCAGCTGCCACACCATAAGCACGATAGCCTAAATAAATTTTATTCAAATAGAGTTCTAAAATTTCTTCTTTAGTCAATGTATTTTCAATATCAATGGCCAATACCGCTTCTTTCGCTTTACGGGTGAAGGTTTTTTCAGGACTTAAGAAAAAATTACGGGCCAATTGCTGTGTAATTGTACTTGCCCCTTGTGTTGCACCACCTTGCGCAATAGCCACTGAGAGTGCACGCATAATACCAATAGGATCCAAACCGTGATGTTCGTAAAAACGGCTGTCTTCTGTGTCTAAAATCGCATGAATCAACAGAGGCGGCACATCTTGTAATTTCACCGGAATACGGCGCTGCTCTCCCACTTCCCCAATCAATTTACCGTCAGCCGTATAAATCTGCATCGGTTGTTGTAATTCTACGGTTTTCAGCGTTTCTACACTCGGCAGATCAGATTTAATCTGCACATAAAAAATGCCTACCACGATACAACCTAAAACAAGAATGGTTAATAGCGTACTAAATATTAATTTTGCGATCTTCATTCCAAAAATTACTCTTGATTAATGACTTTTTAATTTGGTTAGACAACACTTTTCTACAAAGTGCTAAGTATAAAGCATCGGCTCAAAAAAATCTCAATAAAAGGGAATTTCTATGTTAAAAAAACGAAAAGATACCTTAACTCAAGTCGGCCTTTGGCAAAATAACGAGGGTATTCAAACGCTATGGTTTGACAGTAAAAATCAACCGCACTTTTGGCAGGCTGCCGACAGCGTAACACCTCTACAAATCGCCAAAAATATTGCGACAAAACTCACTCAAGACAACCCTAGCTTAAAGGTTGGTTTAACCTTTATCACTGCCATTTCCTCTAAGCATATTTGGTCAAAAACGTTGATACTACCACACGCCTTAAGTTCTGCAGAATGTGAGCAACAATGCCGTTATGTATTGGCACAAGAATTACCTGTGCCACTAGATGAACTTTGGTTTGATTTTTGTAGTAAACCCCTTAAACAGAGTTTTCGATTGGATATTTTTGCGGTGATGCAATCTATTGCAAAACAGCAAGTAGATAAATTTTCGCCTTTAAAAATTAATGTGTTAGATACTTTATCCCATTGTTTATTGCGTGCCTTTAGGTATTTTCAGCCCCATTTAGATGACGCAGAAACCTTATTACTTTATCAGGATGGTGAACACAGTATTGCGATTCAAAACAAAACCCATCAATTACAATTATTACAAACACAGGGAAATTTAACCGCACTTTTTGAGCAATTTTGTGAACGTTATGAGGAAAAGCCTAATGCCGTCATTTACTACCGTACGACCGGCCAAGAAATATTGCCGAACAATTGGCAGGAAATTAATACGGAGTTACCTCTTATCGCACTTGGGGCAGCACTTTGGCAACGGGATTTCATCAATGGCATTAGGCATTAATTTACTTCCATGGCGCATTGTTGAATTTCGCCGAAAAAGCAAAAAGATGTTGCTCATAGTCCTTATGTGGGGGCTGACTTTATGTTTAAGCCTAATATGGCTTGTTTTTCTTCAACAGCAAATTGAGATGGATTTAAACTTGCAGCAGAAAAATGCCTCAAATATAAAACAACAACTTAGCGAAACTCAGCAAAAAATTACCGCACTTCAACAAAAGATGCAAGGGCAACAAGATCCTTTGAAAGTGCCTCAAACAGCAATTTTGCCGTTTTTAGCACTATTGCAACAACTACCTCTAACAAAGGGGGAATTGAAACAACTTGATTTTAGCGCTCACACATTAAATATACAGGGTTGGGTTGCTGATCAGGCTGAATTTGAACGTTTGGATCAATTTTTACACCAATTTACTTGGTTAACACAGGTGAAATTGGAAAAACTGGAACCCCAACAACAGGGGGATTTACATTTTGAATATCAATTGATATTTGCTCATAAAGCGGAATAAATGCAATGAATTTCAAAATTTTAGAAGAACCAAATAACCTGTGGGGGAAATGGGTTCAATGTCACATGATGCAACAACGCCTTGTATTGGTTGGCTTGTTTTTCTTATCAATCTTTCCTTTTGCTAAAACGATAATTGAAGATTTACAGCAAAAACACCTTATTGAGCAAGAACGAATAGCAACGGAAGAAAAGCTCATACATCAACAACACATTCATACAACATTACAACAAAAAGTCGATATGACATCACTTTCACCTATGCTTACACAACATATTCCGCCCATTAACGACAAAATTCGCCAATTTGCTCGTTTAGGCGAAGTTAAACAAGAATGGCAAATGGCACAAACGCCAAGGTTACATCTCCAAATAGATGCATCATTTGTGAATTTTATCCAATTTTTTACTGCGCTTTTGCAAGATTTCCCGGAACTATCCCTTATTTCGCTACATATGGAAAAATCGGATAAAGGCGTACAAAGCGTACTCTTATTACAACTTCAATCTAAGAAGGAAGCGCAATGAAATTTTTCTCTCTCCTCTTGCTCTTATTTATATTTATCAATCCTGTTTTAGCCAAAAAAGGCGGTTTTACACGAGATCCCTTTAATGCAAAACCTACTCAGCACATTGTCGAGGAAGAAGAGATGTCGAATGAAAGTCATCTCTTACCTTTAGCTATACAGCATTGCGTGCCAGAGCAAACGGTGATTGCACAACACCTTTCTTTTCATCAGTTGTTTGTAATTGGCGTGTTAGAACAAAAAAATAGAGGCAAAGTCCTGTTCAAAGATCCGCAAAATAACGTGTTTATTGCTACTCTAGGGGATTATATCGGTCTGGAACAAATAAAATTACACAAAATTGGTCGGAAAAGCCTCGAATTTATGCGTTGGGAAGCAGATTGCATAGAAGGGTTGCCGATTAAAATTGATTTTTAAGGGGGAAAAATGAAATTAACAACAATTTTCTGGCAAAAGTGCGGTGTTTTTTTATGGAGTTTTGTATTATTAAATAACGCTAATGCACAGGAAGAACGCTTTTCCATTCGGTTAAAACAAGCACCTATGGCGGCAACTTTACAACAATTAGCAGTAGAACATGATCTTAATTTAGTGATTGATGAAGAATTGGATCAACCATGGAATGTTACCCTCAATAACATTCACTTTTCTCAATTGCTGCATATTGCCGCCAAAAGTAAGGGGTTAGATTTACAACAAGATAATGGCATTTATTATTTGTCGAGTCGCGAACATTTACGCAAAACACCTGAAAATCCAACCGCACTTTCCACATCAACTTTATCGACTGTCTCATTAAAACTGCATTTTGCTAAGGCTTCAGAGGTGATGAAATCGCTGACGACAGGCAGTGGTTCATTATTGTCGCCAGAGGGCAGCATCAGTTTTGATGAGCGTAGTAATATGTTGATTATTAAAGATAATGCCACTGCTTTGGTCGCAATAAAAAAACTGGTGTCAGAATTGGACAGGCCTATTGAACAAATTGCTATTGAAGCCCGTATTGTCAATATGACAGATGAGAGTTTGGAAGAATTAGGCGTGCGTTGGGGACTTTTTGAACCGGTGAGTAGCTCGCATCGAGTAACGGGGAGTTTACCGGCAAATAGTTTTACCAATATCGGCGATAATTTAAATATTAATTTAGGGACAACCAATACCCCGGCAGGTTCTGTTGCTTTACAGGTAGCTAAAATTCACGGTCGGCTGCTAGATCTGGAATTAACTGCTTTAGAGAGAGAAAATAATGTCAAAATCATTGCCAGCCCTAAATTGCTGACCACCAATAAAAAAGCCGCCAGTATTAAACAAGGGACGGAAATTCCTTATATTTCAACGAATGAAAAAACCGGTTCTCAAAGTGTCGAATTTCGTGAAGCGGTGTTAGGCTTGGAAGTGACTCCTCATATTTCCAAAGATAATCAAATTTTAATGGATTTAGTTGTCAGCCAGAATGCGCCGGGACAAAGCATTAAATCCGGTAATGGTGAGGTTGTTGCTATTGATAAACAGGAAATTAATACCCAAGTTTTTGCTAAAGACGGTGAAACCATTGTATTAGGCGGTGTATTCCAAGATACGATCAGCAAAGGCGTAGATAAAGTACCACTATTGGGCGATATTCCGGTCGTTAAACACTTATTCAGTAAAGAGAGTGAACGCTACCAAAAAAGGGAATTAGTGATTTTTGTTACTCCACATATTTTAAAACAAGGGGAAAAATTAGAGACTTGGCAACAAGAAAAGAAAAAACAATAAAAAATCCTACCGCACTTTATTTGAATCAGATCATAAGCAGGGTAGGATTGTAGCAATATGAATTAGGCTAAAAACCGGCCAATAACTTGCCCGCCTACCATAATCCAGGTCATTAATATGGAAGTGAAGAATACACCTAAATAGATGTAGCCTGTTCTTAAATAACACCAATGGTTAATGACGGTGAATACGATAAATTGTGGAATGATTACAGCCAACATCATCATCCAACGACCACCGAATTGTGGTAATCCAATGAGATCAAAGCCCGGACCGATTTGCATAAAGTTTGGCACAAAATGGAATAACCATAGAATAAATAGCCCTCCTACCGCAAATAAAACAGTTTTGATTGACCAAGAGATTAATGTGCTTGTAAAGCCACTTGCTACTCTTTGTTTCATTTGTACCGATACAATAAACCCATTAAAACTCAAGAAGAAAATCAAAATAGGTAACCAATAAATCAGGAATAATTCAGCCCGTTCTATTGTCAATGGTTTTAATAATGGCCATAAGAAACGTAATTCAACACCCCAAATGCTGTGAACTAAGACAGCAATGAAATACAACCAAAGTACTAAAATGACACTGAGCAATAAGGAGCGGAAAATCAGGACAAAGGTACTTAAATTAGATTGGCTACATACACCAAATTCAGCTAATGAAATGCTTGTGTTGCTTTTCCAAATGGCAAAAAACAGTAAATTAATGACCGCACTTACGGCTAGCCAAGTGATAATCCCATTCCCCATTTCAAGTGGCATAAAACTGAATGTTGCCGCAATAGGTTCATTGGCTCCTCCCCATTGAGTAAAAATCGGGTAAAGTATCATCGTTAAAATGACATTGATAAGCGCAAACAAACGCCACTTACTTGGCGTAATCGCCATTTTTTCAGTAACTGATTTTGTCACCTCAGCAAAATATGTGGTTTTTAACAACCCTTGAGCAACGTAAAGCGAAGAAACAATCGCAAAAAATAAGGCAAATAACCCACTAAATTCTTTATACCAATAAGTTTGTTTTTCAGGTTCAATCCAATCACTACCTTTTTCACCATTTTGTAGGGCTTGGTTAAACCATAAAATCGCTTCTTTGTTACTCTGTTCTGCGATCATCACGCCTAAATGTGTTCCATCGACTAGGGCTGCTCGGCGAGCTGTGCCGTCTTCAAAATTGCCGTAGGTGTGATCCCATTTTAAGTTATCGGTTGTCGGTAAAGAAAACGCGGTTAAACGGGCTTCATTGGTCACTAAATTTTTGACCGGAAAACTTTTTTCACGATAGCCACCGATTTCTTCATATAAACCTTGGGTAAGCAAATAATTGTGTAACTCTTTATCACCACCATTGCTACTTAAGCCATTGACGGCTTTATGATCAGGGTTTAATTTAGCGACACGAATGGCATTTAATGCGCCGGTGGAATGACCGAAAATACCTAAGCGTTCTTTATCCACAAAAGGCAGCGTTTTTAAATATTGATAACCGTTATTTGCGCCACTTATAGTTTTATTAGAAGCAGGTAATTTAGTGGAATAACCATGTCCGAAGTGATCGATAGCCAATACCACAAATCCACGTTTTGCCAATTCCAATGCACCGAAAGTATTGGTTGCTTCCTTATCACTTTGATAACCGTGTAGGGCTAATAAGGCCGGCTTAGGTGATTCTGCAGTGGCTGAAATCGGGCGATACAATTTTGCTATCATCGGTTGATCTTGATCTGTCATAAAGCTGACGGTGGAGACATCAATTCGCCCAAAATCACGATCAATTTGTGAGCCGATATAGCTACTCATTAAACTAAAGATAAAAAAGAGAGCTGCTAACCACAGACTTGTTTTCTGTTTTAACATAAAATTTATTCCTCCGAATATTCCGCTAATACAGTGACTTGCGCACTATCTACACCTTTGACACGTAACGGCAGAGCGAATATACGTTTTAACGTGGTTTTATTGACATCAGCCAATGTCAGATCTTCGATAATACAAATAAAATTCGGGCTATACATTCCGAGCATAATTTGATGAGCTTTTACCCCATGCTCAGGGTGGGCAGGAGAGGCTAGTGAGATAAAATCAAAGCCAATCGCTTTTAAATTGGCCGCATTTTCAATTAAAAATTCTGCACATTGAATACTGACTGCACCGCCATTATGTGCATATTCACTTGGGTTTTCTTTGCGTAGCTGTTCAAACCCTGTACGGATTAATAATACATCTGCTTGTTGAATTGCCGATAAGTGCGGTAGTAAATCCTCAGGTTCTATCATCTGTCCTGATTGTTTAGGGATATCTAATAACAAGGGGTTTTCATAGATAAACTGCGAAAGTGGCAGTTCCGTAATAGTAACCCCATTCGGATTAAAATGGCGAGGAGCATCAAAATGTGAACCGAAATGATTAAACAGATGAATTTTTGAACTATTATACACATCACCTTTATCAGTGTTGGTACAAGTTTCTAAGCTCAATGTCGGCTCACCGGGAAACCCGGGATCTCGAACATCTAGCGGATAAGAAAGATATTGATAAACCATAAAAATCTCCTCTATGGGCGTTTTTGCTGAAGTAACCACCCAATCACCTCAGGGCTGTTATACACAGCGTCCCAAGTATTATGAGGGTTATTATTGACAATGCCGTTGTCGCCTGCTTGTTCAAAAGTGAATTCAGTATATTTCACATTGGGTGCATTTAACTCTTCTTTAAGAATACGGTAGTTAATGCGAGAGCCTTTTACCGGTGAGACTTTGTCTTCTTTACTGTGGAAGAACCAAATCGGTACATTTTTAATTGCCGAAAGATTGTCTTTGTTAGCGTTACCATCCACCCATTCATTGGTGTAGGCTTCACGACCACTCATTAATAATGCTCCGGCAAAGAAAGTCGGACGAGCCAACAACAGATTTAAGCCCCCTTCAGCACCTCGAGATAAGCCATTGATATAAATGCGTGTGGTATCAATTTGAGGATTGGCTTTGAGGGTTTCATCAATCATTTTTAACACGAGATTGGTACGGTTTTCCGTTTGCCAGTGAATACCGCCTTTTTGCCCTTTGGCGGCATTATCAAATGGGTCGAATACTTGGTCGTATTGCGGAGCAAGTACAAAACTTGGGGAATAAGGCAGGGTGGCAATCGCCCCTTTACTGGAAAGCAGGTGAGCAAGGTTATCCGAACCGACTTGCCCTGAACCGTGTAGGAAAATCACAAGCGGATATTTTTCGCCATTTTTTTGCAAAGGCGAATAGAGGCGGTAGTTCAGCTTATTTTCAAGTTTGTCTAAGCTCACTTGTTTTGCGACAAAATCATCGAAATAAGGGGTTTTGATTTTGTCGGGTTCAGCGGTTTGTGTCCATTCAGCCTTACCTAAAGTTGTACCGTTGGTTAATTTAAGCAAGCCTTTTTGTTCCACCGAATAGCTTAGGCGATTTGCAAAAAATTCGGGAATTTTGACCGCTTGTACTTTCTCGGTTTCGACAATGTTGCCGTTTTCATCTTTGGATTTAAATTTCATCGGCGCTTTATTGGCATCTTTTACGCTATAAGTTGCCGCATTTTTATCTGCCGTATCCAATTCAATAATCACAAATTTACCGGCTTGCGGAAGTGCGGTCACTTTTGGCTCATTATTGACATAGGCTTTGAGCACCGAACGGCTTTCTTTTTCTGCACTATCTAACGCCGTTTTGACTTGATACAGTTGGCGAAGATCGCTTCCTGATAATACATTATCAGGATATTCCAATGCCACGCCGTTAATTTTTTGACCTTGAGCGGTGATTTCGGCTAATAAGGTGACATTGACGGATGAATTGAGTGTAACTTCATCGGACGCATATAAAAAGGCAGAAAAAAATAAACCTCCAAGAAGGGAAAATGTTTTTTTCATAAAGGCTCCTCATCAGATAAAAAAATAGACTATGAGGCCTCCCATAGTCTATTTTAGTAACCTTACTTACCTAAGGTTTTATTCTGTGCTTTGATGTAAAGTGCAATAATGGCCATCACAGCAACCGGGAAAACTAAATCGAAGACAGAACCGTCATTTCCCCAAATTAAGTTACATAAAATCACACTGATACCGCCGATACCCCATGCAATTGTGGTTGGTACAGACCAGACGATCATTTGTTTCTTCACATCATTGATGCCCATCATACGGTTTACTACCCAGAATAAGCTGTCGTTAAAGTAACCGAAGAAGAGCGATCCCATAGTAGCCGCCTGTGCAGCAAGTAACATATTCACCCCCGGAATTTGAGCTAAGATCGGGGCTGAAATAGAGGCTGCTGTCACCATTGCTACTGTGCCTGAACCTTGAATAAAGCGAACAAGGGTTGAAACAATAAACGGAATGAGGATCGGTGAAATCGGTAATTGGGCAATTTGTTCTGCCAATTGTTTGCCTGCACCGCTATCACGCAATACTGCCCCTAATGCACCACCTGCACCTGTTACTAATAAAATAATTCCTGCAGTTTTCACACCTTCTTCAAGATGAAGTGCGGTCTCATTTCTGTCCGTATTCGGAAGAAGAGTATAAACGGCAACCAATACGCTCAATGCCAGTGCGATCATTGGATGGCCAACGAAAGCGAAGAATTGATAAACCACTGACTGTGATAATTCAGCATTGCCTTTTACAGCTAAATCAAACATAGCTTTAATGAAGATCAGTACAATAGGCAACACGATTGGCAACATGGAAAGGAACAAACTTGGTAAGTTTTTCTTCTCACGGCTTTCAATGTAGTCATCATATTTTTGTTTTAATTCTTCTTGGGTGAAGACTTCTTGGTTAAACTCAGGGTATTTTTTATCCAACCATTTCGCATAAAGCACAATACCGATCACAGGTAACACCGCAAGTGCCATACCCACTAACAACATTAAGCCAAGATCGACATTAAATAATCCTGCCACGCCTAGTGGACCCGGTGTTGGTGGCACAGTGTGGTGTGTAACGACCAAACCACCTGCAAGTGCAACCCCTAAGGTTAAAAGTGAGCGTTTTCCGTTTTTCGCTAAGGCTTTAGCTACGGGATAAAGAATAACGAAAGCAGAATCTACGAAAATTGGAATACTCACCACATAACCTGTGATAGCTAATGCCCACTCTTCTTTTTTCTTGCCTAGCATTTTGATAAAGCTGTACGCCATTTTTTCTGCTGCACCGGAAACTTCCAGTACACTTCCCATCATGACCCCTAAACCGATCACGATACCGATACCACCTAATGTGCCACCAAAACCTTTGCTGATTGCACCTAATGTATCATTGACGGACATACCACCAACGAGACCGGCAATAGCGGAGGCAATTAACATTGCAATAAATGCATGAACACGTGTTTTTAATACTAAATAGACTAAGACAAATACGGCAATCAATAGTCCTATGATTGGAATGGGTAAGCCAAACATACTGTTGCTCCTAAGTTACATATCATGTTTAATAAATTGTTGAACTACTTCCTTAAAATCAACATCTGCCGTAAAACCTAAGTTCAGTGACGTTGAGTTATCAATTTCAATCGGCCAACTTGCGACAATGTTGTTAATATTTTCATCAAATTCAAAACGGATTTTTTGTAAGATTTGTTCTCCTTTTATTGAAGCTAAGTCAGATAACATTTGTTTTACACTGACCGTAAAGCCAGGTAAGTTGATGACATGCCAACTGCGTTGTGGCAATGAAGGCAAAGTTAATGCGTGAATAAAGTTGTTAATCACCGTATTCGGGCTGGAGATCCACAAGCGTAATTCTTCAGAAACCGGACAAACCGCTTCCTCACCGTTTAGTGGTTCACGAATAATGCTGCTAACAAAAGAGGAAGCCGCTTTATTCGGTTTACCCGGACGGATACAAATAGTTGGCAAACGTACCACAATACCGTCTACAAAGCCTTTGCGGGAATAGTCATTAATGAGCAATTCACACATCGCTTTTTGTGAGCCATAGGTAGATTGTGGTGTCACTGCTGTGCCATCAGTAATCACATCTGGAAGTTCACCTCCAAATACCGCTAATGAGCTGGAAAATATAAAGCGAATATTCGGGTTATTTTTACGGCAAATTTCCAGTAGATTGCGAGTGGCCAAGAAGTTGATTTCATAACCTAAGTCCGGATCTTGCTCTGCGTGGCTGCTTACAATGGCAGCTAAATGGAAAAGTGCGGTCGTTTTTTCGGTAATAATTTCCTCTAGACCTGTCGGATTTCTTAAATCCATTTCCAAACAACGTACTCGGGGATCATTATTTGGTGCAGTTGGTTTAATCACATCCACTAACACCAATTCATCTATTTTATCCGAATGCTGATTTAACAAGGTTTTTGCAAGACGCTGACCTAAAAAACCGGCTCCACCGGTAATGACAATATTCATCTTAAAATTCCCCCTTTATTTATACTGCTCAAACCAACCTAGTCCTGAGGTGGTTTCCGCTCGTGGTTTATACTCACAACCCACATAGCCTTCATACCCGATTTCATCGAGTTTGTTGAAGATATATTGGTAGTTAATTTCCCCTTCGTCCGGTTCGTGGCGATCCGGCACAGAGGCAATTTGGATATGGGCAAATTTACCCTTGAGTTTGTCGGTTAGGCGAGATAAGTTGCCGTCCACATTCTGTGCGTGGAAGTAGTCAAGTTGCACAAACACATTGTCTCGATTCACCGCTTCTACAATTTCCAGCGTATCAAACTGGCTTTTAAGCAGATAATTCGGTTTCACTTCAGGGCTGAGGGCTTCAAGTAAGACGTTAATGCCGTGCGGTTTGAATTTATCGGCGGCATATTGCACGTTTTTGATAAAGGTTTGTTTATAGGCTTCACGATCTTC
Organism: Lonepinella koalarum; assembly: GCA_030525745.1. Lineage (GTDB taxonomy): Bacteria > Pseudomonadota > Gammaproteobacteria > Enterobacterales > Pasteurellaceae > JAUNED01. Next base: position 88,961 of record JAUNED010000003.1, on the reverse strand, counting down.
GCTTTCTGGCACGACCGCTGCCATAACGTGAACATTCTCACAACCTAAGGCGAGAGCGTATTCCAACGCCAAATCAATGTCACGATGGCTATCGGCTTCACGCCCCGGAATGGCGGAAACGCCCCATTCCCCTTGAGCAACATCGCCGGCTGCGGTATTGAATAACACCTGTTTTAAGCCATATTGCTCAAGTTTGGCTTTCAGTTCTGCTGCCGGATAATCGTAAGGCCATAAATACTCGACATATTTAAATCCGGCGTTGGCAGCCGCTTCAAAACGATCTAAAAACGGCACTTCGTTAAACATCATCGTCAGGTTTGCTGCAAATTTAGGCATTTTATTTTCCTCTGTTTTTTAGGTCGTTCACTTCGTCATCAGTGAGATAACGCACTTTCTGACCTTGTAGAATAAAATGAAGTTTGGCGGTTTCTTCCAGCTCTTCGGTATTATCTACCGCATCACGCAAGTCTGAACCTGTAACTACAACCCCGTGATTTGCCAGTAAAAAGGCTTTACCGTCCAAGGCTCGTTCCCCCAACTCTCGGGCAATGTTGATGTCGCCCGGGCGGTAGTAAGGAATGACCGGCAATTTTCCCACCCGCATCACATAGTAAGGGGTGAAAGCACGCATAGCATTGTCGGTATCCAAATTTTCCAAGCAAGAAAGTGCGGTTAAATAAGTGGAGTGTAGATGCACAATCGCTTGGCAAGCCGGATTTTTCTGATACATCGCTAAGTGGAATACCGATTCTTTTGAAGGCTTATCTCCTGAAAGAACATTCCCCTGCATATCCAATACGGAAAGGCGGTCTGCCTCTAAACGCCCGAGCGAAGAGCCGGTTGGGGTAACTAAAATGCGATTTGCATCTAAACGCACAGAGAGGTTGCCCGCTCCGCCAACGGTATAGCCCCGCTCAAACAGCGAGCGGGCAAGATTGACCATTTCAATCTTTTGTTCTTGTTCTGTCATACAAACATCTCCTGAGCAAAACTGAAGAAATCTTCTTTACCGAAGTTACCCGATTTCAATGCAAGAAAAATTGGTTTTTCGACCGCTTGTAACCAGGGTACACCCGGTGCAATTTGTTTACCGATGTGGAAACCGCTGAATCCAAGCTGCTGAACCACAATGCTTGAAGTTTCACCGCCTGCGGTAATAAAGTTGGTTACGCCTGCGGCTTGTAATTTTTCGGCTAATTTGGCAAAGGTATTTTCAATAGCGTGGCTGGCTTTATCGCCGCCGAATTGGGTTTGAATCTCTTTCAATTTTTCAGGGGGAACGGTGGCGTAAACCATTGGTGCAAAGTCACCGTCTAGGTTTGCAATCACCCATTGATAAAGCGTTTCTACATAGTTCGGATCCTGAATGGCTTTTTCCGCTTCTAAGAAATAGCTTGGGGCTTTTTGCTTATAAGCCGCTACTTGGGTATTGGTCATTACCGAGCAAGAACCTGAAAACACAACGGTTTTACCTTTGCTTGGCACAAACGCATTCGTGCCTTTTTTACCACCTGAACGGTAAGCCGCCATATAAGCCCCTAAGCCTGAACCGCCTGTGACTAATTTGAAATCGGCAACGGCTTCGGCAAGCACAGCAAGTTGTGAATTATCGGCAGCATCTACCACCACATATTTGTAGCCTTGCTGTTTCAGTTCAGCAAAACGGGCTTTCACACGCTCTGCCCCTTGAATCACATCCGCATAGGCTACCAAGCCGGTTTTACCTTGGGATTGAGCGTCCATTAAACGCACCAAGTTGGCATCTTTCATCGGGGTAATCGGGTGGTTACGCATACCGGATTCATTCAGTAGCACATCGCCCACAAACAAATAGCCGTTGAAAATGGTTCTGCCATTGACAGGCAGAGCCGGTGTGACTACGGTAAAATCGGTATCTAATGCCGCCATTAACGCATCGGTTACCGGCCCGATATTACCTTTCTCCGTGCTGTCAAAAGTGGAACAATATTTAAAGTAGAATTGTGAGCAACCGTTTTGTTTCAGCCAATCTAAGGCTTGTAATGATTGTTGAATTGCTTCTTCCACAGGGTTAGAGCGAGATTTCAGGCTAATCACAATCGCATCAACTTGACTGTTAAGTGTAGTTTTCGGCACACCATTCATTTGCACCGTTTTTAGCCCGTTTTCGGTTAAGAAACTGGCAATGTCACTCGCACCGGTGAAATCGTCTGCAATAATACCTAACATCTTATTTCCCCTCTTTTTTAGGTAATTCGATACCACTGAAAATTTTAATGACCGCACTGTCATCTTCCTTGCCGTAACCTGCGTTGCTGGCTTCGGTAAACATAGAATAAGCAGTGCTGGCTAAGTGAAGCGGGAAACGCAAAGATTTCGCCGTATCGTTCACCAAACCTAAATCTTTCACAAAAATATCTACCATAGAGAGTGGAGTGTAATCACCCTCAACAACGTGTTTCATTCGGTTTTCAAACATCCAAGAGTTGCCTGCCGCATTGGTTACGACGTCATACATTAAATCAAGCGGAATGCCGGCACGAGCTGCCAACGCCATCGCTTCTGCACCTGCGGCAATATGCACACCGGCAAGTAGTTGGTGAATAATTTTTACCGTTGCACCCAAGCCGATTTCTTCGCCGATGTTATACACTTTGCCTGCTACTGCATCTAATACCGGTTTTAATTTCTCGAATGCCTCACTTGAACCTGATGCCATCACGGTCATTTCACCTTGTGCCGCTTTTGCTGCCCCACCGGAAACCGGAGCATCTAACATCACCAAGCCTAAATCTGTTAATTTATGTGAAATATCTTTTGCATCTTGTGCAGAAATGGTGGAAGACACCATCACCACCGTGCCTTGTTTCAAATGTTGGGCTAAGCCGTTTTCACCGAATAACACCGCATTCACTTGGTTGGCATTAACCACCAATAACAACACCGCATCTAATTCAGCGGCAAAATCGACCGCACTTGTACCAACTGCCTTAGCACCTGCTGCTTTTAAGGTTTCCAGATAATTCGGGTTAAGATCCACACCGTATGTGTCTAATCCGGCAGCAATACAAGATTTTGCGGCTCCCATCCCCATTGCACCTAAGCCGATGACGGCTACACCATAATTTTTGCTCATAATTAAATCCTCTATATAAAGTAAAATACGTGATTATTAACATTATATTAACCCAGTTTCAGAATAAAAAACGTGACGAGCGTCACACTTTTTAACAAAAAATGAAAAAATTTGTGAAATTGTGATAAAAAATAAATCTGCTATAATAAAAAATATACAAATAGTGGTTATTTTCGGCAAAACACAATGATTCCTTTAGAACGACAACGACAAATTCTTCAGTTTATTAATAGCAACGGCATTGCCAGTATTCATTTCCTTGCTGAGCAACTGAATGTTTCTCATATGACAATTCGCCGTGATATTCAAAAATTGGAGGAAGAGGGGAAAGTTTTATCTGTATCCGGTGGAGTACAATCCTTGGAACGCTTGACCATTGAGCTACCACACAACGATAAGTCTCGTTTATTTCATGATGAAAAAATAGCAATTGGCATTGCAGCTTCTCATATTATTCCACCAAACAGCACAATTTATTTAGATGCCGGCACAACAACACTGGAAATTGCCCGCCAAATTTTGGAGAGAGAGGATTTGTTAATTGTCACTAATGACTTTGTTATTGCAAATTTGTTAAGCAACTCAGGAAAAAGTGAATTAATTCATATCGGTGGTAGTGTGTGTAAAGAAAACTTTTCAACCAAAGGCTCACTTGCCGCAGAATTTTTGAAAAATATTTCCATCGATATTGCTTTTATTTCAACTTCTTCATGGAATTTGAAAGGCCTAACAACACCGAATGAAGATAAAATTCCTGTTAAAAAAGCAATTATTGAGTCTTCAAAGAAAAATATTTTAGTGACAGACTCCTCAAAATACGGCAAATTTGCAACATTTTTTGTGTACCCTTTAACCGTTTTTGATCACATTCTCTGTGATAAAGGCTTATTGGAAAATACCCAAGAAGCCATTAGGGGATTAAATATCCCTTTAAGTTTGGTCTAATTCTATTGCACGACAATTAAGCCAATTGCGCCTTTATCTGCCTGCATTAAATCACCTGAACCAAAAATAAAAGGGTTCTGATTGGAGGCTAGGTTGTTAAATTGCACTAAAATTTGGGTTTCGCCGTTAATTTGAACCGTGTCTTTCCATACTAATTCGGCTTCAGGTGTGTTTTTTCCTTGGCGACTTTCCACCACAAATTGGGCTCCTTGAATACGAAAACTGGTAGGTTCAGATGATGTTATAATCCATCGTTCCACACTTCCCACTTTGACATTGACATCAATCTGGCGTGGGTTAAAACGTTTTTGGTTAATCATTCCATTAGTCGTATCTAAATAAAAGTGACGTTCTTGGCTGATTTTCTTCGGTAATGTAGCAACCGACGAAAAGTGATAATGAGGTTTACCATTAAACACACTACCTAAGCCATCAGGTCGTAGTTCCAACACAGTGTTATCCGCAAGCTGGTTATTATTATCAAAAAATAATTTAGCTTTATCAAACAGATCCCTTTTTTTACCTGCAATCAGCGACACATTACCGCCTTCATTTAGATCAACTAAAATTTCCGCCCGTTCACCTGTACCTAAAAATAAGGATTTAATCGACTTACTTTGTGGTAAGAAGCCTTGATCTTCGGCAATAAGCAGCATTTCCCGTTCGTCTTCAAAGCGCAATTCATACCCTCTGGAAAGAGAGGCATTTAGCAAACGCAATCTCACCCAACCGCGTGAAACTTGTAAGAAAGGGGATTCTTGACCATTCACAAGGAGACGCTCGCCATAAAAGTGCGGTTCATTTTGTTGGAATAATTGCACACCATTTGCGTTAATTTTGTGATCTTGCAAAATAAGTGGAATATCATTGATACCATATTTATTTGGCAACGTTGCTTTGCGACTTTCGTCATCCTCCACAATCCACATACCGACTAAGCCTCGATAATTTTGGTAAGCGGAGTTCGCCAAACTGCAAGAATGGTAATAACACAGGCCGGCAGATTGACTAATTGGCACAATCGGCGACCAAGTTTCATCGGGTTTTAAACTATGTCCGATCCCCCCAATCAATTCACTGGCAGCCTGTAAACCTTGGATATTAATTGCTACAGCTTGAGTCAGGGCGTTGTGATAAGTGAGTTTGACAAAATCGCCTTGTTTTACTTTGACTGTCGGCCCTAAATAATTCCCGTTAAATCCCCAAACTTCTGCTGTTTTATTATCCACTAATTTGCTTTGTGCAGTTTGCAAACCTAAGATAACAGGTTTTCCACGGCGACTTTCCAATAGTGGCGGAATGAATAGCGCTTGACGGCTTGCTGCCAATAAGGGCTTTGGCAAGGTAAAAAATGCGGTCGCAATCAGTGAGGTTTTGAAAAGTTGGCGGCGGGAATATTTTTTCATTCTTTATTTTCCGTTTGAATGATTTCTGCATCTAACTCAGCAAGGCGTTTTTCCATTAAATCGTGACAAAACTGAGCTAACTCACGCACATTATCTCTACTGTAATTAGCGGTATCAATAGGTTCCAGCATTTCACAAATCACTTTTCCGTTATGCCAACGGTTTAAATCAATTTTATTATGTGTTGTGGAACAAATGACCGGCACAACAGGTACACCAGCAGCAATAGCGGCATGAAATGCGCCGGTTTTAAAAGGTAATAAACCACGTCCACGGCTACGAGTACCTTCAGGAAACATCCATACAGATAAGTTACGTTGATTAATGCGGGCAGCTAATTCGTCCATTGTGCCATGTGCTTTACGGCGATTTTCCCGATCCAAAAAAATATTCCCCGTCGCCCAATACACTAAACCAAAAAACGGAATCCAAATCAGGCTCTTTTTACCGACACTCACTGTGCGGGGACGCACCATATAAGAAATTGTTACCATATCATAATTATTTTGATGATTGCCGATATAAATACATTTACCGATTTGATCGACATTATCCGGGAAACGGTGTTCTACTTTCAGCCCAAATAGCGGATACAACCGACCGAACCAACGAGCGACTACGCCTACATTACTTGGGTGGCGAAAACGAATTAAGGAAAACAATGTACCGAAAAGGGAAATCAGTATACAGCAAAGCACAACAATAATGATACGGAGCAATTTCAACATAACTTTATGACCTCACAAAAATTTGCTAGAGTATAGCGAAATTAAGCTCTTCTGTGTATAAAAATGAAAAAAACTTACTTTATTGCCGATCTTCATTTAAGCGAAACTCAGCCTAAATTGGCCGCTCTTTTTACTGATTTTATGCAAAATGTCACCCCTCAGGCAGAGGCGTTATATATTTTGGGTGATTTATTTGATTTTTGGATTGGAGACGATGAGCAATCTCCTTTAATTGAAGAGGTTAAACATACCATTAAACGACTTACTCAGCGTGGAATTCCTTGCTATTTTCAGCACGGTAATCGAGATTTTCTGATTGGAAAAAAATTTGCCGATGAATGCGGTTTGCAACTGCTTCCTGATTATAAAGTGATTAATCTATACGGCATACCCACTTTACTTTGTCACGGCGATACGCTTTGTATTGATGATGTGAACTATCAATCCTACCGCCAAAAAGTACATCAACCTTGGCGACAATGGTTATTTTTACATTTACCCCTAAAAGTGCGGTTAAAAATTGCGGAGAAAATTCGCCATAAAAGTCGAGCTGATAAACAATATAAATCGGCTGAAATCATGGATGTGAATCCGCACTTCGTCCAGCATATTTTTGCCGAATTTGGTGTGCGACAAATAATTCACGGCCACACCCATCGACAAAAAATCCATCAAATTCCACCGCACTTTACCCGAATTGTATTAGGAGACTGGGGGGAGACAGTTTCTATTTTAGAAGCCACACCTCAAGGAATGGCTTTTATAACCAACCTTTACGACGGAAATACACATAAGGTGTGATAGCAGCTACAATCATTAAGCCGATAGCCATTGGATAACCATATTTAAAACCCAACTCGGGCATAAATTCAAAGTTCATTCCATAAGTAGAAGCTACCAAAGTAGCTGGTAGGAACATCACGGAAACCAAAGAGAAAAATTTCATAATTTTGTTCTGTTCAATATTGATATAACCCATTGCCGCCTGCATCAGGAAATTCACTTTTTGGAATAGCGATTCATTATGGGGTTGGAGCGATTCAATATCTCGCAAAATTTCCCTTGCCTGCTCTAATTGCGTTGTCGGCAGACGAGTTTTTCGTACTAAAAAACTCAAGGCACGTTGGGTGTCCATCAAACATAATCTGACTTTAGAAGTTGTGTCTTCTTTCTCAGTGAGTGTCGAAAGTGCCGTATCAAAGGCTTCATTTTGCTTTCCTTGCAAAATAACACGGCTTAATTTTTCCAAATCAGAATAGACGGTTTCAATCACATCAGCTAATTGTTCGATTTTGGTTTCAAACAAATCCAGCAAAATTTCATAGGCATTACATTCCTCCAAACGTTGATAACGGGAACGCATACGATATAAACGGAATGCCGGTAAATCCCGATCACGTAGCGTGAAAAGCCGTCCGTCACGTAATGTGAAAGCAACATTGGCAAGATCAGCATAGTCCTCATCATCTTCGCAATAAAAGAAAGAGTGTAAATGCAAACCGTCCTCGTCTTCAAAAAAACGGGCGGAAGCTTCAATATCTTCCAATTCTAAAAATGAGGCTAAATTTTGTTCTAATCCTTCTTGCAAAATTTCCCGTTCTTCCTCGCTTGGCTCAATTAAATCGATCCAAACAGCCGAATTGAGTGCAGTAAGATTGTCTTCATCAAGGCGGCTCAATCGAGCATTATTGAGGGCGAATGCATTAATCATTTGTCATACTCCTTAGGGTTTTCCTATGGTTATGAACAACTCAATGAACTCAAAACAATCGAAATGACACAAAAGTGCGGTGAATTTTCGGATTGTTTTGTAATAAAGATACCAAATATGCAGGCAGTGAAACTTATCTGCGAACTGTTCGCCGATAAGTGAAAGAGAGGCGACAGTTAAAATGAAATTTCCGATCGGTATCGACTATGACTGTCCAAAGTGTGTGCTCCAAGTTATAAAATCGGGCGAATGTTACGCTTTTATACCTTATTCGTCAAGGTTATAAGGCCAATTGAGGTGAAAAATTTTCTGTGATTTTCACCAATTGACAGAGTGAAATAGATTGGAATCTGTTATCGGAAATCAGATGTTGTATCCCACGGGCTTGTACATCAATGTCCAATACAAAAATGTCACAGGGTAAATTTTGCCATACATCGGCATATTTCAATGCAGCCAATACGCCGTCTTGCCACAAAACAACGGCATCTTGAGCATTTAAATAGGCTAAATAGGTATGTAATTCTGTTTGGTCGTAATAGGCTTGTGATAGGGTGTATAGCATAAATTGCGCCTTAAAATGTGAGAATTTTTTCCGCCTGACGCAGTTTTTCAATAAGCAAAGTGCGGTCAATTTTTTCGCAGTTTAGGTTTAATTCAGTCTCCAATAATCCGAATCTGTCTAAGGACTGTACACATACAAAGCGATTTTCAATGTCATACAAATCCAATAACTTAAAGGCTGGAATAAAATTTTTCTGCAAAATAAGATCAGGTTGTTGGTGGTGTAGCAAATTAAACACGCCATCATCAAGAAAAAATACGCCGATTTGCGTTTCATCACAAAAAGCGGTCGCAGCAAGCAGTGCATCTAAACCTTCCCGGCTATAAGTTACTCCCTGTGGTGCTGTTTTAAATACAAATGCCAATTTCATAGGGTAATCACTCGGTCAGCTTGTAATATCGCTTGACTAAATTCACCAAGACCTGCAAGCACAAAGCCTTCGGCTAAATTTTGTTGTTCAGGTAAAAGGGAAGTGGACGGATCCACCACACCACGGCGTTGAGCAGCAGCAATACATAAGTGTAACGGAATAGCCTGAGTTTGATGCAACTCTTGCCATTTTCGTAACAAATTCACCTCATCATTGGCAGGCGAGATAAACGCATTACCATTACTTATGCCTTCTCGGAAAAAGAAAATTTGTTGGATTTGATGACCACATTTAAGTAATTCACAGGCAAATTGATAGGCTAAAAATGCGCCTTGAGAACCATAGATAGGGCTTTTTACTGCTAATACATATCGCATTATTCTTGGTCCTGTTTGATTTGACGAATGTAGAGATATACTGTATGACGTGAAATATCTAAACGCTCAGCAACTAAATTTATGGCATCTTTAATGTCAAAAATCCCTTTTTCAAACAGAGAAATCACAATTTGTCGGTTTTTATTATTGTTTGCTACCAAACGATCTGCGGTGATTTCTTCAATCGTTTTTTCCACAGTTTGCACAACTAATTCTTCTACGGAGCTGGCAAAATTGACATTTGAAGGTTCACTACCTGCTTGTGGAGGAACTAAGCCCTGTACAAATTGCGATAAAGGCACATCAAGATTGATATTAATACACAACAATCCAATAATTCGCTGATTTCTGTTACGAATTGCGATAGTGACAGATTTCATCAGTCCGTTACTTTTGGCTCGGGTAAAGTAAGGTTTAGATACATTATCCGTTTGCATATTATGCAAGGATTTCAATGCTAAATCTGTGAGCGGAGAACCTTCCTGACGGTTCGTATTATGGCCGTTGGCGATACAAATGGCGGAGTGTTGCAAGTCCTCCAATGAATGCAGGACAATTTCACAATGGCTGCCGATTAACGCACTCACTCCCTCCACAACCGCACGATAAGAGGTTAAAATAGAGTGATCTTCATCGGTAAAAGATTGGCTGGTTAGCATTGTATTTCTCAGAAAATAATAACCGCACTTTTAGGAATAGAGAAAAAAGTGCGGTCAGTTTTAGGTTATTTTTTCGCAGGAGTAACATCTAAGACTTCTACTTCAAAGAACAGGGTCGCATTTGGAGGAATCGCCGCTCCCGCACCTTGTTCGCCATAAGCCAAGTTTGCCGGAATGACTAACTCGATTTTACCGCCTTTTTTCACTAACTGTAATCCTTCCGTCCAGCCTGAAATAACACGGTCTAACGGGAATTCAACCGGCTGGCCGCGTTCTACAGAACTATCAAACACTGTACCATCGGTCAGTTTTCCGGTGTAATGTACTTTTACGGTATCAGCTGCTTGAATCACATTGCCTTCACCGGCATTAATTACACGGTAAATTAAACCTGATGATGTCGTTTTCACCCCATCTTTTTGTTTAAATTCAGTGATAAACTTTTCTGTATCAGAAGTTAATTTAGCTGCTTGTTCTGCTGCTTTGGCCTCAGTTGCCGTTTTTAATTTTTCATCTAATGCCCTTAAAGTTGCCGCAATCTCTTGATTACCGGTGAGCTCGATTCTCCCCTCTAATGCGTCTTTTACACCGGTCAATAATTTTGTTTGGTCATAGGCCATCAACTCTTTTTGACTGTCTAATAATCCTTTTAAATCGGTGCCGAAAAGCACACCAACGGCATAAGAGGGATCTTTAACTAAGGTGTGGTCAGTAGCAGGTTCTGTTTGAGCAACTTCTGCTTTTGGCATATCAGATTTTGGCACTTCCGCTTTTTTCTCGTTGCAAGCACTTAAGCAAAGTGTCCCAACCAATAATGCAGCAATAGATAATTTTTTCATTTTTAACATACTTTTCCCTTTTGGAAGAATGAAAATAGAGAACTTTTGTTCTAAGTTCTGTTTTTGTATAGAATAGTTCAACACAATGTTGAAAATTTACCATATTTATTGAGAAATTCCTATGCAAAACCTTGAAAAAATGGAACAACGCCTTGCTGAACTCGAAATGAAACTGACCTTTCAGGATAACTTGCTGGACACACTCAATCAAGCGTTGATTGAGCAGCAGTTTGTAATAGATAAAATGCAGTTGCAATTACGCTATGTTGCAGAAAAATTAAAAGATATACAGCCTTCCAACATCGCCAGCCGTTCGGAAGAAACCCCACCACCACATTATTAATACGGTTTCTGCTTTATTGCTTAACATAAAATATAGTTAGGAAGCTATTTATTTCAAAATAAGCGTAAATTTATTGTAATTTTTATCCGAAATCTATTGCAAACTATGCGGGGGGGGGGATAATTATCATTTTTTGTAAATTAAAAATGAGGAATTATTTTGTGAGAACTTATATTAAAGTTTCTTTCCTTTCTACATTATTTTCTTTGAGTTCATTGGCAATGGCTGAAGATGTCAAAGAGAAAATTAGTAATGCGATTGATGAAATCAACAGATTAGAACAATCAATGTCTTATGCTCGAGTGGTAAATGTGACTCAACCACGCTCTGTATTCATAAGAAATGGGGAGAATACGGCAATAACATTTGATTTTGCCACGCCTTTTGAACCAAATGCTTATGTGATGTCTATAAATAGCGGTGTCTCCGTAGATACGGTTAAAATCCACAATAAAGCGGAATTGAGAAGCCGTTACGAAGTGTTTTCCGGACGTTGGGGAGCTCGCCCCCTGCCAACCTTAATGTATTTAGAAAACGAGGGCAAAATAATTTCAACCAGTGGGGGGCATTATAATGAAACAGCGATTTCTTTTAGAGGAACGAATAACTATATCTATAATTCGGGTGAGATATTATCTGCAAATACAAGGCCTTTGGATATAATAGGTTCTACCAATACAGTTATTCATAATACTGGGACGATAAAAACGACGAATAGAGGTTCTGCAATAAATTCTTCTTCAGAAAATCTCTATGTATTAAATGAAGGAAATATTACTTCTGCTTCAGAGTACGCATATTTTTCTGCACAGCAACTCTATTTTAAAAATACAGGCACTATTAGCTCACCATTATCCACCTATATAAGTGCTAGTAATAAAGCATTTTTTGAGAATGAAGGAACAATTAGTGGTGGGGTACAATTCAGATATTATATTCCTCAAGCTGAAGTAAAACAGTTTGGTATTATAGATGGAAATTTGTCTATTGATGCAATTCAATCTAATCTAATTTTAAATACCAATTCGGTTATTACGGGTAATGCTACAGCAAGTAGAGGTAATGACACTGTGACCTTAGAAGGTGTGAATAAAATTGAGGGAATAAATAAATTTACCGGTTTCGAACATTTAGTTTCTAAAGGTGATTGGACTGTGAATACGGCTGCTATTCAACTTAAAGAGACAGCTACAGTGAAGGCGGGAAGTGTTTTAACGGTTCAAGCGAATGACCCGGCACAAACATTAACGGCAACAGATGGTAAAGTTGTGGTAGAAGATCAAGGTGCATTGATTGCAGAGGGTACTTTGTCTTTATCCGATAATGTTGAAAATGCAGGTAAAATCTTAGTAGGTAAGGCCTTAGATTTAAATGCGGAACTTACTTTGGGAAATTATCAAGGACAAGCAGGGACATTATATTTTAATACCCGTCTTGGTGATGATGCTTCTGAAACAAGCAAATTAGTGATTACCGGTGATGCTTCAGGCAATGGCTTGATTGATGTTACTAATATTCAAGGTGAAGGTGATTTAACTAACACCGGTATTAAATTAATTGATATTCAAGGAAATTCAAATGCCACATTTACTCTAGCAAAACGCGTGGTTGCAGGTGTTTATGATTACATCTTGAAAAAACAGGCTGACGGTTGGTATTTAGCATCAACACTCCAACCGGAAGCTGGTGGTTACTTAGCTAATTTAGCTGCAGCAAACAAATTGTTTGATTCGAGATTAGAAGACAGATTGGGAGCTGCTCGTAGTGAAAATTCTGCGGTTTGGGTAAGAAGTAAATATAATCGTACCAAATTTGAGGCGACTCAGGCACTTTCTAGTGAAACCGACAGTAAATTAATCCAATTAGGTGCTGATTTAGTTAATTGGACGGATAAATCCGGTTATCAATATACCGCCGGTTTGATGACTGGTTATGGTCAATCTCGATCTGATTCCTATAATGCAGAAACCGGTTTGGGTTCCCAAAGCAAAGTGAATGGCTTTAGTGCTGGTGCTTATGCAACGATTTATGCTAATGGTGCTGCTCAAGAAGGCTTATATGCAGACGCTTGGGTACTTTGGAATCAATTTAATGCACATATAAGTGGACATGATAAATACAAGTTATCTGGTATTACTGCCTCCACTGAACTTGGCTATAATACTAAAGCCTTTTCTAATGAATCATTAGATCTTTTCTTACAACCGCAGGGACAAATAACTTGGTTTGATGTAAATGCTAAAGAGCATTTACACAATAATACGATTGTTCGAGGTAAGAGTGGCTATTTAACCAGCCGTATAGGCTTAAAAACCTTCGCACAAATTAAATTGGAGAAAGCCACTATTAAGCCTTTTGTAGCATTAAATTGGTTATTTGATAAACCTTACGAAATTTCGGTTAAGAATCAAAAAATTCAGCAGCAAGGAAAAGCGGAAGCTGAAATCAAAATGGGCGTGGAAGTGAATGTCACAAAAAGTATTAATCTGAAACTGGAGGGTGCATATCAATTTGGTGATCAGGGTTATCGTGATAAAGCATTACAGTTAAATGTGAAATGGCGTTTCTAATTTCTTTTTATTCATATCAGCCGGCGCTTTGCCGGCTGATATTTTTTGAGTTAAAAAAACCTTGCCAAAAATAACCGCACTTTTAAGCCCCAATAGCTACTAATTCCTGTCGTGGAGAAGGTGATTTTCCCTTGATTAAAGATGACAATAGTCGGGGTTACGCTGACATTCCATTGTTCGGAAATCTTACCATTTGGGTCGTTTAAGGTGCGGAAAGTATAAGAATTCTCCGCTAAATAGGACCGCACTTTTTCTTCATCACCGGATTTTAATGCGACTGAAATCACACTTTCACCTTCTTCTGCCAAAGCCTGAATAGCCGGCGAAGTGTAACGGCAAATACTACACCAAGTTCCCCAAAAATAGATGATTACCGGACGTTCTTGATTCAGTTGTGCAAAGAAAAAAGGCTCTTGCTGAATATCGTTATAACGTAGGGAAAATTGTTGTTCGGGTACATTTGGACGACGAATCACATCTAATATGGTACTCATGATTAGTAGTGTGAAAAGCAATGAAATTGACGATCTTAGCCATTTTTTATAATTCATTTTTATCCTTTTGTTTAATTTGAGCTGCATAAGTTGCACTGCCGGAAACCAGCATTCTCAGTTGTATAATTACCCGCTCTTTTAAAATCTCGCGTTCTCGTTTATCCATATCCAATGCTCGAGACATTGCCGAGAAAGTAATAGAGACAATGGCTTCAGATTGTGCATGGCTGATATGTCTTGGGTAATGGTATTTGCCAGTGATGTATTCGCTCAATTCTTCGATAAAGTGATTAACTTCACGAGAAACCGCCGTGCGGAAAACTTGCGATGTGCCTGCGCTTTCACGAAGTAATAACCGAAACACGTTAGGGTGATTGGCAATAAATTCAAAAAAAGTTTCTAATGAAACGGCAATGACGCTACCACCCTTTTCTATTCTTTGACGGGCTTGTCTCATTAATTGCCTAAGGGCAAGTCCTGCTTCATCAACCATGGTTAAACCCAATTCATCCATATCGCGAAAATGGCGATAAAAAGAAGTTGCTGCAATACCTGCTTCACGAGCTACTTCCCGTAAGCTGAGGCTGGCAAAACTTTTTTCAGCAGTTAATTGGTTGAAAGCTGCATCAACTAAAGCACGGCGTGTTTTTTCTTTTTGAATGGCACGAATTCCGCTCATATTGCACTCTTTATACTTTTTCTAAAATCGGCTTGATTTGTTCTTTGATCGTTTGTGCAATGCGTTCGTAACGGCTGCGTAAAGGGGAACCGGGACGATAAATCAACTCAATATCACGATATGGCGTAGGTTCAACAGCGAGATAGGAAATATCCTTATGTAAACAAGTTTGTGTGATAGAAAGTTGGGGCATAAAAGTCATCCCTGAATTAACCGCAACCATATTACGCAAGGTTTCAAGGCTTGTTGCCCTAAAATGGGTATTTTCTTTTGCGCCTGCGGCAAAACAATAGCCTAATGTTTGCTCACGCAAACAATGGCCATCATCAAGCATTAACATTTCGTGACCGGTAAGCTCTGCCATACCTACCTGTTGTTTGTTTGACCAAGAATGTTGTTTCGATACTGCTAACAACATTTTTTCTTTAAATAATGAGACTTTAATAAAAGGATCGGTTTCTGCTACAGAGGCAACAATCGCACAATCCAATTGTCCGGAAATCAGTTGTTCTGCCAATGTATTGGTTTGCGCTTCATAGAGAAACAACTCCAACTCAGGGAATCGTTCTTTTAGTATCGGTAAAATATGCGGAAATAGATAGCTACCAAGGGTTGGAATAACACCAATATGTAACGGTCCACTCATTTCTTTGCCTTGATTACTTGCCATTTCACGGAATACTTTGACCTCACGTAGAATTTTTTTCGCCTGTTCAACTAAAACCATACCTGATTGGGTAAACAATACTTTGCGACTGGTTCGTTCCAACAACATAATACCAAGTTCGTCTTCCAGTTTACGAATTTGGCCACTTAAAGTAGGCTGGCTAATATGGCAAGCATCAGCAGCTTTACGAAAATGTTTATGATCGGCTAATGCCACTAAATATTCTAAATCTCTGATATTCATAATAAATCCCTTTTCAACTTTAGCGATAAAATGAAAATTGGTAAATTTGATCGTCACTATAGCATAAATAGGCTATAATTATCGCCGAAAATTAACTATTTAGAGGAGAATGACGATGTCAAATATGGAAGGGAAAAAAGTCCCGGAGGTTACATTTCACACACGTGAAGGCGATGCTTGGGTTGATGTGACTACCGCTGAATTATTCGATAATAAAACCGTTGTTGTGTTTTCATTACCTGGGGCATTTACGCCGACGTGTTCATCCACTCATTTGCCGCGCTATAATGAGTTAGCTTGTGAGTTCAAGGCATTAGGTGTCGATGATATTATTTGTATGTCAGTAAATGACACTTTTGTTATGAATGCTTGGAAAGCAGATCAAGAATCCGAAAACATCAGGGTTATTCCGGACGGTAACGGTGAATTCACCGAAGGCATGGGAATGTTGGTGGGAAAAGAAGATTTAGGTTTTGGTAAACGTTCTTGGCGTTATTCCATGTTAGTCAGAAATGGCGTAGTTGAAAAAATGTTCATTGAACCTCAAGAACCCGGTGATCCATTCAAAGTGTCTGATGCAGATACCATGATTAAATATTTAAAACCAGACTGGACAGCTAAACCATCAGTCTCTGTTATCACTAAACCGGGTTGTCCGTTCTGTGCTAAAGCCAAAGCATTATTAAAAGCTAAAGGCTATACTTTTGAAGAAATTCTGTTAGGACGTGATGCCTCGACTATCTCCGTGCGTGCAATTACCGGCAAAACCTCTGTACCACAAATATTTATTGGTGGTCAATATATCGGTGGTAGCGATGAATTAGAAAAATATTTTGCCTAATTTCAAGCTAAACAGTACAATCCAAAACCCTGCAAATGCAGGGTTTTTAATTTTAAGTTACTACCTTAAGGGAATTGAGTGAAACATTATCCGCCAAATTATTTTTATTTAAAAATGGAAGAGCATTTTTTGCCTGTTCCTTACCTACCAGAATGGCGACGCATTCGGGTTTTATTACCTGAGAATTATCAACAGGACCAATGGACACATTATCCCGTACTTTATATGCATGATGGACAAAATGTGTTTTACAGCAAAGAATCTTACTCAGGGCATTCATGGAAAATTATTCCGACTATCAAGCACCATAAAGCATTACCTAAGCTAATTATTGTCGGCATTGATAATGCCGGTGTCCGTCGTTTAGATGAATATGCGCCTTGGAAAACCGATACAGGCTCAACCCCCGAAACAATGCACGCCGGTGGATTGGGATTTGAATATGGGAAATGGGTAGTAGAAACCGTTAAGCCTTTTATTGACAGCCATTATCGCACAAAACCCGACCGCACTAATACGCTATTGGCAGGTAGCTCAATGGGCGGCATGATTACTGCTTTTATGGGGGCAAAATACCCTGATATTTTTGGGCATTTAGGGGTGTTTTCATTGGCCTCTTGGTTTAGTGAAAAAGCGTTTTTAACTTTTTGCCATCAATATATCCTTAACCAAGCCAGCAAAGTATTTATTCAAGTGGGGACTAAAGAAGGCGATGAGGTAGATTCGCATTTTATTTCTAATATGAACCAAGCTTATATCGACAGCACATTGCGTTATTATCAAGCCTTATTAAGAACTGGGCATCCATTGGATAATATCCGTCTGAAGTTAATGGCAAATGAAATTCACCATGAAATGCATTGGGCAGATCATTTTGTGGAGTTTTTACACTTTTCGCTATTGGAAAACGAATAAAACCGAGATTAAACATTTTGAGCCCTGTGCAATACAGAGCTCAATATTTAAGTCAATTTATGAACTGTCCAAGTTTGTAGGTATAGCCCACCATTCTTACTGAATAACCTAAAAGTGCGGTTAATTTAGGGTTACTTTTGCAAAATGTCTTTTAAGAATCTTGCTGTATGGGAATGAGGATGTTGTGCCACTTGTTCCGGTGTGCCTGTGGCGATGATTTGACCGCCTCCGCTCCCCCCCTCAGGGCCAAGATCCACAATCCAGTCCGCAGTTTTGATCACATCTAAATTATGCTCGATAACCACAATAGTATTGCCCTGATTACGTAACCGATGTAGCACCTCTAATAACTGTTTGATATCGGCAAAATGCAAGCCTGTGGTTGGCTCGTCTAAAATATATAAGGTTTTTCCCGTATCCCGTTTGGATAGTTCGGTGGCCAGTTTTACCCGTTGTGCTTCACCGCCGGATAGTGTAGTGGAAGATTGCCCTAAACGAATGTAGGAAAGTCCAACATCCATTAATGTCTGTAATTTGCGGGCAATAGCAGGAATTGCATCGAAAAATTCTCGTGCTTCTTCCACCGTCATGTCCAAGACTTGATGAATAGTTTTGCCTTTGTAGCGGATTTCCAAGGTTTCACGGTTATAACGCTTACCTTTACAATGGTCACAAGGTACATAAACATCAGGCAGGAAGTGCATTTCGACTTTAATCACACCATCGCCTTGACAGGCTTCACAGCGTCCACCACGTACATTGAAACTGAAACGTCCTACGTTGTATCCCCTCGCTCTTGCTTCCGGTACACCGGCAAAAAGTTCACGGATTGGTGTGAATAAGCCGGTGTAGGTCGCCGGATTAGAGCGAGGCGTTCGCCCAATCGGACTTTGGTCGATGTCTATCACTTTGTCGAAATGCGATAAGCCTTCAATCTCATCATAAGGTGCAAAATGAATATTTTCTGCTCTATTTAAGGCATTTTGTGCCAATGGAAATAAGGTATCGTTAATTAAAGTGGATTTTCCAGAACCTGAAACACCGGTGATACAGGTAAATAACCCCACCGGAATATCTAAATTGACATTTTTCAGATTGTTTCCTTTCGCCCCTTTCAAAGACAGAATTTTTTTCGGATCAAGTGCGGTGCGCTTTTTCGGAATTTTGATTGCTTCTACACCGGATAAATATTTACCTGTAATGGAATTAGGGTTCGCCATAATTTCGGTTGCATTGCCTTGAGCAATGACTTGACCGCCATGAACGCCGGCTCCCGGCCCGATATCAATAATGTGATCTGCAGCACGCATAGCATCTTCATCGTGCTCTACCACAATCACAGTGTTACCCAAATCACGCAGATGAACAAGCGTATTCAGCAAGCGTTCATTATCCCGTTGGTGTAAGCCGATAGAGGGTTCATCCAATACATACATTACCCCTACCAAACCGGCACCGATTTGGCTGGCAAGACGAATCCGTTGCGCTTCACCACCTGACAAGGTTTCTGCCGAACGGGAAAGGGATAGATAATTCAATCCTACATTCACAAGAAAAGATAATCGCTCTTTAATTTCTTTTAGGATTTTTTCGGCAATTTGGGCTTTTTGCCCTGTCAAATGCATTTTTTCAAAGAAATCCAACGCCTCACCAATGCCCATTTCCGATACGACAGGCAAATTAGTTTCACCGATATACACATGACGGGCTTCAGGACGTAAACGAGAACCACAACAATCCTCGCAAGGTCGGGTACTGATGTTTTTCGCCAATTCCTCACGCACAGACATCGATTCTGTTTCTTTGTAACGGCGTGCCATATTGTTCAAAATACCCTCAAAAGCATGGCGACGAATAACAGAATCTCCTCGGTCATTGTAATAGGTAAATTCAATTTCTTCCTTGCCTGAACCATACAACACAATTTTTTTGATTTTTTCCGGCAAATTTGCAAAAGGCGTTTCTATATTGAAATTATAATGTTTGGCAAGGGAGGTAAGCATTTGATAATAATAAAAATTGCGACGATCCCATCCTTTGACTGCACCGCCAGCTAAGGAAATCTCCGCATTTTGCACTACTCGATGTTCATCAAAATATTGCTCAACACCTAATCCGTCACAAGTGGGACAAGCACCTGCCGGATTGTTAAAAGAAAATAAACGAGGCTCTAATTCTGGTACGGAATGGCCACAATGTGGACAAGCAAAATTCGATGAAAAAATCAATTCTTCAGCTTGTGGATTTTCCATATCGGCAATAATTACTGTGCCACCGGACAATTCTAATGCGGTTTCAAGGGATTCGGCTAATCTTGTGGCTAAATCTGACCGCACTTTAAAGCGATCCACCACTACTTCGATTGTGTGTTTTTTCTGCATTTCCAATACAGGCGGATCGGATAAATCACAAACTTCTCCGTCAATTCTTGCACGAATATAGCCTTGAGCCGCAATTTGTTCCAACACTTTAATATGTTCGCCTTTACGGGCTTTAACCACTGGAGCAAGTAACATCATTTTACTGTCCTCAGGCAATGCCAGCACCTTATCCACCATTTGTGATACAGTTTGTGCAGTTAAAGGCACATTGTGCGTTGGACAGCGGGGTTCCCCGACACGGGCAAATAACAAACGCAAATAATCGTGAATTTCGGTTACTGTTCCCACGGTAGAACGAGGGTTATGTGAAGTGGATTTTTGCTCAATAGAAATCGCCGGTGATAGCCCTTCAATACTATCAACATCAGGTTTTTCCATTAAAGATAAAAATTGACGGGCATAAGCTGAAAGCGATTCTACATAACGACGTTGTCCCTCGGCATATAAGGTGTCAAACGCCAATGAAGATTTTCCTGAGCCGGATAATCCCGTAATGACGATCAATTTATCACGAGGAATAGTCAGATTAATATTTTTTAGATTATGGGTTCTCGCCCCACGAATATCAATTTTATCCATTCTGGTTTCCAACATTTATTTTAATTTTGCGATCATTATCGCATATTCTTAAATCTGTGCAAATATCCAGTAAAAATTAATAGATCTTTTTTTCATTTTCAGGCAAAATAGCGCCAATCTAAATCACCCTTATTGAGGAAATTATGGCTGGAATTAATAAAGTTATTATTGTAGGTAATCTAGGAAACGACCCTGAAATGCGAACAATGCCAAATGGTGAAGCAGTGGCAAATATCAGTGTGGCAACCAGTGAAAGCTGGACGGATAAAAATACCGGTGAACGCCGTGAAGTGACTGAATGGCATCGTATTGTGTTCTATCGCCGTCAAGCGGAAGTGGTCGGCGAATACTTACGTAAAGGATCACAGGTTTATGTGGAAGGTCGCTTAAAAACCCGTAAATGGCAAGATCAAAACGGGCAAGATCGCTACACTACCGAAATTCAAGGTGATGTGTTACAAATGTTAGGCGGGCGCAATGCCGGCGGTCAAGGTGGCGATTATGCACCACAGCAATCTGCCCCACAATACAACAGACAGCCACAACAACAATATCAACAATCCCGTCCGGCTACACCGGCACAGGCTGAGCCGCCAATGGACGGATTTGACGACGATATCCCGTTCTAAAAAATAAAGGTATAAGGATCGACCTCTCTAGTTTTAGAGAGGTTTTATTTTCTCGCTATCAGTGAAATATTGACCGCACTTTTTAAACATAAAAGGGAAGAAAATGAAAGTTGGTTTAGTCTTGGAAGGTGGTGCAATGCGTGGTCTTTTTACCGCCGGTGTATTAGATGTCCTCATGGCAGAAAATCTACCAATTGACGGTGCGGTCACTGTGTCTGCCGGCGCATTGTTTGGTGTAAATTTATTTTCCAAGCAATCCGGTCGAGTGTTGCGTTACAATCAAAAATACTTGCATGACAAACGCTATATGGGGTTGCATAGTTTGCTTACGACAGGCAATATCGTCAATCGGGATTTTGCTTTTTACGAACTCCCATTCACACTCGATCCATTCGATCAACACACTTTTTCACAATCAAAGGCAGATTTTTGGGTTACGCTCACTAATGTAGAAACAGGTGAGGCGGAATATGTGAAAATTACTGATGTATTTGCCCAAATGGAAGCTTTTCGAGCGACTTCTGCAATGCCTTTGGTCTCAAAAATAGTAGAAATCGGGGACAAAAAGTATCTCGATGGAGGTATAGCGGACAGTATTCCACTACAGAAATGCCTTGATCTTGGCTATGACAAAATTATCGTGATTTTAACCAGACCTTTGGAATACCGTAAAAAGCCAAGTTCTACCTTTTTATTCAAATTGCTTTACCGCCGTTTTCCAAAATTTATCGCACGTTGGAAAAATCGTTATGCTGACTATAATAATACCTTAGAGAAAGTCATCGAACTGAATGAAAAACAAGAGATTTTTGTGATTCGCCCTTCCATCGATCTCAAAATCAGTCGCCTTGAAAAAGATCTCAATAAAATCCAATCAATGTATGATTTAGGTGTGGCAGATGCCAGAAACGCAATGAAAGCGTTACATATTTATTTAACAGATAAAACTTAAGTAATCACTGCCAACAAGTTTGTGTTTGATAATAAATCTCAATATTGGGTGCTTTAGGCGGTGTGGTGGCAATGCGCACACCGAATGCGTTGGGTTTATTGAAAAATAATGACAAATTCGGGGCAAAAATCCGTCAAGGTTATCAAACGGCGAATAATCTTTCCGAAACCGAAGCCTCGGTGTTTGCAGCAAATGATCGGTTTGATGCCTTGCTGAGTGGTTTCTACAATAATGCTGACAATTTGCGTAGTGGTGAAGGCAGGGAGCTGAATAACACGGGCTATAAGCAAGCCGGCGGCTTGGTAAAATTCGGTTGGCAACTGAATGAGGCAAACCGTGTGGAGCTTTCACACCGTGAGAGCCAATTTAAGCAAACAGCATAACTATGATGAGACCGATCTCAACTGGGAATACAACCAACGTTTTGACGGCTTTGCAGCAAAACACAATCACCGCGCGCCGATTGCCGATACGGAAATCAATATTGCCAATAGTGATATCAGCTTAGATAACGGTTTTGTGCATTTAATGGCAGAAAAAATCAATCTGGACGACAGCAAAATCAATATCACCTTCAACCAAGACAACAGCTTGGATGAAAGTACCCAAATCAACCGCTTAGGACTAAACGGCAAAGTGTCGATGAAAAACAGCCATATTAACGTAGTGGGCGATGAAAAAGACGGTATCTCACCGGCTCGCCATTATGCCACGATGTTCTTAGTGGGGGAGCTGCTTGGTGAAAAGAGTTCTATTTTCCTCAAATCCCACCAAGGTGCAGTATTGAGAACCGACAGCAATGTTAAAATTGCCGGTAAAAACAGCAAAGACGACCTCAAAATTACCGCCATTACCACCGGTAAAAAAATGGGCAATGAAATCATCGGAGCGGACGGCTTGCCAACCTCGGAAGATAACGATGCCAACGCCAGCAACACCGCCTTTGCCATCGGTTATGAACCCAACGCTACGGCTATCGTCGAAAATGCAAGCATTACCGCATTAGCACCAAACGGCGGCTTGGCATACACCGGCACGTCTAAAACCCAAATTGACGTGAAGGATAATGCTACCTTTACCTTCTTTGAAAAACCTCGAGCCGGCTATGACAAATTGCTTGGCGACATCAAAGGTAACCCCGATAAATTAACCCCACGCGATTTCGCCCGTTTATACGACAACATTAAAGGCATAAAAGCTAGCAGCCTATCCGAACAACAGCTTGGTCTGGCAGATACCGTGAAGAAAACCAGCGAACACACCTTAGCAAACAGCTTAGATGTAGAAAATTTGGTTTCAGTGACAGTGTGTGATGAGCGGAATACGTGTGAGGAGCGTATGTTAGGTAACAAAAATACGAATGCTACAGTGAGTGTAGGAGACCTGAGATCAGAATAGTATAATAAAATAGCGGAGCTTTATTGCTCCGCTGTTTTTTGCTATGCTAACAACATCTTTATTGTTCAGGAAACCCCAATGACAACATCACATAATGCCACTGAAAATCTCGCAGAAAACCCACCGCACTTTGAAGACATTGAAACCACTCACTTTGGTTTTAAAACAGTTGCAAAGGCAGAAAAACAAAAAATGGTGGCACAAGTATTTCACTCGGTGGCAGGCAAATATGATTTGATGAACGATTTGTTGTCCTTTGGCATTCATCGTGTTTGGAAGCGTTTTACTATTGATTGTAGTGGTGTGCGGAAAGGGCAAAAAGTGCTGGACCTTGCCGGAGGCACAGGGGACTTTACCGCAAAATTTTCACGTATTGTGGGCGAAACGGGTGAGGTGGTGCTTGCCGATATTAATAGCTCGATGCTGGAAGTGGGGCGTGAAAAACTGCGTAATTTAGGTGTGGTCGGCAATGTAAATTATGTACAAGCCAATGCGGAAGCCTTGCCGTTTCCGGATAATACCTTTGATTGTGTTATTATCAGTTTTGGGCTTCGAAACGTGACGGATAAAGACAAAGCCTTACGCTCAATGTTCCGAGTGCTAAAACCGGGCGGTCGTTTATTGGTCTTAGAATTTTCCAAACCGATTTTAGATCCACTAAGCAAACTCTATAATTTTTATTCCTTTAATATTTTGCCGAAAATCGGTGAAGTGGTCGTCAATGACGGCGATAGCTACCGTTATTTGGCCGAATCGATTCGTATGCACCCTGAGCAAGAGGCGTTAAAAACCATGATGATTGACGCCGGTTTTGAGCAAGTCAGTTATTACAATCTGAGTGCCGGCATTGTGGCATTGCACCGTGGTTATAAGTTTTAAGGCGATAACATGAGCATGACATTTATGCTGCCTCAGTTAGTGAATGCCAGTTTGGAAACGGCATTGAATGGTTTAATTTCCCGTTCTCAAGGCATTTCGCCGATTTTACGCAGGTTAAACGGCAAAATTTTAGCGGTTAATTTATCTCGCTTTCAGCAGCAACTTTTCTTGGTTTTTTCTCTGCAACGGGTAGATATTTTGCAACATTATGAAGGCGAAGCAGATTGCTCGGTAGAAATTTCGCCGAACTTGTTGCTAAAATTCCCTAAAAAATCCGATTTAAGCCAATATATCAATGATAAATCTATTATTTTGCAAGGTGATTTACAAGTCTTGCAGGATTTTGCCGGCTTAATGGAACAGTTGGAAAAAGATCCTGCGGAATTACTGTCGCCTTATTTGGGCGATGTGGCTTCACAAAGTGCGGTAAATTTTGCCCGAGTTTTACTTGGTGGACTGAAACAACACAGTCAAACCTCAGGGCGTTATTGGTCGGAACGTTTAACCGAAGAATATCAATTAGTAGCACCTGCCCTTGCAATCGCCCATTTTTGCGATGAAGTTAAAATTCTGGAAAAACAAACCGCACTTTTAGCAAAAAAAATCTCTTATTTACAGCAACAATATGAATAATCTCAGCCGACTGTATAAAATCCTACATACCTTTTTGTGTTATGGCTTAGACGAGGCCTTACCACACAATCGCTACACTCGTCCGCTACGTTGTTGGCGGAAAACCTTATTTTGGGTACGCAATCAACATAAAGATAAAGCCTTCGGATTACGTCTGCGATTAGCTTTACAAGAATTGGGGCCGGTATGGATTAAGCTCGGGCAAATGTTGTCCACCAGACGGGATTTATTTCCTCCGGAGATTGCTGATGAATTGGCCATGTTGCAGGATCAGGTCGAACCTTACGATGGAAAAATTGCCCGTTGCCAAATTGAACAAGCACTTGGCGGAAGTTTGGATACTTGGTTTGAAGAATTTAATGAAACGGCCTTAGCATCTGCATCCATTGCTCAAGTACATACGGCAAAATTTAACTCAACTCAGCCAAATGCAGGAAAAGAGGTGGTGATCAAAGTTATTCGCCCCAATATTCAGGGAGAAATTGAAGCTGATTTAAGTTTAATGTATATGTTGGCCGGCTGGATTCCCCGTTTGACGGCAGAAGGCTATCGGCTACGCCCTGTCGAGGTTGTCGCCGAATATGAAAAAACACTGCGTGATGAACTGGATTTACGCCAAGAAATGGGCAATGCCATAAAGTTGCGAGCCAATTTTGAAAACAGTCCTATGCTCTATATTCCTGAAATGTATCAGGATTTTTGTCATCAAAATGTGATTGTAATGGAGCGGATTTATGGTATTCCAGTGTCTGATGTAGTCGCCTTAGAACAAAACGGCACAAATATGAAATTGTTAGCTGAACGAGGTGTTCAAGTCTTTTTTACTCAAGTATTCCGCGACAGCTTTTTCCACGCTGATATGCACCCGGGCAATATTTTTGTCAGCCAGGAACAGCCGGAAAATCCACAATATATCGGCATTGATTGCGGTATTGTTGGGCGACTCGGTGAAAACGATAAACGTTATTTGGCAGAAAGTTTTGTGGCATTTTTTAACCGTGATTATCGTCGTGTCGCAGAAATGCATGTTAAATCCGGTTGGACCCCCAAAGACACCAACATTGATGAATTTGAGCAAGCCTTTCGTCAAGTTTGCGAGCCGATTTTTGCCAAACCACTGTCGGAAATTTCTTTCGGGCATGTTTTATTAAATCTGTTTAATGTGGCACGCCGTTTTAATATGCAAGTTCAACCACAGTTGGTTTTGTTGCAAAAAACCTTACTTTATATTGAAGGTTTAGGGCGACAACTTTATCCTCAATTGGATTTATGGGATACCGCCAAGCCTTTTTTACAAGATTGGCTGGATGAGCAAATGGGCGTTAAAGCTCTGATAAAGAATATGAAACGCAAATTGCCTTATATGCGTGAGCATTTAGCAGAGTTGCCTGAGGCCTTGTTGGAAGCCTTGCAGGAACAACAGGAAATTTCCAAGCAGCTGGTGGAAATTAACCTAAAATTGAGCGAAAAAAATCGCTGGCAGGCAAAATTTATCGGCACATTGATGGGCTCAACGCTCTTTCTTGGCACAATATGGCAGTTTTCTTCGCTACCGGCTTGGCTAAGTGCGGTGCTTTTCAGCGGTGTTTTATTGATCTGGGGACGTAGTTTAGCAAAATAATTCTTGCGAGCTATTGTTCAACCGGTATAAAAACGGTATATTTTCGCCACATTTTATTTATTCAACATTAACCAAAAAAGGACTGTTTTATGGGTGGTATTAGCATTTGGCAATTACTAATTGTCGTAGCAATCGTGGTGTTATTATTCGGAACGAAAAAATTACGCACCTTAGGTTCTGACTTAGGTGAATCAGTGAAAGGCTTTAAAAAAGCCATGAGCGAGGATCAACCGAAAGATGCGGAATTTAAGTCGTTAAACCAAGAACAATCAACGACTCAAAGTGAACAAAGCAAACAAAAAGAACAGGCATAATCTGTGTTTGATGTTGGTTTTTCCGAACTGGTTTTAGTATTTATTGTGGGGCTGGTTGTACTTGGGCCACAACGTTTACCTGTTGCTATTCGCACAGTGATGGGCTGGGTTCGTACAATACGAGGTTTAGCTGCTAATGTGCAAAATGAATTGGCACAGGAACTCAAATTACAAGAGCTGCAAGAAAGTATTAAAAAAGCAGAGCAGTTGAATTTAAACCAACTTTCGCCTGACTTGGCGAAAACTGTGGAAGAATTAAAAACGTCTGCAGCTAAAATGAAAGCAAATCTAGATCAAAAAGCGGCAGAAACCAACACATCCATACAAGAGCAAATAGAAGCGTTACGTGAACAAAATGCAGCTAAAACTGCAGAAAATCCAACCGCCCTTTCTGCATCCTCCTCAATAGAAACAGCACAGCTCAGTGAAAATAACGAATATTTGCCGGAAGATATTGCAGAACAAGCAGAAATGGACGAAAAATTAGCAAAAATGCTTAATGCCTATGCGGTTGATGACGATCTTGCTACTCCGGAACAACCTCAATCTCACGAAAAACAGAGCTAATCACAATGAGTGTCGAAGAAAGCCAACCTCTTATCAGCCATCTCGTGGAACTACGCAACCGCTTATTACGTTGTGTTATTTTTATTTTAGTGGCATTTTTAGCGCTCGTTTATTTTTCCAATGATATTTATCATTTGATTTCAGCACCGCTATTAGAAGTCTTACCGCAGGGAGCGAGTATGATCGCTACCAATGTAGCCACGCCTTTTTTTACGCCCATAAAATTAACCGCAATTACCGCCGTTTTTGTTTCTGTGCCTTTCCTGCTTTATCAAATTTGGGCCTTTGTTGCTCCCGCACTTTATCAACACGAAAAACGATTAGTCTATCCATTACTGTTTTCCAGCACCATTTTATTTTATGCCGGTGTGGCCTTTGCTTATTATGTGGTATTTCCCATCGCATTTGGCTTTCTGACCTCTACAGCCCCTGAAGGCGTAACTATTGCTACTGATATTAGCAGCTACTTAGACTTTGTTTTAACCATTTTCTTGGCTTTTGGTGTGTGTTTTGAAGTGCCGGTTGCCATTATTTTACTTTGCTGGACAGGTGTTACAACCCCCAAAGAGATGAAAGAAAAACGTCCTTATATTATTGTCGCTGCCTTTATTATCGGCATGTTATTAACCCCACCGGACGTATTTTCACAAACCTTACTTGCTATTCCAATGTGGCTGTTATTTGAGGTTGGCCTCATTTTTGCGCGTTTTTATGTGCCGAAGGAAAAAGAAGAAAAAGCGGAATCCGCATAAAAATAAATGGAAGAAAAAAGAGAGTGCCGGCACTCTCTTTTTTAATGAACATAAATTAAGCTTTAGCTGCAGCAGCGGCTTTTACAATTGCCGCAAAAGCAGCTGCTTTTAAAGAAGCGCCACCTACTAACGCTCCGTCAATATCCGGCTGTGTAAATAATTCTGCTGCATTCGCATCATTAACCGAACCGCCATATTGGATAATCACTTGATCTGCTACCGCTTGAGATTTTGCGGCAATGTGAGTACGGATAAATTTATGGACAGCTTGAGCTTGCGCAGGCGTTGCAGATTTGCCGGTACCGATAGCCCAAATAGGTTCATAAGCGATAACTGCACCATTGAAAGCTTCCACGCCTAATGTATTAATCACCGCATCAATTTGTCTGGCGCAAACTTCTTCGGTTTTACCAGCTTCGTTTTCTGCTTCAGATTCACCGATACATAATACAGGTACTAAACCAGCTTCTTTTAACGCCGCGAATTTTTTTGCAATAAATTCATCGCTTTCTTTGTGATAGGTACGGCGTTCGGAATGGCCGATGATAATGTACTTCGCACCAAAATCTTTTAACATTGCGGTAGAAATATCGCCTGTGAATGCGCCTTGTACATTGACATCGACATTTTGTGAACCCAGTGCAATTACACCTTTACCACTACATCCACAACCACAGCCCACTAAAGCAGCTTCAGCTTCTGCCAAGTACATTACAGGTGGGGCAATAGCAACATCACATCCCCCAACACCGTGAAGCTCTTGTTTCAGCCCTGCGATTAATTCTTTAGTGAAGGCTTTACTCCCGTTTAATTTCCAGTTACCCATTACAAGTGGTTTACGAACTGCCATTTTGTATCTCCATAAGTTGAAATAAATAAAATATAACTGAGGTGTAATATAGCAAATTTTGTTGCTGATTTTCCGCTTTTTTCGTGATTTTTTGATCTAATTAATGATTATTTAGCATTGAAAGGGTACAATCTACTGTATAAATGAGTTATTTTTTAACCAAAAAGAATAGTTATGCGTATTTTTAAAGCCGAAGAATGGAATTTACCCCTTTTATTGCCTCTATTTGAAGACTATCGCCTATTTCACGGTATGGATGAAAATCCTGAACGAACATTGATATTCTTGAGCAATCGTATTCGCTTTAGCGAAAGTATTTTTTTTATTGCCGTCAATGAACAACATCAGGCCTTGGGTTTTATTCAACTTTACCCTCGTTTATCTTCTTTACAATTACAACGCTACTGGCAACTTACGGATATTTTTGTACAAGAAAGCCCACAAAAAAGCCAAATTTATACCGCACTTATAGAGAAAGCCAAAGAATTTGTCGGTTTTACACAAGCAAAAAGGCTCACTATTGAGCAAGATTTTGCTCAACAAGCCCTTTTAAAAAAAGAAGGCTTCATCCATAACCCAAACAAAGCGTTGTTTGAGTTAGTTATTCAATAATGCCGTAATTTTCGGTGGTAAGATTGAAGGCATAGGAATAAAAATTTGTTTATGGCGATTAAGTTCGCCTTTTTCCAAAATAATGGCTGTTTTAGCCACTTTGAATTGCTTGCTCAAAAATTTTAATAAATGTGCGTTGGCTGCACCATCAATGGGCGGAGCGGTAATACTGATTTTCAATTCACCATCGTGTAAGCCGATAATTTCATCTTTACTGGCTTTCGGCTGCAGAAAAATCCGCAATCTAATACCGTTTTCCGTTTGTTCCACTGCCTTCATCACTGCCCTCGAAAACTATCCGATATTTGACCGCACTTTAATAGGCCGCCATTTGCCACAGTTTTGGAAAAAGATCGTACATCAGTTTATTCAACCAAAACAGGGCAAAGGCCAATACCATGGGTGAAAAATCAATCATACCGGTTTTCGGTAGCAGACGACGAATCGGCGACAATACCGGCTCGCCAAGCTGATAGAGTAAATAGCTGAGGCTGTTATTGCCACGGTTAAACCAGCTTAAAATCGCCCCCACAAACAACACATAAATCAGCATTTCGCCAAACACTCTCAGCACAGTCAGCCCGCCGATAGCCACCAATTCCGGCAAGCTTTGCATGATTGTTTCCAAGCTCCATACGCCACCGAAAATGGCCAATAAAGGGAATTTAATTAAGCCAAGGAAGAAGACAAAAAATAATGCGGAAAGGTCAATACGAGCCACTGTCGGCAAGCATTTTCGCAGCGGATTGAGGACAGGATCGGTGAATTTCACCACCGTTTGCGACAGCGGATGATAAAAATCCGCTTGGCAATATTGCAGCCACATTCGCAGCATTAAAATCATGGCATAAAAACCGAGCACCGTATTAATAAGATAAACCACAGAATTCATGAGATTGTCCTTTTATTTACGTCAAGTTGGCTTAAAGATGGGGTTTTTATGGCGAAAAGTCAAGGCTTGTCGCCGATTTAAAGCGGGCTTTCAATTTGCAGTTGTGCGTAAATGTCGGCGATAGTCAGACTGAGGCAGGAACGAATCAGCTTTTCCCGACGTAGCGATTTCATTTGGTAAGTGAGACTGTTTTTATCTTCGCTCAACGGCTCAAACTTAAGTGCTGATTTATCGACTAATAATGTTAATTTTTGCAAGAACGACAATATAACCTCATCATCAAAGGCGTAATCTTTTTCATCATTATTAAGCTGTTCTTTCAATTGGATAAATTCATGTACATCAACAAATAAACTATGTTGAATCACCCCTAATCCAAGCAAGACTTTTAAGCGTACAGAAAGATCGCCAAGAGGTCCCGCATTGGTAAAAAGAGATTCGATAACAGATTGCACCACAAAATCTGTTTTACGGAAAACTCGGTTAATCAGGCTATCTACGGCATTGTCAAAAATTGCCACGGCAGCAATCATAAAACCACGCACAGAAACAGCGTCATTTAATTTTTCATAAATAGGATCTTCAGACAACAACTTGTTTTTCCTATGATTGAAATGAAAGAAAGTGCGGTAAATTTTACAAAACTTTTGAAAAAATAACCGCACTTTTTCATCGGAAAGTTATTTTACCTCGTGATAGGCTTCCACAATTTGCTCAATAATCTCGGTATCTTGCAGTTCCGTGTATTTTCTCAGGGTTTCCACAACACCAATATCTGCTAAAGATTGAGCTAATTCTCTCGCTTGTGGATCCTCTTCACTACGGAAAGTAAGCGCATAACCTACCGCACGAATGAGGTATTGATTGGCCAAACCGTATTCGATAGTGCCACGCAACGGTTTAATTAAGCGATCATTGTAACTTAATTTACGCAATGGTTGGCGTCCCACACGCTCTACATCGTCCACCAAATACGGGTTGGCAAAGCGTTTAAGAATTTTTTCGATATAACAGGCATGAGCTTCCCTATCAAAACCATAACGTTGAATCAGTACCGCGCCACTTTCTTGCATAACAGCTTTTACAAAGGCTTTAATTTCAGCATCTTCAATACTTTCTTTGACGAATTGATAGCCTTTGTGCTTGCCGAAATAAGCGGTAACAGCATGTCCTGTGTTCAGAGTAAATAATTTACGTTCCACAAATGCCATTAAATTCTCGGTCAGTTCCATTCCTTGAATGTTTGGAATATCACCTTTGAATTGGCTTTGATCGACAATCCATTCACAAAATTCTTCTACTGTCACCAATAACGGATCCGTCGCATCAGCTTGCACCGGAGGTACAATGCGATCCACTGCGCTATCAACAAAACCGACATATTTTTCCGCTTTTGCTTGTAATTCTTCGCTGAGATGTGTGAAAACCTGTTCTTTCAGAAAAGTAGTGCCACGCACCATATTTTCACAAGCAATTATATTTAACGGCTTAACATTGCCTGCAGCCAAACGAGCGTCAATGCCTTTAGCGATGGTACCGGAAATCATTTTTAACACTGTAGGGCCAACGGCTGTAGTAACTAAATCTACCGTTTTAAACAGTTCAATCAACGTGTTTTCATCTTTTGAATTTACGCCGGTGACATTATGCACAGTTTCTATCGCATTAATGCTATCGCCGACGATTTTTACATTATAAGATTGTTGTGATTTCAGTAAATCAATCACTTGCTCATTCACATCGGCAAAGGTCACTTGTACACCGCTATCTGCTAATAATTTACCGATAAAACCACGGCCGATATTGCCTGCTCCGAAATGTAATGCGTTCATTTTACTCTCCAAATTAATAATATGATAAACGAAGATGGCGTAGTCAAAACTACGCCATTTTTTACCGCACTTTTAGGCTTTTAATAAGGCTAACACTTTGTCTACATCATTAGTCGATGTCAGTGTCGCAATGGCTTCTTCGCTATCTAATGCATTGGTAATAGCTGTCAGTACTTGAATATGCTCATTGCCTTTTGCAGCAATACCAATTACTAATTTCGCTACACCGTCTTCCTCATCGGTAAAACGAACACCCTGTGGATATTGACACACTACGATGCCCGTTTTTAACACCGAATCTTTAGCATCTGCCGTACCATGTGGCACTGCCAAACCTTCACCTAAGTAAGTAGAAACCAACTCCTCACGAGCAAACATTGCGTCGATATAGCTTGGTTGTACGAAGCCGAATTTCACTAGTTGCTCACCGGCGAAACGAATAGCATCTGCTTTGTTTTCTGCATTCAAACCTAAGAAAATTTGTTCTGCGTTTAAGGTAAAGGCTGTGCCATTTACTTCAACTACATTTTCTTCAGCTGCTGTAGTAATATCACCTTGGGCAGCCGCTTTTAAATCGCTGACTAAGCCATCATAAAATTTGTTGTCCAAGAAGTTTTGCAAGGATAAATGCATTGCATTTGGCACTTGTTTTTTCGCACGCAAGGTTAAATCTTGGTGAGTGATAACTAAACGTGCATCTTCCGGTAAATCATTGATTGCACAGTTAGTCACTTCAATCGCTAAACCGGCATCTTTCACTTTTTTACGCAACATGCCTGCACCCATAGCGCTGGAACCCATGCCTGCGTCGCAAGAAACAAAGATTTTTTTCAAACCATTGAAATCAGTGACCGCACTTTGTGCTGCAGTTTGACCGCCTTTCATCGCTTTAGAGGCCGCTTGCATTTCTTCCAATGTGTTGATGCTGTCTTCTTTTTGAATTTTTAAGAAGAAAGAGGCAATCACGAAAGACACCGCACAAGCTGCAATCACGGATAAAACCACGCCCACGAAAGAGGCTTTCGGCGTCATTGCCAATACGGCAATAATTGAACCCGGAGAAGCCGGTGCTTGTAAACCTGCATTAAACAATACAAGCGTGAATACACCTGTTGCACCGCCTGCAATCACAGCGATTAATAACCGTGGATTCATTAGCACATAAGGGAAATAAATTTCGTGAATACCACCAAAGAAATGGATTACCGCAGCACCACCGGAAGTTTGTTTGGCAGAACCTTTGCCAAACAGCATATAAGCCAACAATACACCTAAGCCCGGACCCGGATTTGCTTCAATTAAAAAGAAAACAGATTGACCTAATTCTTGCGCTTGTTGAATACCTAACGGTGAGAAAATACCGTGGTTAATCGCATTATTTAAGAAAAGGATTTTGGCCGGTTCCACAAAAATAGAGGTTAACGGCAATAAACCGGCTTGAACAAGCACATCAACACCGGCAGCTAACCAACCTGATACCACTTTTACGGCAGGGCCAATCACCCAAAAGAACAGAATAGCTAAAATCATGCCGATAATACCTGAGGAGAAGTTATTCACTAACATCTCAAAACCGCTTTTGATTTTACCATCAGCCCATTTGTCGAAATTTTTGATTGCCCAACCACCTGTTGGACCGGCAATCATCGCTCCCAAGAACATTGGAATATCCGTACCTACAATAACACCGGCAGTCGTAATAGCACCTACTACGGCACCACGTTCACCACCCACTAACTTACCGCCTGTATAACCAATTAACAATGGCAATAAATAGGTAATCATCGGATCGACTAATTTTGCCAATGTCTCATTCGGCAACCAGCCTGTAGGAATAAAAAGTGCGGTAATAAAACCCCACGCAATAAATGCCCCAATATTCGGCATCACCATATTTGATAAGAAACGTCCAAAACTTTGGATTTTCACTTTTGCATTTGCTGATAGCATAATTGACCTCGATAGCTAGAACTCATTAAGAGAAATAGATTGACTATTTTTCGGGCAGCAAAATAACATATTTGTTACAAAAGAAAAAATTTTTTATTGCAAATCTGTGAAGTAGATCACATTATTTTTTAATTTTTATTTTCAATAAATGTGATCAAGATCACATTATGGTATTTTTTCACTAAAAAATGTGATCTTGATCACAAAAAATAGTAGCTTAACATTGTCAAAATACCTTTACCCTTACTATCTTGTTTGTCTCCGTCCGTACTGATAAAGTTGCTATGCCTAAGATATGCCAATCAAAATTTTGACGGTTTATCCCCTGAAGGCTATGCTCAAAAAAGATGAAAAGGCAATTTTGTCTCGATCTGTATTGAAGTTGGTAATGTTACCTCTAATCGGAGAAATAAATTGAAGTCGTTGGTTAATATCTAAAAATCTTAGAGAGGCGTTTATTCGGGAGTGATTAACTTCAGAAGAGTGTTATCTCTGTCTAAAATAAAAGGATTTATTTTAGACAGAGTAATCCTAATCAATTTTAAAGGTGTATTTTTTTAGTTATTGTTAATTAGATTGTTTAATTCATTATAAATCTTATCGACAATAGTTTTTCCAAAAATAATTTGATATTGATTAGTGATAGTAAATACACCTTTTACTTTATCAATTTTCTCTATTGCTAATTTATTTATTTTACTTTCATCAAAAGGAACCACTCTAATTCTAGTTGCACAATGAGTCAATGCAGTAATATTTTCTTTTCCTCCTAACTTATTCATTAATTCCTTGGCAATATCAGTATATCCATTATTTTTCAATAATACATCATCAATTTCCTCATTCGAATATAATTGTGCGGTTTTTAATGTGTCGATCATTAAATGATAAAAATCTTTTGCATTCCACGCACTACGTCCGGTAAATAATCCATCAATATTAGGTTGGGCTATCAATTGACTTGCATTCTGGAAATTAACACTTCCCCCATATAATACGGGGATTTTATTAGCATCATCACCAAATAATTCAGCTAAACATTGTTTAATGACAACATGTTTTTCATTGGCATATTCCGCTGTCGCAGGAATGCCATTTACACCAATTGCCCATACGGGTTCGTAAGCAATCCATAATTTAGATAGTTGCTCTTTTTTCACATTATGTAATCCAACTTTTAATTGAGATCTTAATACTTCATCAGAAATATTATAATTCTTTTGCTCAAGTGTTTCGCCAACACATAATAAAGTGGTAAATCCATGCTTTAAAGAAGATAATACTTTTTCATTTTCTTCTTGGTCAGTTTCTTTAAAAATATAACGGCGCTCTGAATGACCAATCATGACTAATTGCACATCCAATTCTTTGAGCATTAATGGCGAAATATCACCGGTAAATTGCCCATTGTCATTGGGGTTCATATTTTGAGCACCAATCTGAATAGCTAAATCAGCGGCTTTATTTTTAATCACTTCAACAGAATCTTTCAATGTGGTATAAGAGGGAATCACAAATAATTCAATATCAAAGTTGGATTGAATGGTATTAGCCAAATCCGACAATTCAGACAGGTAATTCACCACCTCGGCATTGCCTTTATACATTTTTAAATTAGTACCGAAATAAATTTTCTTTTTCATTATTTATTCCCTATTTTTAATTAATACTCGGCAAGGCGATCCATCGGTATTTTCAATGGCAATAGGGATCATTAATGCATCAATAATCGACGTTTTAATTTGACTGGTATTGCAAATATATTCCACCAAGGTAACACCTTTCGCCAATAAATGATGATGGGTCACATGCTTGGTGAGTGGTTTTTCCATCGTACCTGTGAGCCAACCACGAATTGGGTAATCCTGCGGAAAATCAAAGGCAATAATGTCTAAATTTTTACGGGCTAAATAGGCCGCGCCCTCAAAGGTGATATAAGGAGAATTTCCCCAAAATTCTTTGGAGTTATAGCTATAATGAGTATCCCAGCAGGTTTTAAAAATGACTTTTTTGACATTATCTGCTTGCGGCCAAATGGATTCCAACACCGTTTCATTAATTTCAAAATTATCCTGAATACGATCGGATAAGTCCAATACATAAAACTCGCCGATATAGGTTTCGATTGGAATATCTAAAATATTATAGGCATCTTTTTTAATATGGCTCAGCGCATCCATATGGGTAAAAGCGTGGCAAGAAACTTGTAATTGTGTCGCTTCAAATAAATCGCCTTCATCAAAATTACCTCGTTTTTCAATGGTACTTTTCCAACGAATATGATCTTTTGAGATAGGCATTGATAAATCAATCCAGTTACTCATATTTCAATCTCCTATTACTCAAACAATAAATCAGGTAAAAACGTACTGAATTCAGGCACAAGGATCAGCAAGAATAATAATGCAAAGAGTGCAAATAAGAATGGTACGCTTTGTTTTAGCACTTTCATCGGTTCGCATTCTGCTATATTTGCAGAAAGGAAAATAAGATAACCGACCGGTGGGGTTACTAAACCAATCATAAGATTTAAAATAATCACTAAACCGAAATGAATTGGTGAAATACCAAATTGATTAACAATCGGCATAAATACAGGCACTAAAATAGTGAGTGCAGCTGTTGGATCCATCACCATGCCGATAAATAGCACAATAATATTAATTAAAATTAAGACTTCTAATGGACTATCACAAACTGATGATACCCAAGCGGCTACTTGATGGCTAATTTGTAAACGGGCGATCAACCAAGCAAAAATGGAAGACGCACCAACAATTAACATGACGGTAATAGTACCTTTTAAAGAAGAAATTAATGCTTTTTTGAGAAGTTCAAAACTGAGTTCTTTATAAACAAATGTACCAACTAAATAAGCATAAACTACCGATACTGCACCAGCCTCTGTTGCGGTAAAAATACCGGAAATAATGCCATATAGAATAATGATTGGACAGAATAACGCCCATAACGCATCTTTTGCGCTTTCTTTAACTTCTTTCCAGCTAAAAGGGGTTGATTGATTACCATATTTATAAATTTTACTTAAAATAAATGTGGTTAAAATCAAGGTTAATGCAATCATAATTCCAGGAATAATACCGGACATAAACATTTTACCGACAGATACACCAGCCCCAGCTAAAGCAGCAAATACAATCATTGGTACACTTGGGGGGATAATGGGACCAATAATTGAAGCTGATTGAGTAAGTGCTGCAGAAAAGTCTGCAGGATAACCGCTCTTTTTCATTGCAGGGATTAATGAGCTCCCTATTGCAGCCGTAGAAGCCACAGCTGAGCCACTAATTGAGCCAAAAAATAAGCTTGAGAAAATATTAATATAGGCAAGGGAGCCTTTCCAGCGTCCGATTAATGAGCTAACAAAGCGAATAATTCGAGTTGTAATACCACCAACGCTCATTAACTCTCCAGCCAAGAAGAAAAAGGCTAGTGCTTGTAATGCATTTGTATCTAATCCCTGCATTACTTGTTGAGCAACAATTGTCACTGGGATATTAGGGAGGAAAGATAATAAGGTTACGATTGATGCAAAAATAATACTATAAAAGAGAGGTAAGCCTAATACGGTGAGGATAAACATTACCCCTAATAAAATAATAAATGACATTATAACTCCCTCACTTTTTGAGTTTTAGCCAAAGAAATAAATGCAATCGCAATTCTGATCATTTCTAATGTTAAGCAGACAATGAATGGCACATATACCCAAGACTTAGAAATTTGAAATGCAGAATAAAAACTATTGATATTCATAGAATAAACTTTTATTCCTCCTTTCACTAATAAAAATAAGCTCACTAACATTAGGATATACAATAAAGAGGAAAGTAACCAGCCATACTTAAATTTTTCAAAAATCATTATTCTCAACATTGGCACTTGTATTTGTGTTGTTGTTAAAAGGCCAAATAAAATCATATAGGTATAACAAAAGCGTAAAAATTCTTCTGCCCAAGGAAAAGAAATATTCACAAGGTATCTTGTGATAACTTGCACAAACGTCATTAAAACAATAATAAGAAAAAATAAGCATCCTAGAGACAAAAAGGTTTTACTTATAAAATTTTCATATTTTTCAATCATTCTAAAAACTCCCAAATAAACATTCATACAGATAAAAATGTTCGTTAAAGTAAGATATTCGCTTTAACGAACAATCTATTGTCTATTTAGTTTCTTGTACTTTTAGGATTAATTTATCACTAAATTTCTTAGCATAATCATCCCAAGCTTTTTTAGCTCCGGCTTGGAAAGATGTAATATCAGGATTTTCTTCAACTTGCATTCCTTGTTGTTTTAATTTTTCCAAGTAAATTCTATTTTCCTCAATATTCAATTTTTTCTCTAATTCAGCACCCTCTTGGGCTGCTTTTAAGAGAATATCTTGATCTTCTTTATCTAGGGAATTAAAACGATCTAAGTTCATTGACATTGGTGCTGCTGTATAAGCATGATGTGTCAAAGACAAGTATTTTTGTACTTCCTGTAAGTTGTTGTTATAAATGTGATGAACGGGGTTTTCTTGTCCGTCAATCACACCTGTCTTTAATGAAAAATATACTTCATTGAATGGCATAGGCGTTGGATTTGCCCCCCATTCTTTAAATGCAGTAATATGTGCCGGGTTTGGTGTTGTTCTTAATTTTAGGTGAGCTAAATCGGAAACTGATTTAATTGTTTTTTTACTATTGGTAATATCTCTAAAACCGATTTCATAGAATGCTAAGCCTTTTAAATTTGAAGATTCCAAGGATTTTAAAAGTTGATTACCAACTTCACCAGCTAAGACTTTTTCAACATGAGCCTCATCTCTGAATAAAAATGGTAAGTCTAGTAGGTTTAGTTGAGCGTTAAACGTAGTGTAATAAGGATTACCGACCACAACAATGTCGATTGTTCCCATACGTGTACCATCAATTTGGGTATCTGATGCGCCTAACTCACTATTCGGGTGTAATTTAATTGTAATTCGACCATTAGAAAGTTCATGAGCACGCTTTGCCATATGTTCGGTCGCTTTAGTAACAGTATCACTTGGTGAACCATAGTGGCTTAATGCTAAAGTATGATTACCGGCAGCCAAAACTCCACCAGAAAAACCGGCTAATAATAAGGCTGAAGAAATAACATTCAATTTTTTCATAATTAACCCCTTGTATATGAGTGAGATAAAAATTTATAGTTATGTATGAAATTAATATTTGCTATATTTAGCATCAATTTCTTTCATTTTTTCTAATTTAGGTGTTGAACCACCACCCGCAAAATCACATTCTAGCCAAGTTTTTAACAATGATTTTGCTAATTCAACACCAATCACACGTTCACCAAAACAAATAATCTGTGCATCATTGCTTTTTCTAGAACGTTCAGCAGAAAATACATCATGACATACTGCCGCACGTACACCCGGAATTTTATTTGCAGTAATACACATACCAATTCCTGTACCACAAGTTAAAATGGCTCTCTCATATTTACCTTCTGCTACAGCTAACGCTACTTTTTCGGCAACATTAGGATATAATGTTGTATCACCGGCACCTGCACCAAAATCATCACATTCAATTCCTAATGTTTCTAAATATTTGATCAACTCAACTTTTAAATTGTAAGCGGCATCATCACAGCCTATAGCAATTTTCATAATAAATTTCTCCTGTATGACGAATAAAAAGTTTATACTTTTGCTAAATTTAAGATGGTATTTACATTATTTGCACTGGTTGCAATCACATCAATAATCCCTGTTCGCAATGCCCCCAAAATAGCTACTGCCTTTGCAGTTTCTGATGCAATACCAATTACACAAGGAATCTTTTTCAAATCTTCGAGACTTAGCCCTATGACACGATTATTCATAACGGTATCCGCCAATTCGCCATTAATATTGAAAAAACCATATCCGGCAATTTCACCTACTACTCCTTGGCTAATTCTTGCTTCTGTAATTTCAGAAGGTTCGAACCAACCTAGCTGCACCATATAGCTATTTTCATTCATATCACCAATTCCCACTAGGGCGATATCGGCTTTTCTGGCTCTGTCTAAGGTTTCTTTAATCACGCCATTTTGCATAAAAATGTCTCGAAACTCTTTATTTTCTAAATAAGCAGGCGCATAAAGTGTTTCATTAGAACCATTAAAATTACGAGCTAAATTTCGACAAATATGATCGGCATCTACCGGCTCACCGGTTCGTTGAACGCCACCAATACCACAAATAAATTTGCAACGTTTTTCAGTATAAATTCCGATATGTTCGCCTACGGCCGCAACATTTCTTCCCTGTCCAACAGCAACAGTCATGCCATCTTTTAATGTATTTGATAAATAACCGCTTACTAATGCAGCAACTTGTTTTCGTTGTTTCCATTCATCATTTTCATCAACTGCAATTAAGGCTCTTTTTATACCAAATTCATCAATTAATCTTTTTTCTAATTGTGAGGTAAATACTGGATGATACCTCACATTAATTTCAACAACTCCTTCTTGGCGAGCTTTTTTAAGTAAACGTCCCACTTTAATTCGGGAGATATTAAATTTTTTCGCTATATCTTCCTGAGTAAGCTCATGCTCATAATAAGCAATCGCAATTTCTGTCAGTAAATTACCCTCTTTAGAATCCATAAGTACAACCTTTTTTAATTAATAGACTCAACATATTCTCTTGATTTTATTAATGTCTCTTCAATTACAGATAATTCTGCCGGTATATCAAATCTTTTTGGTGTAGAATCTAACTCGCGATAAATTCGCAATGGGATTTCAAAACTACAAGGAATATTTCTGTGTTTTAACTCTGCCACAATAGGCGCATAATTAATTATTCCTTGCCCGGATACAGGAATAAATCTAAATTTATCCTGAGTAAGGATCACATCTTTAATATGAAAATATTGACAATAGTCTAAAGATTGCATTGACTCAGACAATACATCCAACTCTTTGTTATAAGTCACCATATTACCCGGATCAAAATTAATCGAATAGACATCATTGCCTAACTCTTGTAATAACTCAATTCCTTCTTTCATGGTAATAAATGCATTGAAATTATAATCTCCGCCATTTTCCAAACATAAAACACAATCCGTTTGTTCTAAAACAGAACGTAATGATTTCAAATTACTGATCATTTTCGTTTTATTTGCTAATTTTGTAGTACAAACATTGATATATTTCACACCAATAGACTGAGCAAAATAAATTCTTGGCGAAAAAATCTCAGAGAAACCATCTACGGATAAATCCATTGTTGCACCCATCGCAAGGGTAGATAAACCGTATTTCTCTTTTAAGTGATTAATATTGGCAGCATTTTCTTTGCCGAATAGATCTTGATTCAAATTACCCACATAACCTTGGTTATAAGCTAATTCGAAGAAATTATAACCGCACTTTTTAATCGTAGAGAGCGTGGTTTCTATATCATAGCCATCAAAAATAGATGTATTGACTGCTAATTTCACTTAGTTACTCCCAAGATTACTTCATTATTTTATACTGGGCATACATCTATGCCCAACAAACCTCATTACCAACTTATTGATTTACATAATCAGACATATACTGCAAAATGAAAGACATAGATACAGCACCTGGGTCAACATAACCTAATGAGCGCTCACCAAGGCTTTTGGCTCGACCAAATACGGCGACTTGATTACGAGTATTCTCTGCGCCTTCAGCAGCTGCTTTTGCAATAGCTGAAAGTGCGGTCGATAATTCTGTAGTTTTGACTAATTCGGACTGTTTTTCTGCAGCTACAAGCGCATCCATCATTGTTTTATCACCAGGTTTAGCTCCACCACGAGCAAACACGCCGGCAGAACCTGCAACTAAGAATTCAGATAAAGTCTCCGCATTAAATTCCTCTTTTCCGGCTAATGCCTTACCACCTGCACGGAATAATGTACCAAAAATCGCACCAGAAGCCCCGCCCATACTGGACATCATTTTGGTACCGGCCGTCAGAAAAAGTTCACCAATATCTTTTGGTTGGAAACTATCTGTTTTTAATAAGTTACGAACAGCCTCAAAACCGCGTTGCATTCCCAAACCGTGATCGCCATCGCCAATTTTTAAATCTAACTCAGTTAAAGTGGGCTCTGAGGCAACCATTTTTTCTGCGGTATAAAGTAAAAGTGCTTTTGTTTCTGTTACGTTCATTATTATTTTCTCCAAGCAAAGCTGTCACAAGGGGCATCATACAGTTTTTGTAGCTCATCATCTAAACGGAAGACAGTCACTGAATAACCTGCCATTTCTTGTGATGTACAATATCCACCAATTAAGGTGTCGTAAACAGTGATTCCTCGTTTTTCTAATTCTTGATGTACTTTACGATTTGCAATAAAGAGTTCAGTGTATGTTGAAGCACCTAAATTATTGATAGTGACACAAACCCGATCTCCAGATTTCAATTCAATGTCATCACATAAACGTTCTACAATTTCTGCGTTAATTTCATCCGCACTTGTCATTTTTTGGCGGCGAACACCTGGCTCACCATGAATTCCCATGCCAAGCTCTAATTCATCTTCAGCCAGTTCAAAATTAAATTTCCCTGTTTGTGGAATAGAACAAGCGCCGAGAGCAACCCCCATTGTGCGAGTGTTGAAATTTGCCTTAGCAGTAACTTCGTACAATTTATCCAAATCATAACCGGCTGCAACTGCTGCTCCGGCAATTTTCAACACATACATATCACCTGCAACGCCACGACGATCATTCATTCTAGAAAGTGGTGCTGCTGAAATATCATC
The DNA here is from genome assembly GCA_030525745.1 of Lonepinella koalarum. Classification (GTDB taxonomy): domain Bacteria; phylum Pseudomonadota; class Gammaproteobacteria; order Enterobacterales; family Pasteurellaceae; genus JAUNED01. Next base: position 45,858 of record JAUNED010000003.1, on the reverse strand, counting down.
TGTTACTCGCACCGTTTTGACTTGAATGCCTTCTTCTTCCAACAATTCAGCTGCAATATCAAAGTTCATATTATCACCGGCATAGTTACCATAAACGAATAATACGCCTTTGCCTTTTTGGGCTACTTTAGTTGTTTCAATAATAATATCTGGTGACGGGGAAGCAAACATTTCACCTAATGCTGCCGCATCAGCTAAACCTTTACCTACATAACCTGCAAACATTGGTTCGTGGCCACTACCGCCGCCAGTAACCACAATGACTTGATCGTCTTTGATTCCCTTACGGACAACACCACTGTAACCCTCCACTTTTTCTAATTTACCACCACAAGCATAAAGCAAACCCTCTAGTTGTTCTGCCGGTACATCATTTGGATTATTCAGTAATTTTTTTGGTTTTCTATTCATTATGAATGCCTCCGTTTATTTAGCTTCAAGAACACCTGTTCCCATACGTACCGCAATATTAAATGCGGCTTCAAATGCACTTGGAATGGCGATATTCTTACCATATAAATCATAAGCTGTGCCATGGTTTGCTGTTGTAATTGGAATGGGAATTCCTCCTTGAACAGTGACTCCACGTTCAAATCCTAATAATTTAAGTGCGGTAGAGAATTGGTCATGATACATTGATACCACTCCGTCAATACCTAAACGCTGGACTTCTCGCATTGTTGTATCCCCAGGGAACGGCCCATAAAGATCAAAACCGTATTCTGCTTTTGCTCTCTCAACAGCCGGCGCAATAATTTTAATTTCTTCGTCACCAAATACACCACCTTCGCCACCATGAGGATTGAGTGCTTGAACTGCAATTTTAGGTTTTTTTATACCTGCTTGTGTTAAGGAACGGTGTAATAAACAGATACAGTCCACCACAGATTGAATCGAAAGGTTTGGCACAATATCTTTAAACGGGATGTGTGAAGTCACACGGCTTGCCCAAATCCCATCAACTACGTTTAATTCGCAAACAAATTCATGATAATTTGTTTGATCTGCGAACCAATGTAATTCATCACGATATTTTAGCCCACCTAAATGCATAGCTTGTTTATTTAATGGAGCAAAACAAATGGACTGAACCAATCCAGCTTTAGCTAAATCAACCGCTTTCTTCAAAGTTTCTAAAATATAAACGCCGCTTTGCTCAGTTGCTTTTCCATATTCAAAAGGGGCAGGGTGAGAACATTTATGATCAATAAGTGCTGGGACACCTTCTTTAAAAGAATAGCCGGCAAGTTCATTTTCTGAAATCTCATCATAGATAAAAGAAGATTGGGCAATACTAATGCCTTTTTCCAGTTCATTTTTATCTGCAATAAGTAAGATATTAGCTTTGTTTCTTTGTTCAGCCAGACTTAATAATTTAGCGACCAATTCCGGTCCAACACCGGCGGGATCACCTAATACCATAGCAACAGTAGGTTTTTTCATAATTACTCCTAAAAACACATATCAAAAGAACACACAAAGAACATTTGTCATATTAAAGCATATTTAAAGATAGAATAATGTGACATAACTCACAATTTGAGAAAATAAATGAAAAATTTTGTAAATTCTGAGCAGAATTATTTTCAACTGTAAATACACGGCATTTCCCGATAAATCAAATAATGTCTTGGGTTATACTTTTTCTTGATGTTCGTGTAAAATTTGCACGAATGAAATGCATACTGAATCTGACACCTTGTTCAGAGCAACACTTTTCACTACATATTAACTTTTATGTTATTCATCAAAAAAGGAACTGAAAAAATGACAAAGCCAATCAATTTTGTGATGATTTCGCCACATTTTCCTACTAACTTTGAAACCTTTGCGGTGAGATTGAAGGAAAACGGTATTAATACTCTGGGGATTGCAGATACGCCTTATGAGCAGTTAAGTGAAAATTTACGTAACCACCTCACGGAATATTATCGTGTAGATAATATGGAAGATTATGAGCAAGTATATCGTGCGGTGGGCTATTTTGCCCATAAATATGGGCGTATCACTCGCATTGAATCACACAATGAATACTGGTTGGAATTGGATGCGGCTCTACGGACTGATTTTAATGTATTCGGCTATAAAAATGAGGATATGGCGGCAATTAAAACTAAAGCGCAGATGAAAGAGATTTTCCGTAGTGCCGGTTTGAAAGTAGCTAAAGGAGAGGTTTTTCATACTGATGAAGAAGCCCGTAAATTAGCCAAAAAATTAAAATTCCCTGTCATTATTAAACCTAATTCGGGTGTTGGTGCTTCTGATACTTACAAAATCAAATCGGCTGATGAATTAGACGCCTTCTTTGGTTATAAGACCCTTGGAATAGAATATATTATGGAGGAATTTATTGAGGGCGATATTGTGACCTTTGATGGCTTAACTGATCATGAGGGTAATATTGTGTTTTATGCCGGTTTGGAATACTCAGAAGCGGTGCTGGATACCGTAGAAAAAGATGGTGATATGTTCTATTACGTACCTCGTGAAATTTCACCTAAATTGGTAGAATTGGGTAAAAAATGCGTTGATGCCTTTAAAGTGCGGGAGCGCTTTTTCCATTTTGAGTTTTTCCGTGTGAAAAAAACAGGTGAATTAATGCCTTTAGAAATTAACTGTCGTCCACCGGGTGGTTTGACGATTGATATGTGGAATTATGCCAATGATTTCGACGTATTTAACGAATACGCACATATTGTGAAGGAAAACCGCTTTTATTCAAACATTACACATCCTTGGAATGTGGTTTATATTTCTCGTAAAGCAAACCAGAATTATGTGAACACAATTGAGGCTGTATGTGAAAAATTCGCTACTGATATTATCAGTGTACAGACTGTTCCGGGTGTATTTGCAAAAGTCATGGGAGAACAGGGTATTTTGGCTAGAACTAAAACCCTGGAGCAAATGCGTGACATCATTCGCTTTGCCCATCAAAAAGCGTAATTATTCGGGCATATTTCTATTAATACGCCTTTCTCTTTTCATTTTAAGGAAAACACAAAATGCATTTTGAAAGAAGAAGTCAGTGGAGCGGCGAATTAGGCCGTGAAATGTATTTCAATGTTTATGGTCACGCAGGTAAACCTGTTATCGTATTTCCATCTTCAGGTGGTAATCAAAATGAATATGGTAACTTCGGTATGATCGATGCTTGCCGTTCCTTTATTGAACGTGGTTTAATTAAATTCTACACACCAGACTCCTTTGATAAAGAATCTTGGCTGTCAATCAATAAGTCAGGGCATGATATGGCACGAGCTCATAACGCTTACGACCGCTATATCATCAATGAACTTGTACCTTTAATTCGGCATGAATCCGAATGGGACAGTACAATGATTGCTACCGGTTGCAGTATGGGCGCATTTCATACTATTAATTTTGCGCTTCGTCACCCTGATTTATTTGATACTGCAATTGCGTTAAGCGGTGTATATGATGCTCGTTTTTTCAGCGGCGAATTCCATGGCGATTATGAAGTCTATCTCAATTCTCCGATTGATTATTTATGGAATCAGCAAGATGAATGGTTTTTAAGTCGTTACCGCCAAAACCACTACATCGTCGCTGTCGGACAAGGAGCATGGGAAGAAGACCATATTATTGACACCACCCGTTTGCAAGAAGCATTCACAGCTAAAGGTATTGATGCGTGGTTTGATTATTGGGGACAAGATGTTGATCATGATTGGCCCGCCTGGCGTAATCAAATGCCCTATTTCTTAAGTAAATTAGAAGAACAAGACATCATTTAAAAATGTCATAAAAAATGACCGCACTTTGATTTGCCAGCGCTTTATAAACATCCCAAATTATGAAGAGCAACTCAATTTTTTACGCATATTCAACAAAAAAGTGCGGTTGATTTTTTTATGTTTTTTCGCCACCTATCCACTATTTTTCAGTATAATGCCCCAAAGTTTTTTCCTCGTTTTAATAAGGTATTTAAATGGAAATCTCAGATCAGCACACGCCCATGATGCGACAATATCTCGCCCTGAAAGCAGAAAATCCCGAGATTTTGTTGTTTTATCGAATGGGGGATTTTTATGAGCTGTTTTACGACGACGCTAAAAAAGCCGCTGCCTTATTGGATATTTCTTTAACCAAACGAGGAAACTCTGCTGGCCAGCCTATTCCAATGGCAGGTGTGCCTTATCACGCTGTTGAAGGTTATCTGGCAAAATTGGTTCAGTTGGGGGAGTCTGTTGCGATTTGTGAACAAATCGGCGATCCGGCCACAGCCAAAGGGCCGGTAGAACGCAAAATTGTAAGAATTGTGACGCCGGGAACCGTGAGTGATGAAAATTTATTACCCGAACGCCAAGATAACTTGATTGTAGCAGTTTATCAGGAAAAATCAGCCTTTGGGCTAGCCACATTGGATATGGCTTCAGGGCGTTTTCAAATCAGCGAGCCGGCAGATAAAGAAACGCTTAGAGCAGAATTACAACGTTTATCACCGGTAGAGTTGCTATATTGTGAAGAATTTACTGACATGCAACTTCTTGAGCCTTACAAAGGCTTACGTCGTCGCCCTCTTTGGGAATTTGAACTTAGCACGGCGATACAGTTGCTTAATCGTCAATTCGGCACAAAAGATTTACGCGCTTTTGGGGTGGAAAAAGCGATTTTAGGCCTTTGTGCGGCAGGTTGTTTATTACAATATGCTAAAGAAACACAACGAACTGCATTGCCTCATATTCAAAGCATTGCTTTAATTCAACATAACGAAAATATTCAATTAGATGCGGCAACCAGACGAAATTTGGAACTGACTCAAAATTTAGGCGGGGGCGCAGAAAACACACTGGCTTCCGTGTTAGATAAATGTGTTACACCAATGGGTAGCCGTTTATTAAAACGCTGGATTCACCAACCCATTCGCAATGTTGAAAAATTACAAGAACGGCAACACACCATTAAAGCGGTGTTAGAACAAGATTTAGTCGGTGAATTGCAGCCTCTGCTACAACTTATCGGCGATATGGAGCGTATTCTGGCTCGAGTGGCGTTGCGCACCGCACGTCCTCGCGATTTAACTCGTTTGCGTTCTGCGTTGGAACAAATTCCTCAGATCAAGACAATTCTTAAAACATCGCCTAATTTCGCCACACTTTTGGCTCAAATCGGCGATTTTGAGCCACTTTGCGAATTATTACAACGGGCAATTATTGATAATCCACCCTTGTTAATTCGTGACGGTGGTGTGATTGCACAAGGCTACAATGAAGAATTGGACGAATGGCGTTTATTGTCGGACGGTGCAACCAAATATTTAGAAGAATTGGAAATTCGTGAACGTGAAGCTACCGGCATTGATACACTTAAAGTCGGCTTTAATGCGGTTCACGGTTATTATATTCAAATCAGTCAAGGGCAGGCTCATAAAGCCCCGATTCATTATGTTCGTCGCCAAACCTTGAAAAATGCAGAACGCTTTATTATTCCCGAATTAAAAACCTACGAAGATAAGGTGTTAAAAGCAAAAGGTGCTTCTTTAGCGTTAGAAAAACAACTTTACGAGCAATTATTTGATGAAATCCTACCGCACTTAGGGCATTTGCAACTCGCCGGATTGGCTTTGGCAGAGTTAGACGTACTGACTAACTTGGCAGAGCGTGCGGAGAGCTTGAACTATGTTGCACCGACTTTCAGTTCGCAAATCGGTATTCATATTCAACAAGGACGACATCCAGTGGTCGAGCAAGTGTTAAAAGAGCCTTTTATTGCGAATCCATTGGCACTTCACCCAAGCCGCCGTTTGCTGATTATTACCGGCCCGAATATGGGGGGGAAAAGTACCTATATGCGACAAACCGCATTAATTACCCTCATGGCGTATATCGGCAGTTTTGTGCCGGCTGATTTTGCGGAAATAGGGCCGATTGACCGCATCTTTACCCGTATCGGCGCTTCCGATGATTTAGCCTCGGGGCGTTCAACCTTCATGGTGGAAATGACGGAAATGGCGAATATTTTACATCAAGCCACCTCTCAAAGTTTGGTATTAATTGATGAAATCGGGCGTGGTACATCCACTTATGACGGCTTATCCTTGGCTTGGGCTTGTGCCGAGTGGTTGGCACAGAAAGTCACTTCATTAACTTTATTTGCTACCCATTATTTTGAACTTACCAGCTTACCACAACAAATTGCAGGCACAGCGAATGTGCATTTAGATGCCATTGAACACGGCAATACCATTGCTTTTATGCATAATGTGCAAGAAGGTGCTGCCAGTAAAAGTTACGGCTTGGCGGTAGCGGCTCTTGCCGGTGTACCGCAATCAGTGATTAGCCTTGCCAAACAAAAGCTGAATAAACTGGAAAAATCACAAAAAAGTACGGTGGAAACCGCACAAGTTTTGCATCAGCCTGAGTTAGATTTTTCTCATCAGGAAAAGCATGTGCTGGTGGAAATGTTGGAAAAACTTGATCCTGATGATTTCAGCCCTAAGCAAGCTTTGGCTTATTTATACGAATTGAAAAAGTGGTTGTAAAGGCTGATTTCTTCTATACATCTATACATAAAAGTGCGGTCAAAACTATTCGGATTTTGACCGCACTTTTACTTACTTTACAGGAGAATTATTTTAATACTTTCCAACAACGGTAGCCGTAGATGGCGATTGCCACGAAGCAGATGAGTGGAAGAATGAAGCTGAAATTCACTGCCGGCATACCTGCAACAACACCTTGGTCTATAATCATACCTTGCAATGGTGGCATTAATGCACCACCGACAATTGCCATGACTAGGCCTGCAGCACCTAAGGTGGATTCTTCACCTTGACCGTCTAATGCGATGCCATAGATGGTCGGGAACATGAGAGACATAAAGCCTGAGGTTAAGACTAAGCAGTATAAGCCGCCCATGCCGTCGATGAACATCACACCAAGAATACTGAAGAAACCGCCCACGGCGAAGAGGAATAACATTAATTCAGCTTTCAAGTATTTCATCATTGCGGTACTGATAAAGCGGCTGCTGATGAATAATGCCATGGCGGCGATATTCCAGTTTTGAGCTTCCGCTTTAGTCAAACCGATACGCTCTGCATATTGAATGATGAAGGTCCAGCACATAATTTGTACGCCTACATAGAATACTTGAGCCAATACACCTTCACGATATTTTGCATTTGCCCATAAACGGCTGACAGATTCTTTGATGGAAATACGGCCACCTTCTTCCACTTTAGTAGCAGGCATTTTGTATAGCGCAATCACGATGAATACCGCTAATACCACTAAACCAATCACCACATACGGGTTGCGAATCATGGCTAAGTCGTGGGTTTTGACAACCGCTTTTTCTGCTGCAGATAAGCTGTTGAATAACAAGTTGCCGGCAGCATCGCGTTTTTCTGACTCAAGGTTAGTTAAAACGATTTGAGAAGCCACAAACATACCTGTAATGGAACCCAATGGATTGAATGATTGAGCTAAGTTTAAGCGACGTGTTGCAGTAGCCGGATCGCCCATAGATAAAATGTATGGATTAGCCGTGGTTTCCAAAAACGCCAATCCAAAGGTCAGAATATATAATGACCAGAGGAAGAAGGAGAATTGCTCATACATGGCGGCAGGAATAAATAAGAATGCACCGATTGCGTATAACGCCAAGCCTAATAATACACCGGCTTTATAGCTGTAACGGCTGGCAAAAAGAGCGGCCGGAATCGCCATCGTGCCGTAGCCGCCATAGAAAGCGAATTGTACTAAGGCGGCTTCAGAAGCCGGAATTTCCATCACCGTTTGGAACACAGCAACCATTGGGTTGGTAATGTCGTTAGCAAATCCCCACAATGCAAACAATGTGGTAATTAAAATAAAGGGTACAACAAATTTTTTCTCAAGAACTTTCGCTGTCATAGGACATTCCTTCTCAGTATGATGTTATTTTTCTTCCACCCAAGAACCATAGGATTTGAATTTTTCCAATACTACGGCCATTTCTTCTTTGGATAAGGTTGGGATTGGTTTGCCTGTCGCAAGCAATTTCAAGTACCATTCGGCAATCACTTCGACTTCGTGAGCAATACCTAAAGCTTTATCCAATGTTTTATCTGCGGTAATTAAACCATGGTGTGCTAACAAAATTGCTTTGCTGTTTTTAATCCCTTCACGTACATAATCGGCTAGTTTGTGAGTACCGAAAGTCGCATAAGGCACACAAGGAATATGGTCCGTACCGGTGCAAGCAATCATATAGTGAATGGCCGGGATTGGTTCACCTAAAATAGATACCGCGGCACAGTTCAAGGCGTGGTTATGTACCACCGCATCTAATTCAGGACGGGCTTCATACACCGCTAAATGGAATTGCCATTCGCTTGACGGCAATTTGCCTTCTTCGTGTTTGCCATGTTTATCCACATACACGATGGATTCTTCGGTCATTTGTTCATAAGGTGTACCTGTCGGTGTGATGAGCATACCCTCTTGATAACGCACACTGACATTACCTGCCGTGCCTTGGTTTAAGCCAAGTCGGGTCATTTCCAAGCAGGTATCAATAATTTTTCGGGAAAGTGCTTTACGGTTCATGATATTTACCTCTTATTATTTAATCGGTGTAACGCCTTTTTTAATGATGATGTTACCGTACTTGGCTAATTCACCGGTGATAACCACCGCATAGGCTTGTTTGGCTCGATCGTAGAATGCAAAGCGTTCAATGCGTTCCAATTTAGGTACATTTCCCACCGCACTTTTAATCGCCTGTAAATAGCGTTCTTCTACACAAGGGTCTAAACTGTCACCCGGTACGGCTTGCATCATAATCAATGGGGCATCTACATAAGCGTCATATTCAAATAACGGGCTAATCCCTTCCAATAAAGTCGCCACACCAATACCGTCAGCACGAATGACTTTGTGATGTAATTGATGTGCCGGGAAATGGGCATCGGACAGCACTAGCTCGTCGCCATGCCCCATTTCGGCTAGGGTTTTGAGTAATTCCGGTGAAATTGCCGGATGAATGCCTTTTAACATAGGTGGCTCCTTAGGTTATTTTTGTTCAAAAAGTGCGGTATAAATTGCCGCATTTTCGGAAGGATAAATACGTTGTTTATTAGGCTGCATGGCTGTTTGTGCCTGCTCTGTTGTGGAATATACCCCCACACCGGCAAACACAAACATTGCTGCACCTAACACCGTGCTTTCTGCCACATCGACAATATCCAGTGGTAAGCCCAGTACATCGGCACGAATTTGGTTCCATAAACGATTTTTGGAACCACCGCCCACACAAATCAAGCTTTCCGCTTTAAATCCGCTGACTTGTTCCAATACACTTAAACCGTTTTTCAACTGGTAAGCCATATATTCCAATGTCGCACGGTAAATTTGCCCACGGCGACTATGCATGGATAAACCCACAATTTTACCCACACCACTTTGGTGATCGCTGTTAAACACACCTTGTAAGCGAATACCGTCGCAACCGGCAGGTTCGGCTTCGCCTTCGCTGATCATTGTCGGGTAATATTGGTCGCTACCTTTTACATCGGCGAACAAGAGTTTTCCGATCCATTCCAGAATACCGGAACCAACCCATTGCACGGCCGGATTGTAGGTGTTGGCTTGAGCGTCAAATTCGGTGGTTAAGCCTTGCGGCACAAAACAAAATTGTGGTTCGGCTTGTTGCGTACGAGCCATTAAAATTTCCCAAGTGCCGGAACTTAATACCGGTTGATTTAATCCTGCACCTGAACCAAACACGGCAAATTGGGTGTCGTGTCCACAGGAAATCACGGGAATTGGGTTTAAACCGAATGTTTCACAAAGTGCGGTAGATAAAACACCGATTTTTTCACCCGCACTTTTCATCGGTGGGAAGTGGTTTGGGCTTAAACCCACAATGCGCAGAGCTTCTTCATCCCAATCATCGGTTTGTAAATTGGTCATCATTGAAGTGCCGGCCATAGTGCGGTCGGTTGTCCATTGTCCCGTTAAGCGATGGCTTAATACCGATGAGATAAACACCCATTTATCCATATCAGCCACAATATCAGGTCGGTTTTCTTTCAACCAAATCAATTTAAATAGGGTATTAAAACTGTATTGCCCGATACCGTTACGTTGATAGAGTTTTTCTACATCAAGGTAATCAGCCAACTTTTGCATAATCGGCACGGTACGAGGGCATTTCCACGAAATAATCGGATAAAGTTGATTGCCCTCTTTATCAAAAGGCGCACCGTCAACGCCAAAAGTGGTGACTCCTATCCCCACAATTTCACTTAAAGCAACGCCTTGAGTTTGTAAATCCGCTAAAGTGTTTTTTGCACATTGTGTCAATTTTGCCCAAATTTCTTCAATGTCCCAAATATGGTAATCGGGGTTTTCTGCACCGGGCTGTGTGTTATTCGACAAATGATGTGCGGCAATAATCTTCCCTTGTTGATCAATGGCAATTGTGCGCAAATTGGTTGCACCACAGTCAAAAATTAATGCGATTGACATAAAGCCTCCTAAAAGTGCGGTAATTTTTACCGCACTTTTTGTGATAGAGAGAATAAGGATTATTTATAGAGTGGACCGAAGTTGGCGCAAGCACGGTAGTCTTGCCCTTCTTTGTCTTGGCCAAAGCCGTTCCATGCACTCGGACGGAATACATTTTTATCATCCACATTGTGCATACACACCGGAATGCGCAACATTGAAGCCAATGTGATTAAATCTGCCCCAACGTGGCCGAAGGTAGCAACGCAGTGGTTAGCGCCCCAGTTTGCCATCACGCTGTATACATCGGCGAATGCACCTTTGCCGGTCAGACGTGGCACGAACCAAGTGGTTGGCCAAGTTTCGTTGGTGCGTTTATTCAAAGTGTCATGGACATGTTCCGGTAAGTCGATTGACCAACCTTCTGCAATTTGTAACACAGGGCCGATACCTTTAATCAGATTGATGCGGTGCATGGTGAATGGCATTCCGCCTTTAGTTAAGAATTGAGAAGATAAACCGCCACCACGGAAGTATTCATGAACCGCTGGACACCAGCGAGTATTCTCTAAGCAACGTTTGCCGTCTTCTTCTGTCACTTCCCAGACCGGTTTGATAACAGGGTTTCCGTTTTTGTCCGTATGCTGACCGGTGCCGTCTAATGCTGCTGAACCTGAGTTGATTAAGTGGATAAAGCCACTTTCAGGACGCCAGCCTGTAACACGCTCAACAGAATCTTCGCTCCAGTAAGTACGCACATCTGCAAACACTTGAGCTTGACCGGTTAATAAGTTACCGAACAACATATTCACGCCGTTTAAGCTGTCGTTTTCAGTTGCCATAATGTATGGAGGTCTTACACCATTCCAGTCATAAGTAGAGTTGAGCGTTGCTTCTAAGAAGTCACCGTTTGGCAAATGGTCTGTCCATTGACGTTGTCCTTGGAAACCTGCAGCAATGGCATTGTGACCTAATGCTTCTTCACCATAACCTAATTCTGCTAAACGTGGGTTGCCGACCATTAAATCACGGGCGATGATGGTCATTTTCACCACATCATCCCACAAAGCTTCACGTTCTTCAGGGCTGCGTTGTACATCAGGTGTATTCACATCCACGCCTTCTTTACAGTATTCTTTCACCCAGCTACGAGCCAATTTAAACTCTTCTTCATCATAGATCTTACGATCCAAACGACGTTTAATTTCGGTCATATCTACATATTCATTACGCATTCCCAAGTATTCTTGGAAGAATTGTTGATTCACGATAGAACCGGCAATCCCCATTGATACGGAGCCGATAGACAAATAGGATTTACCACGCAAGGTAGCAACAGCAAGACCGGCACGGGCAAAGCGCAGTAATTTTTCTTTTACATCTTCAGGAATAGACGTATCGTCCGCTTCTTGCACTTCTGTGCCGTAAATAGAGAATGCAGGCAAACCTAATTGGCTGTGACCTGCTAAAGCAGCGGCCAAATACACCGCCCCCGGACGTTCTGTGCCGTTAAAGCCCCAAATGGCTTTCGGCATATGCGGATCCATATCAATGGTTTCCGAACCATAACACCAACAAGGTGTGACCGTAATTACCGCACCGACATTTTCACGTTTGAATTTTTCCGCACAGGCTGCGGCTTCCGCCACGCCACCGATAGTGCTGTCGGCGATCACACATTCCACAAAAGAACCGTCGGCATGGCGAATATGTGTTTCTAATAATTCGGCGACAGATTTCGCCATACGCATAGTTTGATCTTCAAGAGATTCACGAACCCCCATACGACGACCGTCGATAGTTGGGCGAATACCAATTTTAACAGGAGTAGAATTGAGTTTCATATTGAGCTTCCTCTTTTGAGATGAATGAAATTTGATTTGTGAGACGCAAAAACTTCATTGCTTAGAAATATTTTTCACTAAAAACATAAAACACAATAGAAGTTTGTGATTTTTATATTAGATCTGTGAGCTATATCACAAATTTTGACGTTTTTAACCGATTTTTACTGACCGATTTGAATTTTACAGCACCAAAATCGGTCATTTCGGTCAAAACTTATGAAGGCGTGGTAATTAAAATATTATGCAGATCGCAATAGCCTTGCAGTTCAACAGAAGGTAATTTATCGCTGAATAAAATATCCATTTGCGATAAATCAGCTAAACGAATGAGATTTTTTCGTTCAAATTTTGAGCTATCAATAAGCAATAATTTTTGCCCGGAGGCATCCATCATTTTCCGTTTTACGGAAGCGTTGAGCTCGTTCGATTCCCAAATTGCACCACTACTATCGATACCGGAACAAGAAAAAATCCCAATATCAATATGTAAGCGCTGCAACAAATGCTCTGATAATGGGCCATAAAAAGCATCGTATTTTGCGGAGTACACACCACCTGTGGCAATCGTGCGAATATTGGGTTTATTGACAAGTGCAGTAATATTATGCATTGAATTGGTGACAACAGTGCAGGGAATATCAGGCAATTGTTGAGCAAAATGCCAACTGGTTGAGCTGGCATCCAGCCCAATAACCGCATTTTCAAAGACATATTCTAAAGCAAGTTGTGCGATATTACGTTTTTCATCATATTTAGCGCGTTGTCTGGCTTGGAATGAACTCCCCACATCTTTCGATTTACTGCTTACGGCACCACCATGAATACGATGAAGCAAGCCGGCTTTTTCTAACGCGGTCAGATCACGCCGTGCAGTTTCTACTGAAATATCAAATTCCTGAACCAAATCCTGTAAGGTCACTTTCCCTGTGGTATTAATTTTTTGCAAAATCAGATCTTTTCGTTTTAACATATTTCACCTCGCCATTCGGTCAAATCGGTCATATTATAATGAAGACATATAAAAAAGCCTACAAAAAACCGCTGATTTATTCAGCGGTTTTTACTATTGATTCATCAATTTGAAAATAAAGATGATAATGCTTTGCACAGTTAGGGTTAAACGGATGTTGGCATCGAGGGCATTTTGTTGATTTGAGATAGGTTGTAATGCTTAGTGTCGAGTGACAATGCCCACAATAAATAGCCCGTTCTATAAATTCGTGTGACTGCCAAACTTGGAAAAGGTGATCTTCCGCCTCATTGTGGCATTGATAACAAGGGTAAAATTTACGGCATTTGGCACATTGTAGAGCGATAATGTCCGTTTCTCCATGGTAATGTACGCAACGTGTTTCATTATCAAATAATTGGCCGTAAATCCGCATATTTCCTCAGGTTAATTAATTGCTAAAAATGAACCGCACTTTTAGTTTTCTTTAAGCATTCCGATATTCTAAAAACAGCACAGTCGCAGCCACTCGAGAATGTACGTTTAACTTACGAAGTAAATTTCGAATATGTACTTTCACGGTTTCTTCAGAAATAAACAATTCGCCTGCAATTTGTTTATTAGAAAGCCCTGTGGCTATGAGACGTAAGACATCCATTTCACGATCAGTGAGCGAATGAATCGGATCATTTACGGAATGGCGTTCTACCAGAAGGTTTTTTATACTGTCGCTTAAAATGACTTCACCATGAGCAATTTGTTTAATTTGTTTAAGTAAGGTGTCCGGCTCGGTATCTTTCAATAAATAGCCGTCTGCACCGGCATCAATTAAGGCAAAAATATCATTTTTAGCATCGGAAACCGTCAAAATTAAAATACGGGAATCTACCTCTTCGTTACGCAGGGCTTTCAACGTATCCAAACCAGATAAACCTTTCATATTAAGGTCAAGAATAATTAAATCCGGCATAAGTTCAAGAGCTTGAGAGATGCCTTCATGGCCATTACCTGCATCTGCCACCACTTCAAATTCTTCATCTAATTCAATGAGTTGCTTAATGCCACGGCGCATTAACGGGTGGTCGTCAATGATAAGTACTTTCATTTTTTCAGACATAATAATCTCTCTGTTTGACTTTGATGAACTCGTTGCATTATAAAATAAAGTGCGGTCTTATTCTAGGGAGTTTTGAAAACGAAACGGGCGGATTTGGGTACAGTCATTTTCGTCAAAAAGCTGGTAAAATTGTGGGTAATTAAAGTCTTTTTGCACAATTTGGTATGGATTGCCGTTTTGAGAGGCGGACTGATAAATGAGGTTGATTTCACGGATTTTATCTTCTTTATCTCCATCACAACGGCGGTAAATTTCTAAATGATTACGCTCATCGAGTAGATAAACATTAAAAGATCCATCGTTATTATCTTGAAAGAAAAATTGCAGAAACCCTTCGCTGGCAAAACTATCAATTTCAACGGGATATTGTGGTTCTTCTTTTGGTGAGGAAAAGTGCGGTAGGTTTTCCACGACTTTTTGGTGTAATTGTTCGTCTAATTCTCGTTCAGGCGATACAGAACCACAAACTTCCTGCAAACTAATCCCCCTTTCTTCAAAGAAAAACTGCCAGTTTTTACCGGCAACACGCAAAATATTATTGAGTTTTGGTGCATCGGTTTTACCTGATTGGATATTAATGCATTTATCCACCAGTAAAGACACTATATTGCCTAGACTTTGCCGATATTGTTGGCTGTAACAAAATACTCTTACGGATTGAAGACTGGTTGAACCTTTAGGAATTTTGTTCGATAACACTTTTAATGCCAACAAAATCGCATTTGGACCTTCAAAATGTAAAGTTCGGATTTCATTCCATAAATTACGGTAAAGTAAATCAACCCGTCCCACTAAGCTTTGTTCTGTTGCGCCAAAACTAAATAAATCGCTTTGTTGGATTTCATTGCTTTGAGTTGGTGGTAAATTTTGGGTTGGATCATTGGTTAAATTAATGATCACCGCGAGCTGGCGAATTTCACAGGAATGATTGAGATCATCGTTGCTGATCGATGGCGGTGTTAGAGGAAAAAATGTGCGTAAATCGGCGATAAATTCGAGTAATTTATCTAAGTTTAGGGTTTCACTGGATAAATAAATCTGTGTTTCAGCAGTTAATAAACCGTTAAAATAGGCCCAAGCTACCAACTTATTCAAGCTGCTACTGTATTCTACATAGCGAAAAGGCGAGAGTTCACTGACCTTGGGTGCCTGATTAACCAAATACCAGCCTTTTTTGATTTCCGCATTATTACTTTCCTTAACTTCAATAAAAGTTAATTCAGCTTCAGATAAATCACGAGAAATTTGCAGATTAAGCAAATTGACTTTACCCGGCAATTCTTCAAAAGCAGTGTAGAGTTTTCGCATTAAAATATTAAGATCTTGCGGAATAATGCTGGCATCAATCTTTTGTTTGCGGGCAAAACTGACTAAATGGCGGTAACTTGCCATTAATACAGCAACAATATTATTATAATTTTGTCTAACCCGTTTCACTTTCCAAAATAAGCGTTGTTTAAGCTCGTCCACCAATTCAGCAGACCAGTGCCATTGGCAGACTAAATCTTGTAGTAATTCAAACCGCCAATTTACTTCGCGATAGAACCACATATCTTCACTGGCTTTGAGATAAAAACACTGGCGGACAATCTCTAAACGGGTAAGGTCTTTTTGTTGGATTAAATATCCTTCTACCCGTTGTAACATAGCCAAATAAGGATCGAAATGATGGGGGTTCTCCAACTGTTCGGTCAGTAATTCCCGTTTAAATTGAGAGGAAATCAAATCCGTATGAGGATAACTGTGAGAATATGCTTCTAACAATAAAATTTTGATCACAGCTTTGTGCGGTGCATCAATACCTTTATATAAATGCCATAACCCGGCACCAAAATATTCATTTGCGGATAAGGCACCAAGCCCACCGAAATCAACCCAATCTTGCAAACAAAGTTGGTTGTTTTCCACTAACTTTGCAACTTCATTTTCATAGTCTTGTTCATTATCTACCAATAAATGTAACCACAAAAGAGGCTTACCTGCTAAACGGATAGCAGAGCGATAAAACTCGTCCAGTAACAACATATATTGTGTTGTTCCACAATTTTCAGCAGTCATGGGTTCTGCATAGCGAAAACTACGAAAACGGCTTTGCTCCATTAAAAACAGGTTTAGATCGACTTCTTGCGACTTGGCCCATTGTTGTAATTTCAGCGCTTTTTCCGCTAATCTTTCTTTGTCCTCTTCAAGTAAATCTTCGCGATGGCACACCCAAATATCCAAATCAGATGAGGAGGTTTGGCAGATAGAGGCACTACTTCCCATACAATATACGCCGTTTATAGCACAAAAAGTGCGGTCTAAATTTTGTACATTTTGAATAAAATCAGTGGAAGGGAAGTTTATTTTAAGATAATTATGTTGATAATCGGAAAGCTCAAATTGGCAAACACCTTCAGGTGCATTTTCCACATAGCCCGGCAGTTGAGGGTGATTACAATGTAAAAGCAGACTGATTAATTGAAATATATGTTGGAATTCTTCACTTGAGCCAGATAATGCCCGTCGAAATCGAATGCGATCCAACTCTGCAATTTGCCCTTTGGCAAATTCGAGATCATATTTCCACTCAAGACCCACAAAGAAAATCCATAATAAAAAATAATGTTGCCACTTTATCACTTGCTTCTAATGAATGCAAATCCATCGGCAACCCCTAAAGGGTCGCCAAACCTTTTTCCATTAGCATAACTTCTTGTGTTAATATGGAAAAAACGCAAACAGTCAAGAGATCTCTTTATCGTGAAAAACCACTATTCCGTTTCCTTGAAAATTGCTCATTATTTGTTTTTAGTGATTGCCTTCGCTGGGATTATTACATCCTTGAGTTCTGTGATCATGATCAGTAACCGTACCGATGCTGAGTTAATTAATGTTTCAGGATCGCTACGAATGCAAAGTTATCGACTGTTACATATCATGGAACATGAGCCAAGCAAAACAGAATTAGCATTGCGGCAATATCGGGTGAGTTTACATTCAACTGTATTGGTGGAATTAGGTAATCAGCCATTTTTGTTGGATGAAGTGAGTGACGCTTACCATTCGCTGATTCAACGTTGGAAAATTATGGAAGATTATGTGAAACGGGGCGATATTGTGCAATATCGACAAAATGTTGCTGATTATGTGCAACAAGTAGATGAATTTGTGAATATTTTGCAGGTTTTTGCCGAAAAAAAACTATCTATTACGCTATTAATCACTCTCGGAGCATTATTACTGATTGTGGGAATGGTATCTTATGTTATTTATTTCACTCAAAAACAAGTGGTTCGCCCATTACACAAACTCACTCAAGCCAGCCAGCAAGTACAAATGCGCCAATTTAATCATGTGCCTTTAGATACGGAAAGCCATAATGAATTGGGGACATTGGCAAAAAACTTCACCTATATGGCACGCGAATTATCTTTGTTGTATATGCAACTTGAGCAAAAAGTAAAGGAAAAAACGCAAAAGCTCAATCAGACTAACCGCTCTTTGGCGATGTTATACTATTGTTCGCAACAACTCACAGTTTCGGAAATTGATCGGCAGAAATTATTAAGCGTACTGAAACATGTGATGGCAACAGAACATTTAAGGGCCTTTGAATTACAAATTTTGGGCGCAGATCATTGGAATATTTTTATTGGTGAGGAACAAAAAGACTTAGCTTGGCAACAAGCATCTGTCGGTGTGGCAGAGCATAAATTAGGCTTACTACGTTGGCAAGCCGGTCTGCCTTGCCCTGATCCTCGTTCAATGGATAATATTGCTCAACTCTTAGGGCGTTGTTTGTATTTTAATCAAACTCAACGCCAGCAACAGCAATTATTATTGATGGAAGAACGATCAATTATTGCTCGAGAATTACATGATTCTTTGGCTCAAGTATTGTCATTTTTACAAATTCAGCTGACGTTGCTCAAACACAATGTGAATAAAGATGAAAGTCTCCATAAAAACAAAAGTTTGGCAATTATTCACGATTTTGAACAAGCGTTGAGTGATGGCTATATTCAATTGCGTGAACTGCTTTCCACATTCCGTTTAACTGTGCAAGAAGCGAATTTACAAATCGCTTTGCAACAGACTATTGATGGGTTACGCCACCAAACGAACATGCAAATTAATGTACATTGCAGCTTGCCGTCACAAATATTCAACCCACAACAACTTATTCATGCTTTGCAAATTGTGCGGGAAGCTACGCTAAATGCGATTAAACACTCTAACGGAACACAAATTGATGTTATTGCTCAGACAAATTTAGATGGTGAAAATGAATTGATTGTGCGTGATAACGGGGTGGGGATTACAAGCCTTGAAGAGCCGGACGGGCATTATGGTTTAAATATAATGCACGAACGCAGCCAGCAACTCAGTGCAAAATTGAGTATTATTAATCGCCCAGAAGGAGGTACGGAAGTGAAAATAGTCTTGGCTGATTTAGTGTGATAAGCAAACTAAAGTATGCTCAAAAAGGTTTCTGTTGGATACAAAAATAAGGGAATTTTTAACCGCACTTTTTATCTTTTGGTGGTGATTATACCCTTTTCAATATGAAATATACGGTGTTTTTCCGGTTGCATTTGTTTCAACTGTTCTTGGGTAATTGCGGTAACAAATACTTGTGAATGGCTTAATTGCAAGCGTTCTGCCAGCAGTGCTCGTTTCTCTTCATCTAATTCGGAAGCAAAATCATCAATCAAAAAAATACAATGACGGTTTTTTTGCGCCATTAAATGTTCACCTTGAGCTAATCTCAATGCACACATTAATAATTTTAATTGCCCACGGGAAAGAATATCTTCTGCCGGCAACCCATTGGCTTTAAAGCGAAAATCCGCTTTCTGTGGCCCAGACATAGTGTAACCTATAGCTTTATCCCGCTCAAAATGCCGTTTAAGCACATCTGTGTAATCACTGTCTTTTTCCCAGCCCTGATGAAAACTGACTTGAATATCCAGTTCCGGCAAAAACAATTGGCAGGTTTTTTCGATTTCGGGTCGAAGGGCTTCGGCATAGCATGAACGCCATTCTGTAACTTGGTGGGCAATTTTAGCCAATTCCATATCCCAAGCCTTAAGCATTGCATAATCATATGTCTGCTGTAATGCCGCATTGCGTTGTTTTAGAAGGCGATTTAACGATGACCAAGCTGAATGAAAGCCGGTTTGATGATGAAATAACCCCCAATCTAAAAAAGCACGACGATAACTTGGACCACCATTGAGTAAAGTTAAACCCTCAGGCGTAATGAGTTGCATTGGCAGTAAATGGGCAAGATCGGCAATTTTATTGCCGTCTTCACCATTGATTTTTACTATCGTATTGCCTTCTTTACGCTGTTTTTGTAAGCCGACAGACCATTCATGCTGTTTTTCTTGAATGCGCCCATGTAAAGTGAAATGAGGTTGATCGTAGGAAATAATACGAGTCGTGACCGCACTTTTAAATGATCGACCATGCCCAAGATAGAAAATACTTTCCAACAAACTGGTTTTGCCGCTACCGTTATTACCGACTAAAAAGTTAAAGCCGTGATCAAACGCCAGATCCACGGCAGCAATATTACGGAAATGTTCAATAATTAAGCGAGAAATTGCCATTTTGCCCAATAAAGTGCGGTCGAAAAATCGAAAGAATTATAAACGCATCGGCATAATCACATATTCTGCACTGCTATCATCACAGTCTTCAACCAAACAGCTGGAGGAAGAATCTGTCAAACGCATACGAACACGTTTACATTTCAGTGTATTCAATACATCGAGCAAATAGGTCACATTGAAACCGACTTCCATTTCTTCACCGTTATAAGCAACATCAATAATTTCCTCTGCTTCTTCTTGTTCCGGATTTCGAGAAGTGATTTTTAATTGATTGTCTTTCATTAACAGACAAACAGTACGGACTTTTTCAGTGGAAAGAATAGCTGATCGCACAAAAGCCTGTTTTAAGGCTTCCCAATCACCTTCTAAAATACGATCTGCGTTGCGTGGTAATACTCGGCGGTAATCGGGAAAACGACCGTCAATTAATTTCGAGGTAAAAATCACCCCCTCTAATTGAACTCGTAAGTTGTTTGTGCCGATTTGTAATCTAGCGTTGTCGTTTCCATCAAGTAAACGAGCTAACTCTAATACACCTTTACGTGGCAGAATCACCGAATGGGTTTGTAATTCTTGGTCTAAGGAAATAGTACAAACGGCTAAACGATGTCCGTCTGTTGCAACTGTGCGAAGTAAATTACCTTCTGTTTCAAATTTCATACCATTAAGGAAATAACGAGCATCTTGGTTTGCCATTGAAAACTGTGTTGCATCGATAAGGCGGCGTAGTGTTGCTTGTGGTAAGTTAAAATCCACTTCAGATTGCCAATCCACCAAACTCGGGTAATCTTCTGCCGGTAATACCGCTAAATTAAATTTACTTCTGCCTGAACGCACCAATGCTCGTTCATCCTCGAAAGTAACGGTAATTTCCGCATTTTCAGGCAGGCTTCTGCAAATATCTAAAAATTTTTTTGCCGGAATAGTAAATTTGCCGTTAATATCTGCCGAGGTTAATTGAGCATGAGTAGAAAGCTCAACTTCTAAATCTGTGCCGGTAATGGTGAGTAATGTATCATTGATTTCTAATAAGGCATTGTTTAATACCGGGATATTCGGGCGATTGCTTAATACGCCGCACACCTGTTGTAAAGGTTTAAGTAAATTTTCTTTTGAAACAATAAATTGCATAGTAATCTCCTTGTTGTGGATTTCTTGCTATTATGCGGATAAAGTGCGGTTTAAATTTGACCAATCTTCTTCAATACTACTGTCTTTTTTGCGTAATTCATTCACAGTGTCTCGAGCATGTATTACTGTAGTATGGTGCTTATCACCAAAGGTTTTCCCTATTTCGGTCGTACTACGGTTTGTGAGTTCGAGCGCTAAAGCCATTGCAATTTGGCGGGGCCGTGCAATAGAACGTGAACGATTTTTCGATTTTAAGTCAGCAACTTTAATGCGGTAATATTCTGCGACAACTTTTTGTATATTCTCCAGTGTGACCAATTTTTCTTG
The DNA here is from genome assembly GCA_030525745.1 of Lonepinella koalarum. Taxonomy (GTDB): domain Bacteria; phylum Pseudomonadota; class Gammaproteobacteria; order Enterobacterales; family Pasteurellaceae; genus JAUNED01. Next base: position 24,430 of record JAUNED010000003.1, on the reverse strand, counting down.
TAAAGAAAGCATATCTCGAAGGACTTCTTGAGTATAATCAATCGTTATTTCGCGGCCGGTAAATTCAACGTTTGCGTGCAAACGATTTAAAGCACCTTCTAACTCGCGCACATTCAGTCGTAATTTTTGGCCGATAAAAAATGCCACTTCTTCGGGTAAATCAATTTTTCTCTCTTCTGCTTTTTTCATCAAAATAGCCACTCGAGTTTCCAAATCCGGTGGCTCAATTTCTAAGGTAAGCCCCGCCCCAAAGCGAGAAGTAAGACGTTCTGTGAAATTTTCAATGCCACGAGGAATACGGTCGGAAGTTAAAATAATCTGACGACCACCTTCAAATAATGAATTGAAAGTATGGAAAAATTCTTCTTGTGTACCTTCTTTACCGGCAAAAAATTGAATATCATCAATCAGCAATACATCTAACGAACGATAGAATTTTTTGAATTGTTCTATACGGTCAGTTTTGAGTGCCTTGACCATTTCCTGTACATAACGTTCGGAATGAATATAAACAATACGCGCTTTAGGATTATCTTTTGTAATACTATTACCGATAGCATGTAACAAATGAGTTTTCCCTAAACCACTACCACCATATAAAAATAATGGATTAATCAGCTTATCTCCGGGGTTTTTCGCTACTCTTAGGCTTGCCGAGCGTGCCAATTCATTAGATTTCCCCCCCACAAAATTATCAAAAACATATTGTGGATCAAGGTTAGTACGGAATATTGGGTTTTCCGATTCTGTCGCTAAACTGACCGCACTTTGTGAGTTAGCAGAAGGCGGTGTTATTGCTACATCAAATTGTGGTTGAACAGGCTGTTTGGGGGGCGTCGGTTTTGTTCCGACAAGGATCTTTATTGTTAATTGTGGATTTTTGCTAAGATCTTGGGCTGTTTTACTTAGATCAGCCAAGTAATGTGATTTCACCCAACCTTCAACAAACGGATTAGAGGCATACAATACAATAGTATTAGGTTGGCTAAAATCTGCTTGTAACGGACGTAGCCAAGTACTGAAATCTTGGGAAGATAACTTATCTTGAAATTGTAACAAGCAGTGAGCCCAAAGTTGGGAAAGGTCATTTTGCATATTGGTTTATAATTCAAATAAATAGGTTAAAACTCCGCTAAAAGTGCGGTCAAAATTACAATAATTTTACAATAAACCGTTCCAAAGATCTTTAAAAAAGGATCAAAAAAATAAAAAAGGTTGCTTGCGGTTTTTGTTAAAAAACGTATAATTCCGAACGCTCTTTTGTTATTCAAAGGGGATAATCTAATTTACTAATAAGAGAATTGAGGTAAATTATTCGGCTATTTTTCCGTTTCAGTTTGACGAATGCTGATTTTATCGCTAAAATTCTGTTCCTTATTTTTGAATAACCTTGTTTTCAAGTAATTTCTGTTTTGTTCGCTTTTGCTCCGCAACGGTGAATAAAGCGACCAATAAACAATTTTGATTTAGGTAGATTAAAATTATGAAACGTACATTTCAACCTTCTGTATTAAAACGTAGCCGTACTCATGGTTTCCGTGCACGTATGGCAACTAAAAACGGCCGTCAAGTTTTAGCCCGTCGTCGCGCTAAAGGTCGTAAAAGTTTATCTGCTTAATTTATTGACACATTTGTGTGATTAAGCAACACTTTTCTCGGGAGCAACGTTTGTTAGCTCCCGTTCAATTTAAATACGTCTTTGAACAGCCCCTGCGTGCCAGTTCACCCGAAGTCACCATTCTTGCTCGCTCCAATACCCTTAAATACCCTCGTTTAGGTTTAACTGTTGCTAAAAAACATCTCAAACGAGCCCATGATCGTAATAGGATTAAACGATTATGTCGCGAAAGTTTTCGCTTATTACAACAAGATTTACCTTGCTGTGATTTTGTGATTGTGGCAAAAGCCGGAATCGGCAAGTTGGATAACCGCACTTTTACTGAAACTCTTAGCAAATTATGGCAACGTCACATTCGTTTAGCACGAAAACCCTTATCGGATTAATTCGCCTGTATCAGCTTGCAATCAGCCCTTTAATTGGACCTCGTTGTCGATTTACGCCGACATGTTCCTGTTATGGCATTGAAGCCTTAAAAACGCATGGTGCAGTAAAAGGTAGTTGGCTTACACTCAAACGTATATTAAAATGTCATCCTTTACACCCCGGCGGTGACGATCCTGTACCGCCGAAACTTAATAACAAAGAGAACGACAAATGAATTCAAGAAGCGGTTTATTAGCGCTTGCGCTACTCTTTCTTTCTTTCCTTGTGTATCAGCAATGGCAAGTGGACTACCATTTACCAAAGCCGACTGAACAAGCGGTTTCTCAAACCTCAAGTGATACCCCCATCAGCACAACAGCAACAATGGTTGATGCTACAAAACAAGGTCGTTTAATTACCCTTTCAAATGATGTATTACGCCTGAAAATTGATACGTTAGGTGGTGATGTTGTAGCAGCAGATCTATTAAATTATGCTGCTGAATTAGACAGTGAGAGCCGTTTTACTTTACTGCAAAATACGGCTGAAAAAGTCTATGTTGCACAAAGCGGTTTGGTAGGAAAAGATGGTATTGACACCCCTGCAGGTCGAGCAGCTTATCAAATTGAAGGCGATAATTTTGTTTTAGCCGATGGGCAAAATGAATTAACCGTACCTTTAACTTTTGAAAAAGACGGCGTAATTTTCCGCAAAATTTTTGTACTCAAACGTGGTACTTACCAAATTGAAGTGAATTACGATATTCAAAATAACAGCAATTCAGCCATTGAAGTACAACCTTACGGTCAATTAAAACACAGTTTGGTTGAAAGCTCAGGCAGTATGGCAATGCCGACCTATACCGGTGGTGCTTATTCCTCTTCTGAAACTAACTATAAAAAATACAGTTTTGAAGATTTTCAGAAAGCGAACCTAAACATTGAAACCAAAGCAGGTTGGGCAGCGGTGTTACAACATTATTTCGTTTCTGCTTGGATTCCAAATCAAGATGCTCAAAACCAGCTTTACACCAGCACAGCTAAAGGTATTGGCTTTATCGGTTATCGTGGCCCTATGGTCACTGTACAGGCAGGTGGCAAAGAAAGCATTCAAAGCACTTTATGGACAGGCCCTAAATTACAAAACGAAATGGCTCAAGTGGCCAATCACTTGGATTTAACTGTAGATTATGGTTGGGCTTGGTTTATTGCAAAACCACTGTTCTGGTTATTAACATTTATCCAAAATCTTGTACAAAACTGGGGTTTAGCAATTATTGGTGTAACCTTAGTCGTGAAAGCACTGTTATATCCATTAACTAAAGCACAATATACTTCTATGGCAAAAATGCGTATGTTGCAACCGAAATTGCAAGAAATGCGTGAACGTTTTGGTGAAGATCGCCAACGTATGAGCCAAGAAATGATGAAACTTTACAAAGAAGAAAAAGTAAACCCATTAGGTGGTTGTTTACCTTTATTATTACAAATGCCTATTTTCATCGCATTATATTGGACATTTATGGAAGCGGTTGAATTACGCCATGCCCCATTCTTTGGTTGGATCCAAGATTTATCTGCACAAGATCCTTATTTCATCTTACCTATTTTAATGGGTGCATCAATGTTCTTGTTGCAAAAAATGTCACCAACACCGGTAGCTGATCCAATGCAACAAAAAGTGATGAACTTTATGCCGATTATTTTTACCGGCTTCTTCCTGTTCTTCCCTGCAGGTTTAGTGCTTTACTGGTTAGTATCCAACTTAATCACGATTGCACAACAACAATTTATTTATCGTAGTCTCGAGAAAAAAGGCCTACATACCAGACATAAATAATAAAACAATAAAAGGTATCAGAAGATACCTTTTATTTTAGGATAAAAAATGAATTTACATCATCGTACTTTTATTTCCGTCAATAATTCAGAAAATGGAGAGGTAAATAGTAATACGCTATTTTACTACTATCAGCAAGATAATATCATTTGGGCTGAATATGTCGGAGGTGAAATAGTAAAAGGGTTTCTTATAGGCAAATTTATTGCCAAGGATAAAATAGAATTTACCTATCAACATTTAAACCAAAAATTAGAAAATCGTATGGGAAAATGTGTAAGTCAAATTGAAGTCCTGAGCAATGGTAAATTGCGATTATATGAAAGCTGGAAATGGTTTGATGGAGAACAACAAATAGGAACTTCTATAATTGAAGAAATTCAGTAAAAATTGACCGCATTTTTATTGTCAGGGTAAAAAGTGCGGTGAGTTTTAGGAGCGTTTTATGACGGATTTGATGAAAGACACTATTGTGGCACAAGCAACACCTATTGGGCGTGGTGGTGTAGGCATTTTGCGGGTATCCGGCCCCTTAGCGATGAAAGTGGCAAAAACAGTACTAGGCAAAGAATTAAAACCTCGAATTGCTAATTACTTGCCATTTCAAGATATTGACGGTAGCACTTTAGATCAGGGAATCGCCTTATTTTTTAAATCACCGAATTCCTTCACCGGCGAAGATGTATTGGAATTACAAGGACATGGTGGACAAATCGTTTTAGATTTACTGTTAAAACGGATTTTACAAGTCCAAGGGATTCGCTTGGCCAAACCCGGTGAGTTTTCTGAACAGGCATTTTTAAACGATAAATTAGATTTAGCTCAAGCAGAAGCTATTGCGGATTTGATTGATGCGACTTCCGAACAAGCTGCTCGTTCAGCGTTAAAATCCTTGCAAGGAGAATTTTCAAATAAAATCAATCGATTAGTAGAACAAGTTATTTATTTGCGTACTTATGTAGAAGCAGCTATTGATTTTCCCGATGAAGAAATTGATTTTCTTGCGGACGGTAAAATTGAAGCACTACTCAATAATATTATCGCTCAAGTAGATCTTGTAAGAGCTGAAGCAAAACAAGGATCGATTTTACGCGAAGGGATGAAAGTAGTTATTGCAGGTCGTCCAAATGCAGGTAAATCAAGTCTGCTTAATGCTTTAGCCGGGCGTGAAGCAGCAATTGTTACTGACATTGCCGGTACAACCCGTGATGTATTACGAGAACATATTCATATTGATGGGATGCCATTGCATATTATTGATACAGCGGGTTTAAGAGATGCCACAGATGAAGTAGAACGCATTGGCATTACCCGTGCATGGCATGAAATTGAGCAGGCAGATAGGGTTTTGTTGATGCTTGATAGTTCAGATCAAGACAGTTTAGAAATTGAAAAAATACAGTCAGAATTTTTACAGAAATTACCACAAAATCTGCCAATTACAATTATTCGTAATAAAACGGATTTAAGTGGTGAAACTGTAGGTGAAACAAAGGAAAACGGCTATATTACAATTCGTTTGTCAGCACAAAAACAGCAAGGTATAGATCTACTGCGCGAGCATTTAAAACAAACAATGGGCTACCAATCTGGAAGCGAAGGTGGATTTTTAGCACGTCGTCGCCATTTGGAAGCTTTGGAGAATGCCGCTCAACATTTACAAAACGGTCATATTCAACTCACTCAATTTTTTGCCGGTGAGTTGCTTGCTGAAGAACTCCGTCTTGTACAAAAACACTTAAGTGAAATCACCGGACAATTTACCTCAGATGACCTATTAGGGAATATTTTCAGCTCGTTTTGTATTGGGAAATAAAGGTTATTCTAGGGTCATTGATAACAAATACCTCTCTTTAACTAATTGTTTTAAAATCGGCATTTGAGTTTAAGTCCCTATTGTAAAACACTATTACCTTACTTTAAAAACAGCTCAAGCATGAGCTGTTTTGACAATTTAGAATGGCACTAAAATTAATTCATAGATAGTCTAATTTCAGGTGCTCACTTCTAGGCTTCATTAGCTTATTTTTTATTCATCGTCTAAATTTCCTACAAAATCAGCAAACTCTTCTGAATAAAATCCATGAGAGAGCATATAACGCCAGATTTTTTGTTTGTCTTTTGGAGACTGTTTTTGTCTATAAATAGGAAATTTCTTACTTAATACGGATAATGCAATTTCCGACCAATCAATTTCGCTTTCTATTAATACTTCATCAATAATTTCAGACGAAACTCCCTTTAATTGCACTAATTCTTGGCGAATTCGATTGGCTCCATAACCTTTGGATGCTCTAAAACGCAAAAAATTTTCTGCAAAACGTTTATCGTTTTGCCAACCTTTTTGTTGGCAATGTAGAATAACCTGCTCTATTTCTTCTTCTGAAAAGGCTTTTTGTTGCATTTTGCAACGGATTTCAAATTCGCTGTGTTCACGTCTGGCAAGTAACCCGATAATATAATTTAATGCCAATGAGGCCATTTGTTATCCTTAATAATCTATGAATTAAAATAAAAAGTGCGGTCAAAAAATCTTGAGTTTTTGCACCGCACTTTTGTACTTGTTTAACATTAAAAATTATTTGTTATTCCATATCAAAATTATCTTCATCAAACTCATTATCTTCACCGGAAACTTCCGCAATAAATGTTTGTTCCGGGTTAGCCAATAATTCTACACGGATTTTTGCTTCCAATTCGCTTGCAATTTCAGGATGGTCTGCTAACCATTTCATTGCATTGGTTTTACCTTGCCCGATTTTTTCACCGTTATAAGAGAACCAAGCACCGGATTTATTCACTAATTTGTGTTTGACACCGATTTCAATTAATTCACCGTTCTTAGAAATACCTTCACCATACATAATTTGGAAATCTACTTGGCGGAATGGTGCGGCTAATTTGTTTTTCACGACTTTAACACGAGTTTCATTGCCTATTAATTCATCGCCGTTTTTCACAGCACCTACACGACGAATATCCAAACGCACGGAAGAATAGAATTTCAATGCATTACCGCCGGTCGTAGTCTCCGGATTACCAAACATCACACCAATTTTCATACGGATTTGGTTGATGAATACCACCAAGCAGTTAGAGTTTTTAATTTGACCTGTTAATTTACGCAAGGCTTGGGACATTAAGCGTGCTTGTAAGCCAACATGAGAATCCCCCATATCCCCTTCGATTTCTGCCTTTGGTGTTAATGCTGCCACAGAATCCACAATAATCACATCAATTGCACCAGAACGCACCAAAGCGTCACAAATTTCTAAGGCTTGTTCTCCATTATCCGGTTGGGAAACGAACAATTCTTTCACATCTACACCTAATTTCGCTGCATAAATCGGGTCAAGTGCATGTTCTGCATCAATAAAAGCACAGACTTTACCTGCTTTTTGTGCTTGCGCAATTACAGAAAGCGTTAATGTAGTTTTACCGGAAGATTCTGGGCCATAAATTTCTACAATACGTCCCATCGGCAAACCACCGATACCCAAAGCAACGTCCAAGCCGATAGAACCGGTAGAAATGACATCTACATCCATATCCGGCTTATCGCCTAATTTCATTAACGCACCTTTACCAAATTGTTTCTCAATTTGTCCTAGTGCGGCTTCCAGTGCTTTTGCTTTATCTTCTTTGCTTGCCATTTTAATGTTCCTTTTTTTAGCTGTGGCTGAATTTAGGTGTATATTATCTGTTTCAATATACAGTATCAAGAAAAATTTTCATTTTTTGTTAAAAATGTGATCGTTATTCCAGTTTTTAAATTTAACTTATTGATACTTTAATTGTTTTTATTTACAGTATTTTTAAAAAATTTTGTAAAATCTCTAATCCATACTCTGAAATATAGGATTCCGGGTGAAATTGTACGCCGAAAATAGGCAAAGTTTTATGTTCAAAAGCCATGATAATTTCATCGCTACAAGTAGCTGAAATAGTTAATTCTGCGGGAAAATCTGAGGGATTAACCGCCCAAGAATGGTATAAGCCTACATTAAATTCCTTCGGCAAATAGCAAAACAATGATGAATTTGACCGCACTTTTAAACGTTTTGCCTGACCATGTCTAACTTCTTTCAAGTTATATAAACTTCCACCAAAAAACTCACACAGAGTTTGATGCCCCAAACAAACACCTAAAATGGATTTTTGGGTGTGATATTTTTTTAACATTGCGAAAGTTTGCGGGTAGGCGGAAGGCACATCCGGACCGGGAGATATAATCAGGTGACTGAATTTATCTAAATCAAACTGAGGCAGATTTTCTACGCTGATAACCTCAAAAGGTACCTCTAAACGGCGGATTAAATCCACTAAATTGTAGGTAAAAGAATCCTGATTATCGATTAATAACAAGCGTTTTTGCATAGAAATTGAATGAAAAGAATATTGCCGTCAAAGTATAATCGAATTTATCGCGAATTGGGCTATAATTTGCCTAAAAATATTTCTTTATACTTGGTTTTTTATGAATTTTAAGCATTTTATTCAACAGGCTAATCAATATGGAAAAAAACGCCAAGCTTTTTTCTTTGTGATTGATTTTGAACAACAAAAACCTTTGATATTTACGCTTGAAGAAACAAAAAAGTGCGGTGTTTTTTTTAATATTTTAGGTCACAGCAATAGAGAAAAAAGAACTGATTTTTCTGCCGAACCACTAAATTTACTAAAAATGCCTCTTAATTTGGCGGAATATAAAAAGGGTTTTTCTTTAGTTCAAAATGAGTTGCAAAAGGGCAATTCTTATTTATTGAATTTAACTTATCCTACTGAAATTTCAATTAATCTTTCTTTAGAACAAATTTTTTATCAAAGCCAAGCAAAATATAAACTCTGGGTAAAAGATCAATTTGTATGTTTTTCGCCGGAATGTTTTGTTCGCACGGAAAATAATCAAATCTATACTTACCCGATGAAAGGCACTATCGATGCGACCTTACCCGATGCGGAGCAACTTTTACTGAATAACGAAAAAGAAAAGCAGGAACATTACACCATCGTAGATTTAATGCGGAATGATTTAGCGATAGTAGCAAAAAATATTCGGGTCAAACATTTTCGTTATGTAGATAAAATTATGACAGAACGTGGTGCGATTTTGCAGACAAGTTCGGAGATTGTTGGTGATTTGTCAGAAAATTGGCGTGAAAACATTGGGTCGATATTGGCAAATTTATTACCTGCTGGCTCTATTAGTGGTGCACCAAAAGAAAAAACGGTGGAAATTATTCAACAGGCTGAATTAGGTAAACGAGGTTATTATACGGGTGTTTTCGGGCTGTTTGACGGTGAAAATATGCATAGTGCGGTCGCTATTCGTTTTATTGAACAACAAAGCGAGCGCTATTATTTTCGCAGTGGCGGTGGCATTACAAGACACAGTATTTTAGAAGATGAGTATGCGGAATTATTGCAAAAAGTCTATATTCCACTGAATAAACAAGATAAAAGTGCGGTGAAAAAATGATGGATTTTCCTCTTTTTGAAACCATTTGCTTGGAAAATGGGCAGTTGCAAAATATGGCATTACATCAGCAACGTTATGAGCAAAGCCTTGCGGTGTTTTACAGAAAAAGTGCGGTAAAAATTTACGATCTTTTGACGGAAATTCATAAAATATCAGGCTTTTCTACCGCACTTTTGCAGCCATTGGTGCGTTGCCGTATTGCTTATAATGCAAAAAGCCTACAAATTCAATTTTTTCCTTATGAAAGAAAAAGTTACCGCAATTTTCAACCTGTTATTTGTGATCATATTGATTATGCTTTGAAATACCAAGATCGTGTTTTATTGAATGCCTTGTTGGAACAAAAACAGGATTGCGATGAAATCATGATTATTAAAAACGGGAAAGTCACAGATTGCAGTATCGGTAATTTAATTTTTCGGCAAGGAAAAAATTGGTTCACACCCGATGAACCTCTCTTAAATGGCACACAACGGCAATTTTTACTTGCTCAGGGAAAAATAAAAGAACAGCCTATTTTCGTCGAAGATATAGAAAATTTTGACGAAATTAGGCTGATTAATGCGATGAATGACTTATCGGATTAAGATAAAAAATAGCGATATGCCGGGCTTTCTGTGACATCTTGATAAAGATAGCCGATTTCAGCTAACTGTTTATTAAACAAATCTAATTCATTATCTTCTATTTGAAAACCGGCCAATACATTACCATAATCAGCCCCATGACCGCGATAATGGAATAAGGAAATATTAGCATTAGTTGTGCCTAATTTTTCCAAAAACTTCAGTAAAGCCCCTTTTTGTTCAGGAAATTCAAAACTGTATAAACGCTCGTTTAATCCACAAGAAGAACGTCCGCCAATCATATACCTAATATGAGTCTTAGCTATATCGTCATTGGATAAGTCCTGCACATCATAGCCACCTTGACTAAGTTGGTTAAGAATATGTTGTTTTTGTGCTTCACCTGATAAACGAACACCTACGAAAATATCTGCTTGGTCTTCATCCGCATAACGGTATTTAAATTCGGTTACTGCATAATCACCTAATGAGCGACAAAATTGCAAAAAACTACCTCGTTGTTCCGGAATCGTCACTGCAAATAACGCTTCTTGTTTTTCACCTAATTCACAACGTTCAGATACATAACGCAATGTATGGAAATTTAAATTGGCACCGGAAAGCACATTAACTAAGTTTTCACCTTGAATATTATGTTGTTTTACATATTTTTTAAGACCGGCCAAAGATAATGCCCCTGAAGGTTCAGACACAGCTCGCACATTTTCAAACATATCTTTCATGGCAGCACAAATTTCATCACTGTCTACCAATATTACATCATCTACATATTGCTGGCACAGTCGGAAAGTCTCTTCGCCAATTCGTTTAACAGCAACACCATCGGCAAATAGTCCCACACGCTCTAAATCCATAGGTTTGCCGGCTTTTAACGCAGCATATAAACAGGCCGAATCTTTACTTTCTACACCAATGACTTTAATTTCAGGCATCAATTGTTTAATTAATACGGCAATACCTGCAATTAAACCACCTCCACCAACCGGCACGAAAATACGGTTAATACGGCTATTTTGTTGTAATAATTCCATTGCCAATGAACCTTGTCCGGCAATTACCGCAGGGTGATCAAAAGGCGGAATAAATGTCATTTTTTTGCTTTCTGCCAATTCAATAGCTTTAGCTTTAGCTTCATCAAAATTAGCTCCGTGCAACAACACTTCGCCACCAAAACCACGCACAGCATCTACTTTAATACTGGGTGTATTTTGCGGCATCACTATTAAGGCTTTTAAACCTAAATTTTTTGCTGAAAGTGCTACACCTTGAGCATGATTACCTGCAGAAGCTGCAATAACACCGGCTTTTTTCTGCTCATTGGTCAAACCGGAAATCATTGCGTAAGCCCCGCGCAATTTGAAACTATGTACAGGCTGACGGTCTTCCCGTTTCACAAAAATTTCATTACCTAAACGCTCGGAAAGTTTTGCCATTGGTTGTAATGGTGTCACTTGAGCCAATTCATAGACTTTAGAACTGAGTACAGCACGCAAATAATCGTTTCCACTAGGTTGTTGGCTTAAATTAATCATTTTTTATTCTCTTTAATAAAAAGGTCGCTGAGGCATTCTAAAATAAGCCCCTATCTTTCAGCAAATTTATTTCATTGTTTTTAATTGTATAAAAGCCGCAATAATACCTACAATTAAGCCGGAAATATGTGCAGCATTACCCATTTGAATACCTATTAAAGGGCTAATAAAACCGAATGCAATCCCCACTAATAGCATAGTGAAGAAACCTTGAGGTAAGTTAAAAAAAGTCTTTTTGCTGAATTTATCTAAGATAAATACAAATCCCAAAACTGCATACACCACACCGGATAAACCGAAAAACAGCGGACCGCTAGCTTCATTTTCTGCCACACCACTAAGTACGGCAGAGAATAAAAATAATAAAATAAGTTTGAAAGTGCCAAATCGCTGTTCTATCGCACCACCGAAAATCCACCACCAAGATAAATTAAATAAAATATGCCATTGGGATAAATGGACAAAACTATGGGAAAAATAACGCCAAATTTCCGTTTCATCGCCCCAAAAAAGCGGATAATGGAATAAAAGCATAATTTCTTTTTCCCAACCTAAAGATTGAAATAAATAAACTAAGGCACAAAGTGCGGTCAAAAATAAGGTAAATTTGCCATTTTCAACGAATTTACGATAAAAATTTATACTTCGACTTTCCATTAATTCTTGCATTTGCTATATTCCTTCCGTTTTATTTTCCCCATTATAAGGTTCAATTTATGCAATACAAAGAAAAAGATACGCCAAAAATGCCCAGAGGATTTGACCCTTTTAGTTGGTCATTAGGAAGATTTTGCTGGCCTATCGTATTGTGGCCATTGGCATTATTGATTTCACCTAATTTAATGAAAAACTCGGAATTGAATTATGGAGAAATGGTGGGAATGTCTGTATTTTTATGGACGTATCCGTTCATTCTTGGCATTATTGCCCGAATTTTATTCAAATTAAACCAACGCAACCCGAAAAAAGCAAAAAAATCATTAATTATCAGTGCGTTAGTCTTTTGGTTAATCGTTATTTATATCGCAGTGAGAGGTTTTAATTAATAACCTGTTTCAACAGGTAATTCGGCTCGAACCCAACCTTCAAAGCCTCCTTTCACGCTATAAACACGTTCGTAACCTTGTTCCACCAAAAATTGTGCAACACTTTGGCTACTGACACCATGATAACAACTCACAATCACAGGCTGATCAAAATCATATTCGTCTTTGAAATCCGCATAACTGTGATTGGTTAAATGGAATGCGCCTTGTGGACGGCTGAGGGAAAAGCGCTGTATATCACGCACATCCACCAATATAGCATCCTCTTCATTAATCATTTGCCAAGCCTGTTGCGGAGTAATTTCAGTAAAAGTTTCCATCATTTCATCTCAAAAAAGAAAAGTGCGGTCAAAAAAACCGCTGTTTTAAAGAGAGCAAATAGTATCACAAGGATAAATAATGCAGCAAAATATTATTGATTTTTTAACGGAAAAACATATTGTCAGTTTCAGTGTTTTTACACCTAATGATCATTGGTCGGCTATTTGTTTTTATGCATTTGATAAGGAAAATAACCGATTAATTTTACAAACAAAACCGAATACTCGGCATGGTCAATTAATACAACAAAATTGTCATATCACCGGCACAATTATTCATGAATCAAATAATATTGCTTCTTTACGTGGGATACAATTTAATGGCAATATTTATCCAATCAAAACAGAGGAAAAACAGACCGCACTTTCACTGTATTACAAACGCTTTCCTTATGCGAAATTAATGTCTTCCGAAGTATGGGAAATTCAGTTAAAAGAGGTGAAATTTGTAGATAACCGTGCGGTTTTTGGGCGAAAAACCCTGTGGTTGGCGGCAGAAAATTCATCAGACAAGGAAATAATGCCTGATTAACGGACTTTTGGACAACTTGTTCTCCGAAAATATAAATAAAATCAGGCAGGGCTTTTTCTTCCTGCTGTTTTTGCTGTTGCCATAAGGATTGTATCGTCACAAGACGAATATCCGAAGGTAATTGACTGAGTTGTTTTTGCAGAACAGCCACTGTATTTTTTCTGGGATGTCCGATCATAATAGCCGAGCCATGTTTACGAGCGTAATTTAATGCTAATTGAAATTGCCTTTGTATATCTTCATAGTGATCACTGTTGTCTAAAAATATATGACGTTCAAGGCTTTGTACACCTTGTTGTTTAGCGGTTTTAGCCGCCACAGAATTGCCGATGGTTTTGCTGTCTAAAAAAGCGAGATGATGTTGTTTTAATGCAGTCATTAAATAATTCATCAGCATTATATCTGCGGTTGCCGCACTACCCATGTGATTATTTAAGCCAATGGCATTGGGTAAAATCGCTTTGGCTGCTTGAATACGATTTTCCACTGTCTGTTGGCTCATTCCCAAATGCAATCCGCCCTCTTCAATTTTTTGATTGTTGCGAGGCTGCATCGGCAAATGAATTAAAATATTGCGATGTTGTTCAAGTGCTTGTTGATGACGGGCTTTGGCGTAAGGTGCAACGGGAATAATGGCAACAGCCACTTCTTTCGGCATTGCCAGCACGGCTTGGTCATATTGGTTATGATAACCCACATCATCAATTACAATGGCGAGTGTGCTTTGTGCTAAAGCCTGTGAATGGATTACCAACGCCGACAAGGCCAAGCAAAATTTGACCGCACTTTTTCTCATATTCAGCCTTATTTCAACCAACTTTGAGGGTTAATGGCTTGCCCTTGGCGACGAATTTCAAAATATAATCCAGATTGTCCTTGCCCACCGGAACTACCCACTTCCGCAATTTTTTGTCCGCCTTTTACCAATGTGCCGGTTTTTACGCTCACCGCTTGATTATATCCATACAGCGACATATAGCCTTTTCCGTGATCTAATACTACAACCAAGCCGTAGCCTTGCAGCCAACTGGATAAAATCACCCGACCATCAGCGATGGCTTTCACCGCTGAACCGTTGGCTGCAGAAATCACAATACCTTTCCATTTTACTTCGCCTGCTTGAGTTGAACCAAACCGATGTAAAACTTTACCATTTACAGGATAAGCATATTTCCCGGCTAATCCATCTCTTGAGCGAGTAAGTTGTTTTTCCTGCTCTGTAGGTTGATAAGGCTTATTATGTTTTTTTTCCTGTTCTAATTTTCGTTGGGCAAGTTGTTCTTTTTCTTGTTGTTCTTGCTTTTGAGCTACTTGTGATGCACGTTCTATTTCCTGTTTTAAAGCATTTTCATTCGCTTTCAAGGTTTCTAAACGACTTTCATCTTGCTGTAAATTTTTATTTAATTGTGCCAAAGTTTTTTCTCGCTCATTTTTAGCTTTTTGTAAATCTTGCTGTTGTTTTTTCTGTCCTGAAAGTTGTTCTTGCTGTATTTTTTGCTGCTGAGAAACTAAATTTTTTTGTTCTTGTAATTGAGAACGAGTGGCTTTTAGCTCCGAAATCAATGCCATTCTGGCTTGATTGAGATGCTGATAATAAACTTTCATTCTATCCGATTTTTGTGCATCATCAGCTATCAAATGTTCCACTACAGAGGACGGATTGCCACTACGATAAATATTATCCAATTGTTTGGCGAGTTTCACCTTTTGCTCTTTTTCCTGCTTTTCCAATAAAGCAATTTGACGGTTAGTTTCGGCAATAAGTTTACGAGTTTCGGCTAAATTGTTTTCCGTCTGTCGCAATTCGCCAATAGCTGAATTGATTTTATTTTCTTGTGTTTTTAAGGTGGATTGAATCTGGTTTTGCTTGCGTTTTTGCTCAGCAATTTTTTGTTCTTGCTGCTTAATCTGCTGCTGTATTTGGGATAAATTATTTGCTTGACTTTCAATGGACAGAATACAAAAAAAAGCCCCTAAAAGAGCGGTCAATTTATTTCCTGTTTTGATGAATGTCGTTGGCATATTTCTATCTCATAAGTCAAATCTAGGATTAAATATAGCATTATTTTTGCGAAAGATCAGGAAACAATGGCTTTCTACTTTTAAAACTACTCTTTTTTTGCTATAAAGTGCAAAGTTTTTTTAATTTACTCTCAAGGAGATTTTCTATGGAATTAGTCTTTATCCGTCACGGTTTTAGCGAATGGAATGCGAAAAATTTATTTACCGGCTGGCGTGATGTGAATTTAACCGAACGCGGCGTTGAAGAAGCAAAAGCAGCAGGTAAAAAATTGTTAGAAGCAGGCTATGAATTTGACATCGCTTTCACTTCCGTTTTAACCCGTGCGATTAAAACCTGTAACATCGTGTTGGAAGAATCCAACCAATTGTGGATTCCACAAGTAAAAAACTGGCGTTTAAACGAGCGTCACTACGGTGCATTACAAGGCTTAGACAAAAAAGCGACAGCAGAACAATATGGTGACGAACAAGTGCATATTTGGCGTCGTTCTTATGATATTTCTCCACCAGATTTAGATCCAAAAGATCCTAATTCTGCACACAACGATCGCCGTTACGCTCATTTACCGAAAGACGTTGTGCCAAATGCAGAAAACTTAAAAATCACCCTCGAGCGTGTATTACCTTTCTGGGAAGATGAAATCGCACCTGCATTATTGTCTGGAAAACGTGTTTTAGTTACTGCTCACGGCAATAGTTTACGTGCATTGGCAAAACATATTATAGGTATTTCCGATGAAGAAATTATGGATTTTGAAATTCCAACAGGTCAGCCATTAGTGTTAAAACTGGATGATAAATTAAATTTTGTAGAAAAATTCTACCTTTAATTTATAAATAAAAAAAGAGCGGTCAAAATTCGATGAATTTTGGCTGCTTTTTTATTTAAAGATTATTTTTTAACCAAAAGAATACTGTGGATAACTTTATAAAAATAACAGTATAAAATGTGATTTTCATAAGTATAACATTTTAAAATTTATATTCTGTGGATAAATTACAAAGTTACCCACAGAAATTATAAAAGCTAATCAGATGATCTTCAGGTACTTACATAAGATCTAACTTATTCATATTATTAATAAAAAAGATCTTATCCTACAAAAAATGGATCCTTATAATAAGAATAATAAGATCTTTATATATAAAAAGATCTCTTTATATTAGCTCTCTCTTTTTTGTGTATAAGATCCTTCTACTTCCCTTTCAACAGATCCTAATTTTAGGTAGAATACGCAGAATTTGCTTAAGTAGTGGCTATAACTATAAAAAAGGATCTTATGTTTTATACTGAAAATTACGATGTGATTATTATTGGCGGCGGCCATGCAGGTACTGAAGCTGCTCTTGCGCCTGCTCGAATGGGATTAAAAACACTATTATTAACCCATAATGTAGATACTTTAGGACAAATGTCTTGCAATCCTGCTATTGGGGGTATAGGTAAAGGCCATTTAGTTAAAGAAATAGATGCTATGGGTGGTTTAATGGCAACAGCTACGGATCAAGCAGGGATCCAATTTCGTACATTAAACAGTTCTAAAGGTCCTGCAGTACGTGCAACTCGAGCTCAAGCTGATCGTGTTTTATATAGACAGGCAGTAAGAATAGCTTTAGAAAATCAACCTAATTTAGACATTTTTCAACAGGAAGTGACAGATGTTATTTTAGAGCAGGATCGTGTAGCCGGTGTAGAAACTAAAATGGGATTAAAGTTTCGTGCAAAAGCGGTTATATTAACTGCAGGAACTTTTTTAGCAGGTAAAATTCATATTGGTTTGGAGAATTATACAGGTGGTAGGGCTGGAGATCCTGCTTCTATGATGCTAGCAGATCGTTTGCGAGATTTAGGATTACGAGTTGATCGATTAAAAACTGGCACACCGCCTCGTTTAGATGCCCGTACGATTAATTTTGATGTATTGGCAAAACAGCATGGTGACGAAGTATTACCTGTTTTTTCATTTATGGGATCGGTAGATCAACATCCTCGCCAAATTCCTTGTTATATTACTCATACTAACGAACAAACCCACGATATTATTCGTGGTGGTTTAGATCGTAGCCCAATGTATACTGGTGTTATTGAAGGCATAGGACCTCGCTATTGTCCGTCAATTGAAGACAAAGTAATGCGTTTTGCGGATCGTAATTCTCATCAAATTTATCTTGAACCTGAAGGATTGACTTCCAATGAAGTTTATCCTAACGGTATTTCAACCAGTTTACCTTTCGATGTTCAAATGGGCATTGTCAATTCCATGAAAGGCTTAGAAAAAACCCGAATTATTAAGCCGGGTTATGCTATTGAGTATGATTATTTTGATCCTCGTGATTTAAAACCTACTTTAGAAACTAAAGCTATTAAAGGATTGTTCTTTGCCGGTCAAATTAACGGTACAACAGGTTATGAAGAAGCTGCTGCGCAAGGTTTGTTAGCCGGCATTAATGCAGCTTTATTTGTTCAAGAAAAAGAGGCTTGGTTTCCGCGCCGAGATCAAGCTTATATAGGCGTTTTAGTTGATGACCTTTGCACTTTAGGCACAAAAGAACCTTATCGTGTATTCACTTCCCGTGCAGAATACCGTTTATTATTACGTGAAGATAATGCGGATATTCGTTTAACACCAATTGCCCACAAATTAGGATTAATAGATGAAAAACGTTGGGTGAGATTTAATCAAAAAATGGAAAATATTGAACAGGAACGTCAACGTCTACGCAGTATTTGGTTACATCCTCGCTCTGAACATTTAGAAGAAGCAAATAAAGTATTAAGTAGTCCTTTGATTCGTGAAGCCAGTGGCGAAGATTTATTACGTCGTCCAGAAATATCTTATCCAATTTTAACCGCACTTAAGCCATTTCAGCCTGCAATGGAAGATAAAGAAGCAGTGGAACAGGTTGAAATTGCGATTAAATATCAAGGTTATATTGAACATCAACAAGAGGAAATCGAAAAACAAAAACGTCACGAAAATACGGTAATTCCAGAACGTTTTGATTATTCCTTAGTTGCCGGTTTATCTAATGAAGTACGTTCAAAATTAGAGCAACACCGCCCTGTTTCTATCGGACAAGCCAGTCGAATTTCAGGTATTACACCGGCAGCTATTTCCATTTTGTTGGTTAATTTAAAAAAACAAGGAATGTTGAAACGTGGTGAATAATCTGGAGTTGGAATTAAGTGAGAAACTTAAAACATTACTAAAAATGACCGCACTTTCTATAACAGAACAACAGGAAAAACAACTTGTTCAGTTAATTTTATTATTGAATAAATGGAACAAAACTTATAATCTGACTTCTGTGCGTGATCCAATGGAAATGTTGGTAAAACATATTTTGGACAGTTTAGTAGTTAGTCCTTATTTACAGGGAAACTATTTTATTGATGTAGGAACTGGTCCGGGCTTGCCGGGACTGCCTTTGGCCATAATAAATCCTAACAAAAAATTTGTCTTATTGGATAGTCTTGGTAAGCGAATTAGTTTTATCCGAAATGCAGTGCGTGAGTTAGGACTAACCAATGTTGAAACTGTATTAAGTCGAGTAGAAGAATATCAACCCGATCATCAATTTGATGGTGTTCTTAGTCGAGCTTTTGCTAGCCTAAAGGATATGACGGATTGGTGTCATCATTTACCTCATAAAAATGGTCTTTTTTATGCTTTAAAAGGGTTATATAACAAAAATGAAATAGCTGAATTATTGAGCAATTTTACTATCACTAATGTAGTCGAATTACAAGTTCCCGGATTAATTGGAGAGCGGCATTTAATTTTATTAAAGCAAACAGGTTAAACCTTATAAATTGTGTTAGTTTTCTTTTGTTTTAGGGTTTAAAAAAGGATTTTTTTAAGGTACAATCCTTGAGTTTTTATAGGCTTAACTTTCAATGTCGGCAATTATTAAACAAGCAAAAAAAAATTACAGTAAAGCACTCATTATTGAATTTTTGTTTATAAGTGCGGTCAGTTTTTTGGGTGTTTTTATAGAAAAACATACGGGTTTGTCTTTGTTGTTAGGCTTTTTATCCGCTTTTTTACCCTATTTATTGTTTGTTTATTGGGTCTTTTTTAAACCTTTTACAGTTTCTGTAAACAAACTGAATATAATGTATAAAGGTGAAGCTCTAAAATGGGTAGTGGCAATTATCCTGATTGCATTCGTTTTTATTTTTTATAAAGAAATGAAAATATTAGTATTTTTCAGTGGATATTTTGTGATATTAGCAATGAACATCGTATTGCCTGAAATAATAAAGCGAGTTTCAAAATAATTTAAAATTCAAAAGGATAGATTATGGCTGGTCAAACTACGGCTGATTATATAGGTCACCACTTAACTTTCCTAAAAACCGGTGATGGTTTTTGGCACGTTCATTTAGATACCCTGTTTTTTTCTATATTGGCAGGTATCCTTTTTTTATTCTTTTTTTATCGCCAAGCAAAAAAAGCAACAGATGGCGTACCAAGTAAATTTCAGTGTTTTATTGAAATACTAATTGAATGGGTTGATGGTGTAGTAAAAGACAATTTCCACGGACCTCGTAATGTAGTTGCTCCTTTAGCATTAACAGTTTTCTGTTGGGTTTTTGTCATGAATGCTATTGATTTAATTCCGGTTGATTTTCCACCTCAGTTTGCGGATTTATTAGGTATTCATTATTTACGAGCTGTGCCAACAGCGGATATTAGTGCAACCTTAGGTATGTCAATTTGTGTATTTGCTTTAATTATTTTTTATACTGTCAAATCAAAAGGTTTAGTCGGATTTGCCAAAGAATACACTTTACATCCTTTTAACCACTGGGCATTTATACCTGTTAATTTTGTGCTTGAAGTTGTTACCTTATTAGCGAAGCCTATTTCATTAGCATTCCGTTTGTTTGGTAATATGTATGCAGGTGAATTAATTTTCATCTTAATTGCTGTTATGTATATGGCAGATAATTTTGCCTTACAAGCTTTAGGCTTGCCTTTACACTTAGCATGGGCAATTTTCCATATTTTGGTTATTACATTACAAGCCTTTATTTTTATGATGTTAACAATAGTTTATTTAAGTATTGCTTATAATAAAGCAGATCACTAAATACAAAATTAGGTAAAAGCGCGGTTAGTTTTTCAATTATTTTGAAAAATTAAGCAATAAAATCTAATAAATTTTGACTTTTTTATTAACCCTGCCGAAAGGCTTTTTTAAAACTTAATGGAGAACATTATGGAATCTGTAATTACAGCAACGATTATTGGTGCATCAATCCTATTGGCTTTTGCTGCACTAGGTACTGCCATTGGCTTCGCTATTTTAGGTGGTAAATTTTTAGAGTCTTCTGCTCGCCAACCTGAATTAGCAAGTAGTTTACAAACTAAAATGTTTATCGTTGCAGGTCTTTTGGATGCTATTGCAATGATTGCTGTAGGTATTGCATTGCTCTTTATCTTCGCAAACCCATTCATTGATTTATTAGGCTAATCAACGTTGGACAAACAAAACCGTTGCTCTTTTTATTAGAGTAATAAAACCAACTTTGAGGAGGCTGTTGTGAATTTAAATGCAACATTAATTGGTCAGCTGATTGCATTTGCACTTTTTGTGTGGTTTTGCATGAAATTCGTTTGGCCACCGCTGATTAAAGCGATAGAAACCCGTCAAGCTAATATTGCTGATGCTCTTGCTGGTGCTGAAAAAGCTAAACAAGAACAAGCAAGTAGCCAAGCTATGGTTGAAGAAACTTTGGCACAAGCAAAAATTCAAGCTCAAGAAATTGTGGAATTAGCAAATAAACGTCGCAATGAAGTACTTGAAGAAGTCAAAGTAGAAGCTGAAACTTTAAAAGCAAAAATTATTGAACAAGGTTATGCAGAAGTTGCAGCTGAACGTAAGCGAGTTCAAGAAGAATTGCGCTTGAAAGTAGCATCTTTAGCAATTGCCGGTGCAGAAAAAATTGTGGGTCGTACAGTAGATGAGGCGGCTAACAATGATATTATTGATAAATTAGTTGCGGAATTATAAGGAAGGTTGGGCTTATGTCAGAATTAACTACAATAGCTCGTCCTTATGCTAAAGCAGCATTTGATTTTGCAGTAGAACAAAGTGCGGTCCAAAAATGGACTGAAATGTTGGGTTTTATGGCTGAGCTAGCTAAAAATAACCAAATTCAGGCTTTTTTAAATAGTTCTTTTTCTGCTCAAAAAGTCGCTGATACAGTAATTTCAATTTGTGGTGAACAAATTGATAAATCAGGGCAAAATCTTATAAGGTTAATGGCTGAAAATAAGCGTTTAACTGTACTTCCTGCAGTATTTGAGCAATTTAAATCTTATGTAGAAGATTATAATGCAACAGCGGAAGTTCAAGTCATTTCGGCTCAACCATTGAATGCAACCCAAACAGAAAAAATTACTACTGCAATGGAAAAACGTCTTTCCCGTAAAGTCAGACTAAATTGCAGTGTAGATAGCTCGCTGATTGCAGGTGTAATTATTCGTACAGAAGATTTTGTAATTGATGGATCTAGTCGTGGTCAATTAGCCCGTCTGGCAGATGAATTACTGTAAATCTGCAAGGTAAAGAGGAATATAAAATGCAACTAAATTCAACTGAAATTAGTGAATTGATTAAAAAACGCATTGCCCAGTTTGATGTGGTGAGTGAAGCTCGCAATACTGGAACAATCGTATCCGTGAGCGACGGTATTGTACGTATTCACGGTTTAAGTGATGTAATGCAGGGTGAAATGATTGCATTACCGGGAAATCGTTATGCAATGGCACTTAACTTAGAGCGTGACTCGGTTGGTGCGGTAGTAATGGGTCCTTATGCTGATCTTGCCGAAGGTATGGAAGTACAATGTACAGGCCGTATTTTAGAAGTTCCGGTGGGCCGTGGTTTATTAGGTCGCGTGGTAAATACATTAGGTGAACCAATAGATGGTAAAGGCGAAATCCAAAATGATGGTTTCTCTCCTGTTGAAGTGATTGCTCCGGGTGTTATTGATCGTCAATCTGTTGATCAACCTGTACAAACAGGCTATAAAGCTGTGGATTCCATGGTTCCAATTGGTCGTGGTCAGCGTGAGTTGATTATCGGCGACCGTCAAACCGGTAAAACCGCATTAGCAATTGATGCGATCATCAACCAACGTGATTCAGGTATTAAATGTATCTACGTTGCAATCGGTCAAAAAGCCTCTACTATCGCAAACGTAGTGCGTAAATTAGAAGAACACGGTGCATTAGCGAACACTATCGTTGTAGTGGCTTCTGCGTCTGAATCTGCGGCACTGCAATACCTTGCACCGTATGCAGGTTGTGCAATGGGTGAATACTTCCGTGACCGTGGTGAAGATGCGTTAATCGTTTACGATGATTTATCTAAACAAGCGGTTGCTTACCGTCAAATTTCACTGTTATTACGCCGTCCACCGGGTCGTGAAGCATTCCCGGGTGATGTGTTCTATCTCCACTCTCGCTTATTAGAGCGTGCGTCTCGTGTAAATGCAGACTATGTAGAACGTTTCACTAACGGTGCAGTGAAAGGTAAAACCGGTTCTTTAACCGCATTACCGATCATCGAAACCCAAGCAGGTGACGTTTCAGCCTTCGTTCCGACTAACGTAATTTCTATTACTGATGGCCAGATTTTCTTAGAGTCTAACTTATTTAACTCCGGTATTCGCCCTGCGGTAAACCCGGGTATTTCGGTATCTCGTGTAGGTGGTTCAGCTCAAACTAAAGTGGTGAAAAAATTAGCCGGCGGTATCCGTACTGCATTAGCTCAATACCGTGAATTGGCTGCCTTTGCTCAGTTTGCATCTGATTTAGATGATGCAACTCGCAAACAATTATCTCATGGTGAGAAAGTTACTGAATTATTGAAACAGAAACAATTCTCCCCATTAAGTGTTTCAGAGATGGCTTTAGTATTATTTGCAGTGGAATTTGGTTATTTAGAAGATGTAGCCTTAAACAAAATTGCTGATTTTGAGACCGCACTTTTAGACTATGCTAACCGTACTCATAGCGAATTTATGCAAAGCTTAACCCAAAGTGGTAATTACAATGATGAAATTAAAGACACATTGAAAGCTATTTTGGATGGTTTTAAAGCCAATAATACTTGGTAACGTTTGGAATAACGGAGAACAAAAATGGCAGGTACTAAAGAGATAAAAACCAAAATTTCCAGTGTGCAAAGTACAAAGAAAATTACTAAAGCTATGGAAATGGTGGCAACCTCGAAAATGCGTAAGACGCAAGATCGTATGGCAGCCTCTCGTCCGTATTCTGAAACCATTAAAAATGTTATCAGTCACGTATCCAAAGCGAATGTTGGTTATAAACACCCTTTTTTAAATGAGCGTAAAGTAAAAAGAGTAGGTGTTATTATTGTTTCAACCGACCGTGGAATGTGTGGCGGTTTAAATATTAACTTATTTAAGACCGCTCTTAATGAAATCAAACAATGGAAGCAACAAGGCGTAACAGTTGAATTAGGTCTTATTGGTTCTAAAGGCATTGGTTTTTTCCGTTCACTGGGTTTGATGATTAAAGGCCAACATTCGGGTTTAGGAGATAATCCAACCTTGGAAGAATTGATTGGTGTTGCCAATTCAATGTTTGATGCACATCGTAACGGTGAAATTGATGCCGTGTATATTGCTTATAATAAATTTGTGAATACGATGTCGCAAAAACCGACTTTCCAACAGTTGATTCCATTACCTGAATTGGAAAACGATAACCTCGCTGAAAAACAACAAACTTGGGATTATATTTATGAGCCTGATCCAAAGATTTTATTGGATAGTTTATTAGGTCGTTATTTAGAGTCTCAGGTGTATCAAGCGGTGGTAGATAACTTGGCTTCAGAGCAAGCGGCTCGAATGGTTGCAATGAAAGCGGCAACCGATAACGCAGGTAATCTGATTAATGAGTTACAGTTAGTGTATAACAAAGCTCGTCAAGCAAGTATTACGAATGAATTAAATGAAATTGTTGCGGGTGCCGCAGCAATTTAACCAAATTAAGAGGAACGGTAATGGCAACGGGAAAAATTGTACAAATCATCGGTGCGGTAAT
>JAUNED010000016.1 GCA_030525745.1 Lonepinella koalarum | reverse complement strand
CAACACCCGCGGCGACATCGGCGGCTCTGTAGGGGTTGGGTATCAGTGGTAGTTTTAAGCCTATGCTAACCAAGCAAAAACCGGAGGAAACTCCGGTTTTTTGTTTATTAGTGATTTGAGAGGTTATTGTTTTTGCTTTATTGCAAAAGTGCGGTCAATTTTTCTTGTATTTTGAGTGAGGGATATTTCTCTTCATCTAGATTTATTTTAGTAGGATGATGAGATTATAAAGATTTTTATGGGCGTTTATGAGCATAAAAAACGTGGGAAATGTTATTTTACCCACGTTTTTCTTTGTAGTATTGAGTAGTATTAATGCGGTTTGATATGTTGTTCTTCACGCAAATATTCTTCACGATTTGGATCAACGATTTTTGCTTTTTGTATCATTTTTTCAATAGTGACACCTTGGATCAAAATGGAGAACATAACTACCGCATAAGTCATCAGCAAAATTAAATCTCGTACATCTTTGTCTGTTCCCTCAATAAATGCGACGCCACTAGGAATAGATAATGCCATCGCAAGGGATAAACCGCCACGCAACCCTCCCCAAGTGAGAACTTTGAGTGTATAAGGATTGTAAGTACGGAATTTTTTCATCAGCTGGAACGGCATCCATAAACTTGAATAGCGTGCTGCCAAGCAAATAGGAATGGCCAGTAACATTAACAAGAAACCTTGGAAAGTAAAATCAACTAATAGCAATGCAAAACCAATCAAGAAGAATAATAAGGAATTGAGGAAGTGATCGATCATTTCCCAAAAATGGTCTAAATAGCGTTGGCTTTGTTCGGAGAAGCCTTTTTTACGTGTCCAGTTACCAATCATAATACCTGAAACAACCATTGCTAATGCACCGGAAACATGCAATACGGAGGCAAGCATAAATCCTGCGGTTGGTATGGTTAGGGTTAAGAGCATTTCCAAGCTACCGTCATCGGTGGAGGAAATCAATAAATGTGCGACTAAACCCAACACTAAGCCGTATAAAATCCCACCGATAGCTTCGTGTAAAAATAGGCCTACTACGCCATTAAATGTGGGTTCTTGTCCACCAAAGGCAACGGCCAATACGGTAGTGAAAATCACTAATCCGACACCGTCATTAAATAAGGATTCACCTTCCACTTGCATTGATAAGCGTTTGGGAGCTCGCAAGTTTTTGATAATAGCAAGTACTGCGATAGGGTCGTCCGGTGAAATTAATGCGCCAAATAAAATACAGTAAATAAAGTCGATTTCTAATCCGACTAAACGAGCCGCACAATAAATTAAAAAACCGATGATAAAGGTGGAAGCAAAAGTAGAGAATAAAGCAAAGGTGGCAATTTCCCATTTTTGATCTTTCATTACGGGTAATTTAATGCCTAATGCACCGGCAAACAGTAAAAAGCCTAAAATACCGTTTAATAGGAAGCTTTTGAAATCTAATTGTTTCATTGTGTCGATAGCGATACTGTCGAGATTAAACCAGCCTAAATAGCCGAAGAATAATAGCAGTAGTGAGCCAATCATTGCCGAAGCACTGATGGCTATAGTCGATTGGATTTTATCGCTAATTTTACTCGTTAAAAAACCGAGTAAAATGGCGATGGCTGAAAGAAAACAAATATAGCTGTAAATGCTCATAAAATAACCGTTTAGGTGAAGTAAAAGATAGGTGTAGTATAAGGAAAGTGCGGTCATTATTAAAGCAGAATTTAAAAACACCCAAAAAATTGACTGCACTTTTAACACTATTTTGGCTATGATTAACAGCCCTTATAAACTGGCTATTAACAGTAAAGCAAAAAAGATCAAGCTCACCGCCACTTCAATCAAACCGATTTGTTTGGTGGAAAGCTTTAATTTGGGTATCCAAACGGCTCGAATAAAAGGTGTAATAAAAGCTAGTGCAAGCCAATATTGTTGCCAAGGTAAGAAAATAACGATAGAAAGCGTATGGAAAATCACAGAGATTTTCATGTATAGTGGATTTTTTCGTTCTCGTAATACTGATTTCACATAAAAAGTCGAACCAATAAAATATATACTCGGTAGTAATGCCACCCACCAGATTTTTTCATCAAATTGACTGTCGGCAAAATAATAGGCGGCCATACCTGCAATGGCAAAAATTAGAATTCCGTTAAAATCATTGCCCAAGGCACGTTCATCTTTTTGTTTTATGTAGTAAATACTGATTGGACTTAGTGCTAAAATAGCAAAGACAAAATAAATGATTTTCCAGTTATGGAAAAATGCAGGAAGGGAAAATAGAAAACAAGCTACACCGTAAATTAGCGTCCATTTGCGATAAAGCTCAAGATTTCGGCCTTTAAACAGATTTAAAAAGGGATAAGTCATCAAATAGAGTGAAAACCACGACAGCAACAGGAAAAAATGTTGCCAAATAGGATTGGAAAGCAACATCCCATACAAAAATGGCATGAGAGCCATCACAATCGCACCATGTTGATTAGAAATTAGCAGTTTCATTGGAAAAGATTCTCATTTAAAAATAATTGAGAATTTTAGTGGGTTTTAGTGCAAAATGATATACACTTTTGCGGAAATTGTATATTTTTTAATGAGGGGTATAAAATGACTATTCAACGATTGTTAGTGGGAAAACGTTATTCAGAAGTGGCAGTACATAATGCTGTGGCTTATTTAGCCGGACAAGTGCCGGAAAATACGCCAAATCAGCCTATATATGAACAGACGAAAGATGTGTTAAATTTAATTGATCATTTATTGGCACAAGTAAATACGGACAAGCGCCGTATTTTAATGGCACAAATTTTTCTGGCGGATATGCAGGATTATGCCGAAATGAACAGAGCTTGGGACGAATGGGTGGCTGAAAATAATGCTCCGCCGAGAGCCTGTGTAGAAGCCAAGTTGGCAGATTCAAGCTGGAAAGTAGAAATTGTAGTGACGGCAGCAATTTAGAAATAAGTTTGAGAGAAATGTCTTTCAGCAAAAAGTGCGGTCAGAAAATCTAACGAATTTTAACCGCACTTTTGAGCCTTATTGCGCCATATTTTTCACGGATTTTAAAAAGCCTTCGGCGGTGGTGTAAATGTCGCTTTTACCTTGCGCTTGTAAAATCATATCCGACATTTCACGGAATGCGCCTTTTCCGCCACCGAGGGTTAAAACATAATCGGCATGTTTTTTGACATAATCCGCTGCATCAGCGACAGCAAAAGACAGGCCGCAAGTAGCAAATGCCGGTAAATCCACAGAATCATCACCGATATAAGCAGTTTCTTCCGCAGAGACTCCCGCTTGACGTATTAATTCAAGACAGGCACTTTCTTTTTCTAATTTACCGAGAAAAGCGAGTTTGATACCCAAATCTTGAATGCGTTTTTGCAAAATTGGTGAGGAACGACCAGATAGAACTGCTACTTGAATCCCCTGTTCCATGAGCATTTTTACCCCTAAACCGTCTCGGACGTGGAAACTTTTGATGGCTTCACCATTGGCATCATAGTGTAATAAACCGTCGGTGAGTACGCCATCGACATCGGTGATCACGAATTTTATTTTTTTTAATTTTTCCTGCATTGTTTAATCCTTAACTGGAAAATTCTACTAAGCCAACCACGTTGTTTTCATCATCGACGACCACTAAGGAATGGATTTTTTTCGTTTTCATAAATTGCTCGGCAGCAGATAAAAATTCATCTTGATGAATCGTTTTCGGGTTTTTAGTCATTAAATCGGCAGCAGTTTTGTTTAAGCTGTCGGCTCCGTTTGCACTTAATGCCCTGCGTATATCGCCATCGGTGATAATGCCTTGTAATTGTTGATTTTCCATCACCAATGCCACGCCCATTCTACCTTCGTTCATAATAGTTAAACAATCGGTAAAAGTGGTAGATATTGAAGCTATCGGTAAACGGGTTTGCATTTGATCTTTTACTCGGCAAAGCAAACGGCGACCTAATGAACCACCCGGATGGAATTTAGCAAAATCCACCGGTTTGAAATCTCGAGCATGAATCAGTGCGACAGTGATGGCATCACCCAAAGCTAACGTGACTAATGTTGAAGTAGTTGGCGCAAGATTGTTGGGACAAGCTTCCTGTTCCACAGAAATATCCAGTACAATATCCGCATGACGAGCTAAGGTTGACTGTGGATTAGATGTTAATGCGATGATTTGATTGCCAAAATTTTTTAAGCTTGGGATCAGTTTATTGACTTCATCGCTTTCACCGCTATAAGAAATCAAAATTACTACATCAATTGGTTTCAGCATGCCTAAATCACCATGAAAGGCTTCTGTCGGGTGGAGGAAAAAACTTGGCGTGCCGGTTGAAGCAAGACTGGCCACAATTTTTTGCCCGATAAGTCCGGATTTGCCAACGCCACTGACGACAATACGCCCTTCGCAGTGTAAAATTGCGTTGATGACTTGGTTAAAACGGTCGTCTAAACCGGCGCTTAATTTAGCTAATGCTTGTTCGCCAATCTGGAGAGTTCTTCGTGCATTTTGTAAATAATCCATAAAAAGCCTGAATTTAGCCTAAAGTGCGGTTATTTTAGCCTAAGTTTTCATTTCACTCTAGGGAAAATTCCGTTATACTGTGCAACAAGTCAGTCAGGCAATCGCCGGCTTATTGAAGCCCTTAATGTCGCGAAAGCGTAACCTAGTGGGACAAGTAAGCGGGAGGAAAGTCCGGGCTACACAGGGCAGAGTGCCGGATAACGTCCGGGAGGCGTGAGCCTACGACCAGTGCAACAGAGAGCAGACCGCCGATGTCCGTGAGGGCAGGTAAGGGTGAAAGGGTGCGGTAAGAGCGCACCGTGTGGGTGGTAACATTCCACAGCAGGGTAAACTCCACTCGTAGCAAGACCAAATAGGAACTCAATGAGCGGCCCGCTCAGAGTTCGGGTAGGTTGCTTGAGCGATAGAGTAATTTATCGCCTAGATGAATGATTGTCCACGACAGAACCCGGCTTATCGACTGACTTACCACATTCTAGGGGGGGCGAATTTTCGCCCCTTTGTGCTATTTAAACGAGTGAGTGATAAAACTTTGCTTAAACCGACCGCACTTTATACAAGCAATATATAGCGATAGTTAAAGCAATCAGAGAAAGATAAAACACGCCGTGGTAATCCCAAGATTGAGAGATTAATCCGGCCAATATGCCACCACTCACCCAACTTAATTTTGCTGCATTGCTGAATAATGTTGTGGCGACACCGGCTTGATTTGGCATTAAATCTTGAAAATAGACCATACCTAGAGTTGCCATAACACCAATAAAAATGGCATTGAAAATCTGCCAAACAATCAATTGCCACGCATGATGTACAAATAACAAACCGAGATAAAATATAAATCCTGCCAGTATTGCACTGAATACTAACGATTTTTTGGAAAAATATTTGGTTAAATAACCGCCGAGGATCATAATCGGAATTTCCAAGCCGGCGGCTGTCCCCATTAAAATACCGGCTAATTGAGGATCCAGATTAAGTGCGTGAATAATATATAAAGGCATATTAATCAAATACATACTATTGCAAGTGAAGACCAAAAAAATCATAGTGAACAGATAAGCAACACTTTTTCGATAGGTATTTGGTGCTTGTAATCTTGAACTGGATAAATTTTTTTTACGAGCAATGGGCGGCAACAACGTCGTTGCAATTAATGCACTGCACAAAAACGCTGATGCTGCAATCAGATACATCCAATCAAAGCCCCAATTTAATGCCACACTGAAAGATAAAGGTGGGCCGACAATCCACGCCAGCGAAATTTGGGTTCGCATAATAGTGGAAAACATGACGGTGTCTTTGCCTGTGCTATCAGCATATTCTCTTGCCATTGCAAAAGATTGTGGATTGGAGGCTGATCCTAACCCCAGTAATGCTGTGCCGATGATCAGCAATACATAATAATTGCGGTTGTAGGCAAATATCAAACATCCCAAGGTGGCTAATAGGCAGCAAAACAAAATTACTTTGCGGCGATCAGGCAGTTTATCTGAATATTTTGCCAAAATTTGGCTTAATACAATGCCGATAATCGCATTTAACGCATAAAAATACCCCATCATGACCGGAGAAACTTGAATTTCTTGGGTTAAAAACAGGCTTAATGTAGGTTGTTGAAAAGAGGATGCAATGCCGGTTAAAAAAGCAATGAATAAGAAGGCAAAGGCGATCACATTTGTTGGTTTTTCGGTATGGGTATTCATCATATCTTTATTCATCCGTTGTAAAAAATCCTACTGCGCTTTTCAGTTTTTCACCGTAGAAAATCAGCGGAATACGGCTACGTTGCCAAGGTGGTACAGCAAGGTTTTGCCATACTTTTTTGATGTCTCGATGATGAGTATCGCCCAACAAACGAACAGGATTAGAATAGCCAAATTTGATATGGATTTTTTGTGTTGTAAGCGGTAAATCAGTTTGGTAAGTTTGTTTTCCTATTGTCCAAAGTGCGGTCAGAAAATTAACTGTTTTAGATAATTCAAATGTGCCGAGATTATCGGGTAAATCAAGCGTTTTTCCCAACTGAATTTCTTGGTAGAAATTTTTTACATCCGCAAATTTTTCCGTTAAATATAAACGCTGCTGATAACGGCGAATGATTTTATTATTCAGCTGAAATTGCGGATTGCTATCTATTTTCGCAAAAATTACCTTGTTCCGAATTTCTTGTAGTTGTACTTGGCTTGGCATTGTTTGTTGTAATTCAGTCAGCCACATTCTAAGCAAGGCATTTTGTTTGTTCTCATTGTATGTTGCAAAATCTGTCAGGGAAAAAGTGCGGTCGAGTTTGTTATATTTTTGCTCAAATAGAGGTTGCAATAATTCGTTAATTAATTGTTGTTGTTCAAAACAATGTTGGGCTGAACGTGCAACAGCTTGATCCCAAAACTCCCAGCGTTGGCGAAGTTGAGGTAAAATTTCATGGCGTAAAAAATTACGCTCAAAACGATTGTCGTTATTGCTTTCATCTTCAATCCAACAAAGCTGATGTTGTGTTGCATAAGCGAATAATTCAGCCCGACTGAATTCCAGCAAAGGGCGGAGAATCGGCAGATTATAGACCGTGCTTTCACTTTGCATCGCTGATAATCCTTGAATGCCACTACCACGTTTTAAGGCAAGAAAAAAAGTTTCTGTTTGATCTTGAAGATGATGCGCAGTAGCAACAATTTCCTCTGTTTGCCGATATTTTTGGATGGCTTGATAACGCGCTTCCCTTGCCCCTTGTTCAATGCCGTTTTGAGGATTGATTTTCACTTTTTCGATAATCAACGGAATGCCAAGCCGATGACAAATTTGCTGGCAATGTGTCGCCCAACTATCTGCATTTGGGCTTAAACCGTGATGAATATGAATGGCTCGTAGTGTTAAGTGCGGTTGAATTTTCTGTTGTTTTGCAAATAAATAGAGCAGAGCGGTGGAATCTAATCCACCACTGAATGCAATGAGATAAGCTTTGTGCTTAAGTTTTGTTGCAAAGCGGGATTGTAGGTTCATAAGAAAAAGTGGGCTTCAGCCCACATTTAGTATAAAAAAACTAAGCAATTTTAACTGTTTTATATTGGGAAGCAGGCTGCATAATTAAATGGCGTGCGGCAATCAGTTGTAATTCGTAACAACCTAATTCGTAGGTTTTTGCCATTACGTCATTCACTGCATTCCCGGTAAATTCAAAGGCTTCTAATGCAGATTTGCCGTTGAGTAAGTTCGCCAAGAAAAGCCCTGCGGTTAAATCACCGACACCCACTGGTTCTTTCGCAAATTCATATAATGGGCGACTTAACAACCAAATACCTTCTTGGGTGGCAAGTAACATTTCAAATTTGTCGGTATTTTGTGAGACTTTACTTAAGTGTTTTACCAATACGGTTTTTGGTCCTTTGGTTAAAATGACTTTTACCGCTTCGAGAGCTTGTTCGAAATTTTCAACAATTAAACCACTTAATTCACGCAATTCTACTAGGTTTGGTGTAATAATGTCCGCTTTCGGCATGGCAATCTCAATGAGTCCTTCACGTACGCCATCGGCAACAATGCACCCCTTATCTGGGTGTCCCATGACAGGATCGCAAAGATAAATCGCTTTTGGATTACGGCTTTTGACAAAATCTACTGCGTTAGCAATTTCCTGCACTTGTTCGGCAGAACCGATATAACCGGACAAAATTGCATCACATTTTTCTAATGCTCCAATATTATCAATGCCTTGTACAATATCACCGATCTGTTCTTTCGGCATTACCATACCTCCCCATTTGCCGTATTGAGTATGGTTGGAAAATTGCACGGTATTTAATGCCCATACATCAACACCATTTAATTGCATAGGGAAGGTTGCTGCTTTATTGCCGGCATAGCCATACACGACATGAGATTGAATCGAAAGAATATGCTTCATTTGGTATCCTTAAGGGTAAAAAAGTGCGGTTGATTTGACCGCACTTTTTGAGTTTTTAAATGTTGAGATTAGCAATAACCATAAGACATTAAACGTTGATAACGACGTTCTAATAAAGCATCTTGATTGAGTTTATCTAATTCGGCTAAGTCTTTTAATAATCGGGACTTCAAATTGGCAGCCATTTCAACATAGTTTCGATGAGCGCCGCCCAGAGGTTCACTAATAATATTATCAATTAATTCCAATTTTTTCAGGCGATCAGCCGTTAAGCCCATGACTTCTGCCGCAGTAGAGGCTTTATCGGCACTTTTCCACAAAATAGAAGCACAGCCTTCCGGTGAAATTACGGAATAAGTGGAATATTGTAACATATTGACTTTATCACCCACGCCAATGGCCAATGCACCACCGGAGCCACCTTCACCGATAACGGTACAAATCACAGGCACTGTCAATGTGGCCATTTCACGTAAGTTGCGAGCAATGGCTTCAGATTGCCCACGCTCTTCTGCACCGACACCGGGATAAGCTCCCGGTGTGTCTATAAAAGTAATGATCGGCATGTTGAAACGCTCAGCCATCTGCATTAAACGTAATGCTTTGCGATAACCTTCAGGCGCAGGCATACCAAAGTTACGTTTCACTTTATCTTTTACCGTACGGCCTTTTTGATGACCAATCACCATCACAGGGCGACCATCTAAACGGGCTACACCACCGACAATAGCCTTGTCGTCAGCAAAAGCGCGATCACCGGCCAATTCATCAAAATCGGTAAAAATATGCTCAATATAATCTAAAGTATAAGGTCGGTTTGGGTGACGAGCCATACGAGACACTTGCCAAGCGTCTAGATCAGCAAAGGTCTTTTTGGTTAATTCTTCAACTTTTTTTTGCAAACGAGCAATTTCATCGTCTAAATTCACTTGCCCGTCGTTATCAGATACGGCTCGTAGAGATTCGATTTTGGCTTCCAGTTCCGCAATCGGTAATTCAAAATCTAAGTATTCTTGTTGGCTCATTTGGATTTCCTAATAAAACGCTCAAAAAATTGACCGCACTTTAGCAATATTTTGCGTCAGGTGCAAATTTGTTGAACATTTTAAGTGTTTTTTATTCGAAATGCAGTAAATTTTCGGTGGTTTATCCACTTCGTGGGGGGATATATAATGTAAATTTTTGTAAAGACAGCTTGTTTTTCTATAAATCCGCCTTATATTAGGCAAAAATAAAATATATTCCTTCAAAATATATTAGGTAAGAATTTGTAAATACAGATTATTGGTGAGTGAAAAATAATCAGAAAGAGCAAAAAATATTTGATTTTCTCATTTTATAGGGGATAATATACCAAATTCAAAAGTATGAATAAGTTAATGCTGTATCTACTTTAAGGATTTAGCTGAGCATTATGAAAATAATGATTGGCAAATACAGAGATGTAATAATTATTCAATTTACATCCAGGACTTTCAGCTATAAGTAGCTGATAAAATTTTTAAATTAAGATGACTAAATTAAGAGGATCATCACAATGAAAAAAACTGCAATCGCATTAGTAGTTGCTGGTTTAGCAGCAGCAACAGTAGCTCAAGCAGCTCCACAAGCTAACACTTTCTATGCAGGTGCAAAAGCGGGTTGGGCATCTTTCCACCACAATGTAAATTATTATAAAAATGATTTTAATTTACCTGTTTCACGTAATTCTGAAACCTATGGTTTATTTGCAGGTTATCAAGTAACTGATTATTTAGCCGTAGAATTAGGTTATGATTATTTTGGTCGCTTAAAAGTTAAAAATCCTGCAGACAATAAGGATGAATTAGTTCGCCACGTTGCTCACGGTACTACATTAAGTTTAAAAGCTAGCTACCCTGTGTTAGCTAACTTAGATGTATATGCTCGTGCTGGTGTTGCATTAGTATATAACCAATATAAAGAAGCTAACTTTAATATTGTTGGTGGTTCTCCAGTACGTGATGGTCATAGAAAATATGATTTATTTAAAACTTCTGCAGTTGTTGCAGGCGGTGTAGAATATGCAATTTTACCTGAATTAGCTTTACGTTTAGAATACCAATGGTTAAGCCGTGCTGGTAACAAAGCTAAAGCAGCAAATAAAGCAGATTTTCTTGCCCCAGAAGCTTATAGCCCAGACATCGGCTCTGTAGCATTAGGTTTATCTTACCGCTTCGGTCAAGGCGCAGCACCAGCTCCTCAAGCAGCTGAAGTTGTGAACAAAAAATTCACTTTAAACAGCGATGTTACTTTTGCATTCGGTAAATCAAACTTAAAACCTGAAGCAACTTCTACTTTAGATGGCATCTACGGCGAAATCGCTCAAGTTGCTAATGCACAAGTTGATGTTGCAGGTTATGCAGACCGTATCGGTAACGATGCTGCAAACTTAAAACTTTCTCAACGTCGTGCTGAAACTGTTGCTAACTACTTAGTAGGTAAAGGTGTTGCTCAAAACGCTATTTCTGCAACAGGTTACGGTGAAGCAAACCCAGTAACTGGCAACACTTGTGATGCAGTGAAAGGCCGTAAAGCATTAATCGCTTGCTTAGCACCGGATCGTCGTGTTGAAGTTTCTGTAAAAGGCAGCAAACAAGCTACTATGTAATTTAGTTTATCATTATAAGATAAAATAAAGTTAAAAAAGACCTAGGCTGATTGTTTAGG
This sequence comes from Lonepinella koalarum, assembly GCA_030525745.1. Lineage (GTDB taxonomy): Bacteria > Pseudomonadota > Gammaproteobacteria > Enterobacterales > Pasteurellaceae > JAUNED01. The sequence goes on along the minus strand of JAUNED010000016.1, from coordinate 32,507 downwards.
TCTTTTGTTTTATGTATTTCAAATAACAAGTAAAAGGAAAAAAGATGAAAAAATGGCTGGTGATTATTCTTATTGCAGTGGTAGCAGGATTTACCTTAATGAGCAGTTATAATGGTTTAGTAAAGGCAGAAGAAGAAATTAATTCGGTGTGGGCAAATGTGGAAACCCAATATCAGCATCGTTCAGACTTAATCCCGAATTTAGTTAATACTGTAAAAGGACAGGCTAATTTTGAAAAAGAAACCTTAACAGGCGTGATTGAAGCTCGTTCGAAAGCAACACAAACCAAAATTGATCCGTCAAATTTAACCGAGGAGCAATTAGAACAATTCCAGCAAAATCAAAATCAAGTGGGATCCGCACTTTCCCGTTTGTTAGTTAGTGTAGAGCGTTATCCTGATTTGAAATCTCACGAGGGTTTTATGACATTGCAAGCACAGTTGGAAGGAATGGAAAATCGTATTAATGTTGCTCGTCATAAATTTAACCTAGCAGCAAAGGAATATAATGCTAAAGTACGCACATTCCCAACGAAATTAGCCGCAATAATTTTGGGTTTTAAAGAAAAACCGTATTTCAAATCGACTGCCGGTGCGGAAAATGCACCACAAGTAAATTTTAATTAATTTTTCGTGGAGTTAGCTATTAAGTAAAATAGTGGTTGGAACCCCTGTATTATCAACGAGGTCAAAATGTCTCTTTTTTCTCGATTTCCTTTTAATAAAGATAAAATTGAGCAAGAAATCGCTATATTAGAACAACAAACATCTGCCGAATTACGAGTTTATATTGAACGCCATTTGCCGACACCAGGGCAAAATATTTCTGTTTTAGACCGCACTTTAGCGGTGTTTCAAGAGTTGGAAATGGATCAAACTCAAGCACGAAACGCTGTATTGATTTATATTGCTTATAAAGATCATCGTTGTGCGGTGATTGGCGATTTGGGCATTCATCAATATGTGGGCGATGAATTTTGGCAGCGTCAATATCAGCAAATGATTGTCGCTTTTGCGAAAAAGCATTATACGGAGGGGGTTGTGGTAGCAATTCAGCAAATAGGTGAGGAATTGGTAAAACATTTTCCAATTCAGCCTAATGATATTAATGAATTAGCTAACGAGGTGATTATCAATGACTAATTGGCTAAAAAGTGCGGTCATTTTTTGTGTTATTTTGATGAACACTGCATTTGCAGCGGAATTTCCTGCCACGCCTGTTCCTTTTCGTTATGTGAATGACTACACGGAAACGCTTTCCGTTAATGATAAACAGATATTAGAAGACAAGCTGATTCAATTTAGTAAAGAAACCAGCTCGCAAATTGCGGTAGCGATTGTGCCGACAACGGGTGATTATGAGATTTCGCAATATACTTTTGAACTTGGTGATAAATGGGGTGTTGGGAGAAAAGAGCATAAAAACGGTGTACTGTTTTTAGTGGCAAAAAATGATCGAAAAGTGTTTATTGCGGTAGGGCAGGGCTTGGAAGGAGCGTTGCCTGATGCCTTTTTATCTCAATTGACCCGCCAAATTGTATTGCTGCATTTTAAACAAGAGCAATATGCTGTGGGCATCGATCAGGCGTTAGATTATATTATCGCTGCTGCTAAGGGGGAATTTGTACCTCAAACAAAGGAAGAATCATCTTCATTTGAAGATTACATTCCATTTATTATGATATGCCTGTTTATCTTAGTTGTGTTATTTGGGGAATTAGGCTGGCGACGTGATACTTATGTGACTCCAACCCAGAATCACCAAATCGATGAATTGTTTCGTCAAACAGCTAGATCTCGTCGTCGTAGCAATACGGCAGGTTATGGCGGCGTGCTGGGCGGCGGTTTTGGTCATGGTCCTTCAGGTGGATTTAGTGCCGGATCATCTGATGGTGGTTTTGGCGGTGGTAGTTTCGATGGCGGCGGTGCCGGAGGAAGTTGGTAGTTCAGGCAATAGTTGAGAAATTTAATCAGGCTATTGGTCGAAGTCAAATCTCATGCTAAAATGACCGCACTTTTACTCGTTATTACTTAAGGAAAATTATGGAAACCTTAGACAAAATCAAAAAGCAAATTGCTGAAAACCCTATTTTAATTTATATGAAAGGCTCACCTAAATTACCATCTTGTGGTTTTTCTGCGCGCGCTTCGGAAGCCTTAATGCAATGTCAAGTGCCTTTTGGTTATGTAGACATTTTACAACACCCTGATGTGCGTGCCGAGTTGCCTAAATATGCGAATTGGCCGACTTTCCCACAACTCTGGGTAGAAGGTGAGTTAATTGGTGGTTGTGATATTATTTTAGAAATGTTCCAAGCCGGTGAATTGCAAACCTTATTAAAAGAAGTAGCAGAACGTCACCCCGCATAGTGATGATTTTTCGAGAAGCCTTGTTTTATTACAAGGCTTTTTTATTCGGTAAAATAAATACTACATTTACGCAAACGTTTGCGATATAATAAAATGGTTTTAAATTTGATTACAATAAAGGAAAAATCAATGCAATCAATTCGTCCTATTCGTCAAGCGTTATTAAGTGTTTCTGATAAAACAGGTATTGTGGAATTTGCTCGGGGGCTGGTACAACGTGGGGTTAAATTGTTATCTACCGGAGGCACGGCAAAATTACTTGCGGATACTGGTTTACCTGTGACGGAGGTTTCTGATTATACCGGTTTTCCTGAAATGATGGACGGTAGAGTAAAAACATTACACCCAAAAATTCATGGTGGGATTTTAGCTCGTCGTGGCACAGATGATGAGATCATGCAACAGCACGGAATTGAGGGTATTGATATGGTTGTGGTCAATCTTTATCCGTTTGCTCAAACTGTTGCTAAACTAAATTGTACTTTGGAAGATGCAGTAGAAAATATTGATATTGGTGGGCCGACAATGGTACGTTCTGCTGCGAAAAATCATAAAGATGTGGCAATTGTGGTTAATAATAACGATTTTAATGCGATTCTTGCGGAAATGGATAAAAATCAAAACAGCTTAACTTTGGAAACCCGTTTTGATTTAGCAATTAAAGCTTTTGAGCATACCGCACAGTATGATTCAATGATTGCCAACTATTTCGGTCGTTTAGTCAAACCTTATTTTACTGCGGAAGAGGAAGATAAAGAGGCAAAGTGCGGTCAATTTCCTCGTACTTTAAACCTCAATTTTATTCGTAAACAGGCTATGCGCTATGGTGAAAATAGCCACCAAAATGCGGCATTTTATATAGAGAAAGAGAGAAAAGAAGCTTCGGTATCTACTGCTACACAATTACAAGGGAAAGCACTTTCTTTCAATAATATTGCAGATACGGATGCTGCATTAGAATGCGTAAAATCCTTTGATGAGCCGGCTTGTGTCATTGTAAAACATGCCAATCCGTGCGGTGTAGCATTAGGCAAAGATATTTTAGAAGCCTATAATCGAGCTTATCAAACAGATCCAACTTCAGCTTTTGGTGGCATTATTGCATTTAACCGTGAATTAGATGAGGTTACAGCGAAAGCCATTATCGAACGTCAATTTGTCGAAGTAATTATCGCGCCGACAGTATCTAATGCGGCAAGTGAAATTGTTAAAACGAAAAAAAATGTGCGTTTATTGGCCTGTGGTGAATTTTCACCTGCTCAACCTCGCTTGGAAGTGAAACCTGTGAATGGTGGTTTATTGGTGCAGGAAGCCGATCTGGGTATGGTAAGTATTGATGATTTGGAGGTAGTGAGCAAACGTAAGCCGACCCAACAGGAATTAGATGATTTACTGTTCTGCTGGAAAGTGGCAAAATTCGTTAAATCCAATGCTATTGTTTATGCGAAAAATAATCAAACTATCGGTATAGGTGCAGGGCAAATGAGCCGTGTTTATTCTGCGAAAATTGCTGGCATTAAAGCACAAGATGAAGGCTTGGAAGTTAAAGGTTGTGTAATGGCTTCCGATGCATTTTTCCCATTCCGTGACGGTATTGATGCAGCTGCAAAAATTGGTATTGAATGTGTAATTCACCCAGGTGGCTCAATGCGAGATCAAGAAGTGATTGATGCGGCAGATGAGCATAATATGGTGATGGTATTAACTAAAATGCGTCATTTTAGACATTAATATCGAATAAGGGTAATCTATGAATATTTTAATTATTGGAAACGGTGGCCGTGAACATGCGTTGGCGTGGAAAGTTGCACAGTCGCCTTTAGCTTCTAAAGTATTTGTTGCGCCGGGGAATGCAGGGACGGCTCGTGAAAGAGCGGTAGAAAATGTGGCAATTTCAGCGACAGATGTGCCTGCTTTAGTCAGGTTTGCACAAGAAAATCAGGTTGGTTTGACTATTGTAGGGCCCGAAGCCCCTTTAGTGATTGGTGTGGTTGATGCCTTTGAAGCAGCTGGATTAACTATTTTTGGGCCTCGTCAATCTGCAGCACAATTAGAGGGTTCAAAAGCCTTTACCAAAGATTTTTTAGCTCGTCATCAAATTCCAACGGCAGAATATCAAAACTTCACAGAAGTAGAACCAGCGTTGGCTTATTTGCGTGAAAGGGGAGCTCCGATTGTAATTAAAGCCGATGGTTTGGCCGCAGGTAAAGGGGTGATTGTTGCTATGACATTGGCGGAAGCGGAAGATGCAGTGAAAGATATGTTGTCTGGAAATGCGTTTGGTGAGGCTGGCAGTCGAGTTGTGATTGAAGAATTTTTAGAGGGTGAAGAAGCCAGTTTTATTGTGATGGTTGATGGCAAAAATGTGGAACCAATGGCAACCTCTCAAGATCATAAACGTGTAGGAGAAGGGGACAAAGGGTTGAATACCGGCGGTATGGGGGCGTATTCGCCTGCGCCTGTAGTGACTGATGAAATTCATCAGCGCGTGATGGAGCAGATTATTTACCCGACGGTGAGAGGCATGGCGGCGGAAAATAATGTGTATAAGGGCTTTTTATATGCAGGCTTGATGATTGATAAGAAAGGGCAGCCGAAAGTGATCGAATTTAACTGCCGTTTCGGCGATCCTGAAACTCAGCCGATTATGATGCGAATGAAATCAGATTTAGTTGAGCTGTGTTTGAAAGCCTGTAAAGGTGAATTGGATCAAATCAAATCCGAATGGTCTGAAAAAGCGGCGCTGGGTGTTGTTTTAGCGGCTGAAGGATATCCCGGGGATTATCGTAAAAACGATGAGATTCAAGGATTACCGATGGAAAGCAAAAATGATGAAAAAGTCTTTTTAGCCGGAGTGAATGAAAAAGAAGGAAAATTATTGACTAACGGTGGGCGTGTACTTTGCGCAACAGCATTGGGAAATTCGGTGTTTGATGCACAGCAAAAAGCCTTGAAATTGGCGGAACAAATTCATTGGTCTGGGCGTTTTTATCGTCGTGATATCGGCTATCGTGCGGTTCAGCGAGAACAAAATAAGTAAAAATTCAACCGCACTTTGAGATAGAATAGGAAAAAGAGCGGTTCATTTTATGGAGTTTATGATGGAAAAAATAAAAAAATCTTCTTATTTAGCAATTTTTGGTTTCATTTTAGCTATCGGATTAATGGCTTCGGCATTTATTTTGGGGCATCAATTCAAAAATTTACGCCAAACCGGTTCTATTACGGTAAAAGGTGTCGCTGAAGCTGATTATAAGTCGGCTTTTGGGACTTGGAAGATTTCTGTGAGTGGTTGGGGAAAGACTTATGCTGAAGCTTTAAAAGATAACCAAGTACAGTTAAATTTAGCGGTGAAATTTTTGAAAGAACAAGGGTTTACTGCGGATGAACGTGAAATTACCGATATTGATGTGCATGAATATATGGAGGAGTATGAGGATAATAAAGGCAATATGCGTAGCCGTCAAAATGGCTATGCGTCTTCTCGTGCTATTATTTTATCTACGAAAGATTTGGCTAAATTACAAAAAGGTATGACGCAAATTCAACATTTGCGTGCGGAAAATCAATATATTGATTTTTCTTCACCGGATTATTATTTGGACGATTTACAGACAATTAAACGTGAATTGATTTCAAAAGCTACGCAAGATGCCTATGTTAGGGCAGAAGAATTTGCTAAAACCAGCCATGTTAAGGTTGGTATATTAAAATCTGCCTCACAAGGTGCTTTTGATATTAAAGCAGATCGCCCAAGCGATGTTGATTCCAGTGATTATGGCGGTGAATATGACACCTCAACGATTAAGAAAAAAGTACGTTTGGTTGTGACTATTGAATACGCCATTGATTAGGTTTAGGGGCGCTAAAAGTGCGGTCTAAATTAAGTGGATTTTTTCATTGATTAAATGAAAAAGAGAGAATAAATTTTAATTAAACATGCGGGGAAATAAACGGCGTTTATCTGTTTTATCTACCAGCATTACATAAAGAGGAAAACACCATGTTCAAAAAAAGCATGACAATTGCAGATTATGATCCTGTCTTATGGCAAGCGATTCAAGATGAAAACCGTCGTCAAGAAGAGCATATTGAGCTGATTGCATCTGAAAATTATGCTAGCCCGAGAGTGATGGAAGCACAAGGCTCCCAATTTACCAATAAATATGCAGAGGGTTATCCGGGAAAACGTTATTATGGTGGTTGTGAGTATGCAGACATTGTAGAACAATTAGCCATTGATCGTGCAAAAGAGTTATTTGGTGCAGATTATGTGAATGTGCAGCCGCATTCGGGATCTCAAGCTAATGCCGCGGTATATGGTGCATTGTTACAGCCTTATGACACGATTTTAGGTATGGATTTGGCTCATGGGGGTCACTTAACTCATGGGGCGAAAGTGAGTTTTTCCGGTAAAATTTATAATTCCGTGTTATATGGCATTACTGCTGAGGGAGTGATTGATTATGACGCAGTCCGCCAATTGGCTTTAGAGCATAAGCCCAAAATGGTGGTTGCTGGCTTCTCTGCATATTCCCAAGTGGTAGATTGGGCAAAAATGCGTGAAATTGCCGATGAAGTCGGAGCTTATCTATTTGTGGATATGGCTCATGTTGCAGGACTTATTGCTGCTGGTGTATATCCAAGCCCACTTCCACATGCTCATGTGGTCACTACGACAACCCACAAAACTTTAGGCGGACCTCGAGGTGGATTGATTTTATCTGCGGCAAAAGACGAAGAATTGTACAAAAAATTACAAAGTTCTGTTTTTCCGGCCAATCAAGGTGGCCCTTTGGTGCATATTATGGCAGCGAAAGCGGTATGTTTTAAAGAAGCATTAGAGCCGGAATATAAAATTTATCAACAAAATGTGATTAAAAATGCTAAAGCGATGGTGGAAGTATTTAAATCTCGTGGGTATGAGGTGGTTTCAAATGGTACAGAAAACCACTTATTCTTGGTCAGCTTTATCAAGCAAGGTAAAACCGGTAAGGCGGCTGATGCAGCATTAGGTCGTGCAAATATCACAGTAAATAAAAACTCCGTGCCTAATGATCCACAAAAACCTTTTGTGACTTCCGGTATTCGTGTGGGTACACCTTCTGTGACACGTCGTGGTTTTAATGAACAAGATGTCACAGAATTGGCTGGTTGGATGTGCGATGTATTAGACGCAATGGGGACAGAAAACGAAGATGCCGTGATTGAAGCAACAAAAATCAAAGTTCTTGCAATCTGTAAACGTTTGCCTGTATATAGCAACTAATGTTTATGTCAACCTTAATTATTTATTTGGCGGCGGTAAATATCGCCGCTTATTTTTTGATGTATATGGATAAACAGCGTGCGAAACAAAAACAATGGCGTATTGAGGAAAATTTATTGTTATCTTTTTGCTTCATTGGTGGATTTCTGGGGACGCATCTTGCAATGCAACATTTCCGACATAAAACACAACATTGACAATTTAAAGTTGCAGTGATATTAAGTGCGGTTATTTTTTTGATCATTTTACCGCTGTTGTTTTGGTTGCGATTCCAATATTCATAGCGTGTGATATTTATGCTTAATATGATGAGATGTTTCAATGGTTGGAGCATAACTATTCAAATGAGTTAATCATTTTTTCAGTTTTGATTGTTTTAATTGTTTTAATCGTATTTTATTAAGGAAAAGAGCGGTAAAAATTATGCGAATTTTATTGATTGAAGATGATCCCTTAATTGGAAATGGCTTGCATCTTGGGTTGAATAAGCTTGGATTTTCAGTAGATTGGTTTAAGGACGGTAAGACCGGCTACCAAGCATTAAGTACTGCACCTTATGATGCCGTAGTGTTGGATTTGACTTTGCCGAAAATAGATGGATTAGAGATTCTAAAACAATGGCGAGCAGAAAAGCAGATGGTGCCTGTACTTATTTTAACCGCAAGAGATACGCTTGATGAACGTGTTAATGGCCTGCAACTTGGAGCTGATGACTATTTATGCAAGCCATTTGCTTTGGCGGAAGTGGTAGCACGATTACAAGCATTAATTCGTCGTAGTTATGGGCAAGGAAGTGCGGTCATTTTTCATGGTGAAGTGAAATTTGATCCAAATTTACGTAAAGTTAGTATTTTAGATAAAGAAATTCCTTTAACATCAAAGGAATATCAATTAGTTGAATTATTTATGTTGAGTAAAGAGCGAACCTTACCTCGCTCATTTATTGAAGAAAAATTAAACAGTTGGGATGATGAAGTGAGTAGCAATGCTCTCGAAGTACATATTTATAATTTACGTCAAAAATTTGGTAAGCAATTTATTCGCACAATTCATGGCGTTGGCTACAAATTAGGCGAGTTGTGATGAGTGGAATTTTTAGTAAATATAGCCTACGTTTACGTCTCATGTTGCTACTTTCACTGGTAGCCGTGTTGATTTGGTTGGGGGCAACGGCAACGGCATGGTATCAGGCCCGTAAAGAAATCAATGAACTCTTTGATATGCAACAAATTTTACTGGCAAAACGGTTAGCCTCCACAGATTTAAAGCACATATTAATTGAACGTAAAAAGCGTGGCGGTTTTCATGAGCAAATAAAATTGCCCTCGGACTATGACGAAGAAGCTCTTTCTTTTGCCATTTTTACAGCACAAGGTGATTTATTGTTAGCTGATGAAGCTAAAGGACGACATTTTATTTTTGCTCCCGAAAAAGGGTTTTCTCATGTGAAACCTCGAGGTGAAGAGAATATATGGCGGATTTTTTGGCTCCCCTCTGCAGATGGCCGGCTTTTCATTGCTGTTGGACAGGAGATGGATTACCGAGAAGATTTGGTTGAAAAAGTGGTTTTTTCTCAACTGTGGATTTGGCTTGCCAGTTTACCGCTATTGATTACATTCATTATTTTATTGATTAATAAAGAGTTAAAAACCTTAGCTCAAATTCAAGATCAAATGGAACAACGTTTACCGGAAGACCATTCTCCTTTGAATATTCCTAATATGCCTTCAGAAATTAAGCCACTAATTGTGACGTTAAATCAATTTTTTAACCGCACTTCAACTCAATTATTACGAGAGCGTCGTTTTACTTCTGATGCGGCACATGAATTGCGTAGTCCACTTGCCGGCTTACGTATTCAAGCGGAATTGGCTCAATTAGCCAGTGATGATGAAAAGATGAGGCAAACTGCGTTGGCGAATTTGATGCAAGGCATTGATCGTACAACGCAGCTCATTGAGCAATTGTTACTCTTATCCCGTTTAGATACGCTGTCAGAATTAACCGATTTGGAGCCGATTGATTGGCAAAATATGCTTATATCCCTTATTAATGAATTACAAAGCCAAGCAGAGGGCAGAGGTATCTTTTTTTCTATGTCGTTTTTAGATAATCAGCAAAATATACAAGGACAGCCGATATTGATTAGATTAATGCTACGAAACTTATTGGAAAATGCAATAAAATACGTTCAATCTGATTCTGAAGTAAAAGTGGTTTTGCAACAAGATCAATTGACTATCGAAGATAATGGTGGTGGTGTTGATGAAGAGGATTTAATTAAATTGGGGCAACGTTTTTATCGTCCATCCGGTCAAAATGAAAAAGGTTCCGGTTTGGGGTTATCTATTGTTTTTCGGATTGCTGAGCTACATGGTTATAAAGTGCGGTTAGAAAATACACAGAATCTGAGGAATCAAAAAGGATTGCGAGTAATTATTCAATTTTTATGCTGAAGTTTGCATAAAAAGAGATTATGAACACAAATTTGAATAAAAAATGAATAAAAGCTGGTAATTTCTGATTTGTTCAGGTAGGATCTAGCCTTTAGAAAAATGATGTAAATTTATTCATAATAATTACAATGATGTTAAAGAAAATTTTTATTATTTTAAGTGTTTCTATATTATCGGCTTGTTCTGCTACTCAAACTACAAAAGTCGCTTTAGATACAAGCCAAACGACTTCTGATGAGCAACTTACTCAATTAATTAGTTCGTTAAAAACCAATCAACCGAGTAATGCACATGCTACGGAAGTTGGCACGCAAATTCTGACAGGGGCGAAAAGTACTCAGCTCAATAAAATTTATCGTCAATGGGCAGGTACTCGTTATCGTTTAGGTGGAACAGATCGACATGGTATTGACTGTTCGGCATTTATGCAAGAAATCTTTGATAAGGCATATGGTATTTCTTTACCTCGTTCGACTGCTGAACAAAAACAGATTGGTCAAAAAATAAGTAAAAATGAACTCAAGCAAGGTGATTTAGTATTTTTCCGTAAAAATAATCATGTTGGCATTTATTTAGGAAATGGAAAATTTATGCATGCAAGTACATCACAAGGCGTTACCATTAGCTCAATGGATGAACAATATTGGGCAAGAAACTATACACAATCCCGCCGAGTGCTTTAATGTGCTATTTCTACATATAAAAAGTGCGGTAATATTTACCGCACTTTTTTCATTAGAAAACTTTTCTAAAAGGCTTAATGACAGCTTCCGCATAAACTTGAGCTTCTACATAGGGATCTGATTGCAACCAGTTTTCAGCATCTTGTAAAGAGGGAAATTGAGCAATCACCAATGAGCCTGTTATACTCGAACCGTCAAAAGTAGGGGTTGGGCCTGCTGTCAGTAAACGTCCCTCCGATTTAAGTTGTTCTAAACGTGCTAAATGTTGTGGACGGACTTCAAGTCGTTTCTCTAATACATTTTCTTTGTCTTGGGCAAAAATAACAAAATATTCCATGAGGTTTTCCTTATATTTTCAATTGATTAACTATTTTTAAATTCTTGTCATTGTCTTGGTAACTTATTTTTATGTAATGATATTTAAAATTCAATATTTTTAAACCGCACTTTTAGCCGTTTATTAGTGCTAGCGCCTGTATTAATTCCGGATTATTTTCGGTGGGTACAGCTCGAGGTTTACCTTGTTCATCAATAGCAACATAAGTAAAGAGTGCTTCGGTTACACAGTGTCGGTCAGATGTGCCTTGATAGACTTTTTTTATCCAAACTTCCACTTTGACTTGCATTGAAGTGCGCCCCACTTTTAGGAGTTTTCCGTAACAACAGACCACATCGCCAACAGAGATTGGGCGTAAAAATGTAATTTTATCAACACAAACGGTTACAACACGTCCTTTGGCGATTTCTTTGGCAAGAATTGCTCCCCCCATATCCATTTGAGACATAATCCAACCACCGAAGATATCGCCATTTGCATTGGTATCGGAGGGCATTGCTAATGTGCGTAAAATCAAGGAACCATCAGGCTGACGAGAAGTTGAAGTCATTAATTTTCCTCTTTTTTCTGTTTTGCTAAATATGGATACATATAAATTCCACTTAAAACAACACCAACCAACATCATACATAAAATCCCGAAAGATTTGAAATTAACCCAAATTTCCTCTGATAGATTTTGACTGATATAGATATTTAATATGACACAAAGTATAAATAATATTGCCCAGCCCAAATTTAATTTATGCCACATGGAGTCAGGTAGATGTATTTCTTTACCTAATAATTTTTGAATTAAAGGGGTTTTGAAACCAAATTGAGCAACCAGCAAGATAGTAGCAAAAATGCTGTAAACAATAGTTACCCGCCATTGCAAATAGCGAACATCATTGAAATATGCGGTTAAACAGCCGAAAAATACGATGGCTCCCCCCATAATTGCTTGTTTTTTCTCAATTTTTCCATATTTGAGTTTAAATATGAGCATTTGTAGGACAGTGGCTACCACAAGTGTGATAGCAGCTGTCTGCATATCGTATAATTTATATACGATATAGAATAAAATAACGGGCAAGAATTCAAATAATTGCTTCATATTATGCCTTTTGAGTAAATAAGCGGTAAAAACGATAAGTGAGAATGAGGTTGAATAAGTGTAATGCCGCAAGCAAAGTAGCTGCAACTACAGGTAAAAAGCTGTTATTTGCTAAGGCATTTAGTGACTGTGCAATTAAACCGAATAAAAATTGAGTGATTAGACAAAAAAGCAATAATGTACTACTTCGTTTTATACCACTTTGCCAAATAAATCCAATGGCTTTGGACCATTTTTGATCATCTAATAAATAGGCGATTGGAGCTAAGAATAAGCGAATGAAAACAAAAATACCGAAAATCATGCCGGGTAAAGCAAACATTGATGGTGAACGATGGGTGAAAATTGAACTGAAAATATCTAATACAATCAGAGATAGAGGTAAAATTAAAAGAAGATTTAAGGTGATTACACCGATAAATTTACTTAATGCGGCACTAAAACTTTGGCTTAAATTAAGAGATTGTTGGCGGTTGATTTGATCGACGCTTAACATTGTCCAGCTGTTTAAAAATAGAAAAGACGTTTGTTGTACTATATACATTAAGGCAATGTCGGAAAGCGCAATATTTTGTAATATTTGTTCCGATGTATTAGTTGAGATTTCCGTATTATTGAGTAAATTCGCGTTTAATGCGTAACTTGCAAGCGAAAATAATGTATAAATAAAGAGAAAGCGATAAACCAATGTTTTTTGATTTCGCATAAAGTTCCAACTGTCTTGGAAAAGAGAAGTAAAATTAATTGGCATAATAATCCTTATTTGAAAAAACGCCTTATTATACCGATTTTTATCTAAAATACATCATTGATTATTGAGCTAACATTTCTTCTGCATTTGCTAATGTCGTTTCAGTAATTTTACTTCCACCGAGTAATTGTGCAATAGCGTTAATGCGTTCTTGGTCTGAAAGTGCGGTCATTTTTGTTTCTGTTTTATTATCAGTAATGAATTTTTCTACTTTAAAGTGATGATGCCCTTGACTTGCAACTTGGGGTAAATGCGTTACGCAAATCACTTGGCATTTTTTGCCTAATTTACGTAGCAATTTGCCGACAACATTAGCCGTTGAACCACTGATTCCTACATCGATTTCATCAAAAATCAAGGTTGGAATATCTGATTTATCGGCAGTTAGTGTTTGGATAGCCAAGGCAATCCGAGAAAGCTCACCGCCTGATGCAGTTTTTGATAAAGATTGTATTGGTTGCCCGAGATTACTACGAAGCATAAAACTGATGTTATCTGCACCATTACTTGAAATATTATCGTAATCTGTGACAAAGGAGATAGAAAATTCAGCATTTTCCATAGCAAGTTGTTTGATGGCTTGTGTCACTTTTTCGGCCAGTTTTTCTGCCCCTTTCTGACGGCTTTGATGAAGTGCAGCAACTGTTTGTAGCATTTTGCTTTTTGCTTCGGTTTCTTTAGCTATAAGCGTTTCTTCGCTTTCTGAGAAATTCACTAATGTGGCCAGTTCGTTTTGTAAATTTTGGTGAAACTCTACTAAGTTTTCAGGACGGATATGATGTTTACGGGCCAATTGGATAGTTTGCCCCATTCGTTGTTCAATTTCTGCCAGTAAATAAGGATCTTGATCTATATTGGCAGATAAATGTTGTATTTCACTTGTGGCTTCTTGTACTTGAATTAATGCTTCTTGCAACATGGTTTGTACATCATTGTAACGGTTATCCAATTCACATAATTCTTCAAGTTGTTGTGTAGCGCGGTAAAGTAAGCTGTCTGCACTCACCGTTTCATTTTCACTTAACAGTTGCAGTAATGATTGAGAAAGCGAGGTTAATTGTTCGCTGTTGGAGAGGCGTTTATGATCTTCTTCTAATTCTAAAAATTCATTCGGTTGTAAATTAAATTCGTTCAATTCATTAACTTGATACTGTAATAGCTGTTTTCGAGCTTCATTTTCTGCACATTTTTGTTGGAATGTGATGACTTGATGTTGTAAGGTTTTCCATTGTTGATAATCTTCACGCATTTGTTTTAAAAGAGCAGTGTGAGAACAGAAAGTATCTAAAGTTTGTAATTGAAACTCATTTTTTAAGAGGAGTTGAGAGGCATGTTGCCCGTTAATATGAATTAAATATTGTCCGAGTTCTTTCAATTGTGCAGCAGAAACCGGTGTGCTGTTAATAAATGCCTTGGAGCGCCCGTCTGTATTGATAATACGGCGTAAAATACAATTTTCAGGATTATCCTGATCTTGTAATTCTTGGTCGTTGAGCCAATGAAATGCTGGGCTTTGTTCTGATACGTAAAAAGTGGCACAAACATCAACACGTTCATCGCTATTACGTAGCATCGTCATTTCTGTGCGTTGTCCCAAACATAATCCTAATGCATCAATAGCAATGGATTTTCCTGCACCGGTCTCTCCTGTAATGACGGACATGCCTCGGGTAAATTCAATATCTAAATGGCGGACGATTGCAAAATTATTGATGGTTAATTGGGTTAGCATAAAAACTCCTTACTATATGATTATTAATATAGTGTTATTTTTTTATACAGTAAAGTGTTTTTTATGAAAAGCCTAGAATAATTTTTTTAGCCAACCTAATTTTGAGCTTAACACATTGTAATAATTGTAATTATGTAAATGTAGTAGAGGTAATTTATATGGACTTTTAGATACTGTGATTATATCATCACTGCGGAATTCTAATGGTAGTTGGCTATCACAATTGGCTTCTAAAAGTGCGGTGATATATTCAGCGAAACGTAGTGAAATTTTGCTGTTACCGTCTATGACTAATGGGCGGGATGAGAGTGTATGCGGGAACATTGGTACTAAGGCAATTGCATTGAGTTGTGGCGTTAAAATAGGTCCTCCGGCAGAAAGTGAGTAAGCCGTTGAACCTGTCGGTGTTGCAATAATTAAGCCGTCTGAACGTTGTGAAAAAGCAAATTTATCATCAATATAAACATGGAAATCGATCATATGGGCAATTTTAGCAGGATGGATAACGACTTCATTGATGGCATTGCCTGCGGAAATTATCTGACCGTTGCGTTCTACATTAACATTTAACAAAAAGCGCTCTTCAATAACGAATTCGCCGCTTAAACAGGCTTCGAGTTGTGCATAGGCATTTTTGGGATCAATATCCGTTAGAAAACCTAAATTACCGCGGTTAATACCTATCAATGCAATTCCGTACTTGGCTAAAATTCGTGCACGGCCTAACATATTGCCGTCTCCACCAATAACAATCGCCAGTTGCGCGTTTTGCCCGATATAATCTAAATCGGCAATATTATTTATAGGAAGGTTTAAGGCTTGTCCGACATCAGTTTCCACTAAAACCTGATAACCGCGTTCTAATAACCAATGAAATAAGGCTTTATGCATTTGTAAAGTTTGATCGTGGCGTGGACGGCCGACTAAAGCGATAACCTTAAAAGATTGATGTAAGGGATTAATAGGCTTATTTGGCGTAAATTCCATAATGAAAAGGCTTGAATAAAAAAAATTAACCTTTATATTACACATAAACCGATTTTATCGCAATTTACCCTTTATTGGAGAAACAAATGTCAGAACAAGAAAAAGTAGAACAGCCGGTAGAACAAGTAGATTTGGAACAAACTGCTGAATCTCAGGCAGAAAGCGAGCAACAAGATCCTTTAGTTGTGGCCAATGAACGCATTCAAGAATTAGAAGCACAACTTGCAGAAAGTGTAAAAAAAGAGCAAGAAGCTATGTTGCGAGCCAGAGCAGAAGTTGAAAATATTCGTCGCCGTACTGAGCAAGATATTGAAAAAGCACATAAATTTGCTTTAGAAAAATTTTCTAAAGATATTTTAAACACGATTGATAATTTAGAGCGAGCATTAGGCACTTCGACAAATGTGGAAGATGAGGTAGTGAAAGCCCTTTTTGATGGTGTAGATTTAACCTTAAAAGAACTGCTTTCTACCGTGGCACGTTTTGGTGTCGAACCTGTTGGAGCTGTGGGAGAAACCTTTAACCCTGAGCAGCATCAAGCCATTTCCATGCAACCGGTCGAAGGCTTTACAACAAATCAAATTACCGCTGTATTACAAAAAGGTTATTTATTGAATGGGAGAGTAATTCGCCCTGCAATGGTTATGGTTGCAGCCTAGTTTTAAAACACAGAAAAAATATACCGCACTTTGGGCTTTATAAGACTGAAAGTGCGGTTTGTTTTTAGATTAAAGGTGATGTTGTAAAAAGTCCGTTAAGGTGGGATAGTCGAATTTAAATCCGGCATCTGATAATCGCTTCGGTATAATTTGTTGGCTGTCTAACAATAAACAAGCACGTTCACCAAGAATGAATTTCAGTAGAAAGGCCGGCACATGGAAAAAAGTAGGGCGATTTAAATGTTGTCCGAGTAAATTATTGAAATCAGTGTTTTGAAGAGGCGTTGGCGAGACCAAATTAAATGCGCCTTGGCAGGTTTCATTTTCCAATAAAAACAAGATCGCCCGTACAATATCTTGCAAGCTGATCCATGCCCAAAATTGCTGTCCGTTTCCTAGTTTTCCGCCTAATCCTAAGCGGTAAAACGGCAACATTTGAGCTAATGCTCCGCCGTTTTTATCAAGGACGAGGCCGGTTCTTAATAAGCAAACTCTCGTTTGTTCCGACTGTGCTTTTAAGGCGGCATTTTCCCATTGTTGGCAAAGTTGCCCTGTAAAATTGTCGGTAGGCGGCGATTGTTCAGTGAGTTGATGTTCATTTTGCTCCCCATAATAGCCTGTTGCTGATCCGGAAATAAACACTTTTGGCGGTTTTTTTGCAGTGATTATTTTTTCACTTAATGTTTGTGTCAAATCAACTCGGCTTTGAGTTAAGCATTTTTTCTGTTTAGTCGTCCAGCTTTTGTAGAAAATCGGCTCGCCGGCTAAATTAATGATGGCATCAATATGATTAAAATCCACTTGTGCAAGGTGTGTAACCCAATTAACTTGTGGTCTTTTGATGCGTTGTTTTTCTGCCGAACGAGAAAGTGCGGTCAATTTGTGGGAGGTTTTGAGTAGTTCGCTAACTAAAGTATAACCGATAAACCCGGTTGCCCCCGTAATTAAAATATGCATAGATCAAAGTGAATTTTCAAATAATTCCTGTACGTTATGCATTAAATGCATAATATTGGTGTTTTTTGTGGGGGTGATGAAAATGGTATCGTCACCGGCAATCGTGCCGAGAATACCCTCACTTTTCCCAACAGAATCGAGCAAGCGAGCGATTAATTGTGCCGCCCCCGGACTGGTTTTGACGATGATAAGTAAATCGTTGTGATCAATATCGACCACTAAATTTTTTAACGGGCTACTGGTATTGGGTACGGAAAGCTCACTGGGTAAGCAGTATACCATTTCCATTCGAGTATTGCGTTTACGCACAGCACCAAATTTACTTAACATACGAGAAATTTTTGATTGATTGATCTGCGAAAATCCCTGTTCTTGTAAGGCAATGACAATTTCACTTTGTGAGCTGTAACGTTCTTGTAATAACAAATTTTTAAAGGCGTTCAATAAAGCCTCATTTTTTTCCATAGTCATTTTCCCAGCATTAATTTTATTGCATAAATTGTGCATAAAAATGCAAAATTAATCAACAATAAGGATAAAAAAAGAAGCCTTAGGAAAAAAATGCCAAAAAGTTTGAGCTAGATCGCAAAAATGAATTTCTGTGTTTGAATTTTTCATTTTTCCGTTTTACACTTCTACCCAGTTCAAGTTATATCAATCTTAAAATTAAGGAGTGTATTATGAAAATTGCCGTATTAGGTGCCGCAGGAGGTATTGGTCAAGCATTAGCTCTGCTATTAAAATTACAACTGCCAGCTGGATCTGAATTAGCTTTATACGACATTGCACCGGTGACACCGGGAGTGGCAAAAGATGTGAGCCACATTCCAACTGCAGTCAAAGTGGAAGGTTTTGCCGGTGAGGATCCGACACCGGCATTAAAAGGAGCTGATGTCGTGTTAATTTCTGCAGGTGTAGCGCGTAAACCGGGAATGGATCGTTCTGATTTATTTAATATTAATGCAGGAATTGTTCGCAACTTAATTGAAAAGGTTGCAGAGACTTGCCCTAATGCTTGTGTAGGTATTATTACAAATCCGGTAAATACAACAGTGGCTATTGCGGCAGAAGTGTTGAAAAATGCAGGTGTGTATGATAAACGTAAATTATTTGGTGTGACGACCTTAGATGTGATTCGTTCCGAAACTTTTGTGGCAGAATTAAAAGGGTTTGATGTAGATTGTGTGCAAGTGCCTGTTATCGGTGGACACTCAGGTGTGACCATTTTACCATTGCTTTCTCAAGCACAGTGTTTAGAACAATATGCAACTTGGGAAGAAGATGAAATTGCCCCATTAACCAAACGTATTCAAAATGCGGGGACGGAAGTAGTGGAAGCAAAAGCCGGTGGCGGATCCGCAACTTTATCTATGGCTCAAGCTGCAGCGCGTTTCTGTTCGTCGTTAGTACGTGGTTTAAGTGGCGAAAATGTAGTGGAATATACTTATGTTGAAGGTGACGGTGAATATGCACGATTCTTCGCACAACCGGTACGTTTAGGTAAACATGGTGTAGAAGAAATTTTACCAATCGGTCCATTAAGTGCCTTTGAGAAGGCCGCCTTAGAAGGCGCATTACCAACATTGCGTGAAGATATTGCCTTAGGTGAAAAATTTGTTAATGGTTGATGAATAATCAAACTAGAAAGGCATAACCTTTGGGGTTATGCTTTTTTTATGTAAAAAAACATCTAGGAAAATATACCGCACTTTTCTAAAAATACTTGCATATAGTTATCAACAGGCGTATTTTTGAGCTATCAATTATTCTTTTTTCTTCATTATGCAACACGCCGATTTCATTTCTTCGTTCCTATTTTCTGTTAGTGTTACTCTACCGACAATGTTAATGCTGATATTGGGCATTTTTTTGCGAACAAGGGGATTTATTGATGATAAATTCTGTGGACAGGCGACAAAAATTATTTTTAATATTACTTTGCCGATGTTGCTATTTCAAAATATTGTGAAAAATCCAGTGGATTATGCCAGTCAAACATCCGTATTATTGCTTGGTGCAAGTGGTACTCTTATTTTATTTCTGTTAGCCGAAATACTTGCAGTGCGCTTTGTTAAGCAAAAAGATGAGAGAGCGACTTTTGTGCAAGCAGTGTATCGTGGAAATAACGGTATTTTAGGCTTGGCATTTTGTATTAATGCTTATGGTGACGCTGCATTAGCCCCTGCGTCTATTTATGCAGCAGCGATGACTTTTTTGTATAACATTTTGGGGGTGATTACCCTAAGTCGTCATCTATCCGAGGGGAAAGTCAGTCTGAATCGTGTCTTACTGAATGTATTGAAAAATCCTTTGATTATTGCCATTACACTTGGAGTGCTGGTAAATCTGATTTCAATACCCCTACCTAAAACATTGATTACCAGTGGAGATTATCTTGCAAATATGACATTACCTTTGGCATTGCTTTGTACCGGTGCCAGTATTGATGTGAAGGCAATGTTTAAAACAACAGGAATGTCATTATGGGCTAGTTTATGTCGAGTGGCGATAGCCCCCTTATTTATGGTGTTGTTTGCCTATGGCTTTGGCTTATCGGGAATGGCATTAGGTATTTTATTTTTAATGACTGTGACACCAATGGCGGCAGCTGCTTATGCAATGATTCGGGCAATGGGAGGCAATTCGACGACAGCGGCGAATATTATTGGTTTAACTTCTTTTGGTTCAATGTTTACTTCATCTATTGGTTTGGTGGTATTGAGTCAGTTAGGTTGGATATAATTTAGCCTTAATTTGAAGAAAAAGTGCGGTTATTTTTTACCTCATTTTACTTTTTACTGGTGCTGCTGAACCCTTTTAGTTAGAATGCCGATGAAATTAATTAGATGAAGGAGAAAAAATGAATTTTCCACAAATTGCTCGCCAATTGATTGAAAAGCTTGGCGGAAAAGAAAATATTACCACCTTGGCACATTGTGCAACTCGTTTGCGTATTGTATTAGCCGATGAAAATTTGGTTGATAAAGAAGTCATTGAGCAAATTGAAGGGGTGAAAGGCCAATTTTCAGTATCAGGACAATATCAAATTATTTTTGGCTCGGGTACAGTGAACAAAGTTCATGCAGAAATGACCGCACTTTTAGGTTTAGGTGATGTGACAAGATCTGAAGTAGTTGAAGCAGCGGCGACAAAGCAGAATTTGGTTCAGCGATTGGTAAAAGGTTTAGCGGATATTTTTATTCCGATTATTCCTGCGATTGTGGCTGGTGGTTTATTAATGGGGATTTATAGCTTACTTACTTCTCAATACGAGAGTTTAGGGCATAAATCTATTATTGAACTGTATCCGCAATACAAAGATTTATCTGAATTGGTCAATATGTTGGCAAATGCGCCTTTTGTCTTTTTACCGGTATTATTGGGTTTTTCAGCTACTCGTAAATTTGGTGGTAATCCCTTCTTAGGTGCAGCATTAGGCATGATTTTGGTACATCCGGCCTTGACTGCAGATGGTTGGAATTATGCGAAAATTCTTGCTGAAGGTGGTATGACCTATTGGAATATTTTCGGTATTAATATTGAACGTGCGGGCTATCAAGGTACTGTGATTCCGGTAATTATTGCAGCTTGGGTGCTGGCAACCTTGGAAAAATCCTTGCGTAAAGTTATTCCGTCCTCGCTGGATAATTTACTTACGCCGTTATTGGCGATATTTATTACCGGCTTTTTGGCTTTAACCGTGATAGGTCCGTTTGGTCGAACTGCCGGTGCACTAATTAGTGAAGGCTTAACTTGGCTATACGATAGTTTCGGTTTTGTGGGTGGTGGCATATTTGGTACATTTTATGCACCCATTGTAATTACGGGTATGCATCAAACTTTCTTGGCAGTTGAAACGCAATTATTAGCCAGTGTCGGCTTAACTTTTATTTTCCCGATTGCAGCTATGTCGAATGTGGCTCAAGGTGCAGCTTGCTTGGCAGTGGCGTTAATCAATAAAGATGCCAAAGTGCGTAGTTTAGCCATTCCATCAGGTGTTAGTGCTGTGTTAGGTATTACCGAACCAGCGATGTTTGGTGTGAATTTGCGTTATCGTTATCCGTTTATTGCCGCAATGATTGGCTCCGGTTTATCTAGTGCTTGGATTGCCTATTGGGGGGTAAAAGCGATTGGTTTAGGGGCTGCTGGTTTCCCTGCTATTCCATCAATCCAGCCACAAGGTATGATAATGTTTGTTATCGGTTTAGCGATTTCCTTTATTACTGCCTTTGTTGTTACTTTAGTGTTGGGCTCAAGAAATAGAGCCAAAGAGAATGTATAATTCATATTTGAATACCTAGCACCTAGCACGAGGTGTTAGGTTAATAAATCTAGTCATCTGCAATGCTACTTGAATAAAATAACCCTGTATGGTGAGTACAGGGTTTATTTGTAGTGAGTATGTTTTCTTAACTTTCCGTCAAATCCTGAATAAGGATTTTTGAACGGCGTTCATAGTTATAATGAGTGCGTTTTTCCTTCGGTAAATCATCTACATTGGCAAGCTGAAAACCTCGTTCTTGGAACCAATGTACAGTTCGTGTGGTTAAAACAAATAATTTTTCAATTCCCAAATTTTTAGCTCGTTTTTGAATATTTTCCAACAAAATATCACCGCGAGAAGAGCTGCGATAATCAGGGTGAACAGCAACACAGGCCATTTCTGCCATTTTTTCTTCTGCATAAACATTCAATGCCGCACAAGCAATAATCACACCGTCCCGATCTATAATGGTGTACTTTTCAATATCCATTTCCAACTGTTCACGAGAACGTTTTACTAAGATGCCTTGTTGTTCCAGTGGTGAAATTAATTCAATTAATCCCGGAATATCAAGTATAGTGGCAATGCGGATATCTTCTGAATTATCAATAGAGAGCTGTGTTCCAACTCCATCTCGAGTAAATAATTCTTGCAATAATGAGCCGTCTTCCTCAAAACTGAGTAAATGAGAGCGTTTTACACCACAGCGGCAAACTTCAATAGCGGCTTGTAAAAAACGAGCTTGTGAACAATGGTAATTATCAGATTCGATATATTGGTTTAAATAATAATTGGCTTCTTGTGGTGTGAGGTCAGAAATACGTGCTTGAGCATGGTCTAAAATTCCCTGTGTGTTACTAAAGCCAATCAGTTTTTCGGCTTTTAATTTAATTGCTACTTGCGTCGCAATTTCTTCAAAAGGCAAGTTAAAGATTTCTCCTGTCACAGAGGGGGCGATAGGGCCAAGTAATACAATAGCATTATTATCCAGCTGTTGTTGGATTTTTTCTACTTCTACACGGCGGATTTTCCCACTGAGTAAATAATCTACACCTTCATCAATACCAATGGGTTGAGCTAAAATGAAATTACTACTGACCACATTTAATAATGGGGAATGGGGGAGACGTAGTGACAAACGGGCAGTAATATCGTAACTTAATTTACCGACAGCTTGTTTGACCCATTCCAAGGTTTGGGGATCAGTAATGCGGATATTTTTGTGATATTGTGATTTCAAATTATGCAATTTCAATAAATCATCAATTTGCACTCGTGCACCAAATACAATAATTAGTTTAATACCTAAGCTATGTAATAGGCTTATGTCACTAATTATATTAATAAAATTTGGGCTTGCAATGGTGTCGCCATCTAACATAATCACAAAGGTTTTGCCTCTATGCATATTGACATAAGGCGTGGATTGACGAAACCAATGAACTAATTCGGTACTACGCATAGGGTTCTCTTTTGTATAATTATTCACTTATTTTGAATTTATATGCAATTTAAGAAAGTTGCAAGAAAAATTTTACAAATTTTTAAAAGTGCGGTGTTTTTTGCTTTATTTTTGAATTTCTGTATCCTACTCATAGGATTTTTTAGGGTATTATGATGATATTAATGCAGGCTTTGTGTTTGACAATACAAGTAAATTGGTATAGGGTTAAAGTCGTCTAATTAAAAATGCTCATTAGATATTCATGTACCCATTGCAGAGAGAGGTTAATATGAGTAAAAATTTTGGTGAAAAAAAACAAGAATTACTGGATGAAATTCGTGATATTTTAACAAATGCAGAAGAATTATTTGATGAAAAATCAAAAGCAGATACGGATGAATTAAAAAAATTAAAATCCACCTTAAATAGCCGTGTAAAGAAAGTAAAAGCACAAATTACTTCTTTACAAGATGAAACCATTGAAAATGCCAAGCAAATTATGAAAGAAGCAGATAGCCTTGTACAAGAAAATCCATATCGTGCAGTAGGTATTGCCGGTGTAATTGGATTATTGCTTGGTGTGTTAATCAGCCGACGCTAATTAAATGGCGGACTGTTTGTCCGTCATATTTTTTATTTAAAGGAGTATAAGTGCGGTGATTAAAAAATTTAAATATATTTTTTTAACAGTGTTGGAATTAATGCAAGTACGATTAGAAACCGCACGTATTGAACTTATTCAACAAAAGAATTTATTCATTACATTATTAATTAGTATTTTACTTTCTTTTTTGTTATTGTTTGTTGCTTTTATTAGTTTCTTATTTGCTTTAAATAGCTATCTTGCTCCTGAAATGAAGTCTATTGTTTTCTTTTCGATTACTGGTAGTGCAATTTTTATCGTAGCAATCTTATTATGCGTTTTATTTAATACCTTAAAAAAACAACAAGGATTTTTATCTTCTACATTATTTGAAATGAAACGCGATTTTTTAGGATTGAAAGCATTAATCATAGAAAAATCAGAAGATGAGGATAATAGATGAAATCACAATTAGATGAAGAAAAAGAATTATTAATAATGAAAGGTGAAGCTCTTAGAATGAGATTGGAGGCTTTAAACTCTCCTATAAAAAAGGGAAATTCTACTAATGTAAATAATATATTATCATTAGTTTCAAGTTCATTAGAACAACCAATAGTACGTTCTTTAGCTATGTCATTGCTGAGTAGTAAATTATTCACAACAAGAAATTTATTGTGGTCAGGATTAGGATTACTAATGGTATTACTATTAGATAAAGATTCTAAAAAATAAGATTATATTAAAAAATAAAAGGGTTGATTTTATACCCTTTTTTATTGAAAGAATATAGGATAAGCATATAAAAGAGAAATTTTTTATTCTATTCCTCATGATGTACCAAAGCTTTCCTCCGATCTTTTTATCAACTTTGAGGAGAGAGCTCTTTTTTGAATTTCTGGTATAAATTTTCTTCCTGTTTTGGCATTTGTAAATAAAATCCCTGCTGTTGAATTTTTTCCAATACTTCGTTATTTGAGGTATGAATAAGCTGTTTTTGGCCCTTTAAATTAAATAACATAACAAAAATTGGTTTGCCAAAGGATGTCATTAAAGTTTCAGGTACTTGAGTAAAGTTATCACGCTGAGCAATATATAAATACATTCCCTCTTTTTTGTGGCTTTTATAAATAGCACAAAGCATTATTTTTCTCCTAAATTCAAAAAGAAAATCCTAACTGATGAAAGTTAGGATTTTCTGATTGCTATTGGCTTTATTCTTCAATTGAACGTAATAATTCGTTAATGCCAACTTTACCTAAGGTTTTGGCATCGACTTTTTTCACAATAACGGCACAGTAAAGATTATATTTACCACATTTTGACGGAAGGCTGCCAGAAACTACAACAGAACCCGCCGGCACACGTCCGTAGTGAATTTCACCGGTTTCACG
Organism: Lonepinella koalarum; assembly: GCA_030525745.1. GTDB lineage: Bacteria > Pseudomonadota > Gammaproteobacteria > Enterobacterales > Pasteurellaceae > JAUNED01. The sequence goes on along the minus strand of JAUNED010000016.1, from coordinate 7,527 downwards.
GTCATAAATTTTAGTGGATTGACCGATAAATACTCCCATAGAGATGACACAGCCGTCTTCTACAATAACTCCTTCCACAATTTCGGAACGTGCGCCAACGAAACAGTTGTCACCGATAATTGTTGGGTTTGCTTGTAATGGCTCTAATACACCACCAATACCTACACCACCGGATAAATGTACATTCTTACCAATTTGTGCGCAGGAGCCGACAGTTACCCAAGTATCTACCATGGTACCTTCGCCTACATAGGCACCAATATTCACAAATGAGGGCATTAAGACCACATTTTTTTCAATGTGGGAACCTTTACGCACTACTGCACCGGGTACTGCACGAATACCATCAGCTTTAAAATCTTCCTCATTATACTGGCCATATTTAGTCGGCACTTTGTCATAATATTTAGTTTCTGCACCGTCAATGACTTGATTATCATGGATACGGAATGACAACAGTACGGCTTTTTTTACCCATTGATTGACAACCCATTCACCGTCAATTTTTTCTGCAACACGTAATGACCCCTTATCTAAGCCGGTAATCACTTGTTCAATGGCTTCACGCGTTTGGGCATCTACGGTTTTTGGGGTGATTTCTGCGCGTCGCTCAAAGGCGGATTCAATAATGTTTTGTAAGTTTGACATATTTGTTTCCTATAAATTAAATAAAAAAATAGGGGTTATTTTTACCATATTTTTGCTTAAAACTCATCTATTTTATTGATTTGTGAAAACTTGGCTAAAATTGACCGCACTTTAGGCCTGAACATAATTTAAAGTATCTTCAGTTTGTTATGATTTTTAACGGTATTTTTTACCATCATCGCCATCTTTCTCGGTTTTAAAACGGCGATGTAACCACATATATTGCGCAACTCCTTTCATAATTTCTTTTTCAACAACTTGGTTCATGCGGGTAGCAATGCTTGTTTCATCGTCTAAATCGTTGAAATCAACGGGAGGAGAAATTGTCACAGTATATCCTGATCCATCTCCATTTCTCAAAGGGGAAAAAGGAATCACTTTGCTATTAGAAGAGGATTTAAGTAAATAATAAGATCCTGTGGTAGTTGCGGCATCTTGCACAGCAAAAAACGGCACAAATACGCCACTTTGACGGCCATAGTCATGGTCAGGGGCATACCAAATAATTTCTCCTTGTCGCAAAGCTTTAATCATACTCCGGAGATCTTTACGATCGATCATTGTTTTATTAGAACGCAAGCGTCCCCAAGTTTGGAGCCAATCCATCAGTGGGTTATTATTCGGACGATAGACGCCAATACCGGGAGAATGTAAGCCCACTATCCTTGCACCTAACTCCAAGGTTAAAAAATGCACTCCCACTAAGATAATGCCATCTTTGGCATTATCTTTCAAATGTTCAATCCCTTCTGTTTTTGACCATTTTAAAATACGTTTATCAGACCAAAACCAAGCCATCCCCGTTTCGATAATTGCCATTCCTATAGAGTGTAAATTGTCCTGCAAAATTTGCTCACGCTTTTCTTCGGAATAATGCGGAAAACAGAGTTCAAGATTGCGGCGAATGATTTTAGTCCGTTTTTTTCCTATACTTAATTTGCTGAATAGCTTGCCTAAACCTTGACCGATTTTACATAAAACCGGGTATGGCAGACATAAAATAAGCCAAAATAAGCCAAGGCCGAGCCAAAATCCCCAATATTTCGGAGCAAGAAATGCAGGTTGAAATCTAGGTAAATAATTTTTTGACATAAAAATATATGACTTCTTACAAAATTTTGAAAAATCAGGGCGTAGTGTAGCGGAATTTTCCTGAAATTTTAAGCAAATCCGATCTCTGCTATGGTAAAATCAGCAATATATGTATTTCTTGTAATAAAAGGAAAGAAAAAATGGCTCAATATTCTGCTCAATTTAATCAGGCTAAAGTCTTGGTCCTTGGGGATGTTATGTTGGATCGCTATTGGTTCGGTGCAACAAATCGTATTTCTCCTGAAGCACCTGTACCTGTGGTTCGAGTTCAACAAAATGAAGAACGTGCAGGTGGTGCAGCAAACGTTGCAATGAATATCGCATCACTTAATGTACCCGTGCAATTATTAGGATTAGTCGGGAATGATGAAGCAGGTGAAAGTCTCATCAACTTGCTGGAAACACAAAAAATTGAATGTAATTTTGTCAAACTCAATTCTCACCCAACAATTACGAAATTACGTATATTATCTCGCCATCAACAATTATTGCGCCTTGATTTTGAAGAAGATTTTTATCAAATCAATAGTAATGAATTACTGTCTAAGTTGGAAGATGCTATCAAAAATGTTGGTGCATTGATTTTATCAGATTATGGAAAAGGGACATTAAATCAAGTACAAGACATGATCCAAATTGCCCGAAATGCCAATGTGCCGGTATTGATTGATCCAAAAGGTACTGATTTTGAACGTTATCGTGGTGCAACCTTATTAACACCGAATATGTCGGAATTTGAAGCAGTGGTGGGGCAATGTAATACCGAAGAAGAGATTATAGAAAAAGGACTGAAACTCATTTCAGACTTTAATTTAACCGCACTTTTAGTGACTCGCTCAGAAAAAGGTATGACGTTACTTCGCCCTAATCTACCGGCGTTTCATTTGCCGACAGAAGCCAAAGAAGTATTTGATGTGACCGGTGCAGGTGATACGGTGATCAGTGTACTTGCTACAGCATTGGCTGATGGGCGCTCTTTTGAAGAAGCCTGTTATTTATCTAATGTTGCAGCCGGTATTGTAGTCGGTAAACTTGGTACTTCTACTGTGTCTACCGTAGAGTTGGAAAATGCTATTCATGGACGCACCTCCACAGGTTTCGGCATAATGACAGAAGATGAATTAAAAACAGCTGTTAAATTAGCCAAATCCCGAGGAGAAAAAGTCGTTATGACCAATGGTTGTTTTGATATTCTCCACCCAGGCCATGTATCTTATTTAGAAAATGCCCGTAAACTAGGTGATCGTTTAATTGTTGCAGTTAATTCTGACGCTTCGGTTAAGCGCCTAAAAGGTGAAAGTCGCCCAATTAATGAGCTTGATAGTCGAATGGCTGTGCTTGCAGGTTTATCTTCTGTAGATTGGTTGGTTGCTTTTGAAGAAGACACTCCACAACGTTTAATTGCAGAAATTTTACCTGATTTATTGGTTAAAGGGGGCGATTATAAACCGGAAGACATTGCTGGTTCAAAAGAAGTTTGGGATAACGGCGGTGATGTCAAAGTCTTGAATTTTGAGGATGGTTGCTCAACAAGTAATGTGATTAGGAAAATTCAAGCATTAACAACATAAACGCAGTAAAAATTAAAGGATAAAAAATCTGTGCCTTAATGTTTGCGAAAAGTTAAGGCACAGATATGTTATAAATTTATTTTTTACTCAATTACTTGGAAACTTTATTATCCAATGCGAAAGCTCCTGCACCTTGGATAAAAAGGTAGAAGAAAACTAAGGAAAACAAAGCCGCAGCTTCCCCTTTATTAACCATAGGTAATAAAATATTGTTACCACTTACATGAATAAAGAAATAAGCATAAGCCATCATGCCTGATAATAAAAAGGCAACCGGACGTGTAAATAGACCTAGAATTAATAAAATTCCGCCGATTATCTCCATAATTCCACCGATACCATATAATGACATAAATGAGACCGCACCATTACCACCTGTCATCGAAACCGGAAATTCAAAGAATTTAGCGGTACCATGAAGTAAAAACATATAAGCTGCTAAAATGCGTAATAAAGCTAAAGCATAGGGAGAATATTTGTTTAACGAATTCATAAAGTGTTCCTAAATTAAAATAAAAATGCACGACATTGTGCGAGGCGTGCATTCTAATCTTTATCTATTAAGAAATAAAGTATGTAATCTTGAAAAAGATTTTTAACTATCTATTAATAATATTGTTGGATCCAATTTAAAAAAGTCTCTGCTGGCATAAATCCTGTTACTCTTGCGTTGGTAATTTCTTGCCCTTTTTGATCAAAAAACAGAATTGTCGGTAAGCCCAATATATCAAGTTTTTTCATTAATTCTGTATTTTTCGGACTGTTTTTAGTCATATCTACTTGTAATAGAAGAATATTTTCAAAAGCTTGTTGTACTTTGGGATCGCTAAAGGTATATTTTTCGAATTCTTTACAAGCCACACACCAGTCAGCGTATAAATCTAACATGGCTAATTTTTTAGGATTGTTGTTTAAGGCATGTTGTAATTCATCATAACTTTGAACTTTCACAAAGTGCGGTTGAAAATCAGCTTGTTTTTGTACCGCACTTTTTGACAAAAACGGTAAATCAACTTGTTGTATTGCAAAAAATGAACTTAATGCCACTATAACGCCAAGCCAATAGCGCTTATTTGCCAACCAACAGAGAAATAAAATAGCCCAAACACCCCAAAGTGCTATAGCCCATGTGCTAAATACTCGCTCCAACAAAAATACGGGTAACAACAGCAAGATAAAACCAAAAAGTTCCTTAACTACATTCATCCATTCTCCAGATTTTGGCAGGATTTTATTACCAAATACGGTAATTAAAATTAAGGGGGTACCCATACCCAATGCAAGTAAATAAAGTGTTACACCACCAATAAACAAATCCCCACTTTGTGCGACATAGAGCAAAGCGCCTGATAATGGGGCTGATGTGCAAGGTGAGGCCACTAAACCGGCCAACATCCCCATAACAAATACACCACCGTATGCCCCAGATTTTTGTTGTTGACTGATTTGAGTCAGTTTCGTTTGTAGGCTTGTCGGCAGTTGCAGTGTAAATACCCCAAACATCGAAAGTGAAAGAAAAATAAATAAAATAGACAGCGTGATCAATACAATAGGGCTTTGTAATGCTACTTGAAAAGGCAAACCTATGGCTGCAACAATCAAACCGAGTAATGTATAAGTCAAGGCCATGCCTTGCACATAAACAATACTCAATGCAAAGGCTCGCGCTGTATTAGGTCGCTCTCCCTGACCAATCACAATGGCAGATAACAGCGGCAGCATGGGTAATACACAGGGTGTAAAGGCAAGGCCAAGACCTAATAAGAAAAACCAAAATACGGCATATTTTGAACGAAAAAGACTATCGGCCAGTTCATTTTGCTCGGATTTGTGCATAGAAAGTGCGGTCGGTGTTGGTTCAGTTTTTTGTTGTAAATCCACCTGATTTTCTATGGTATTGGCCATATTACTTTTTGTATTCTGTAATAGAGATAAATCAACAATTTTTTCTTCTGGCGGATAACAAAAGCCTTTGGTGCAACCTTGATAGATTACCGTTAAACGTGTAGATTTTGTCGTTTCTAATAAAGGTATTGTTAGTTTCAATTGTTCTCGAAAAATCTCCACTTTACCGAAAAATTCATCTTCATAATTTTCTGGCTGTGGAAATTGCAATTCACCCAAGACAGCATTTTCTGTCTGAATGTTGATTTCTTTTTTGTATAAATAATAACCGTCAGCAATCTGCCAGAACAAGGTTAGCTCCTTTCCTTGTGCCTCTGCAGAAAATTGAAAGGCATCATCGGCTTTTAAAAAGGTATTCTTTTGATCGAATAAGCCTGCTTGTGTCCAAATCGAGGTCAAAATTAAAGTTAAAAATAAAAAGAATTTTTTCATCATTTGATTATCAGTTAATTAAAGTAATAAAGACAAGTTTAACATAAAATTCCATTAGCCTCTGTTTTATGTAAAAAAATTGTGTTATTTTTGGAATCTTTTTCAGTAAATTTGATTAATTATCAACATATACTAGGGAACGTTGCGTATTTTTTGCCTCGTTGTGACAAAAAAACAGCCAACGTCGCCGGTTTATTGGAAATATCAACAGAACTTAACAGCATTTTCACCTAAAAAAGGAATTTTTATGCAAATTTTAGTAAAAATCAGCCAATTTTTTGGCAAAACTTTTGCCTTTTGGGTATTACTTTTTGCCTTCTTGGCGTTTCAATTTCCCGCTTATTTTAGTGGATTTCGCCATTACATCACTTATTTACTTGGCATTGTGATGTTTGGTATGGGGATTACGCTGACCTTCAATGATTTTGGTGAAGTTTTCAAACGACCTAAATCGGTTATCGTTGGTGTTGTAGCTCAATTTGTGGTTATGCCGGCGATTGCTTTTGCCTTAGCAAAAGGCTTTGATTTACCTCCGGACTTAGCTATCGGTGTTATTTTAGTCGGCTCTTGCCCCGGCGGTACATCTTCTAATGTCATGACCTATTTAGCTCGTGGCAATACAGCACTTTCTGTGGCTTGTACAACAATTTCAACATTACTGGCACCGATTCTAACTCCGGCCATTTTCTATGTATTAGCCAGCCAATGGCTTGAAATTAATGCTTCTGCTATGTTTATGTCCGTATTGCAAATGGTATTATTTCCAATTTTATTGGGTTTAATTGTACGTGCATTATTCAAAAAACGCATCGGTGAAATCAGCCAAGTAATGCCATTGGTTTCTGTGATCTCTATTGTGCTTATCCTATCTGCTGTAGTTGCTGTAAGTAAAGACAAAATTGTTGAGTCCGGTTTATTAATTTTTGCTGTTGTTGTTTTACACAACTGTTTAGGTTATCTGATAGGCTTCTTGGCAGCTAAAGCATTACGTTTAAATAACTTTGACAGTAAAGCTGTATCTATTGAAGTCGGTATGCAGAATTCAGGGCTTGGTGCCGCTTTAGCCGCTGCACATTTTAATCCGATTGCTGCCGTACCTAGCGCTATTTTCAGCTTTTGGCACAATGTCTCCGGCCCAATTGTTGCAAACTTGTTCTCTAATATGAAAAATGGTAACGAAAGCGATAATCAAGCTAAATAATATCTAAATGGATGGTTTTGTTACCATCCATTTTATTTATGTAGATAATAAGTATATGCTTTTGTTTGGACAACACAAAAAAGCTTAAACAAAAGAATAAATAAAGTTTATCAGCTGCAGCATGTGATATATAAATAACAAGTGAAAAACTTGCATAATCCTTAATTATCCTTTACTATGCCTAGCATTTTCTGTCTAAATGACGAAAAGCCCCAAAGAAATAATATTTTTGTAAGGGATGATAAAACTAAACCAACAAGAGGAATATGGCTATTAAACCTGTAAAACGTGTTCAGACAAATCGTGCACATCGTCTTAATGATGAAATTCGTGGCGTAAAAGAAGTTCGTTTAACTGATGAAAACGGCGAACAAGTAGGGATTGTATCTATTCAAGAAGCTCAAGCAAGAGCAGATGAAGCAGAATTGGATTTAGTGGAAATCAGCCCAAATGCCGAACCTCCGGTTTGCCGTATTATGAACTATGGTAAGTTCATCTACGAAAAAGAAAAAGCCGCCAAAGAACAGAAGAAAAAACAGAAAGTCGTCCAAGTTAAAGAGATCAAATTCCGTCCGGGTACAGATGATGGCGACTATAATGTAAAAATGCGCAGTATTATTCGCTTCTTGGAAGATGGCGATAAAGTGAAAATTACCGTACGTTTCCGTGGTCGTGAAA
>JAUNED010000015.1 GCA_030525745.1 Lonepinella koalarum | reverse complement strand
AAATCTGCACCTTAATCAGTTGGTTGTTTCATCCAACTTTTGGGGTGCAGATCAAAGTTAATCGTCTTTATTTTTTTCTATGCGCTCTGGGGTGAGCTAAATCATACACCTGTGCAAGATGTTGAAAATCCAAATGGGTGTAAATTTGTGTTGTGCCTAAATTGCTATGCCCCAGTAGCTCTTGCACTGCTCGCAAATCTCCACTTCCTTCCAATAAATGTGTTGCGAACGAATGGCGTAATTTATGAGGATGAAGGTGAGTCTCTAAACCTTGTCTTTGCCCCCATTTTTTCATCATCAGTTGAATAGCACGAGGAGAAAGACGAACCCCTTTTTTATTGATAAAAATCGCATTATCTTGAGGGTTAAATAACGCTCGTACATCATACCAACGTTTCAATGCTTGAATAGCTTTTGAGCCAACCGGCACAATCCTCTCTTTATTCCCTTTTCCTAACACTCTCACTTCACCATTTTGCAGATCAATATCTGCAATATTTAAACCTTGTAATTCCGCTAAACGTAAGCCAGAGCTATACATAAGCTCCATCACGGCAAGATCTCTAATATCCTGAGGATCATCACTATCACAATTTAATAACTGTGCGACTTGTTCTGCATCGATATTTTTAGGAAGGTGTTTATTTGCTTTTGGAGCTCGTATGCCCTGTGCGGGATTGACTTGAATTTTTCCTATTCGTAATAAAAATTGTAAAAATTGGCGCAATGCCACAAGACGCAATGCAATGCTTTTTGCACTTAATCCTTGTTTATGACTTTGACTTAACAACCAACGAATAGTAGATGCCTCTACATCTTCCCATTGGGTAACCCCCGCTTGAGTAAGCAATTCTGCGACAGCTTTCAATTGCCGTTGATAACTGTCTAATGTATGTTCACTCGCTTGTTTTTCTATTTTGAGATAATCCCAATAAGGTAAAGTGGCTTGATAAAGCGGTATATCAGTCATTATAAATTCACTAAAAAAAGAAAAGATTATAGTTTCAAATAGAGTCAAATTCAAAAGCAAGGTAGAATAGGGCTATTTCATTCTTAATTAAAATGGTTATGGTTATACAACAAATTTTCCAACAGCTTATGCTTAAACAATTTACCGTTGCTTTTGCAGAAAGCCTTTTTAATGCGCTTATTCAGCGCTCTCCCCAAACTAAACAACATTTGCGATTACTAGATAACCAAATTCTCAAAATTCAACTAAAAAAATTTGATCACGCCATTTTTTTACTTTTTCATCAAAACGGTTGCCATTTATTGAGTCAATATGAAGGAGAAACAGATTGCGCATTAGAGGTTGAATTAGAGACCTTATCTTTACTCAAAGACAAAAGCAAACTCAGTGAACTCATCAATAATAAATCACTTGTTATGCTTGGTAATATCGAGGTTTTACAGCATTTTTCTGCCTTATTAAATGCATTAGAGAAAAACCCTGCTGAATTGCTTTCACCTATTTTTGGCGATGTTATTGCTCAGGGAATAAGCGAAATCGGTGCTTCTATTATCACAACATTAAAAAAACAGTCTAAAACCCAATCTCGCTATATCGTTGAAAATCTTATCAATGAGCGCCCTGTAATGGTGCATCGCTTACAAGCGGTAGATTTTTACGATCAAATTGCAAAATTACAAGAAGAGGTTAATCAATTAGAACAACGAATCAATCGCCTAACGATTCGCTAAATAAGATTCAAGTTTCTGTGGAATTTGATGCTTTATTTGGTTAAAAGCATATTCAATCGCATAATAATAAGCATTCACACCTGCGCCGCCGTGACTTTTCACCACAACCTGAGATAATCCCAGCATTGTTGCGCCGTTATGTCTATCAGGATTGATCTGTTGTAAACGACGTAAAGAGCGACGTAAAATTAAGCGCAATAATGAATGACGAATACGATGACAAATATGCGAATCGTGATTAGATTGTCGCAATAGCGTTAAGATGTTTTTTGCCATACCTTCCAAACTTTTTAACGCTATGTTACCGCTAAATCCATCACACACAATCACATCAGCCACATTATTCATCAACTTATCCCCCTCAATGAAACCTATATAATTAAGATCATAGCGAAGACTTAATTGCTGATGCGTACGTCTAATTTCTGCGGTGCCTTTATGCGCTTCTGAACCAATATTCAATAACGCCAAACGAGGATAAACAATCCCTAACATTGTTTGGGCAAAGACATTACCCATTTCTGCAAATTGCAATAATAGTTGTTCATCAGCTTCAACATTCGCACCTAAATCAAGCATAACTCCCGAATTTCCCCCCATCGTTGGAATGAGAGAAGTTAATGCTGGACGATGAATTCTAGGCAAAGGGGCAATTAACTGTTTTGATAACCCCATTAAAGCCCCCGTATTTCCGCCACTAACACAGGCTTGTGCTTTTCCTGTTGCAACGGCTTCTAATGCTAAACGCATTGAGGTCTCTTTGCTATGCCGAATCGCTTGAATTGCAGGAGTGTCATTATCAATCCATTTTTCTGTATGCTGAAATTGGATTCTCTGCTGTTGATCGTGGGATAATGTATTCAGAAAAGGTTGCGCTTGGTTCAAATCACCAAACAAAAGAAAAGAAAGCGATGGATTATATTCCAATGCCTTTGCAACTGCGGGGATAGTAACACGGGGACCGAAGTCCCCGCCCATTACATCTAACGCTATCGTCAGATGATTCAAGTGATACCTCGTGTATTACTTGTTGATTACTTTACGACCACGATAGTAACCATCAGCAGTTACGTGGTGACGTAAGTGAGTTTCACCAGTTGTTTTATCTACTGAAACTGCTGCGGTGGTTAATGCATCGTGTGAACGACGCATATCACGACGTGAACGAGATTTTTTATTTTGTTGAACAGCCACGGGCTTTCTCCTAATTAAATTTACTTTTGCTTTAAACTAGCTAATACAGCAAACGGATTTGGTTTTTTTGCCAATTCTTCCGGCAATTCACCAAAAATCTGTTCCTGCACGGACACTTCACAGTGTTCAGAGTTATGCATCGGCACAATCGGCAAACATAAAATAAGTTCATCTTCAATCGTGCCAATCAAATCTATCTCCCCGAATTCATTGAATTCAATGGGTTCATAAATCTCCGGCAACTCATCAATCTGATCTGAATTGCGGATTGGACTGTAACTAAATTCACATTCCAATGTTTGATTGAAAGGCTTGTTACAACGCTGACAATCCAACTCGACATCAACGCTTGCTCTACCTTTCATCACCACTAATTTCTGCGGATCGATGAAAAACGATAGTGTTACCTGTGCATCGCTGAGCACTTTAACCACAGATTCGGATAATCGCTGCAACTGGTCAGGAGCATAATAGCCATCATAATCTAACCGACGTTGTGCGTCTTTTACCGGATCTACAGTGAGGGGTAGTTTTACCTTTTGCATAGGGCGTGCATATTACCTTTTGCAATTCCAATAGTCAAAGGAAATTATCGTTTTTACGGAAAAAACTCTATTTCTCCCCCAAGAATATCATTCAATCGCTTAAATGAAGTTTATATAAGCTCAATACTAAACGAATATCTTTTGCAAGGGTTTTACCTTCATGATGTAAGGTTTGTTTTACTGACTTTCATACATAGGCCGAAAGGCTTTAATTGAATTTTGATGCAATAAGAATTATCGAGATAATTTTCATTTGCCTGATCACCTATCGGAAGTTAAGACTAACCGTTCGAGTGTACTACTATCTGCCCTTCGCCGTTAAAGAGAATTCCTTTCAAAACAATGCTGAAAATGTTATATTATCGCCTCATTTTTATCTTTTGAGGAAGGAGTTCAATGGCAACAGGTCAATATTATGAAATCACATTGGCGTTAGCCGGTATTTGCCAAACAGCTCGTTTGGTTCAGCAGTTTGCTATTAACGGTAATGCCGATGAAACTGCCTTGAAAATCTCTATTTCCAGTTTATTGGAAACCGCTCCACAAAATACGTTGGCAGTCTATGGCGGTAAAGAACAAAATTTACGTTTAGGCCTGCTTACATTAATGGAGCAACTCAATGGTAACGCTGAAGATCTGACTCATTATTGGGTTGGATTATTGGCATTATCGGGCAAGCTGGCCAAAAATCCCGAGGCAAAATCTCAGTTAGCCCATCGTATTAATTATTTACCCGCTCAGATTGCGCATTATGATTTAACCTCTCCTCAAGTCATGTCTAATTTAGCAGCTATTTATAGCGATATAATCAGCCCATTGGGAATGAAAATTCAAGTTAAAGGGCGCACAGAATTATTATCCCAACCTGAAATACAAGACAGTATCCGGGCTTGTTTGCTGGCGGGCATTCGTTCAGCAGTATTATGGCAACAAGTCGGCGGCTCTAAATGGCAATTATTCTTTTCCCGCCGTAAAATTTTAGCTATGGCACAACAAATTTATCAATCTATTTAATTTCACGGAGCAATATTATGCAACTTTCTGCTTTAACCGCACTTTCACCGATTGACGGGCGTTATCAGGATAAAACAACCGCACTTCGCCATATTTTCAGTGAATTTGGTTTATTAAAATTCCGCGTAACAGTAGAAGTTCGCTGGTTACAAAAATTGGCGACAACCGCTCAAATTCAAGAAGTTTCTTCTTTATCTCAAAAAGCAAACGATTACCTTGATCAGATTGTCGAGAATTTTAGTATTACTGATGCAGAACGCATTAAAGAAATTGAACGCACCACTAATCACGACGTGAAAGCAGTAGAATATTTCTTAAAAGAAAAAAGTGAAGCTTTACCGGAATTGGCTGAAGTCTCTGAATTTATTCACTTTGCCTGCACTTCCGAAGATATTAATAACCTGTCTCATGCCTTAATGCTGAAAACGGCTCGTGAAGAAGTTATTCTACCGGAATGGCAAAAATTGATTGATGAAATCACTCGCCTTGCAGATGAATATAAAACCATTCCTTTGTTATCCCGTACCCATGGCCAGCCGGCTTCGCCAACTACGGTGGGTAAAGAAATGGCAAACGTTGTCTATCGTTTACGTCGCCAATTTAAACAACTGCAACAAATTGAGATTTTAGGCAAAATCAACGGTGCAGTAGGTAATTATAATGCCCATTTATCCGCCTATCCTGAAATTAATTGGCATCAATTTAGTGAGGAATTTGTCACTTCGTTAGGGATAACTTGGAACCCGTACACAACCCAAATTGAACCACATGATTACATTGCCGAATTCTTCGATTGCGTCATGCGTTTTAATACCATTATTATTGATTTTGACCGTGATTTATGGGGTTACATTGCTTTAAATCATTTCAAGCAACGGACTATTGCTGGTGAAATCGGCTCAAGTACAATGCCGCACAAAGTCAATCCGATTGATTTTGAAAACTCCGAAGGTAATTTAGGCGTAGCAAATGCAGTGATGGCTCATTTAGGACAAAAACTACCGATTTCCCGTTGGCAACGCGATTTGACGGACTCCACCGTATTACGTAATTTAGGCGTGGGCTTGGGTTATTGTTTAATAGCGTATTCTGCAACCCGAAAAGGTATCAGCAAACTAGAAGTGAATGAACAGCATTTACTCGATGAATTAAACCAAAACTGGGAAGTCTTAGCAGAGCCGATTCAAACCGTTATGCGTCGCTACGGCATTGAAAAACCTTATGAAAAATTGAAAGAATTAACTCGTGGCAAACGTGTTGATGAACGTGCAATGCGTGAATTTATCGAAAAATTAGACATTCCTGTAGAAGAAAAAGCCCGTTTGCAACAGCTCACACCTGCGACCTATATTGGTGCTGCGGTAGAGTTAGTGGAAAAACTGTAATTTTTCAGTTGGGAAAACAAAAGTGCGGTGAATTTTAAAATGATTTTGAAATTCACCGCACTTTTTATCTTTTTGAAAAAAGATTATTTTTTCTGTGCTTTTGCTGCTTCAATAGTTTGTTTCATTTGAGGAACTGCAGCTTTACAACCTGCTAAAGAAGATTGACGGTCTGCTTCACTCATTTGATTCCAAGCATCAACAGATACTTTCATCATGGTATCTTTATCCATACCTAATTGTGCTTTCATTTCAGGCATGACTTCGGCAGCTTCAAAAGTAAGATCGATAAGTTGCTTACATTCTGCCGGATATTCTGATGCTTGCGCTGAAAGGGTAGACATAGCAATTAAAGTTGCTAAAACTAATTTTTTCATAAAAATGTACCTTAAGGTCTGTTAATAATTGAAATATTGACTTAATAAAGAAAAGTTCCTATAAAGCCTTACATATTTTAATTGTCTTTTTTACAATTGTAAATGCTTTCCATTTAAATAACCTAATACATTATTGCTGAGCCAAAAAATCCATAAAATCCTGCTCAGACCAAATCTGAATACCCAGTTCCTGTGCTTTAGTAAGTTTAGAACCGGCCGCTTCTCCGGCGATTAATAAATGGGTTTTAGCAGAAACACTGCCACTCACTTTGCAACCAAAAGATTGTAATCTGGTTTTAGCTTCGTCTCGTCCCATGTGGCTCAGCGTGCCTGTAAGAACAACGGTTTTTCCGAGCAACGGATTTTCTGTGATTTCAACTGTTTTAATATCGTCCCAATGCACGCCTTGTGCGGTTAAATCATTTACCACGGCTAAATTATGAGGTTCCCGCCAAAAGAGATAAATATGATTAGCAACCACTTCGCCAACATCGGGCACGGCTTTTAATTGTTCCAAATCAGCCAATTGAAGTGCGGTTAGATTTTTAAAAGCATTCGCAAGATTCAGTGCAGTTGCCTCACCCACTTCTCGAATACCCAAAGCAAAAATAAAACGGGCTAATGTGGTTTTTTTTGCTTTTTCCAAACTGTCCAACGCATTTTGAGCCGATTTTTGCCCCATTCGTTCTAATCGCATTAATGTGGTTAAATCCAATTTAAACAAATCAACCGGAGTATGAATCAGCTCTTTATCTACTAATTGTTCGATCAATTTTGCACCCACACCGTCAATATCCATCGCTTTGCGTGAAACAAAATGTTTCAAGGCTTCTTTTCTCTGAGCATCACAAAACAGCCCGCCGGTACAACGGGCAACGGCTTCACCATCTACCCGTTTTACCGCAGAACCACAAACAGGGCATTCTGTCGGGAATATAATCGGTTGTGCATGTTCTGGACGACGTTCCACGACAACGCCCACGATTTGAGGAATAACATCACCTGCACGGCGAATGATGACGGTATCGCCTATAGCAATATTTAAACGGGCAATTTCATCGCCGTTATGTAAGGTAGCATTGCTCACAGTCACGCCACCTACAAATACCGGTTCCAATTTTGCCACGGGTGTAATAGCTCCGGTACGCCCTACTTGAAATTCCACATCTTTTAGTACAGTCATTTCTTCTTGTGCCGGAAATTTGTAGGCAATTGCCCAGCGTGGTGCTTTAGAGATAAACCCCAATGTTTGTTGCAGGGCAATATCATTGAGTTTTAGCACTGTGCCGTCAATGTCATAGCCTAAGTGTGGGCGTTTTTGCTGAATAGTGCGGTAGAAATTCAGCACGTTTTGAACACCTTGACATAATTGAATTTCGTTATTCACCGGTAAACCAATGGATTTTAGCCATTGCAGCCGCTCATATTGAGTGCTTGGCAAATCCACCCCTTCAGCAATGCCAATCGCATAGGCATTTAGCATTAGAGGACGTTGTGCGGTAATTTTAGGATCTAATTGACGCAAGGATCCGGCTGCCGCATTACGTGGATTTGCAAAGGTTTTTTCGCCTTTACGCAATGCATTTTCATTTAATTTTTCAAAACCGGCTTGCGGCATAAAAACTTCTCCCCGAACTTCTAAACGTGCCGGTGGATTATCTGTCATGAGTTGTAACGGGATATTGCGAACGGTACGGATATTAGCGGTAATATCCTCACCTGTAGTGCCGTCACCACGAGTTGCTGCACGAATTAACATACCCTTTTCATATAAAATACTCACGGCGAGCCCATCCAATTTAGGCTCACAACAAAATGCCAAATTTTCCTCGGACAAAGAAACTCTGTCTTGCATACGCTTTACAAAAGCTTCAAATTCCTCATCGGAAAAGGCATTATCTAAAGAAAGCATAGGGATTTCGTGTGTCACTTGAGCAAACCCGTCCAACGGCTTAGCCCCTACTCGCTGGGTAGGAGAATTTGCACTGGCATATTCGGGATATTGTTGTTCCAATGCTTTTAATTGGTGGAACAAGCGGTCGTATTCACTATCGGGGATTTGGGGCATATCAAGAATATGATATTGATATTCATGATAACGTAAAGTTTCTCGTAATTGATTGATTTGATTTAAAATATCTGTCATTTAAAACTACCCATAAATAAACCGCACTTTAAAAAGTGCGGTTGCTTTTTTGTTGATTTTGAATTAATTAATGCGTGAAAGATAATCCAGTTCCGCCTGCTCAGTGAAGATTTCTTGTTCATCGGTCAAAATAAAACCGTCAAGTTCTTCTGCTAACGTACGGGCAGCACGTATCATCATTTTTAAATTTGCGACAGTATTACCTACGGACGGCAATGGCATAAACAAGGTGACACCAATGGTGGTATTGTCTTTAGCCTGTTGCAAATCAAAGGAACCCGGCTGGTTAATATTGGCGACACTAAAAAGTACAGGGCTGTCGATACTCAAATGCAAGTGATAATGGAACAATTTGTTTTTACCAAAAATAAACCCGAGTTCTTCCAGTGCTTGCGATAATTTGAGTAGCTGGAATTGACGGTTTTCGGCAGCCACTACATAAAGTGTTATATAAGATGAAACTTCAACTTGTTTTTCTCCGTAGGAATAAGTTTCCGACGGCGTTTGTGTACTAACAGGTTCAATTAAAGGAGCCTGCGAAATCGGGGATTGTTTTGGTGCTTCGGCAATAGGTTCATCATAATTCGGCAATGGAATGCTTGAAGCGGTGTCACTTTCATTGGGGAACCGTTGCTTACTCTCGTTAAAATGAGGTTGTGATTGGTTTGGCAACACCACCCGAATATGCTCAACAGATTGGTTGTTTTGTACTTCTGTTTGTGTTGCCTGTTTAATCGGATCCACCGGCATTTCAGCTTGAGTTTCCACCGCCGAAACCGAAGGTGCTATTTGAGACGGTTGGTGTGGTGGGCGCGAAAAGGGTGAAACAGATTCACGGGAAAAATGAGCTGCATGATCAAAATACTGTGATCTTTCACGACGACGAGACCATACACCATGCGCAATTAACGCAACTAAAACAAGTATGCCTAAAATAATCAAAATTGTGTTTAAATCCATTTTTATTCCACCTTTATCGGCTTAAACATTTTGGGCTTAGCTTACCATATTTTACGTTTGGATTGCTTAGAAATTTGCTTTTTTTCACCGCACTTTGTATGCTGAATAACAATTTAACCTCAAAAGGAAATGACATGTCAGTACAACAGGAAATCAAAGCCGGTGTTGAATTTTTTATTATGGGCTGGAATCTGATCCGCCAAAAAGGCTTGCGCCGTTTTGTCATTATGCCGATCTTGCTTAATATTATATTAATGCTCGGTATTTTTATTCTCTTTACCAATCAAGTCGGTGTAATGATTGACTATGTAATGGATTTTATACCGGCTTGGCTGGATTGGCTAAGCGGTATTTTATTCATCATTGCTATTGTAATGATTTTATTTGCGTTTTATTTTTCTTTCATTACTTTGTCCGGTTTTATTGCTGCCCCATTTAACGGTTTGTTAGCAGAAAAAGTAGAAAAAATGCTCACAGGTGAAACCCTTAATGAAATGAATACGATTGATTTTATTAAAGACATTCCACGAATGCTCGGGCGTGAATGGCAGAAATTGCTGTACAGTTTACCTCGTTATATCGGCTTATTTCTGTTTGGTTTTATGCCGATTGTGGGGCAAAGCATTATCCCGATTTTAACCTTTATTTTCAGTGCGTGGATGATGGCGATTCAATATTGCGACTATCCTTTTGATAATCATAAAATTTCTTTTCAAACAATGAGATTTAAATTGCAACAACTACGCTGGCAAAATTTAACCTTTGGCAGTTTAGTCACACTCTGTACCTTTATTCCTCTAGTCAATTTTGTAGTAATCCCCGTAGCAGTTTGCGGTGCAACAGCTATGTGGGTAGCAGCTTATCGTCAAGAATTGCAACATCCCCCTAAAACTCAAGGAAAACCTACCGCACTTTCCTCTATAGAAAATCAGATTTCTTAAGGAGTGTTAGAGGCTATTGATAACACCAATTTATTTGAAGGATTGACAGCCCTAGGGTCTGTTGATAATTCAAATAAATCGGCGTTATCACTTAAAAATCGCACAGGCAAGGAAGAAAATGCAGTGAATGGTCATTCCCTTCACAAATTTTCTGACGCAGAATGTGCGATTTTTCAGTATAACCCTTCGGGACGTGGCGGATTTTTGCCGCTACTGCGTTAAAAAATACTTGTTTAGAATGACTAAACGGCGTATTTTTTGCCTTGTTGTGGCAAAAATCTGCCGACGTCGCCGGTTTATTTGAATTATCAACAGGCCCTAATAGCTTTCAGTTATAAAATAGAAGAATTTAATATTTTTTAATTGCTCAAGGTTATGATAAAAATACCCACAATTCACAATATCTTTCCATAGGAGAACCTCATCATGACAATTTTTGCAGACAATTCCCAATCTATCGGTAATACTCCCTTAATTCGTTTAAACCATTTCGGTCACAACGGAAATATCGTGGTAAAAGTGGAAGGCCGTAACCCGAGTTTCAGCGTAAAATGCCGTATTGGTGCAAATATGGTATGGCAAGCGGAAAAAGACGGTATTTTAACCAAAGGCAAAGAAATCGTTGATGCAACCAGTGGCAATACCGGTATTGCATTAGCTTATGTGGCTGCGGCTCGAGGCTATAAAATTACCTTAACCATGCCGGAAACCATGAGTGCAGAACGTAAGCGTTTGTTGCGCGCCTTAGGGGTAAATTTAGTGTTGACCGAAGGTGCAAAAGGAATGAAAGGGGCAATTGCAAAAGCGGAAGAGATTGCGGCGAGCGATCCAAACCGTTATGTGACGTTGAAACAATTTGAAAATCCGGCTAACCCGGCAATTCATCAACAAACAACAGGGCCTGAAATTTGGCATGCCACTGAGGGCAAAATTGACGTATTGGTTGCAGGCGTAGGTACAGGCGGTACGATTACCGGCGTTTCCCGTTACATTAAACAAGATCAAGGCAAAGCCATTGTTTCTGTGGCAGTTGAGCCGACTGAAAGTCCTG
Organism: Lonepinella koalarum; assembly: GCA_030525745.1. GTDB lineage: Bacteria > Pseudomonadota > Gammaproteobacteria > Enterobacterales > Pasteurellaceae > JAUNED01. The sequence goes on along the minus strand of JAUNED010000015.1, from coordinate 33,721 downwards.
TAATTACCCAAACTTTAGCAGGTCAGGAAGTAAAACCTGCACCACACAAAATCCAAGGTATCGGAGCAGGCTTTATTCCGAAAAACTTAGACTTATCCTTAGTCGATAGGGTTGAAACTGTCGATAGTGAAACTGCCATCAATACCGCACGCCGTTTAATGGCAGAAGAAGGGATCTTGGCCGGCATTTCTTCCGGCGCAGCCGTGGCAGCAGCAGACCGCCTTGCTAAATTACCTGAATTTGCAGACAAATTAATCGTTGTTATTCTTCCTTCCGCTGCAGAGCGTTATTTAAGCACCTTATTGTTTGAAGGAATTGAAGCCTAAAACGAGCTAAAAAATGACCGCACTTTTAAAAAGTGCGGTCATTTATTTTACCCTTTTATTATTAAATTATTGTTGAGCGATCACTTTTCCCTCAACATAATCCACCGTAATTTTGCTACTTGGCAGTAATTTACCGGCTAAAATCTGTTGAGCCAACGGATTTTCAATTTCCTGTTGAATTGCCCGTTTCAATGGTCTGGCACCATAAACCGGATCATACCCAACCTCGCTGATAAAATCTAACGTATTTTCACTAAAGTGCAACTCATAACCTCGACTGGCCATACGTTTGGTTAAACGTGCCAATTGAATTTGGGCAATGGCTTTAATATTCGCTTTCGCCAGTGGGTGAAAAACCACAGTTTCATCAATTCGGTTGATAAATTCCGGACGGAAATGCTGCCCGACAACCGACATGACAAGCTGTTTCATTTCACTGTAGTCCAAATCTTGATTGTGTTGAATTAAATCTGAACCAAGATTAGATGTCATAATCACTACGGTATTGCGAAAATCTACGGTTCTACCTTGTCCGTCTGTCAAACGCCCATCATCAAGCACTTGTAACAAGATATTGAATACATCTTGATGAGCTTTTTCCACTTCATCAAGCAAAATCACGGAATAAGGACGACGGCGAACTGCTTCGGTCAAATACCCCCCTTCCTCATAGCCTACATAGCCCGGAGGTGCACCGACCAAACGAGAAACTGCATGTTTTTCCATAAATTCCGACATATCGATACGAACCATCGCCTCTTCATCATCAAACATAAAGTTGGCTAAGGTTTTGCATAATTCGGTTTTCCCCACGCCTGTCGGCCCCAAAAATAAGAACGAACCAATCGGACGGTTTGGATCCGATAATCCTGCTCGGCTACGGCGAATAGCATTGGATACAGCTTCCACGGCTTCGGCTTGCCCAATAACACGTTTATGCAGTTCGTTTTCCATTCGCAATAATTTTTCCTTTTCACCCTCCATCATACGAGACACCGGAATACCGGTCGCACGAGATAACACTTCGGCGATTTCCTCATCAGTAACACGATGGCGCAATAAGGTCATTTCCTTGCCTTCGGATTTTTCCGCCTCGGCTAATTGTTTTTCCAAGGTTGGAATCACACCATATTGCAATTCCGACATCTTATTCAAATCACCGGCACGACGGGCTTGTTCCATTTGTGTTTTGGCATTTTCCAATGCTGTTTTAATGTGTTGCGTCCCTGACAAGGTCGCTTTTTCACTTTTCCACACCTCTTCTAATTCGGCGTATTCCCGTTCTCTTTCAGCCAATTCTTGTTCTAACATGGCTAAACGTTTACGACTCGCCTCATCTTCTTCTTTTTTCAGTGCTTGTTGTTCCAATTTAAGTTGGATAATACGACGTTCCAAACGATCTAAAGGTTCCGGTTTGGAATCAATTTCCATACGAATACTAGAAGCGGCCTCATCAATTAAATCAATGGCTTTATCCGGCAATTGACGGTCAGAAATATAACGATGAGACAGCGTTGCCGCTGCCACAATCGCAGGATCAGTAATTTGCACATGATGATGCAACTCATAACGTTCTTTCAAACCACGCAAAATAGCAATAGTATCTTCCACCGTCGGTTCATCAACCAACACTTTTTGGAAACGGCGTTCCAAAGCGGCATCTTTTTCAATATATTGGCGATATTCATCCAACGTTGTCGCGCCCACACAATGTAATTCCCCACGAGCTAAACTCGGCTTAAGCAAATTCCCTGCGTCCATCGCACCATCGGTCTTACCTGCGCCCACCATCGTGTGAATTTCATCAATAAACAGAATCACCTTGCCCTCTTCTTGAGCGAGTTCTTTCAATACCGCTTTTAAGCGTTCTTCAAATTCACCACGATATTTTGCACCGGCAATCAATGCCCCCATATCAAGAGAAAGCACTCGCTTGCCTTTCAATCCTTCCGGCACTTCGCCATTAATAATCCGCTGAGCCAAGCCTTCCACAATAGCCGTTTTCCCTACACCCGGTTCGCCGATAAGCACCGGATTATTTTTAGTACGGCGTTGTAACACTTGAATAGCCCGGCGGATTTCTTCATCACGCCCAATGACCGGATCTAATTTGCCGCTTTCTGCACGAGCGGTTAAATCAATGGTATATTTTTCCAATGCTTGACGGTTTTCTTCCGCATGTTGTTCATTCACTTGTTGCCCTCCACGAAGTTGCTCAATAGCTTGTTCAATTTGTGCTTTTTTTGCACCGCACTTTTGTAATATTTCATACAACACACCTTTTTCTTCCAAAACAGCTAATAGAAAAATCTCCGATGAAATAAATTTATCTTGTTTTTGTTGTGCAATTTTATCGCATAAATTCAATAAGTTAATCAATTGGCGAGACAATTGCACATCACCGCCATTGCCTGAAACCTGTGGTAATTTCGCCACCATCTCATTTAGCGTATTGCGTAGTACAGCAACATTCACACCGGAAGCAGTCAAAATAGGTAAAACACTGCCTTCCTGTTGGTTTAAAAGTGCGGTCAATAAATGCACGGGTTCGATAAATTGATTATCTTTGCCTAAAGCGAAAGATTGTGCGTCCGCCAAAGCTTGTTGGAATTTTGTCGTCAATTTTTCAATATTCATTTCTACTTTCCTCTTATACAACAGCACATCTGTTGTTCGTATCACATAAGTAATAGCGGTTTTATGGATTTCAAGGAGAACAAACAAAATATTTTATGTTAAATAAAGAAACGGCATAACCCCAAGAGAGAAAGAGAAATGCATTAACGGAAGACATAAAACGGCAAGCAAAATAGCATCTATTTGCTACATAACGTCCAAATTCAGCCGAGATTTTCCTTTCCCCAATCGCCAAAAATGTGATCAAGATCACAAATCCGAACAAAAGTTTGAAAATTTCACTTTTTTTATTGAACTTTTATTTGTCACTGTTTTTTGAAGTATAAATATTAAAATAAATCAAATAGTTACATTTTTATTTTGAATACTATACTCCAAAAAAAATATCAAAAATGTGATCTAGACCTCATTTTTGCATTGAATGAAATACAAACAAAAAATCGTAACCAATTGATTTTTAATAAAAATTAAAAAGCACAAAAAAACAATGGGCATTTGACGGAAAATTAAAACTTGTGTACATTTCAGCACAAGAAAAACGCAGTTATTAATTTTTCTCACTAATAACTACACTCTATCCGTCGGGCAACCGACTTGTTTAAACTTAACCATAAGGAAAACAAACTATGAAAAAAACACTTCTTGCATTAGCAGTGGCAGCAGTAGCAGCAAGCGGCGCAAACGCAACTGTGATTTATCAAAAAGACGGCACTAAAATCGACTTAGATGGTCGTGTTCATTTACAAATTTCAAACAGCAAAGGTGAGCGTACCGATTTAATCGACAAAGCTTCTCGTGTGCGTGTTCGTGCTTTCCAAGAAATCGGTGGCGGTTTTGAAGCAGTAGGTGCAGTAGAATTCCGTTTTACTGATTATGCTCCTTCCTCAACAGATAAATCTTTGGGTGGTAATACTCATGCTAAACGTATTTTTGCCGGTTTCCAACATAAAGACATCGGTTCTTTAACTTTCGGTAAACAATTAGTATTAGGTGACCATATTCCTAAAGCAAACTACAGTTATGAGCTTGGCGGTAACGTATTCTTAGATGCTCACGGCAAAGCAGCACACTTTATGTCTGCTAAATTTGCTGGTGTTCGTTTAGCTGCTGACTACTACTTTGGTACAGCAAATAAAGAAAATACACTTGGTGCAAAAACCGCTGATGCTGGTCAAGGTTTCCAATTAGGTGCATTCTATGATGGTAAAATTGGTGATGTAGCAGTACGCTTTGGTTCGGGTTACGGCGAATTAACCAAAGGTACAACTGAAGCCAATGAATACAAAACTAAATATGCCGGCGTAGGTTTTGATGTTACTTACGGTATCGTAAGTTGGGGTGTAGACTGGGCTTATGCTAAATCTACCAAAGGTCATAAAGACGCAGGTCAATTCCAAAGCTATAGTAATCCTCTAACATCTCCAAAATTTGAAAAAATTAACCGCTTTGAAGTAGGTACAAAAGTAGCTGTGACCAAACAAAATAACATCTACGGTAGCTTATTATTCGGTACTGCTAAAAACCAAGGTGAAGAAAAAGCAAAAAACTTTGGTTGGAAGTTAGGTGTTGATCACCAATTCAACAAATTCGTTGCAGTTTATGTTGAAGGTGGTAAAGGTAAAACCAAACAAAACGGCGTAACTATCGATGAGGGTAGAAAAGTCGCTCTTGGTACTCGCATCCTATTCTAATCATTTAATGATTAAACAGATATAACAGGAGCCGCTCTTTTGAGCGGCTTTTTTATTCAAAACGAATGAAAAACTAACCGCACTTTATGATATATAATGTTGAAGAACTGTATTTTTTGATTGTTTTTTAACAAAAAAGATTACCCCTCAATCAAAGTGCGGTTGATTTTATGGAAGTTAGGTAAAAAGAAAGCCCCAAAATGGGGCTGTTATTACATTGATGTCTGAACATATTTTAACAAAGCTTCATTTATTCGACTCTGCCAACCTTTACCGGTGGCTTTAAAAGCTTCCACCACTTCGGCAGATAACCGAGTCGTAATGACTTGTTTGGTAGGGGCTTTTTGTTTGCCTCTAGTCAGCTTACGAGGCATTAAGCCTTTATTTTCCATTTCAGTTTGGTGGTCTAACAGCATTTTGACAAAATCAGGTGGCATTGCTTCACGCAGAGGACGGAATTGGGCAAGCTCCTCATCCGTTAGAGGGGTATTTTCTGCGATTTCATCGTAGTATTCTGCTTTATTCATTGCTTTCATAGTGCTTAATCTCTCTTTTATTTGCTTTGCGTAAACTGATTACTCAAATACCATCATTAAGGGGCTTAAAGGTTAAATAATATAAACGCTCATCAATGAAGCCTAAAGCATTTAGACAAATTTCACCATAGTCAAAACGTAAATCCTGCCAAATATAAGCAGTATCCCAATCAAAATTGCCAACAAGCTCGAATGATAAACTACGTTCTTCAATATTTCTCTGATTTTTATTTGGATCATAAGTGATTTTCATAACTTAACCAGATTAATAATTTAAGTTTATTGTAATAACAAATACCCCAAAGCCAAGTAAATTGTAATTACAATTAGGTGGATAGTTAGTAGTTTCATTTATGATAATTTTGATTTACTCTACATTTTAAATAGATTAAAATAATCACAAATGATTAATCATAGCCATGTGATGACAGACGAAATTCAACCTGCTTTTAGAGTACATATTCTTTCTCAAACTCAAAAAGCCATTTCAAAAATGCCATTGTCGTTGCAAGAAAAAATCTACTTTGATTTAGATGATCTCGCCGTTTATGGCAATGAATTACAAGAGCCAAAAGTGCGTGACTTAGGTGATAGCCTGAAAGAATTACGTACCACCGCCCAAAATGGTATTGCCCGTAGCTTTTTCTTTTTCCACATTGGCAAACAAATTTATGTGATCCATGCCATACAAAAGAAGACACAAAAAACACCAAAACAGGATTTGGATTTAGCCAAGCAAAGAATGAAACAACTCAAACTTCAACTTAATCAACAAACACAGGAATAAAAAAATGGAAAACGAAAAATTAGAATTTGTGACACTAGACGATTTTAAACAAGACCTGTTAGAACAAGATCCTACATTTGCCGACCGCTTGAGCGTGCATAAAGCACAACAAGCAATGATTAAACAACTGAAAGCGGATCGCATTGCTCAAAACCTTTCACAACAAGAAATCGCCCAACGTACCGGTATTAAAATGCAAAATATCAGTCGCCTTGAAAGAGGTTTGGTTGTACCTAAAGCCGACACACTTATTCGATACGCACAAGCTTTAGGTGGCTCATTTCAATATGTGCCAAACAGTATTTGACCCAAAACTTAGGCAAAAAAATTGCCTTTAGGCTACCTAGATCTGGTATTTACATTGCCTACTTATCGAGTTTTTTGGGTATATTTTTTGTTACGAGTTTTTTCATTTTAAGAATTCCAGATTAAGTTAATGAATAGCCTCTTGCAACGATATTTCAGGATAAGCCCCAAGACTGATATGATTTCGTTTGTTGGTAATCTACTGTGAATAGTGAAAACGCCAACACGTTGAATTTTCTGTTATAGTCAATGATAATCCGTAGCCATCTTGTAATGGGTTCTCCTCAAGTTTGGCATTCTTAACTTCTGTGACCGTCAAAGGCTTAATTACTTTTGGCATTCTAAAGCTTCTAAAACCCACCCACAAAAACACCCACTAAAAAATTAGATAGATTCGGATTATTTTGGATTGGGTTGGACGCTATTTTACGCAAAAGCATTAAAATTAGTAGAAGTCTAATAATTTTTTGTATTAGTTTCGATTATCTTGGATTAAGTATATGGAGGCGTGTCCCGGAGTCGAACCGAGCTACATGGATTTGCAATCCAGTGCATAACCGCTTTGCTAACACGCCGTTAGGTGTGAATTTAGATATAAAAAAACACCTAAAGGTGTTTAATCTAAAATGGTGCCCGAGGCCAGACTTGAACTGGCACGCCCCGAAAGGCGAGGGATTTTAAATCCCTTGCGTCTACCGATTCCGCCACTCGGGCACAACGCAATTTTTATTTGAGATTGGAGCGGGAAACGAGGCTCGAACTCGCGACCCCGACCTTGGCAAGGTCGTGCTCTACCAACTGAGCTATTCCCGCTTTGTTTCGGGCGATTGCCTTCGACGAGGTTGCATTTTACGGATTTCTATTGTGCTGTCAATAGAAAAATAAGCATAAAATGTAAAAATAGCAATAAGTGCTGAAAAAAACTGCAAATCTGTGATTTTTTATGCTATTTAGTTCTTGTCCTATTGATAATTCAAATAGATTAACCTTATCAACCGTCCTAGCGTTCCTAGAGACTAAGGAAAAGTAAATTCATAAAATGTGCTTTAAACTCACCACACTTTGTGACAAAATGAGGTTCGTTTTAGTTAAAAGTGCGGTTGATTTTCCGCAAGTTTTATTTGTGAGGACTTATGACGCAACAATATGCGATTGATACTTTATTAGCTCAGGCCGGTAACCGCACAGATCCAAGAACAGGAGCGGTATCTAGCCCGATTATTCTTTCTACAGCCTATGGGCATCATGGCATTGGTGAAAGTACGGGGTACGATTATACCCGAACTAAAAACCCAACCCGTACAGTATTAGAGGAAACCATGGCTAAGTTAGACGGTGGTGATGCGGCTTTTGCTTTTGCTTCCGGTATGGCGGCAATCCAAGTGCTGATGACGTTATTCAAAGCCCCTGATGAATGGATTGTGTCTAGTGACGTGTATGGTGGTTCTTACCGCTGGTTGGATTTTTGTTATAAAAACATTCATGGTGTGAAACCTGTCTATGTGAATACCGCATCTATTAAAGATATTGAGGCCGCAATTACACCAAATACGAAAGCAATTTTTGTAGAAACACCATCAAATCCATTAATGGAAGAATGCGACGTTGCAGCAATTTCTTTAGTTGCCAAAAAGCATAATTTATTATTGATCGTGGATAATACATTCTTAACACCTGTTTTATTCCGACCAATGGATTTTGGGGCAGATATTACTCTTTATAGTGCAACAAAATATATTGCAGGTCATAATGACGTGCTTGCCGGAATGATTGTCGCAAAGGGGAAAGAATTATGTGACCGCTTGTTTTATATCCAAAATGGTGGCGGTGCAGTACTTTCCCCGTTTGATTCGTGGCTGACAATTCGCGGAATGAAAACCTTGTCGTTGCGTATGAAACGCCATCAAGAAAATGCAACTGAAATTGTGGCATTTTTAAACGCACAACCACAGGTGAAAGATGTACTCTACTCAGGCAAAGGTGGTATGGTGTCGTTCCGTTTACAAGATGAAAATTGGGTTAATCCGTTTTTAAAATCAATTAAATTGATTACCTTTGCGGAAAGTTTAGGTGGGCCTGAGAGTTTTATTACTTATCCTGCTACCCAAACTCATATGGATATTCCTGAAGCTGAGCGTATCGCTCGCGGTGTATGTAACCGTTTGTTACGTTTTTCTGTTGGTTTAGAAGATGCTGATGATATTAAAGCAGATTTGTCACAGGCTTTTGCTCAACTGAAATAACTTTTAAATTAATTGGCGAAATCATCTTAATATTGTGCTATGATTGCGCCGAAATTTATCCCGACGTTGTAAAACGTTGTTTTTATTATTGCTGATTAAGGAAAGAAAAATGGCAGAAGTATTACAAGTTACCGATACATCATTTGAATCTGATGTGTTACGTTCCGATGTTCCTGTATTATTAGACTTTTGGGCTCCATGGTGCGGTCCTTGTCGTATGGTTGGGCCAATGTTGGAAGAATTGGCTGTAGAATACGGCGATAAAGTGAAAATTGCTAAAATGAATATTGACGATAACCAAGCAACACCTGCGCAATTTGGCGTTCGTAGTATTCCTACTTTATTGTTGATAAAAGAAGGCAAAGTTATTGCAACCCAAGTAGGTGCTGTGCCAAAAAATCAATTAGCGGCTTTTGTTAATCAAGCACTCTAATATAGGATTAAGATAAAAAATGGTTGATAATTTTATCAACCATTTTTCTTTTACAGAGAGAATGCAGATTATTGAGATTGATTAATTAAAAATTGGGTTAATAGCCCCACCGGTCGCCCTGTTGCACCTTTATTTGCACCTTGTAACCATGCTGTACCCGCAATATCTAAATGAGCCCAAGGATATTTATCGGTAAATTGAGATAAGAATGCACCAGCGGTAATCGCTCCCCCCCAACGCCCACCGATATTGGCCAAATCAGCAAAAGGCGATTTGAGCTGCTCGTGATATTCTTCACTTAAAGGTAAACGCCAAGCTTTATCTTGGCTTTGCTCAGCAGCCAGTAACAATTGTTCGGCAAGTTTATCATCTGTGGCCACCAAACCACTGTTATGTTGCCCTAAGGCCACGACACAAGCCCCTGTTAATGTTGCTACGTCAATCACTAATTCAGGATTAAAACGCTCTACATAAGTTAGTGTATCGCATAATACTAAGCGCCCTTCTGCATCAGTATTTAGCACTTCTACGGTTAAGCCTTTCATGGTGGTTAAAATATCCCCCGGACGATAAGACTTTCCATCAAGTAAATTTTCACAACCGGCCATCACACCAATAACATTGAGTGGTAATTGTAATTCAACAATTGCACTCATAACGCCTAATATAGTTGCAGCGCCACACATGTCATATTTCATTTCATCCATTTCTGCTGCCGGTTTAATAGAAATTCCACCGGCATCAAAAGTCAGCCCTTTCCCTACTAATACAATTGGCTTCGCTTGTGGATTAGGATGATTTTTATATGCCATGATAGACAATTTGGCTTCATTGGCTGAACCGCCGGAAACGGCTAAATACGCATTCATACCAAGCTCCGCCATTTCCTTCTCCCCCAGAATATGCGTCGTTAAAAGTGCGGTACGTTTTTCTAAGGTTTTAGCAAGTTCAGATAAATAGGTTGGGGTACACACATTTGGAGGACAATTTGCCACATCTTTTGCAGCTTTTACGCCTAAGGCAATCGCCGTAGCATGTTGAATAGCAAGAGTTGCTTGCGGTTCTGTTGTATGAAAAATGACATCGGTTAATTTATGTTGGATTTCGGCTTTTTGAGTTTTAAATTGATCGAACACATAGTGACTATTTTCAATAGTTTCCAAGCCAAAACGAATATTCCAATATAAATTTCTATCTTTAATCTGTACTTCAGTGAGAGCATTAACCAAGGTTTTAGCGGCAGTCTCTTTGACTGCTTTAATTGCTCTTTCCGTAATTTGTTTAAATTGACGTTCACTTATCTCACTTTGTCTTCCTGCTCCGACTAAAAAAATACGTTGATTTTGACGACGAATTAACGCCATTTCACCGATTTTCCCCGAAATTTCACCGCACTTTATGAGGATGTCAATATCGCCTTGCAAATTAAATTGTTGTGCTGTTGCTGACAAATTTCCTTCCTCAAAAATTGCTACTAACACCGCATCTGCAGAGAAAAGAGAATTAAGATGAGCTGAGAATTTCATTATGCTTCCTATTGTTTTAATGGTTAAATGTTGGAAAATACGCTATGATAAACGCTTTCATTCTAGGGCTATTGATAATTCAAATAAATTGGTCATATCACCTGATTATTTGAATTATCAACGGTTCCTAGGAGACTTTTCATGAAAAGTGCGGTCTAGAATTAACGAATTTTTACAATTTTGCAAGAAAAAGATGATATTAAGCCGATATTTAACAAAAGAAGTGTTTAAAAGCCAAGTCGCTATTTTGTTCATTTTGTTGTTGATTTTTTTTAGCCAACAATTAGTGCGGGTATTAGGTTCCGCAGTGAATGGTAATGTGCCGACAGATGTCATTTTCCCGTTATTGGGGTTAGGTATGCCGACAATGGCACAATTAATGCTACCTCTGTGTTTATTCATTGCTATTTTGCTCACTTTCGGGCGGCTTTATGCAGAAAGTGAAATTACCGTAATGGAGTCTTGTGGCGTGGGGGCCGGATTACTGGTTAAAGTTGCCCTTGGATTGTCTTTATTTACTGCCGCATTAGCCGCATATAACGCTTTTTGGGTTTCACCATGGGCGGTGCAAAAGCAAGCTGACCTTGTTGAAGAGGCTAAGGCAAATCCTCGAGTTGAAGCCTTATCTGAAGGGCAATTTATGTCTTCTACAAATGGCGAGTTTGTTTTATTTATCAATAAAATAGCAGATAATCAAATCCACCACCTTTATATGTTTCAAATGAAACCTCGAGGTGAAGTAAAGCCGGCAGTTTTAGTGGCAGAAAAAGGTCAATTAACCGCTTTACCCAATGGCGATCAACTTTTGAGTTTACAGAACAGTCAGCGTTTCGAAGGTACTGCCTTGTTGCCGGATGTTAAAGTGACGCATTTTGACGAATATCAAGCCTATTTAGGATATAAACCGACAGATGTCGATCAAAATGAAGCTCGATCACAGACAATTTCCCAACTTATTCACTCTGATAAGCCAACAGCAAAAGCCGAATTACAATGGCGAATTGCCCTTGTGCTTGCAGTTCCGTTAATGGCATTGATTGCCGTCCCCTTAAGTAAAGTAAATCCCCGCCAAGGCAGATTTGCAAAAATGTTACCCGCACTTTTACTCTATTTAATCTACTTTTTAGCTCAAAGCTCATTAAAGTCTGCCAGCGGTGCCGGTAAATTGGACGCAACATTATTTATGAATATCGTCAATGTGATATTTATATCATTAGCTATTTTGCTTAATAGTTGGAATACAGCATTCGTATCGGGTTTACGTTATAAATTAAGCAAGAAAGCCGCATAAGGAATAACATGAATACATTAGATCGTTACATTGGAAAAAGTATTCTAGGGGCGATTTTCGCAACCTTGTTTCTGCTGATCGGACTGTCTGCAATTATCAAATTTGTTGAACAATTTCGTAGTATCGGGCGAGGCTCCTACGATAGCTTGCAAGCGGTTTATTACACACTATTAACCATACCTAAAGATATTGAAACGTTTTTCCCTATGGCAGCCTTATTAGGAGCATTAATCGCCTTAGGTAATCTAGCCAGTCGCAGTGAACTGGTTGTCATGCAATCAGCCGGTTTTTCACGGCTAAAAATTGGTTTTGCCGTGATGAAAACTGCATTACCTTTAGTCATCTTAACTATGATTGTAGGTGAATGGGGGATTCCTCAAACCGAGCAATATGCCCGTGATATGAGGGCAAAAGCAATTTCAGGTGGCACAATTGCAAATGTTAAAAATAGTGTTTGGGCAAAAGACGGCAACCATTTTGTTTATATAAAGCGAGTTACTGATGAAGCTCAATTACAAGATGTTTATATTTATCAATTTAATGAACATCGTCAATTGCAACAAATGACACATGCGAACCAAGCGACTTACGAAAATGGTGAATGGTCATTGCAAAATGCCAATACCTCGATTATTCAACCCGAAAAAGTCGAAATTATTAGTAAGCTCAGCCAACCTTGGCAAACTAATTTAACTCCCGATAAATTAGGTATCGTGTCTGTTCGTCCGACTTCCTTATCAATTTCAGGCTTATTTGATTACATCTCTTTCCTTAAACAAACGGGACAAGATGCACGCAAATTCGAGTTGACATACTGGAGAAAAGTTTTCCAACCGATTTCTGTAGGCGTGATGATGTTACTTGCCTTATCTTTTATTTTTGGGCCCTTGCGTGGCGTGACGGCCGGTGCAAGAATCGTCACAGGCATTTGTTTTGGGTTCTTATTTTATGTGGTCAATGAAATCTTTGGCCCATTAAGTTTAGTTTATAGCGTTCCTCCGATTGTAGGGGCAATAATACCAAGCCTATTATTTATCATCATTACTTGGTGGCTGTTAAGCCAAAAACGAGATTAAAACAGACCGTTTTTTCACCGCACTTTTTAATATACAAAATAAAGTGCGGTTAATTTTCAGGCTGCTTTGTTGAAAATTAAAGCAAATAAATCCAAAAGCACAAATTCTTATTGCAACCCCATCAGATAATCGTATAATATACCACATCACCTTGCCTGGGTGGCGAAATTGGTAGACGCAGCGGATTCAAAATCTTTTGCGTAAACTAATAGGAAATACAGGCGATTGAATAAAAAACACTCTTAGCCTGAGTGATGAAATTGGTAGACATGACGGATTCAAAATCCGTTGGTGAATAACCGTGTCGGTTCGAGTCCGACCTCAGGCACCATTTCAACTGCTTACATTATATTCAAATAATTCTCTTCAAATATACCGTTTAATGCCAATACTCCTTAACTTCAACTTTGTTAAGAGAGTAAATTATGAAACCATTACAAAACGGTACAAACAAACCTTTTACCATTACTATTGCTTCGACCAAAGGTGGCTCTGCCAAGAGTACGAATGCCGCTAATATTGGTGCATTCTGTGCAGAGCACGGTCTAAGAACCCTTCTTATTGATACCGATACCCAACCCACATTAAGCTCTTATTATGAGTTGGAATATCAAGCTCCCGGTGGAACTTACGAATTTCTGCATTTTAAAGATGTAGATCCTACCCATATTATTTCTAGAACGACTATCCCAAATCTTGACTTGATCCAGTCTAATGACCCGTCAAATAAAATCAGTCCAATGCTGAGAGACTCGCCTGACGGTGCATTACGTTTTAGTTTACTGCTCCAGAAAATTGAAGGTTACGATGTCATCATTATTGACACTCGTGGTACCAGAGATATTACTGTCGATATGTCAGTATTGGCTGCGGATGTTCTATTTTGTCCTATTCTTCCCCATATTTTATCTGCTAAGGAGTTTATTCGTGGTACGATTGGAATGTATCAAGACCTCGAAACCTTTACTGCATTTGGCTTTACTCTCCCACCTCTGAAAGCGATGATTAACTGTGTTGATCATACCAAGGATGTCAAATTAGTCTCTGACTATCTGCACACGTTATTCCAAAATGAATTTGATGAGAACAAAACATTACTGGAATTTTCTGTGCCTGATCGTGTGGCATACCGTGAAGCAGCAACTTTTTCAAAACCGGTCTATCGCCAGAGCCAAGCTGAATATGAAACCATTCGTCAGCTTTGTGCATTACTGATGCCACAGTTTGCACAATCACATTTTTCTGAGTAGTTGGAGGGATTTATGTCTACCCCAAATAAACCGACTACCCATCTCTATTCAGCAGAAGCTGAAGCCGCTGTTATCGGGGGACTGTTATTAGATAACGCCCTTTTTGACGATGTCATTGGCAAGATTAATTCGACTGACTTTTATTTTGGTGTTCATCAAGTTTTATTCAAAGGGATTACTGATTTAATTGAGGTGGGGAAACCTGCAGATATCCTTACACTGGATGAATACTTAAAGCAAAAAAATCTTCTAAAAGAGATAGGCGGTTTTGCTTATCTCGCTGAGATTTCGAAAAATACGCCCTCAGCAGCCAATGTTGGAGCTTATGCTGATGTCGTTCTGCTACATAGTAAACACCGACAACTTTTAAAGCTGGGCCAGTTTATTGTCGATCAGACTCAGACAGCAAAAACACCGGAAAAACTTGAATCAGTTATTGATGAAATTGAGAAAAAAATGACTGAATTCAGTCTTTCAGACAATACCAAATCTGCAGCAGATTTAAGTGATATTTTTGCCAGTATGCTCTCTCGTATGGAGCTTTCGGCTAAAAATGGTGATCCTGTGACTGGAACACCGACAGGTATTCAAGGTATCAATGAAGCCACTACCGGTGGGCAACCGGGTGATTTAATTGTGATTGGTGCCCGTCCTTCGATGGGGAAAACGGCATTTTCTCAAACTATTGCATACCACACCCTTGAAAAATTTGAGTCTGCTCCTGTGTTCTATCACAGTATGGAAATGCCGGCAGATCAAATTTTACAACGTTTTTTAGCAATGCATGCCAGAGTAAGTTTACAAGATATTCGCCAAGCAGATCGCTTGGACGATGAAGATTGGGGAAAACTAACGATGGCAATGGGACATATTCTTGGACATTGGAAAAATCGTTTAGTCATTGATGATGAAGGCAGCCTTACTCCTCAAAAATTACGCACCAAAGTTCGACAAAATGCTCGTAAATATGGAAAACCGACCGCAATTTTCATTGATTACATTCAACTAATGCAAACCTCGCAACGTTATGAAAATCGCAATTTAGAGATTGCTAACATCTCTCGTTCGCTCAAATTACTGGCAAAAGAGATGGAGTGCCCGGTGTATGCCCTTTCTCAACTTAACCGTTCTTTGGAACAACGTGCTAACAAACGTCCGATCAACTCTGATTTACGAGAATCCGGTTCTCTTGAGCAAGATGCCGATGTCATTTTTTCATCTATCGAGATGAAATTTATGATGCGGATTCCCCCTTTAAAGGTAGCGCAGAAATCATTATCGGCAAGCAGAGAAATGGACCACTTACTTCTGTAATGACCAATTTTAGAAGTGAATTTGCTCTATTTGAAAACAGAACAAATACAACGCATTAGGATAGATTATGACAAAAGATGAAAAAAGACTGGCAGCGATAGCAAAGGGATTAAATGTTTCACCTATTTCGAATACGGCTCCATCCTATCAAACAGCAACGCCAACACATTATAGTAGCGATGTTGAATATATTACGGTGACGCTAGATAAATTACGTCCGTATGAGCATAACCCTCGGAAAACCCGTAACCCTAACTTCGAGATGATCAAAGAGTCTATTCGTCGTCGAGGATTAGATCATAAGCCGAATATCACCCGTCGTCCGGGAGAAGATTTTTACATTATCGCTGACGGTGGTAATACCCGTATTCAGGCACTTAAAGAGCTGTTTACTGAGACCAAAGATCCAAAATTTTGGTCCATCAGTTGTCAATATAAACCTTGGCAAGGTGATACTGCCGACAGTGTCGAAGCCGAACTCAATTTACTTATCGGGCATTTGATTGAAAATGATACCCGTGCGGATTTGTCATTTATTGAAAAAGCTCTTGGTATTTTACAGGCGAAAGAATATTACGAGAAAAAATTAGGTAAGTCTCTTTCTTCGAGAGAGTTATCTTCTGAGTTAGAAAATGATGGATATATTATCTCTCATGCTCTCATTCTTAAAATGGAACGTTGTGTTAATTACTTATATCCACATATACCAGAAGTTCTTTTTAGTGGTCTTGGTCATACACAGATCGATAAACTATTAGCTATTCGTAATAATGCTGAAGAGGTATGGGCAGCCCATCAGTTTGATACTGATGTTACTTTTGAATCGCTCTGGTCAGAAAATTTATCCAAATTTAATGAGGCTACACCATTTCAAGCAAAAGAATTCCAAAGTGAATTGATTACGGCAATGGTTGAAGCTTTAGATGGAAAAGTGAGTTTTGAAACACTTTATCTGGATATTGACTTAGATGAACAAAAATTCAAAAAAATAGCGGCTAAACAGCAAGAAATTGATAATTTTTTTGAAAAAACGGTCGATCAAATCAATACCAGACAGGAACAACAAACAGCAAAATTTGAACCAGTTATCAAAAATGAAAATAAATCTGTTGCCACAGAACCAGCTAAAAATGTTATTGATGATGTAATAGATGATAACGAAAGTGGCGATGAGCAGAATAACGCCATTACTGATTTATCTCAATTGGATTCTCCATTATTGGATAACCAAAATAATCAAACTGAGGATTATCTATCCCAAATTGCTCATAACTTCGGACTAACACCGGGAATGAGCATTCAAGAACAGCGAGAGCAACGAGCAGAGGGCAATGGGCTGACTTTTGCTTGTGAAGGTCGCCAGCCGGTTGAAGATATTTGGTTGATTCATCCTGCACGTCAATATCGCTCCGAGGCGTATTCACTTGCCTTAGATATTGCCGAAAGTGTAGGCATTGAGCATCTTTGAACATGTTGTGAAACAGCCTGTGGATTACACTTATACAATGAAACCAGCAAATAATGAACTTTCACCGTCTGCTCTAACACTCTATTCATTCCTTTCAATGTTACAGACAGCTGAACATAAGGATGAAAATAGCTGTGTCCTAGATTCCAACTTCCTGTTTGAGCTTGATGATATTACCTTAGTCAAACTTTTCCGTCTCATTCGCAGTCGCCATATTCATCAACAAGGAGGAGAAAATGATTAAGCCAATTACCGTAAATGAAGCATTGATTGGTAACGCCCTGCTCAATATTAAAGAAGGAAATATCCATCCTTGTTTAAAAATGGGATTTTCTGAGGAGCAACTAAAAGCGATCAATAATCTCAGTATTGATGAAATTATGGATATTAGCAACTCCGTAGTGTCTTTTGCAAAAGTAGAGATTAACCATGAGACTTTCTGGAAATTACTGGCGATTGCACAAGCTAATACTCAACAGCGACAAATTATAGACCGGGCTTTATTACTGGGAGCCTCTATTGAGATGCTGCACCAGTATTTTGGTTTATCGACATCAGAAGTTTCTGCACGCCGTCAATTACTCGGCATTGAAGAGAAGATGGGACGGAAAGCCGCAGCAAGTGATGAGGAATCCACTTATATTTGGGAGATTTGGCAACGATATAAACAACGAATGGAAAGCCTAGATTCACAAGAAGGATTAGAGCTTCTTTGCCTGATTGCTGAAGAAGGCAATATGAATCTAACCGTTGTTTGGAAGCTGGTTTCCGAATGGTATTCAAAACATAAGTAAAAAACAAATGCCCCGAAGTTGGAGCTTTGGGGCATTCGATATTGGAGTCTTGTATCTCTATCCTATGTCTATCCTATTCCTATGAATATTGACTACGGATTACAAGGACTTTGCTGAAGTCCCGTGCATTATAGCCATAGGTGAGAGAATAGCAAGTGAAAAACTCTTTAATCCGAATGGAGAGAAACAATGTTCAGTGGAACAAATAGCCCAACAGAGCACGGATTGCTATTTTTTGGCAATCAACACGAAACAGTCCCTACCCGATTATTACAAGATCCCTGTCTTACCCCAAGAGCAAAGTTTGCTTGGCAGCTCATTAAGTGCAATGTTCAAGCCTTTCAAGGAGGATTATTTCCCTCTTATGAGACACTCAGCAAAATGCTATCCGATAGACCTTATGCGGAGGCTAAATTATCGGAAAAAGTCGTGACTCAAACACTCTATTTACTCCGTCTTACTCGCTGGCTTACTTTATGTGAAACAGTGCGTGATGAGCGAGGTTATGTACAAGGCAATGTTTATATCCTACATGATGAACCTGTGCCAATTTTAGATGCAATTCAATTAAATAGCGACTATCTCTCTTTTTTAGATAAATGCACCAAACATAAAGATAGCCTTATTAATGGTGTGGCAAATCATATTGTTGAAAGTCTAATGACAGACAAAACCAAATGGCATTATGTCTCTCATTTAGACTGTTTGCAAAGTCGTTATCAAACATACCAACAACAGCAGCTGGTGAAAGATAAACAGCCATCGCAAACAGAACAAGAATTAAGCAAAATTCAACAAAATATCCTGACTTCCACTATGGAAGTTAGGGATTTTGATGAGGAAGTCAGGAAAAAATCCTCAAAAAACCAGACTTCCAATAAGGAAGTTAGGGCTAAAAATGAAGATAAGTCATTGATTTTAGACTTACTTCCATTAAGGAAGTCAGATGTACAGTACAGTACTTTATACATTAATAAGTACTGTACTGGGGAACCTAGCGAAATTACTTGGCCACAAGAAATCCCACTAACCTCACTTGAACAAAAACTCACTGCACAGGCAATGAAAGGATTAGATCTGGGGTTATGCCAAGCTATTTTGCTGGAAGCACAACAACGCATTATTCAAAAGCAGGATGTGAAAAAACCGAAAGGTTATCTCTATACGCTTATCCAGCGGGCGAAGCAGGGGGAATTTAAACCCTACTATTTTGAATTAGGGAAAAATCTTCCTTCACAAAATCAGAATACTAATAATTCTACTCAGCCTACACAAATTCTGACAGAGCCAGTTGTTGAGAAAAAGCCGGTATTAAGCCAAGTATCCAGAGAACAGATGGCAAGTCGTATGCAGCAATTTAGGGCTGAGTTACTTTCACGATAAGATTAAAAAACAATCACCGTAAATAGTGTTTGTGGTGAGCAAAAAATAGGCACTGTAAAGGGGCTTTACAGTGAGCAAAAAAATAGACAGTGTAGACAGTGTCTACAAAGGTTGAAAAATAGACAATGGCCCCCCCTTTCCAAAGGCTAAAAAATAAGCACTGTAAACATTGCTTGCAGTGATTAAAAAACAATCAAATAAACAAGGAGCATATATGACCACTCAATTAGATCCTCAACTTGGTCCACTTCGTAGTGAGATCACTTTTACGTTACATACCCAATATGCCCATAAATTATGGGTGGGGCGACCAATGATTCGTAATGAGGAAGGCAAAGTAACTCAATCCTCCATTATCAGTGTGCCAAATTGCTTTGCAATGCTAACCCAAATTCAACGGGCTGCATCAGAAGATGATCCTTATGCTGATGATTATCTGATTCAATTTGAAGAAAGTGTGATCAATTATCGGAAGGAAATCCAAAAGCTCACCAACGACATTGTCACGCTCTACGCCAAAATGTTGCCGGAGGGAATTTCTATTGAACGCTGTGCCAATATTTCCCCGATTTCTTACCCGATTTATGTTAATTCACAGCTAGGGTATCAACTACTCTACTTACTTGGTGATTTTGATAGTCTTTGTCGCTCAGTAATGACGGCAGCTCATATTGCGATTATCAATCGTGCAGAAGCTCAAGATTGGATTGAAGCCGGTGCAAGGTTAATCCGGAAATGTTTTGGGATCGTTGAGCGTTATAAGAGTTCAGGAATCACTCGTCGGGATTATCAAGAAAAGAATGCTCGCTATCAAGCTGCGGTAAAACGAATGGGCTATACTCTGTCAGATGCCGTGCTTACTGGTGAGCATCGTGCTGAATTTGCTCCTTTCATCAAACAAAACGCTACTGTTGAAGAAGAACAACCCGTAGAAACCCATATCACGACACAAGCAAATGAATCTCAAGAATAAGGAGTGATATGAACCTCATCTCTGATGAAATTTATCGGCAATTAGTCAAAGATTCCGGGCTGAATGCTTCTCTGAAACAGCTATTTAGCTATTTTGACACTGTCTCAGACTATGAACTTTTGCAAGAACAGTTCACTCAAGCTCGGGCTCATTTTATGGCTGCACAGGATAATATGGTGCAGTCTGTGCGGCAGGAGCTTTCACCTTTGGCTGTTTATATGATTAAGGATAAGGCCTCATCATCAGGCGGAACATTTTTACGCTGGCGTAGTATGCATAATACCAAAACTGGTGGCACAGTATGGCTGCCGATTGTAGATGATGAATCAATACCGGTAGATGTGAGACAAAAAGTTGTCGCAGTGGAAAAAGACAGAATTTTGATCAATATGCAAATTTCGGTGTTTAATCATATTTTGCGTCAGCTGTCAGATTGTGCTGAAAAGTTGCAAGAGGTAGATAATGCCGTTGCAAAATCAGGCTTAAATTCGTAGTAAACTTATATATAACAACTCCTATATTGGTTATATGGAAACGTCGATATACTACGGTGGGCTGGCGTAGTAAAACAAACAGCCCGTTAATTAGGTCGTTTTCAGGTTTGCAAAGCCTGAAAAATCCAGTTTGTAGTTCCTGAAAAAGTACAGTTTGTAAAGCCTGCATTAAAAGGCCTTTTAAAGGTAAGGGGACAAGCCCCTTACCTTCACGAAGAAAATGCCTTTACTACTGAGGATTAAGTGATGTCGCTCGTAAAAATGAAATTTAGTGCTGAAATCGACGGTAAAGTAATTATTCAACATGAGATTGAAGTGCAAACTGAAAAACGCTCTTATTTTTCGCAAGAGCGTAAATTGACCAAAGATATCATAAATAAAATGAATGAATTTTATTCCGATAGATGGATTGATTCAAAACCGTGGACAGACTTTGAAGATAAGGAAAAGCAGTGAGCATTATCTATTACAAGTTTCATAAATAGATCTCGCTAAAGCATTTAACTTAATGGCAATAAAATCTTCCTGAGTATATGATGAGTTATTCCATTCTTCTATCAAGTTGTTTGGATTCATCTCTCCTAAATTTAGCGATAAAAGATTTGAAGCAGCAATAACAGCATCACCAAAGGTAATATTGCGTTTTTCTGACATGTTGAGTCTCCTATGTTTTGTTGTGGTAGATAAAAAATAGAGACTCAATATACCACATAGAGTCGATGTGGCTAAATAAGCGGCTCACATACTAAAATTCACATCAATGGAATTCTAATTAAATGCTTTTTTCTTAGGACGAATCAAGTCTAATAGTGCCAACTTAATTTGTTGAAGGAGTAAATACTATGGCTGGCATCAATAAAGTCATTATTGTAGGCAATCTAGGCAATGATCCTGAAATGCGGACAATGCCTAATGGTGAAGCTGTTGCAAATATCAGTGTAGCAACGTCAGAGTCTTGGAATGATAAAAATACCGGTGAACGACGGGAGCTTACAGAATGGCATAGAATTGTATTCTATCGCCGTCAGGCTGAGGTATGTGGTCAATATCTGCGTAAAGGCTCAAAAGTATATGTAGAAGGTCGTTTACGTACTCGTAAGTGGCAAGACCAAAACGGGCAAGATCGTTATACTACTGAAATTCAAGGTGATGTGCTACAGATGCTGGATAGCCGTAATGCTACAAATAGCGTAGATGGACAACAATCTAACTATCAAGCTATGAGCCAATCTCCAAAAGCAACACATCCACAAGATTTACCAATGGATAACTTTGATGATGATATTCCATTCTAAGTATTAAAAAAACCAGTCTTACGTCGGGCCTACGTAACAAAATAAGTGGCCACCACAATTATGTTAACTATTTCCCTCTTACAAAAGCATTTGTCTTTAATTTCACCATTTTTCCATCAGAATTCTTAAACCAATTATTTATGCCCATAATCTGTTTTTCAGTTAATGTTAGCTTTCTTCTGAGCTGATTTAATGTGTCTTGTATAAAATTTAAGTCATTCTCTGGATTATGCTGAATAAATGATTGAAGCCAATATTCAGCAGCATAAACAGCTTGTAAGTTTTGGTATGTATACAAAGGATATGTCTCACCATACATAATCACTCTTATGTAACTTTCATCTTTTTGAGATATTTGCCCTGTAAGTTCATAGTTATGATAGATTTCATTTAACTTTTGAGATTTTATAATCGAGGTTAAATGCGATAGTTTTTCAAATCTTAAGGTCAGGTATGCATTAACAGCATTATTGTCCAAATAATTATGTACTTCGTCATCGTGTATGGATGTGAAATTATCTTGCTCAACGTCTACTTGCTTATCCGTTTTATCATTTGTTGTTGGCTCATGAAGTAAACATCCCTTTGTGATATCAACTATTTTCTCTTTAGGATTGACTACATTCTGACCGTTCTTATTTTGAGCACAAGACGGTCCTGAAAAAGAGATATCGCCAAGTTCATTTTGAACAACAATAGCTTTGCCTGATGTAATCATTCTACTGCAAAATTGACATTTCACTGTGTCAGTAAAATCAATCCTAATTTTTTTCCACATAACATATCTCTCCATATAGTGAGTAATAAAAATACTTCTTAACTCTCTTCATTGATGAAATAATCGCAAAAATAACTTTGATAGAGGATAAATATATGAATTTCCCTCCAACTCGATGGAAAATATTACACCAGTATCAAACTGAGCTAGAGCTCTGGGTTGAACAATCCACAGAAGAGCATATCAAGCAATACTTGACTGAAATTCACGGATGTGTATACCCAGATGACTGGGAAAATGTGCGTATATCCCATATGTCATCTCAAACTCATATTTTCCATAGCTGTGAACATTGCCTAGAACTTATCTCTGCGATATTAACAATCTCACAACTAAGCAGACCCGATCTAAATGGTCTACTGTGTGACAGAAAGCTATAATATTTTTTCTCTTTGTAAGTAAAAGAGTTTTAAGTAGATTTTAACCGCACTTTTGCAAAAAATGAACGCAGATAACCCGCTTGTAAGGAGAATTCTATGCGTTACATCAAATATAGTTTATTTCTTGTATCTACAATACTAATTTCGGGCTGTGCTGAGCTTTCAGCAACTAATGATAAGGTCGGAAATTGGGCAGGACAAATGAACCAGACACTCTATGGTTCTAAAGACGGCTCAGTTGAACAACATAATGGAAGACAGGTTTATACCAAAACTCGCAATGGCAAATATGTCTATCAGGATTCCGGATACCAAACGGAGCTACAACAACGTAATCCGAATTATTAAAAAGCGTTATCCAAAGTTAAATGCAAATGACATTACCACCGATATGCTCATTGAATGGCGTAATCAAATTGTCGGCGATAAAATCAAAGCCGTCACTTGGAACAACTATGTAAGACATTTGAAAGCGTTATATAATTTTGGTATATCACAAGGATTACTTAATCTACATTGTAACCCATTTAATCAGTTATTCATTCGTGAATCAAAAAGAAGAAAGAAAACTTATTCTATCGAACAATTACATAAAATAGATCACATACTAAATAATAATATTGTATTACCTGATTTTCTAAAACCCAGCTGGTTTATCCTAACTATTATTATGACTTTGAGATGTACAGGCATTCGGCGAGGACAATTAGTGAAACTGAAAATTAGTGATGTAAATCTTTCCAACAGGACAATTTATATTTCGCCGGAAATCAATAAAAATCACGATTACCATATCGTGCCGATTTCAGATTCACTTTATCCTCATATAGAAAGACTTATTACTGAGTTAAAAATAAGAAAACAAACGGATAATTGCCAACTGTTTAATATCAATTTATTTTCTCGATATACTCGAAGAAAAGGGCAATCAATGAGCCAAAATCAGCTCACACATATATTTCGGCATATTTCTGACTTGGTCGGTTTTACTTCATCACCACATAGATTTCGACATACGGTTGCAACTCAATTAATGAAGAAGCCCGAAAATGTTTATGTGGTTCAGAAATTGTTAGGGCATAAGGATATCAGCGTAACACTGGGATATATTGAGCACGATGTGGAAATGTTGAGGGAGACAGTGAATTTACTCTGATAAAAGAAAAATGGGAGAATATAATTTCTCCCATTTTTGATAAACTATTTATTACTCTAATATAGGGTATCAGGTAATTGGAAGCGTTTAAACAACTCTCTTGAAAAAGGATTATCGGATTCATCCGTATATACACGATAATTCACATATCCATTATCAAAATCATATCGAATATCAAATGAACCATTCTCTACATTACTTATTATTCCAGCGTTCAATAATCTCATTTGTGCCCAAGGACCTTTAAAAATCAAACTACGAGGAGAGTTTTCAGTTGAATTTACAAATGTTAGCTTGCTTTCAACATCTGAGCTCATTGAATTTGGCCATACAACTTTAGTTTCTTTTTTAATTCCATGAGAATAATCAATTAACTGCCCATCAAGATTTAATACACTGCGTCTCTTATTTGATGACATATTAACTGGTTCTATAGAGAATTGAACTCCTATAATATTACCATTGTCAAAAAAAGTATCTCTAATTTTATTTGCAATCTCCAATTGAATGATTATATCACTTCTAATAAGTTCTGATGATTCTATAGAAGATGATGATAAGTCATTTTCAATGAAAGGTTTCAAATTATTTTTATAAAAATCATCTAAAATACCACCTGGAGCAAAGAAGCGAACAAATTCACTAAGAGGCACTTCTTTGGTTGCATTTTGTTCAAAAGGATAGCGCCCCTTAAAATAAGTTTTATATGGCTTAACTATCTTCTGATCCCATTCAACTTCTAAATAAACAATAGCAGATTTTTGAATTGAAAACCAAGAATAATCTACTAATTGTTCTAACCATCTAGAAATTGGTTCCGGTAGTACCTTGGCAATCTGCTGCAATTCAAAAAATGGATCAGTACCATTCTGTTCCATTCTCAATTTTACAGCTTGTAGTGCAGCTTTACCTGAGTTTGGAGCATTTTGTATTGATAAAAGATAACGATGTAAATTAGATAATTTTTTGTAAATATCTTGCAATACACTATTCTTATCATCACTCTCTCTGAGTATTGATTTTTCTTCAGAAAATTCATTACTTATTTGAGACATTAGCTTATAGTCTAAATTATCTAAAAGTGCATCTAGTTCTTTTCCTTTCTGATCATTAGGTAAATTTGGTTCTTGAGTATTTTCAGCTAAAACAGCTAGGGCACGTTTTAGTGTCTGCTCACTACCATTTATTTTTTCAATAGCATTAATAGCATCAGCGATTGACTCAAATGGATAAATATCTAAACTATTTAAAGCAGATTGCCACACTGATACATAATCTGTTATATACTGGTCTATTATTCTTTCATTAATTTTCTGGCGATCGGCCTCACTATATTCTCTATTTTCTTTAAGATTTAATGCCCAGCTATCCATAGCAATTAAATCGATTAAATAATCATTTTGTTTAAGAAAATAATTTTTCAAACCATGTTCTGTAAATAGTCTTGGAATTTTAACTAGTTTTTCATTATTAGTTGTATATACAGAATTAAATCCAGCACCAATTTCATCTCGATAATCTAAAGGACTAGGAAGTACTGTATTTGCTTTTACCTTAAGATTTTGATATACACGACTATAAATAGATAGTTTGCTAAGTTCTTTTTGTGCTAACTTAACAGGCTGATCATAAGGACGATAAGCATTAATCAATTGCTCATCTCCTTTCACTCTCTCTGAGAACCAATCTGTATGCTTCAACGTATAGTCTAAGTGAGACATCAAATTATCCTGTAGAGTTTTTTGCCCACTAAATTCATTACTCCAATATCTTTTCATAAATTCTTTAACAAAAGAATCATCACGACCACTTTTATCATCAAGCATTCGCATAATTCTAAGAATTTCTAATTTTTCTTCACTTTCAGCAGGGGCATTATTTAATTCTTTTTTTAACCCATTCATGATTGCTGGTAGAAAGCGAACTTGTAGCAATTTCAAGTACGTTTGATCAACATAAGGACCTATATTATTCCCTTGATATAACCCCATATCTTTTAATAGGTAAGATATATCATGGTAATTTCCATAAGCTAAAGTAGCCTCTCTGATAGGATTTAGTAGAGGTAACTGTTTATCTCCAAAGTAATCTATCTCATTAGACAGCTTGATGTTTTTAAACTCTTTCACTTGTTCCAAAACTTTTATTCCAGCCTCATTATTTATATAATAAAAATAGTGCCATCCTCCAAGTATGGAAACAGTTAATAAACATCCTAACGAATAAACCACCTTCATTTTTTTAGAATATTTAAACTGCCAAGAACGACTTTCTTTGGCTAAGTTAGGAAAAGAAAATAAAATATCATTAAAGAGTTTATGACAAAAATAAGGAACAACATTCACACTTCCCCAAACAGGATGGCTTTGTTTTCCTAGTTTATATTTTTCTGAAATAGAACTAATAAAAATATTATTAATCTTCCCTCTTTGAGCTACCGATGTAAAATAAATCCCTTTAATAAAATGAAATTTTTTCCCACTATTATAACTCAATTGAGTTAAAAAAGAGTCAATGATCTCTAGAGCCCCTGAAATTTGTCTAGTGTAACTAAATATTTCTTCTCTTTTATGCTCATTAGCTTGGAATAATAAACTTGGTAACTTATCATTTAGGTTATAAATCAATTTACTCCAAAAATCAGATAATTCACTACTCCATTCTTCCCCATTATTTTTAAAAGTTACTCCTAAAATAGATTCTCTTTCTATTTTTGATAAATTAGCATATATGGATTCAAAACCATATAATGAATCTAATTTAGTCATTAAAATATAGATAGGTAATTCCCCTTGAGATATATCGTAAATTTCTTGTAATCGCTGATTTAAAAGATGAATATGTTTTTCATTCTCAAGCTTGCTAGATGTTAATAATCGAGCAAGATCTATGGTAATCAAAACCCCATTTAATGGCTGTCTTTCTCGTTGTTCTTTAGTCCATAAAAGTAAATTCTTCCATAATTTTGAATATAATCCAGGTTTTTCATCAATATTATCATACTGATTAATCATATTATTTGATGGTGTTATGATTACAGCATTCTCATTTGAAAAAATTGAGAAATTAACTTTTGAACCTAAAGTTAGATCATTTGGATATAATTCAGAAAATCCTCCGCCATTTCTCAAAATACTTTTTTTTCCACTATTTTCTCCACCAATTAGTATGTACCAAGGTAATGCATATTCAAAATCTTTATTATTAAGGTAACGTTTAAATGCCAATGTCCAGTGTTTAAGATATCGACGTTGTGCATCTATTTCTTCTTTAATTGGATTGTTCTGATATTTTTTATCTTCTGCTTGTCTATTCTCTAACACATATAGACGTTTTACCATTTTCCAGCCTATAAATATAAATGCTATAATTAGTAAAAATGCAGTTAGAAGCCAACGGGAAACCGAGTTCTCTAAAGGTTTAAATCCAGATATATCTAAAAATTCCCCTTTCCACCAAATAAATATCAATAAACCACATAAAATAATAAATAATAGTGAAGATCCTGAATATTTAACTATCGACATCAGTGGCCTAAACATTTTAAATCCAATTGGAAATTTCATTTTAACACCTTAATTACTAGATAAATTTAATCTATTTTTTAATAAAACAAAAAGGGATTTCTCCCATTCTTTAACACCAATATTTTCTATGGCTTTATATATTGATAAATAAGTCTGCTTAGATAAATTTTGCAAACCTTTTTTTTCTAATAACTCTGCTAATTTTAGTTGTTCATAAAAAGTATCTCTCATATCATTTGAAGATT
Source organism: Lonepinella koalarum (assembly GCA_030525745.1). Lineage (GTDB taxonomy): Bacteria > Pseudomonadota > Gammaproteobacteria > Enterobacterales > Pasteurellaceae > JAUNED01. Next base: position 5,812 of record JAUNED010000015.1, on the reverse strand, counting down.
GAGAATTTAAAGTTTCTAGATAAGATTCAAAATCTTTATCTTGTAATATTTCTAATTCAGAGTGCTCACTGGATATATTCATAGAATCTTTATCACCTTCTACCCAAGATAGTGTTCTTGGAGATAAAAAGGGCGTATTATCATAAAATCTAAAATTTTTTAGTTGAGGAAGTCTTTCAAGAAATTCTCCTAAAGCTAATTTAATAGTATATGCCACACTAGTATAACCCAGTTTCTTAGCTATTTGAGCTGATAAGTAATGCCCATCAAACCAATAAGGCGAAACTGTTAAACTATGCTCAATTTCCATCCAACTTGATATTGTTGGATTTTCTATAGCAAGCTCATATTCTGCTACCCTATCTGGTATTGGAGGCAATAGTGTTGTTACATTATTTTCAGCTATAGGAAGTGAAATTATATTACTCCAAATGGCATAACGCCGTAGTTGAAAAGCTACAGGAGTACTAATATCTTTTTCCAACAAATATTCAACAACTTTGAAAAGCGTATTTTTCCAAGCCCTGTCATTACTTGCATCAACCTCAATAATTGGAAGTGAAGCTCTTCCTATCAAAACGTTATTATCTTGAGTTATAGAAGTTTCTTTTGGCTTAGTTGATACTATTTTATTTTCTATATCATTCCCTTTATAAAGAATATGAAGCTCTTGAATGTGAATACTTAATTTATCATTTTCTAATGATTGGGATAGTTTATCAAAAAGACTATAAGCCGCTTCTTTCTCAATACGAGATGAATTTTGTTGAAAAGATGAAGAGTTACTTTCAAACCGTTTGAGAATTTGTACTCCAAGTCGATATTTTTTAATAGGAGATTTAGGTGAGGCTTGTTTCCAATAATTATCAATATAATCATATAATAATTGCAATGCCAAAAGTATATCTAAAGTTGTCCCCGAATGCTGTAATGTTCTTAATAAATGTGCTAAAATCCGAAGATCTTTACTATCTGTGGATAATAAGGATAATGCTATATCCTGTACATTTTTTATATCCAACAAGCTATGCTCTAAAGACCCGAGCTTAACCATTTCACCATCCAAATACTCCCACTTCTTATTGTTGTCCGAGATTTCCTCGCTTACAAGATAATCAATGTTTGATAAAATAGCCTTTCTCCAAGGGTGTTGTTCCAAATATTCCATAAAACTCTCATCAGATTCCTAAATCAAAACTATCCGGTAAGTGTACTCTAGATAGACCACTATGCAAAGCATATTGTAGATAAATTCACTCAGTTAAGTGACTTCTCTAATAGCTGTAATATATCCAACACAATAAAACCTTAATCATAATCAATCGTTTGACTTTCCACCCACATTATAGTATTGGTTTTATTTCGATGTGAAACGAGATACCATTTCTTATTTTTGGAATCAACTTTCTCTTGAAGTAATTTAATTTTATCCCCTTTATCCAAATATATAGGAACTTTTTTATTAGGATACTCATATAAATAGCTTTTTTCCCTTACCTCATAAAAACAATCCTCTATTATTTTAGGAAAAGAATACTCACACACTCTTATTCTTGAATGATTATCTATATCTACATACCTTACCCGTTCTTTAGTCAATAAAAATTTTTCATTTTCTTTTTCATATACATATTCTCGCTGCTGATGGCCTGAACCATTAAATTCAGTAGTAATAACAATTCTGTTATTTATCACAGTTACCTTTTTTAATAAATACATTCCGTCAGATAAAAAATTAATCTTATCAATCAAAATTTCTCCAGATTTATTATCTATGATGGAAAAATCATAACCCTCTTCATTTTTTATCTTAAAATCTATTCCATAACTAATTTCAGAAAAGAATAAAAAGCAAAAAAAAAACAAATTTACTGCTCTTTACAAGTATCATAATTCATTAATTCCTTTAATTTGTTTCTATATTTTATTCTCTCATTGAATCCATAATTCCCACCATTAACTAACCAATTAATAGTACTTATTGAATCATGATCAGCTAGCTCATTAATATCTATAGCCGTTCTTTCTCTGCTTTCCCCATAGGATACTTTATTCTTTGCAACAGTATGTATTTCTTCCATTATTAATTTATTTGTTTTTTCATCAGCTATTTTCGGATAGGTCCAAGTAGAACCTCTAGCATCTACATTCTTTCCTTTTTTCCAAAACCAAGCCCCAGATTCAAAAATATATGAAATATTTGTTGATAAAATGTTAGGGTTAGATAAAATTTCTTTGTCTTTCATATCTAAACTAAAATTTTCATACTTATCTAACTTAGTCAAATGCAAAATACCTCTACCACGATAGGGATCATAAAATTCTGTACTATCATTGTCATATTCTTGGCTAGAATAAAATCTATCAGTTTCGTGATACACTTGAGAAAGGAAATGAATTTTTCTTAAGCACGTATTTATTTCGTATTTGCTCATTACCCTATTAAGCTCTTTTGTAGTGGTTTCATAAGTTTTATCACTAGGTCCATTACCTCCTCGTTTTCTTGGAATCCATAACTTATCATCATAAATTCTTTCTGAAAGTCTTAGTGCTAAAATTAGATTCTTCAACTCTTCCGTAGTAAAATCCCTATTGCAATAACAAGTTCTATCATATATAACTAAATTAACTTCAAATTCATTGTAAAAATTATTGCTTTTGATTTCTTGACAAAAAGATACAAAAAAATATTAAACTACTCAAAGATACTCTCATTATAAAAATCTCATTAATCCAATACTACTTAAGATTCGCTAAGACCCGCCAATTATCTGCAAAACAAAATATATCTCAGCCTTCGATTGTCTGTTGGTGATCTAGCATAATTATCTGTGCTATTCTTAACTCCTGTTTTTAATATCCTATCTCGCACATTTACTGCTTAACTATCTTCTTGCATAAAATATCAATCCCATCTTTCAATAATTAACTCAAAGACAAGCTTCTCAACAATAAGAACGAAAACCGGTGATAGCTACCACCTTACAATCACCAAACTCCCCCATTTATTGGGGTATGTTGCATTTTCATTATAATTATCTTGATTCACACAAAAATAAAAACGGTATGTAGCCTTATTGACTACTCGATCAAATCGATAAAGCATATAACAAGTATCACTTGCATATGTATTTTTCTTATATTCAGATAAACTTTTTGGATCAATTTTTTCTTTAAATTCTAAATTAAATTCTTCAAAATCACTGTCTAAAAAATCTGTTGCTTGTCCATAGCTGTCATTCCATATATCTATATATGCATAATCCCAATATTTTGAACTATAGCGTTTTTCAATACCGCTTCCATATACTCCATTAATTTTTTCACCCTCACTTAGCTCTGCAAATGTGTAAGGAATAAAAATCTGTCCTGTTGTAATGGGCTCAAATAATTTTTTAGGGACATCCTCCCCTCCTTCAAAAGGCTCTCCAAGTATGGCTAACTCACTATAAATTGTTGATTTCCTTTCTATAATGGCTAATGAGCTATGAATTAATTTTTTCACAACATCCACATCTTTACGACTAAATTGATATTGATGCTTCGCTGTCATTTTGTAAATTCTTATATATTTAGTCTGTGCGTTTTCAACTTTTTCTGTGTTAGCCAAAGCAAGCCCATTGAGAAAGAAAAATAAAAGGCTTATCCAAAATAATTTAATCACTTTCATTATTTTTTCTCCGTTGGTAACAGGATATCTCGTGGATTTTCTCCTGAACGTATAAGTAATATTACCTCACAGTGTCGAACTATAACCTTGGTGGTGTATTACTTATCTTGCACAATTTTAATTGGAGAACACCATGTTTCAAAATCGAATTCGTTAAAGTCAGGGCATTTATTATCTTTTTCTATATAAAAATACGTATATTTTTCTATCGGAGAAAAATAGTAAAAATATTTCCTATCAGAACCTGTTCGCCAATATCCTCCACTACCTTCCTCCATATAAGTCACCCTAAAACTAAAAATACTGCTTTTATTTGGTATATAACCATTTCCCTCGGCTAGTAGTAACAAGTTTCCTATAGGATGTGAAAAAATTCCGAATACTCCTATCATGATTAAAATTATTAGACATTTACTTTTCATAAAAATATAACACCCCTTTTTGAGAAATAGCTAAGTTTAGAATTTGCATGGCATCGTCAGCATATGTTTTAGAACTATCTCCAGGTCCGTTATATGCTCTAAGTATGGTGTAAAGCATGTTATAGGATAATTCACTAGAGAAACAATCTCCAAAATTTTTGTCAATCAAAAATTTTAAATAAGCAGCTGCATAATAAAGATCATTTCGCCAATCAATTCCTGATATTCGCGAATCTGTATTTATTCCAAATATTGTTCTTGCAACAGAGCTAGGAATTGGAGGTCTTGCATATTTTTCTATACAATGCTTTACTCCATCATTAAGAGCATTGTCAGAAACATTTGCAATTCCAGATGAGCCTCTAACAAATTTTATAGTGCCTTTAACTAAATCATTATCAGAAAATGGTTCTAAGTAATTTGTAAAATTAGTCCAGCTATCAATAATTTTGAAGGAAGTTTGTAAGCTTCTTTCTCCAAACTGTAATATTTGAGTATCTAATGATGCTTCAGGATAATTTTCATTTTGTAAAATTAACGCGAGTAATACATGCGGGATTTTATGATATTCACATGCATCTTTGACCCATTTTCTTATATCGCTGGGTGAGGTAATAAATTTTACATCTTCGCGTGGATAAACCCAAATAATTGATAATGGTGATTTCAGTACTCCCGAATATGAGGGAACCTTATCTTCATCAACAAATGTTACCTTTTCTTGCCCAGTACATTTACAAATAACCACCTGCTTATCTGTAATGTCAGACAATTTTGTTGTTTTTACCTCTTTAGGTTCACAATAAACTAATTCATCCATTATATATTCCTCTAATAATCGTAAGTAGCTCGAATAGATAATATTTCTGAGTTATTCCCTGTTTTAGCTATATGTGTAAATCCTTTATTATCAGTAATGCCTTTTTCTTCTTTTCCATTTTTATATGTGATGATATATGTCATATTAACTAGTGGTTCATTATTTTGATTAACAAGTTGAATTTTATCTTCAAATATTTCTTCTATATTTTGACCTAAGAAGTTTTCCTTCTCAATCTCTTTCTCCTGCAACCCAATATGCACAGCATCCAACCATATCCCCTCTGCATTTATCAATATCGTTGATTTCCCAAACCGCAAGAGGATTTGCTGATTGTCCAGCGTGATACTCGTTTGCTCGCCCACCTCCAACTCAATGCGGTCTTTGCCGTATTGGAAGATTTCCTTCGCTGTGGTGCTTTTTAAGAGGCTGATAGTTTCAAGGTTGTTGCCTGCCAGCACCGTTTTAATGTCATTCCCTGTGGTGATTTGAGTGGTTCGTCCCTTGTCTATTTGTGTGGCTTGGCTGCCATTCACCCTTAAAGTACGGTCGTTTTTGATATGGTTTCGTTGGTCGTGCTCCACTTCCGTTTCCATATCCCGCTGGGCATGTTGTTGAAACAGCTCTTGGTTAGGGGCATCATCAAATATAATGCTGTTATAGCCTTCTCCTTTGTAGGTCTTCGACTTGATGTACATTTGCGTTTTACTTTGCGGCAGATTCCCCGGCGGAATTTGTAACCTGCCTTGCTCATCCGTAAAAATCTCTTCACCTGCCGGTCCGGTGACAACTGCTGTTTGTGGACCGCTGATTTGCGGCTTTTGCGGAAAGTTTGCTCGGTAAGTCTGTTCCCTTGGTATCACCTTAAATGCTGTTGTTAAATAGGTTGTTTGGGTAGAT
>JAUNED010000014.1 GCA_030525745.1 Lonepinella koalarum | reverse complement strand
CCTAGGGATGCCGAGATCAAAACCCGGTGCCTTACCGCTTGGCGATACCCCAACAACTATTTTTGATTTGCATGCTGATAAATGGTGCGGAAGGAGGGACTTGAACCCACACGCACAGGCGCCAGAACCTAAATCTGGTGCGTCTACCAATTTCGCCACTTCCGCAATATGGTGGCTACAGCGAGATTCGAACTTGCGACCCCAACATTATGAGTGTTGTGCTCTAACCAACTGAGCTATGTAGCCATTGCGTCACCAACTATCGGCTTTGCGGAGCGTATTATGCGGATAACCGCCTTTTTCGTCAATCTTTTTTTTACACAAATCAGCAAATTTTCATCTATTCGCCTAGAGATTAAACAAATCGAGCCAAAATTAACCGCACTTTTACTCCTTAATTAATAATTGCAACAAAGAACCATCCAATAAAGCGCGCTTAATCAAGGCAAATGCCCCAATCACATCTTCATTTTTCAGCCCTGAGGCCACCAAAGTTGTATCTGTTACAAAAGACGGTAGGGCGTGGCTTTCTAAGGTTCGTCGAATTGCCGAAAACAACGTATTTTTAGCTTGAGTAATTTCACCTGAAATTACAATTTTTTCAGGGTTAAACATATTCACCGACATCGCCAACACTCGCCCGATTTGTACACCAACATGCTCAATTAATTCCGTTGCTACCGCATCTTGTTTATTGCTTGCTTTACAAATCGCCTCAATATCATGGCTTTCCAAAGATAACCATTTACTGTGATAACCGTCTTCCAGCATCTGTTGCATTTTATTTTCAATGGCATCATTGCTGACAACCGTTTCTAAACAGCCTACATTACCACATAAACAACGTTTACCTAGAGGATCCACTTGAATATGTCCGATTTCACCGACATTATTTTTATACCCTTGGAAAACCTCATGATTAATCACAATACCCGCTCCCACTCCCCGATGAATACGTAACAACAAGGAATCATAACTGTCTTTGGTCACCCCAAAATAATGTTCTGCTAAAGCAAGGCTACGAATATCCTGCCCAATAAAGGTTGGCAAATCAAATTGTTTCGCAATCACACCAACCAAATCCCAAGGCGTTTGCAAACTAAAGTGCGGTAAGTTTTCGATAAGATTATTTTTTGCATTCACAAAGCCGGAAACCGTGATGCCAATAGCAATCAACTCCACACCTTTTTTCTCGCTATGTTGTTTAAAACGAGCCAGATGTTCTACAATATACTGCTCAATTTCCGCTAAATTTTGGCTTTCAGGGAAAGGTATTTGCTCTTTTTTCAACAAATTAGCAGACAAATCCATTGAGGCAAACACTAATTCATTACGCCCCAAATGCACCAACAACGTGCGAAAAGATTTTTGCTCCACAACAATAGATATTGCCCGACGGCCACCGGTAGATTGTTGTTGCTCCACTTCTTTAATCAAACCTCGAGCCAATAAATTCCGTGTAATTTTCGTCACACTAGCCGGTGCAAGCTGACTGAATTCTGAAATCTGAATGCGAGAAATAGGGCCCTTCGTATCAATCAATTTATACACGACACCGCTATTCATCTGTTTGACCAAATCCACATTGGCGATTTGTCCCATCGGTGAAATTTGATTAATCTGCATTGCCTTTCCTTTGTTTTTAACTGCACAAAATAATTATTATTGTAGCTTAAAATAAGGCAAAAATTAACCGCACTTTTCACTGATTTATATCGAAATTCAACCTAAATCTTGCTATTCTTAAGCAATGCAAAACACAACAAAGGGGAAACTATCATGGCATTTAATCTGAAAAACAGACATTTACTCAGCTTGGTTCATCATACAGAAGCCGAAATCCGTTTTTTACTGGATTTAGCAAAAAATTTAAAACAAGCGAAATACGCCGGCATCGAACAACCTCGCTTAAAAGGGAAGAATATCGCCCTGATTTTTGAAAAAACCTCTACTCGCACCCGATGTGCCTTTGAAGTGGCTGCTCATGATCAAGGAGCAAATGTCACCTACATTGATCCAACATCATCTCAAATCGGCCATAAAGAAAGCATGAAAGACACGGCTCGTGTATTAGGAAGAATGTATGATGCGATCCAATATCGTGGCTATAAACAATCTGTTGTACAAGAATTGGCAGATTATGCCGGTGTGCCGGTATTCAATGGCTTAACCGATGAATTTCACCCGACACAAATGCTCGCTGATGTGCTGACTATGATAGAAAATTGTGACAAACCTTTAAGCCGAATTAGTTATGTGTATATCGGTGATGCACGCAATAATATGGGAAATTCCTTATTATTAATTGGGGCTAAACTAGGTATGGATGTGCGAATTTGCGCACCAAAAGATTTGTTGCCGGAAGAGCGTTTAGTGCAAATGTGCCAACAATTTGCGACAGAAAGCGGAGCAAAACTGACCCTCACCGAAGACATAGATACTGCTGTAAAAGACGTAGATTTTATTCACACTGACGTTTGGGTTTCTATGGGCGAACCCATTGAAACCTGGTCGGAACGCATTAATTTGCTCATGCCATATCGTGTAACTGCAGATTTGCTCAAACGCAGCGGCAATCCAAAAGTAAAATTTATGCACTGTCTGCCAGCATTCCATAATTGCGAAACAAAAGTCGGTCAGGAAATCGCTAAACAATACCCTGAACTCTCTAACGGTATTGAAGTGACTGAGGAAGTATTTGAATCTCCAGCCAATATCGCTTTCGATCAAGCAGAAAACCGTATGCACACCATTAAAGCCGTGATGGTTGCAAGTTTAGCTTAATCACATATCATTAATCAAAACACCATAAAAAATACCGCACTTTTCAACTTAAGTAACAAGTGCGGTATTGTTATTACGAATTAAAACAAAATTATTCTATACTTTCTTGAATAGACAAAATTGCTGTTGCATATTATCAAACATTTCATAACGCTTACGATACATGGAACGTTTTTTACTGGCAATGTCTTCCAACGTTTTACGTTCAATCTCTAAGGGTAATTGCCAATAGCCTTTTGCGTTTAATTTCCCACCATTATCTTGCCAAAACTCATCGTAATTAAACAATAATTTTGAACTATCGTTCCAGCGGTATTTGGCCTGTGCTTTATGTGGAATGCCTAATAAAACGCAATTTAGTCCGGCTGATAATAATCTAAATACATTCACTAACATATACATCGGCCGAACGCCGTGTAACTGTTTAGTGGCATTTTTGACAACATCCTGCGCATATTCGCCTTTTGGCCCTTGTATTGACGCAATTAATAACGCTTGTTCGGAAAGAAACGTAAAAGATGCATCATATAAACTTGATTTAGTTTGATTTCGAATATTAATTGAGAAAAACCCTTCCGTTGTATCAATATTATTAATATTTAAATATATTGACAATTCTTCCGTTAAATCCGCCAATTTCACCGATTTTTCCAGTAACAAACGCCGACAAAATGAATCTCCGAACAATAAACGGGCTACCTCAAAATGGCGGATAACGGCTTGCAAACGCTGAGATTTATTTAACCGGTTATCACAAAATTTATACGAAACGGTTTCTTGTCTAATGGGTAACTCTGTAAAAAGTGTCACCCAAAATCTATCTTGGTTTAACCAATCAATTAATGCCGCATATTCTCGATAGCAATAAAATTTCCGCCAAGCATAACGCAAATACTCACGTAATAATTTTAACGGACGCTTTTCATCAGGATACATTTGCTTAAATGAAGGAAAAGAAAAAGGCGTGTCCATAATATTCTCTATCTAAATTCTTAACAAAAACACCGCACTTTCAAACATTTCTTCAAAAGTGCGGTGCATTTTAAAACTAAATTGCTACTCTTTGTTGCCTAATTGAGGTAAAACTGATTCTTTACCGGCACTTAACAAACCGGCTTTAGAATAGACACCTAATTTATCGCGAGTATCTACAATATCTAAGTTACGCATGGTTAATTGGCCGATACGATCAATTGGATCAAATGACGCATTTTCTACTTTTTCCATGCTCAAACGTTCAGGCGCATAAGTTAAATTCGGAGAATCTGTATTTAAAAGAGAATAATCATTACCGCGACGTAATTCTAAAGTGACTTCGCCTGTAATCGCACGAGCTACCCAACGTTGTGCCGTTTCACGCAACATTAAGGCTTGTGGATCGAACCAACGACCTTGATATAACAAGCGACCTAAACGTAAGCCGTTAATACGATATTGTTCGATAGTGTCTTCATTGTGGATACCGGTAACTAAACGCTCGTAAGCAATGTGTAATAATGCCATTCCCGGAGCTTCATAAATACCACGAGATTTTGCCTCAATAATACGGTTCTCAATTTGGTCAGACATGCCTAAACCGTGGCGACCTCCAATGCGGTTGGCTTCCAAGAATAATTCTACTGCATCAGAAAAGGTTTTACCGTTTAATGCCACTGGCACACCTTCTTCAAAACGCACAGTCACTGTTTCTGCTTTCACTTCTACATTTTCGTCCCAGAACGCCACACCCATAATCGGTTTTACAATTTTAATGCCGGTACTTAAAAACTCTAAATCTTTGGCTTCATGGGTTGCACCTAACATGTTGGAGTCGGTGGAATAAGCTTTTTCTACAGACATTTTGTAGTTAAAACCATTAGCAATTAAGAATTCGGACATTTCGTGGCGACCACCCAATTCTTCAATAAATTGATTGTCCAGCCAAGGTTTGTAAATTTTTAAATTCGGGTTAGTTAATAAACCATAGCGATAGAACCGCTCAATGTCATTCCCCTTGAATGTAGAACCGTCCCCCCAAATATTCACATCGTCTTCTTTCATTGCGGAAACCAACATAGTACCGGTGACTGCACGGCCTAATGGTGTCGTATTGAAATAAGTAATGCCGCCCGTTGAAATATGGAATGCACCCGATTGAATCGCTGCAATCCCTTCATGCGCCAACTGTGTGCGACAGTCGATTAAACGAGCTTTTTCTGCGCCGTATTCCATCGCTTTACGTGGAATAGCGTTGTAATCCTCTTCATCAGGCTGACCTAAATTTGCCGTATAAGCATAAGGCACTGCACCTTTCTGACGCATCCATAATAATGCCGCACTGGTGTCCAAACCACCTGAAAATGCGATGCCGACTTTTTGTCCTTGAGGTAAATGTTGTAGAATGGTGTTTGACATAAGTATTTCCTGTATTCAAAATGATGAGTAAAATCGGTTTATTATGGTAGAAAAGCACAAATTTTTCAACCGCACTTTTTTAGCTTTCAACGGAAAAGAGCGGTCAAAACTCAATGAATTTTGACCGCTCTTTATTCCTTATTTAGTTAATAAATCCAAGGCTTCTTGGTATTTCGCCACCGTTTTTTCAATCACTTCTGTAGGCACTTTAGGGGCTGGAGGTTGTTTATTCCAACCGCTTTGTTCCAACCAATCCCGCACAAATTGTTTATCAAATGAAGGTGGATTTATACCTTCTTTATAGGTTTCTACCGACCAAAAACGGCTAGAATCCGGCGTTAAAACTTCGTCCATTAAAGTCAATGTGCCATTTTCGTCTAAACCAAATTCAAATTTTGTATCACAAATAATAATGCCTTTAGTTAAAGCATATTCCGCTGCTGCGGTGTAAAGCGCAATGGCTTTTTCTTTTACTTCTGCTGCTAATGTTTTACCAATTAACTTTTCACATTGAGCATAGCTGATATTTTCATCGTGATCACCCACTTCTGCTTTACTTGAAGGGGTAAAAATCGGCTCAGGCAAACGACTTGCTTCCACCAACCCTTGAGGCAATTCAAGCCCACAAATCGTGCCTGTTTGTCTATAATCTTTTAAGCCTGAACCAGTCAAATAACCACGCACAATAGACTCAATTTTCACTGGGTTCAAACGCTTACACACCACTGCTCGGTCTTTTACTAAATCGGCTTCTGCTTTTGGTAACACATCATAAACGGAATCACCGGTAAAATGATTCGGCATAATATACGCTAATTTTTGAAACCAAAAGTGAGAGATTTGCGTTAAAATTTCACCTTTCCGCGGAATCGGGTCATCTAAAATCACATCAAATGCCGAAAGGCGATCTGTTGCTACCATCAGCATACGTTTATCGTCAATCTCATATAAATCACGTACTTTACCGGAATAGATTTTTTTTAGGCTTAATGTGAACATATTGAATACCTTTATAGTAAGAAATTTGTACAAGATTATACTGCAAATAGCAAACGTTTGCCATACTCACTATTTGATTTAAACAAAGACACTAAACTTAACAGTAAAACCCTTTTGACTTTCAATATATTGATATAAAAAAACACCGTTTAAATCACTTTAAACGGTGTTTTTACCTATCTATTCAATTATTTATAACGTCTAAAGACTAAAGTCGCATTTGTTCCGCCAAAACCAAAACTATTTGACATCACCGTTTGCAACCCTGCATTTTCAATAGTTTCCGTCACAATATTGAGACCTTGTGCTTGCTCGTCTAAGGTTTCAATATTAATGCTCGGAGCAATGAAATCATTGTCTAGCATTAATAAGCTATAGACGGCCTCATGTGCACCGGCTGCACCTAAAGAGTGACCGGTCATAGATTTAGTTGAAGAAATCGCCGGTTTTGCATCACCAAAGACATTACGAATTGCACCTAACTCTTTTACATCGCCTACCGGCGTAGATGTGCCGTGTACGTTAATATAATCAATTGGTGTATCTACTGTAGCGAGTGCTTGTTTCATACAACGCTCTGCACCTTCGCCACTTGGCGCTACCATATCATAACCGTCAGACGTTGCACCATACCCCACGATTTCAGCATAGATTTTTGCACCACGTGCTAACGCATGCTCCAATTCTTCTACCACTAACACTGCACCGCCACCGGCAATAACGAAACCATCACGATTAGCATCATAGGCACGAGAAGCTTTAGTTGGGGTATCATTATATTTAGAAGATACTGCACCCATTGCATCGAATTGAGTCGCCCCTTCCCAACAAAGCTCTTCTGCACCACCTGCAAAAATAACATCTTGTTTACCTAGCTGAATTAATTCCACAGCATGGCCAATAGCATGTGCTGAAGTTGCACAAGCTGAACTGATACTATAATTCACACCTTTAATTTTAAAAGGTGTTGCCAAACAGGCAGACACACTTGATGCCATTGTTTTAGTCACCGCATAAGGACCAATTGCTTTCACACCACGAGGGCCTCGCACAGCATCCGTTGCAGCCACCTGACCTTTGGCCGAACCGATCCCTGAACCAATCACAATCCCTGTACGCTCATTGGATATTTGATCTTCTGTTAAGCCAGCATCTTCAATCGCTTCTTTCATAGAAATATAAGCATAACCTGCAGCATCACCCATAAAACGATAAACTTTACGATCAATAAACTCTGCCGGATTCAGTTTAATCGTACCGGCTACTTGGCTACGCATCCCCACTTCTGCAAATTCCGGCACAAATTCAATCCCTGATTTACCTGCTTTTAATGAAGCAAGCACTTCTTCTTTATTATTACCAATACTTGAAACAACACCTAAACCGGTGATTACTGCTCTTCTCATTCTGTTTTCCTTATGGTTAAAGCTGATTATTCGGCCGCTAACTTACTATGAAATGAAAATATTTCAAGTAAAAATTGATTTGTTCGACCAGTAGCAAAATTTTCGTTATTATAACAAAGCGACTAAAGTGGAAAAAGGAATAAAACAAAAATGTTAAAAGTCAAACCTGCCAATATTCGATTTAATGAAGAAAACACACCAATTTCAACAACATTCGATGATGTTTACTTCTCTAATCAGGATGGTTTAGCAGAAAGTCGTTATGTTTTTCAAGAAGGCAATCAACTTTGGCAACGTTGGCTGGCATTTTCCGAGCCGCACTTTGTTATTGCTGAAACCGGTTTTGGCACAGGGTTAAATTTTTTTGCCGTCATTCAGCTTTTTCGCCAATTTAGAGCGGAATTTCCGCAACTGCCCTTAAAACGCTTATTTTTTATTTCTTTTGAAAAATACCCTATTCCACAAGCACAATTACAAACCACTCACCTTGCCTACCCTGAATTTACCGATCTTGCACAACAATTACAACAATATTGGCCGGAACCCATTATAGGTTGTTACCGTTTTCACTTTGCCGAAACCTCTTTGGATATATGGTTCGGCGATATAAAAGATAATTTGCCACAGCTTGGCGATTATATGCAAAATCGCATTGATGCTTGGTTTTTAGACGGTTTTTCACCCAGTAAAAACCCTCAAATGTGGCATACTCAATTATATGAATTGATGTTCCTTTACACCAAAAGTGGCGGCACATTCGCTACATTTACCGCCGCAAGTGCCGTTAGAAAAGGATTAGAAGCTGCCGGGTTTCAGGTTGAAAAACGCAAAGGTTTCGGCAAAAAACGAGAATGTTTAAAGGGCATCAAACTTAGCGAAAATCCACCGCACTTTTTATTTCCTTGGTATTTACCTCAACCTGCACACTTTGAACAAGCTGACATTGCCATTATCGGTGGCGGTATTGCTTCTGCATTCACTGCTCTCAGCCTATTACAACGGGGAGCCAAAGTCACCATTTATTGTGAAGATGAAGCCGTGGCACTCAACGCTTCCGGCAACAAACAAGGGGCATTTTATCCTCAACTGAGCGACGATGATATTCGCAATATCCGTTTTTACATTCATTCTTTTGCCTATGGCAATCAACAATTACATTGGGCAATTAATGAGAAAATTACATTCGAGCATGATTTTTGTGGCGTAGCACTCTGTGGTTACGATGAAAAAAGTGCGGTCAAATTAGCTAAAGTTTCGCAACTTGATTGGCATAAATCCCTTTATCAAGCAATGAGTGCAAGCGAATTAAGTGACAAAATAGGCTTGCCGATACCTTGTGGTGGTGGTTTTATTCCCCAAGGTGGCTGGCTTGCGCCACAACAATTGGTACAGAACTTATTGGCGTATTTAGAAAAAAGCGGATTAATTGTTAAAACAAGCCAAAAAATTACCGCACTTTTACCCAAAAATCAGGGGTGGCTTTTAGAAAACTCGGAAAAAGAAAACTTCAATCATCAAATAGTCATTTTAGCAAACGGGCATAAAATCACTGATTTTGCCCAAACTCAATATTTACCGCTTTACCCTGTTCGTGGGCAAGTCAGCCATATTTCCACCACAGAGAACTTACAAAAATTAAAATCAGTATTATGTTATGACGGTTATTTAACGCCGGTGGATTGGGCAAAAAAACAGCATTGTATTGGCGCAAGCCACCTTCGGGATAATGCGGATCGCCATTTCAGCCTCAGCGAACAGCAAGAAAATCAACACAAAATTCAGCAAAATCTCACCGCACTTTGGACACAAGAGATTGATACTTCAGATAATATTGCAAGAGTAGGGATTCGTTGTGCCGTGCGGGACCGTGTGCCTGTTGTGGGAAATGTGCCTGATTTTGAGCAACAATCTGTACAATATCAAAATCTATATAACCAACGCCGCCGAAAAGAAACCATTCCGGTTGCCGCTCATTTTGATAATCTTTATTTAATTGGTGCTTTAGGCTCAAGGGGATTAACAACCGCACCGCTCTTAGCGGAAACCCTGGCTTCTCTGATTTACGGCGAACCCTTGCCACTCAGCGAAGATATTCTACACAACCTCAGTGCTAATCGCAGTTGGATGCGGAAATTATTGAAAGGAAGTCCCATTAAAACGATATAATATCAATTGAAAACGGCAGAATATTATTTCTGCCGTTTTTAAGTTGTAAATTATTGTAAGCAACAGGTTTCGCAAGCAGCACTTAACATCCAAATAGTTTTCTCTTGCTCTTTAATATAGTCTGACATTAAAGAGGCTGAACCTTCATCGTCTAGTTCGTTAGCTAAATTTAAAATTTCACGCTGTTGTAAAACTAACGTTTTAAAACCTTCTAAAGAACCTTTTAAACATACAGATGCACTGGTTGCATTTTTATGTTCTTCAATGCGGGAAGTGGTTAAATATTCGCTAAAAGTATGTACCGGTGTGTGACCTAAAGTTAAAATACGTTCTGCGATTTCATCAACCTTCGCTACTAAATCGTCATAATACAATTCAAAACGCTCATGTAGTGAGAAAAAGCCTGCGCCGGTAATATTCCAGTGATAGCCACGCATATTCATATAAAATACTTGATAGCTCGCTAATAAACCGTTCAAGGCTTCCGCCACTTTTTGAGATGATTCTTTGTTTAAACCGATATTGTTTGTCATTGTTTTTTCCTCTAATTAGTTACTATTAATGAATGTACAAATGATACACAAATTACCCTTATCATTGTAATGGATATTTTATATTATTTTGATACAAAAAATCAATCAACCAAAAAAACTTTAATTTATAAATCCTATTAATAACAATTTTTATTTACTGACTTATTCAGCAATATAGCCTATATCTTCTAAAGTTGGATTTATTGCTCCTTGCTTAGCCAACGTATCACAAATCTCATTTTCACGATGGCCGGAATGCCCTTTAACCCACTGCCAATCAATTTGATGCCGTTCAATAGCATGATGCAATAAAACCCAAAGATCTTGGTTTTTAACCGGCTTTCCGGCAGCCGTTTTCCAATTATTTTTTTTCCAATTAAAAATCCATTGTGTAATGCCGTTTTTCATATATTGGCTATCACTGTAAATTTTCACTAAACAAGGTTCTTTCAAGCTCTCCAACGCTTCAATCACCGCACGCAATTCCATTCGATTATTGGTAGTTTGAAAATAACCTTTGGAAATCTGCTTTTCATGTTGTTTATAACGCAATAAAACGCCAATACCACCAGCCCCCGGATTGCCTAAGCAGGAGCCGTCAGTAAAAACTTCAATCTGTTTTTGCATAATTCTGTTACAATAAGTCCAATATTTTCTCTCATTATAACAGATAAACTATAAACAAATGAAAGTTGAAATCACACCAAACCGACAAATCATTCTAGATACCGAGACCACGGGTATGAATGAATTCGGTGCACATTACGAAGGACATTGCATTATCGAAATCGGCGCTGTGGAAATGATTAACCGCCGTTATACAGGGCGCAAATTACACCTTTATATTAAACCTGATCGTGAAGTTGATCCTGAAGCCATTAAAGTACATGGTATTACTGATGAAATGTTGGCTGACAAACCCGATTTCAAAGAAATTGCCCAAGAATTTATTGACTTTATTAAAGGCTCTGAATTACTTATCCATAATGCTCCCTTTGACGTAGGTTTTATGGATTATGAATTTGAAAAGCACAACTGTGGTGTAAAAACCGCTGATATTTGCCTCGTCACAGACACATTACAAATGGCCCGCCAAATGTATCCGGGCAAACGAAACAGCCTAGATGCCTTATGCGACCGTTTAAATATTGATAACAGTAAACGAACCTTGCACGGCGCATTGCTCGACTCTGAAATTTTAGGCGACGTGTATTTAGCTATGACAGGGGGGCAAACCAGTTTGTTTGACGATCATGAACATACCTCTGCTCAACTTCAAAATATGCTCACTCACTCTTCTCAAAGTGCGGTCGATTTTGCCCAAAATTTAAAAATCTTACCCTTAAGCGAAGCAGAAATGAAAGCACATCAAGAGTACATCGAATTTATCAACAAAAAAAGTAAAAATAACTGCTTGTGGGAAAAACGCCTTAATCCACAAACAGAAAATACCAACACAGTGCATTAATTAACCAATTAAAAAGAGGAAAGTAAAAAAAGATTGACGCTGGTGACTTTCACTATTATTATCTGCACAACTTTGCGGAGTGGTAGTTCAGCTGGTTAGAATACCTGCCTGTCACGCAGGGGGTCGCGGGTTCGAGTCCCGTCCATTCCGCCAATTTATTTTACCCTATTCGGAGCGGTAGTTCAGCTGGTTAGAATACCTGCCTGTCACGCAGGGGGTCGCGGGTTCGAGTCCCGTCCGTTCCGCCAATGTTAAAGCACCTTGAAAGGTGCTTTTTTATTTTTACCTATCAGCTCATCCGTCTTCTGTTTCCTCATTATATTTTGTAAAATAGCCTTGTTTTAACCGAAGTTTTGTTAAAACATACAATTTAATTTCAACTTTCGATATCACAAGGGTTTCATTATGAATACATCAAAATGGCCTGTGGTTGCAGGTGCTGCACTTGGTATCATTGCTCCACTTTTAACCTACAATGGCAATCCCGGTAATATGGGTTTCTGTGCGGCTTGTTTCTTAAGAGACACAGCTGGTTCAATCGGCATTCATCAAGCCGCTCCGCTACAATATATCCGCCCCGAACTCATCGGTTTGATTTTTGGTGCATTAATCAGTGCGATTTTTACCAAAGAATTTAAACCACAAGGCGGTTCATCGCCTTTCACCAGACTTATTTTAGGTTTTTTTGCAATGCTGGGAGCATTAACTTTCCTTGGTTGCCCTTGGCGTGGCTATTTACGTTTAGGCGGTGGAGATTTAACCGCTATCGCAGGTATTGCCGGTTTATTTGTGGGCGTTTTAGGCGGTATTTTCTTCTCCGGTAGAGGTTTTTCACTGGGAAAATCCAAAAATCAATCCACACTAATGGGATACCTGCCTGTAATTATTACCGCATTATTATTTATTGGCTTACTCACACAAATTAAATTAGGCCAAGGTTTGCCATTGTATTTTTCAGAAAAAGGGCCGGCAGCCCAACACGCTAACTTATGGCTTTCTCTTGGTGCAGGGTTATTTCTTGGCGTATTAATGCAAAAATCCCGTTTTTGTTCTATTGGTGCATTCCGTAATATGGTGTTGTTCCGTGATTCTACGCTACTTAATGGTGTCATCGCTTTAGTGATTTTTGCAGCTATTACCAATTATGCTTTAGGGCAATTCAATTTAGGCATTGAAAAACAACCTATCGCTCACAGCCAACATTTATGGAGTTTTCTTGGAATGGCACTATGTGGTTTATGTTTTTCCCTTGGTGGCGGATGTCCGGGAAAACATTTAGTCCATTTAGGCGAAGGCAACAACAATTCCTCAATCTTTATCCTAGGAATGTTGCTCGGTGCAGGTGCAGCTCACCGCCTTAGTCTCGCTGCCTCAGGTAATGGTATTAGTGAATACACTCCGTATGCCTTATTGCTCGGCTTCTTATTCTGCGTTTATATTGGTTTTACCAAAAAATCAGCTTCCTAAAAGCTAAAAGTGCGGTCTATTTTCAATACTTTTTGAAAATAGACCGCACTTTTAGGCTTATTTGCCTACTTCATTTCTCATCAGCCTGAAAATCCGCTATAATCGCCCATTAATAATTTGATTATTTGAGGTTTTTATGACAACTCCTGTCGTTGCCCTAGTGGGTCGCCCAAATGTGGGTAAATCCACCCTTTTTAACCGCTTAACCCGAACCCGTGATGCTCTTGTTGCAGACTTCCCCGGTTTAACCAGGGACCGAAAATACGGTCAAGCCAATATTAACGGCTATGAATTTATCGTGATCGATACAGGTGGTATTGACGGCACAGAAGAAGGCGTGGAAGAAAAAATGGCGGAGCAATCTTTGCTCGCTATTGAAGAAGCTGATGTAGTGCTGTTTTTGGTAGATGCTCGAGCCGGATTAACCTCTGCAGATATTGGCATTGCTCATTATTTACGCCAACGCCAAAATAAAATTACAATGGTGGTCGCCAATAAAACAGACGGAATTGACGCAGATTCTCATTGTGCTGAATTTTATCAGTTAGGTTTAGGTGATATTACTCAAATTGCCGCATCACAAGGCCGTGGTGTCACACAATTGATGGAACAAGTATTGTCCCCTTTGGCTGAAAAATTAATTCACACAGAAGATACAGAAAGTGCGGTAGAAAATTCCCTAGTTTTGCAACAAGATGAATGGGACGAAGACTTTGATTTTTCTGATGAAAACGACACCGCACTTTTAGATGAAGCTTTAGAAGCAGAACATTCCGTCGAAAATAAAAATATCAAAATTGCCATTGTCGGTCGCCCAAATGTAGGGAAATCTACACTCACTAACCGCATTTTAGGGGAAGAACGTGTAGTGGTTTATGATATGCCGGGTACAACAAGAGACAGCATTTACATTCCAATGGAACGTGATGGGCAACATTACACCCTCATTGACACTGCTGGCGTACGTAAACGCGGCAAAGTACATTTAGCTGTAGAAAAATTTTCTGTCATAAAAACCTTACAAGCCATTCAAGACGCCAATGTGGTGCTTCTCACCATTGATGCAAGGGAAAATATTTCTGATCAAGATTTATCCTTACTCGGTTTTATTTTAAATGCCGGAAAATCATTAGTTATTGTAGTTAATAAATGGGACGGTTTAGATCAAGAAATCAAAGATCGGGTTAAATCAGAATTGGATCGCCGTTTGGATTTTATTGATTTCGCCCGTGTGCATTTTATTTCCGCCCTGCACGGTAGCGGTGTAGGCAATCTGTTTGAATCCGTGTTGGAAGCCTATGCTTGCGCAACACAAAAAATGACAACCTCTATGCTAACTCGTATTTTGCAAATGGCCACAGATGAACATCAACCACCTATGATAAGTGGTCGCCGAATTAAACTTAAATACGCCCACCCGGGCGGCTACAACCCACCGATTATTGTTATTCACGGCAATCAAATGGATAAACTGCCGGACAGCTACAAACGCTATTTATCCAATTATTATCGTCGCAGTTTGAAAATTATCGGTAGCCCGATTCGTTTGTTATTCCAAGAAGGCAGCAATCCTTTTGCCGGCAAGCGTAACACACTCACACCAAGCCAATTACGTAAACGCAAGCGCTTGATGAAATTTATCAAGAAATCAAAACGCTAATTAAAAATAACAAAAAAGCTACCGCACTTTTCTTAGTGGCTGTTGATAAAACTCAAAAAGAAGAAAGATTGGTTTTTAGACCAATCTTTTTCTTTATCTTTATATGGTAAAACCCATTTTGTCATAGAGCACATCTCTTGTTTATACAAATACCTGCTGAACCAACAGCATATACAGGCCCGTCCCCACTGCCATTGAAAGGAACATATTTTTTCGCCACAAATGCAATACGAGCGTTACCATACCTGCAATAAAATCAGGTATACCATGATGAATACTAAAAATATCGATATTTTTATAACAATAAATCACCAACATACCAAACATTGCTGCTGGTAGAACTTTGCCCAAATAGCGGATATATTCCGGAATCGGCCGGTTAGCAGGAAATATCCAAAAAGGCAATAAGCGGCAAAATTGTACACCCAAAATCCCCATAGCAATGGTAACAATATGTTCATAAAACATTATTTTGCCTCCTTATTTTTTGTGTCAATGGAATACAATTTAACACTCAATTTAGGGCGACGAAGGGTTAATATTCCCCAAATAGCCAATAAGGTCGGAATTAAAAAATGTTCTTTGCCTACTGTAATTAAGAAAAAGAACGCAATGCCTAAACCAAGCAATGAGCTTTCATGTGAGCTTTCTTTTCGCCAATTTTCAGCAAAAATAATAATAAATAATGCTGTCATTGCAAATTCGATACCTTTCAAATCAAAGGGTAACACATTACCGAATAAGTTCCCTAATGTCGCCCCTAATACCCAATAAATTTGTAAATACAAACTCACGAAAAAATAAAACCAACCTGCATCTAGGGATGATGGTACTTTCGCCATATAATTCAGTGAAAAAGACTCATCAACAAGGCTGGAAATTAAATACCAACGTTTTTTGCCTAAATGCCCTCCATATTTTTCCAACATGGAAATGCCATAGAAAATTTGTCTGCCACTAACCATTAAAGTAATTAATAATACACTGATTGGCGCAAAAGGAGCGACCAATGCGGCAGCAATGATAAACTCCACCGAACCGGCATAAATCAAAGCTGACATCAACATCGGATACCACACATCAAAACCCAATGCTTTCATATAGATTCCGTATGCAGCGCCTAAAAACATAAAACCGGCAATCATAGGTGCAGAATAAGGAAAAGCTGCCTGAGCAGCAGCAAAAATTGGTCGGTTTATTGACATTTATAACTCCAATACCGATAAACCGGGAAGGGTAGAAAAACTCTGTGATTTTACGGTTTCGTAAAAATCATCAATAAAAGCACTCTCAATATCAGACTCACGATATGCACAGTACAAATTGCTATATAATCCTTGCTTGGTAATTTTTCTCGCTACCACATAGCCTCGATCTAAATAAGGCTTAGCAGCCCAAAATGGCATTGCCGTCACACCTCGCTTACTTGCCACCAGCTGAATAATTGCAATAGTCAGTTCACTGGTACGACGCACCGGATTGATTCCGGCAGGGCGTAATACTTTTTTCAATAAATCTAACATATCATCCGGCACTGGATAAGTAATCCAAGTTTGATCCACAAAATCCTGTGCCTCCCATACTGCTTTTTGTGCTAAAGGATGATCCTTAGCGCACAATCCTACCATCTCATAGGAAAACAACGGCCTATGGATAATACCCTCTGTTACCTCAATTTCAGACACAATCGCCCAATCAGCACGATGATTAAGCAATAAACCTACTGTATCCGTATGGAAACCGGAGACAATATCCAATTCCACCAACGGCCAATGCTGACGAAAACTATCCATTGCCGGCATTAACCAGTCAAAACAGGTATGGCATTCCACGGCTATCCTCAACTCTCCGGCTTCCCCTTGTTTTACTCGTGACAAATCACGTTCGGCTTCAATCACCTTTGGTAAAACCTCATTAGCCAACTGAACCAAACGCTCACCTGCTGCCGTAAAATGTAAAGGTGTCGTTTTACGCTCAAACAAAGGCAAGCCATATTGTTCTTCTAATAATTTAATTTGATGGGAAAGTGCAGATTGTGTTAAATAAACACGCTTTGCGGCCAAAGACACCGAGCCGGTTTCTTTCAACGCAATTAAGGTTTTCAAATGACGGAGTTCAAGAAAAATCGGTTTCATTAAAAAAATTCATTGATAAATTGAAAATGATTAATAATTTTACACTAAAAGCTACTGCACTTTAAGCAAAATCAGGTAAAAGAGCGGTCAATTTCACAAAAGTTTTTTAAATCACCCTCTAGGGTTAGAAAAAAATTATTGCTATAATCCACAGAAAATTTCCTCTCTCAATGAGCAAAAAATGAAATTAAACACCTTATTTTTCTCTATTTTACTCGCCCTCCCACTCACGCTTTCTGCAAACTGGAAAGCGCTGGGACAAGCAAATTACACTTGGGGCCCGTTCCAAGTTTATAGCTTAAGCCTATTTAGCGAAAATGGCCATTATCAAGAAAATCAACGCCCTCTGATGCTTACATTTAAATTTGATAAACCGATAGAAGGTAAAAATTTCGCTATTAGCCTAATTAAAGAAATTGATGCGCTAAAAATAACGGACGAAAAAACTGATGATTGGTTGACAATTTTACAAAAAATCATGCCTGACTTATCACCAAAAGACAGCTTGAGTTATATCGCCTTGGAAAAAGAAGGTTATTTTGTTATTAATGACACCGTGTTGGCACATCATTTTGAGCCTGAATTTAACCGCGCTTTATTAAGCATTTGGCTATCCCCAAACAGCAATTTCAGCAAAATTCGAGAACAATTATTAAACCCGACACAAGAAAATAATGTGCCGGAAAATAATAAATTAGAACCCATTCCACAGGATTCACAAGAAATCAACCCTCAAATTCCACCTGAATTTGAATTAAAGCCTAACCCAAAAGAAAGCTTCTCCTAAAAATAATCCCTTGTTAATCAAGGGATTATCCTGTTTATTGAGATGTTATTTTAAGCAACAAATAAGCAATCATTTTTTCAGCAATATCCACACCACTGACTTTTTCAATAAGTTCTAATCCGGGACTGGCATTCACTTCCAGCACTAATGGCTGCTCTTTTGATAAAATCAAATCCACTCCAGCCACATCAAGCCCAAAAGCTTTTGCTGCTTTGACGGCAATATCCTGCATTTCTAGCGGAGCTTTATAATTTTCTGCTGAACCACCACGATGAAAGTTTGCCCGAAATTCGCCCTCTTTCCCTTTACGTTTCATTGCCGCAACCACCT
Source organism: Lonepinella koalarum (assembly GCA_030525745.1). Classification (GTDB taxonomy): domain Bacteria; phylum Pseudomonadota; class Gammaproteobacteria; order Enterobacterales; family Pasteurellaceae; genus JAUNED01. The sequence goes on along the minus strand of JAUNED010000014.1, from coordinate 27,062 downwards.
TATCGCCAATCACAAAACAGCGAATATCCGAGCCTTGTGCTTCGTGAATAAAGGCTTGTTGCAACGTTGGCAGATTAGCGATTCTCAATGTTTCCAAAATACTGACCGCACTTTTTTCCTGTTCTGCTAACATGACACCAATACCTTGTGATCCTGTGAGTGTTTTCAAAATCATAGGCGTTGCTAATTGCTGCACAGCTTGATTGATATCAAATTCATTACCCGAAAACAGCGTATTAGGTACGGCAATTCCTGCAGAAGTAAGAATTTGCAAACTTTGCCATTTATCTCTTGCTTTCCAAAAGCTCTCTGAGTCGTTTAAACAAGGTACTTTTTGAGCAGAAAAATGCCGTAACACAGCACAGCCCATTTGCGTGCTCGTCGTACCAAAACGGGGAATAACGGCATGATATTTTTCCAATAAATAAGGAGCTGTATCTGTATTTGTTTGATAATACAAGGAAAAGTGCGGTTGATTTTGATGAAGTTTTAACAAGAAACGATTAGGATCAAGAATATCCAATTGATGTCCTTTCTTTTTCACCGCCTGTAATAGACGTTGGCAACTGTAAAGTCGAGGCTCACGGCAAAGCATTAAAAATTTCATAAAATGAGAAAATTAGAACATAATTTGCGTAAAAAGATACTATATTTTTTGGCAAAAATCAGTAAAATCAAATTCTATTTTATAAAAAAGGAACAAATTATGTTTGTAAAAATTTACGGCCGAATGACTTGCCCGTATTGCGTACGTGCGAAAAATTTGGCGGAAAAGCTAAAAAACAATCTTGCAGATTTTGATTATGAATTCATTGATATGATTGAGCAAGGATTAAGCAAAGAGGATATTGCCGATATCATTAAACGCCCTGTACAAACTGTGCCGCAAGTATTAGTGGACGATAAACCTATTGGTGGTTGTACTGATTTTCAGGCATATTCCCGAGAAAAATTTAATATTGATGTGTAATAAAATGCCACCTATAAGGTGGCATTCCTTTATTTTACTTCAACAGGTTTTACAATCTCACTGGGATAACAACCCAATACTTTTAAAAATGCACTGTATTCTTTCAATTCTGTAAGCATTTTTTGTGTATCAGGATGGTGAATATTGGCTTCAATTTCCAAATAAAACATTTCTTCCCAAGGCTTACCATAAATTGGACGAGATTCCAATTTAGTCATGTTGATTTGATGTTTTTTGAATACCAAAAGGGCATCTACCAAAGCTCCGGCCTGCTGGCTTGTGGTCATCAATAATAAGGTTTTTGTATGTATCTGCGGAGATACTTCCAATGGTTTCCGAGCAATGACGATAAAACGTGTAATGTTATTCGGCTGATTAGCAATATCACTACGCAATACTTGTAGACCATATAAATTTCCTCCGTCCGCATTGCCCAGTGCAGCAATATTCGGTTTATTCAAACTCGACACCAATTGCATTGCATGAGAACTGCTTTCACAGTATTCAATATGCACTCGATCAAGGCTACGAATAAATTGACTACATTGCTGAATCACTTGTGGGTGGCTATATAACGTATCAATTTTGCTCAAATCTTGCTGTTCATTCACCAGCACACAATGTTTGATAGGATAAGCCAGTTCACCAACTAAAGATAATTCAGTATGTTGCAACAAATCATACACTTCATTTATCGATCCTGATGTTGTATTTTCCAGTGGCAATACCCCATAATCTGCTTCACCACTTCGTACTTTTTCAAAGACTTGTTCAAAAGAACGACAACTGAGTTCAATCAATTGTTCTTGATAACGCGCAGCGTACATTCGGGAAGCTAAATGAGAATATGAACCACGCTTACCTAAAAATGCGACATGGATACTTTGTTCTCTTTGTTCGTTAAGTTTTTTCTGTAAATAGACCTGTTGGGTCAATACTGAATCTTCAATAATTTTCTGAAAAATCTGTGTAATATATTGTGGCTCTAATTGATAGTTTTGACTTTCTGCAAATCTCACCAATTCTTGCAGCAATTGTTGCTCTCTTTCCTCATCACGTAGCGGCTTTTGTGTCACCTCTTTACTACGTACCACATCAAAAGCTAAACGATGACGCTCAGATAACAATTTTAATAAATTTCGGTCAATTTGAGTAATCTGACGGCGAATTTCGGTTAAATCTAATGACATAATTATTCCTTTCAAAACAGCGGAAATAGTAACCGCACTTTATTGCTATTGTAGGATAAATTGTAATTCGTACAAAAAAAGCCATACTGTTCAGTATAGCTTTTTCTCGCTGAATTTAATCAGCGTTTAAATAAAAACTTCAGAGGCTACAACATAGCCTTGTGGCACTTGCTCACTCTCTTCAAAGCTTACAAATTCCCAAGCTTCTTGGTTAGCCAATAAAGCCCTTAATAACTTGTTATTTAATCCGTGACCAGATTTATAGGCTTTAAAATCACCAATAATGTTATAACCACACATAAACAAATCACCTACCGCATCCAACATTTTGTGGCGAACAAATTCATCTTTGAAACGTAAGCCGTCTTCATTCAATACACGATATTCGTCTAATACGATAGCATTATCAAGACTCCCACCTAATGCTAAGCCTTGTGATTGCAAATATTCAATATCTTTCATAAAAGCAAAAGTTCTTGCACGGCTGAGTTGATGAATAAAATTTTGTGCTGAAAAATCAAGAGTATAGCTACTTAATTCTTTGCTAATAGCCGGATGTTTAAAATCAATCATAAAATTCAAACGAAAACCATGATAAGGGCTGAGTTCTGCCCATTTATCGCCATCTTCTACACGAATTTTTTGTTTCACTCGAATGAATTTTTTGGCAACATTTTGCTCTTCAATACCAGCATCTAACAATAAATAAATAAATGGACTGGAGCTACCATCCATAATTGGAATTTCCGGCGCATCAACTTCAATAATAACATTATCAATGCCCAAAGCAGCCAGTGCAGCATTTAAATGTTCAACGGTGGAAACACGTACACCTTGATCATTGATTAAGGCTGTACAAAGCATTGTATCACGCACAGCTTCCGCTTTAGCCTGAAATTCTACCGGCGGATTTAAATCCGTACGACAATAAATAATACCGGTATTAACTGCAGCAGGGCGTAAAGTCAAAGTCACTTTATTTCCACTATGCAAACCTACTCCGGTTACTTTAATACTTTGCTTTAATGTTCTTTGTTTCGTCATTGTTTTTCTCAAGTCTTGTTTAAGAAAATATTATTAACAAAATTATTTATTTAAAAATCCCGGAATTCGGGCAGGGCTAAATACATTGTCGCCTAATTGAGTTGGACGAGCAGGCTGTCCTTGAGGCTCTTGGCTTTGACCGTTTTGTACTGGGTTTGTTCCGTAATTCGTAACATTCGTTGGTGCAACAGGTGATAATGGAGCAATTTGTTCATTATCGCCTAAGCCTGTTGCAACTACAGTAACGCGTAATTCATCAACCATATCCGGCACTAAGGTTGTGCCCACAACAACAGTTGCATCATCTGATGCAAATTCTTCAATAGTTTGACCAACTTGATAGAATTCTTCTAAGGTCAAATCCATACCAGAAATAACATTAACCAAAACGCCTTTAGCACCTTTTAAATCAACATCTTCTAATAGTGGGCTTGCAATAGCTTCTCTAGCCGCTTTTTCTGCACGATCGTCTCCGGCTGAGCCAAATGCAATACCGGTCCCCATCATCGCACGTCCCATTTCTGACATGACGGTTTTAACATCAGCAAAGTCCACATTAATTAAACCTGGAGATGTAATCATATCGGAAATACCAGTAACCGAATTACGTAATACATCATTCACTGTCGAGAAAGCATTAGCTAAGGTCATTTTACCACCTAACACTTTTAATAATTTCTCATTCGGAATAATGATAATTGAGTCTACGTGTTTTGATAATTCTTTAATACCAAGCTCCGCTAATGCCATACGTTTTTTCATTTCAAAAGCAAACGGCTTAGTGACAACAGCGACGGTCAAAATACCTAATTCTTTAGCAATTTGTGCAATAACAGGAGCTGCTCCTGTACCTGTACCGCCCCCCATACCGGCAGCAATAAATACCATATCTGCACCTTCTAACATCGCACGAATGGCTTCATGATCATCTTCTGCCGCTTTCTTTCCAACATTAGGGTTTGCACCGGCGCCAAGACCTTTTGTTGTCGTAGCACCAATTTGCACTGTTTGTTGCACTAAACTTTTACGTAATGCCTGTGCGTCGGTATTGACTGCATAATAAATAATTTCACCGTGTTCATCGCTTACATAAGAGCCTTCTCCGGCAAGCATAGCACCACTATTTTGTAGTGTGGCCACCATATGATTAACAGCATTTCCGCCACCGCCACCAACACCAATGACTTTAATTAAAGTACGACCGACTTCTCCAATATCAATATCATATTCAACAGGCTCAAACATATTCTTTCTCCGATTATTAGCCTAAGCTAATAGTTAAAATTTCGCTAAATTGTTACTATTGTAGATGAAAATTCAAAATTCTCAAAATTCTGACCGCACTTTATTGCCAATTTTTTTCAGTAATCCCCAAGTTGCACCTAAAAAGCCTTCACCACTCTCAATTTTTTCACCAAAAGAGGCTTCATCATTATTGTGATGGCTATATTGCAATAAGCCGATTACTGTGGAAAATTGTGGCTTATTCACATAGTCCGTTAAACCACTAATATTTAAGGGTGAACCAATACGCACATGAGAGTTAAACACTCTGCTGGCACATTGTGCAATATCATTCATTTGTGCAGCACCGCCGGTTAAAACAATACCTGCAATCAAATCCTGTTTAATCCCTTTCATTGACAGTTCATGGCGTAATTCAACCAATTCCTGCTCGATTACACCAAGTAAATCGCCATAGCAACGGGAAGTAATATCTACAATCTGCGATTTAGTAAATGTACGGGTTAAACCATTCCCCAAACTTGCTACTTCAATTTTTTTCTTGCTGAAATGCTCTAACTGATCTTCAGCTGTTTTGACCGCACTTCCATAAGTAATTTTAATCCGTTCAGCCTCATTACGCGAGGTTGTTAAATTCTGAGCAACAAAATCTGTGACATTATTTCCACCGTAAGGAATTACCTTACTAAAACGCAATGCACCGTTAGTATATACCATGACGTCCATCGCACCTGCGCCGAAATCAATTAAGCAAACTCCGAGATCTTTCTCATCTTCCGTGAGTACAGAATAAGTAGAAGCCAAACCGGAAAAGACTACTTGATCCACTTTTAAACCACAAGATTCCACCGCTTTTTGCAAGTTATTTAACCAAGCTTGTTGGCAACCAATTAAATGAGCCTGTGCTTTTAATCTAACCCCTTGTAATCCAAGAGGATTTTTTATATTTTGTTGTTTATCCACAGCAAATTCCTGTGGGATGACATGAAGTAAAGACAAACCTTCAGGTAATTTAACCGAACTTGCCGTGTGCATAGCAGAATCAATTTCATCTTGTGTCACTTCACCATCTGCAATAGGCACAAATCCGCTTTCATTCAGGCTTTGAATATGTTCGCCCGTAATAGCTAAAGTCACACTTAAAATCTGACATTCTGCTTGATATTCCGCATTTTCAATTGCACGCTGAATCGAGCTTACTACTGCGTTTAAATCGGTAATACTTCCCTTATCAATACCGCGTGCCGGACTACTGCCGACACCAATCACATTAACCACACCGTCAGGTTTCACTTCACCTGCCACTGCAACCACCTTAGAAGTTCCTACCTCTAAGCCTACAATAATATTCGGTTCTACATTTTTTGCCATAACTTACTTCACTTAATTTAAATCCACAAAACTCACCGCTCCACCACGTTGGTAGCGTAAATCAATATAGTCTATTTTTTTATTTTCAGGCACATCAATTTGCGGGTAAATAATCGCAAAACGTTCAATTTTACTCTTCCACTCACCACGCCCCAATTTTAATTCAATATTATTATCCAACAATACGCCCCAAGATTCTCTTTGATCAACAGACACTGCTTTTAAATTCATATTTTTTGCTTTAAATTCTTTAAATAAATCCTGCCAAGCAGCCAAAACCGCCACGCTTTGATAATCAGGCCCAAATAAGCGAGGCAACTTGGTTTCTTTCAATTTTTCTAAGGGAAGTTTAAATATAATGCCTTCACTGGTTAAAAATTCATTCTCGTTCCAATAAGCCACCGGTGTATGCTCAGCCACCCAAATACTCAAACGATCAGGCCAAATCTTACGTACTACAGCACCTTTTATCCAAGGCATGCTTTCAATTTGCTGACGAATAATATCAACATCTTGCCCGAAAAAACCTTTCAATTCGCCCATTTTCAAAATAATATCGCGAATATCGTTATTTGTCGTATATTGAGGTGAACCAAGCAAAGCAAAAGCACTTATTGGTTTTTGGTCTAATTTTTCCAGCCACTTTTCCCATTGAGAATACGCATAAAATAACACACCGCAAAACAACAACGCAAGCAACGGCTTAATTTTTATCCATTTTTTTACTTGAAAGGTTGTTTTCTTCTGAGAGAGAAGAGGTCGCTTAATTGCTGCCATTAAAGACTCAGCTCCAGAATTTTTTCCACTAAGGCCTCAAAAGAATAGCCTACTGTAGCAGCAGATTTTGGGAATAAGCTATGACTAGTCATTCCCGGAGTTGTATTCACTTCCACCAAACGAAAATTACCTTGGCAGTCAGTCATCACGTCAATACGACTCCAACCACGACAACCCACAACATCATAAGCCTGTTTCACTAAATTTTTTAACTCTTGCCAACGTAATTCACTCATCGGCATCGGGCAAATATACTGTGTATTATCGGAAATATATTTTGCGTTGTAATCATAAAACTCACCATCAGGTACAATTTGTACTGCCGGTAAAACTTCCCCACCTAATACAGGCACTGTCAATTCATCGCCGTCAAGCCATTCTTCAATTAGCACCGTATCATCATGAATTAAGGCTAAATCTACCGCACTTTTGAGATCTTCTACCGATTTTACTTTAGTTAATCCAACACTGGAACCTTCACGGGAAGGTTTTACCATTAAAGGTAATCCTAAACGGGCTACAATTTCTTGTGGATCCAAATCATTCACCGTGTTTTTAGTCACAATGTCCATATCTGCAATAGGTAAACCGAAACCTTTCCACAACATTTTGGTCCGCATTTTATCCATCGTTAAAGCAGAAGTCATCACGCCACAGCCGGTATAAGGTAAACCGATTTGCTCTAATACACCTTGAATAACACCGTCTTCACCACCACGTCCGTGCAAAATATTAAATGCACGATCAAAACCTTGTGCTTTTAAATCTGCCACAACGCTGTCTTTCGGATCTACACCATGAGCATCATAACCTAACTGCTGTAAAGCGCTTAATACAGCTGCACCTGAATTTAACGATACTTCTCGTTCAGCTGAAGTCCCTCCGAATAATACGGCAATTTTTTGTTGTTTTAATGGTTTCATCTTATCTCTCTTTTTTATTAAAAGTGCGGTCAAAAAACAATGAGATTTTGCACCGCACTTTTTCATTATTGTTGCGTCCAATATTCCACTAAGTTACGGGATAATTTACTCACATTTCCCGCTCCTTGAGCCAAAATTAAATCGCCATCTTGCAATACTTGATCCATAATTTCCACCAGCTGAGCATGATCGGAAACGAAAATCGGATCAACTTTCCCTAAATTACGAATTGAGCGAGCTAATGCACGGCTATCTGCACCGGCAATCGGTGCTTCACCTGCTGCATACACATCAAGCAAAATCAGTACATCAACCTGTGAAAGTACCTGTACAAAATCATCAAACAAATCTCTGGTTCGAGAATAACGATGAGGCTGGAACAACATTACAATACGTTTATTTTGCCAGCCTGAACGTGCAGCCTGAATAGTTACACCTACTTCAGTCGGATGATGTCCATAATCATCTACCAACATCACTTTTCCGTTTGGACGAATAAATTCACCCAACTGATCAAAACGTCTACCAGCTCCTTGGAAATCTGCCAAGGCCGCCAAAATTGCTTCATTGGAAATACCTTCTTCTTTGGCTACCGCCAATGCAGCAGTCGCATTTAATGCATTATGTTTCCCCGGTACATTTAATAAAATCTGAATTCGTTCACCTGTCGGAGTAATAACATCATAATGCCCCTGAAAGCCAGTTTGTTCATAATTTTCAATACGATAATCCGCATTTTCACTGAAACCGTAACTAATCACTTGGCGGCCTACTTGCGGCACTAATTCCATTAACACGGGATCATCTGCACACATCACCGCCAATCCATAAAAAGGTAAATTATGCAGGAAATTCACATAAGTTCGTTTCATTTCCTCAAAATCACCATGATAAGTTTCCATATGATCAGGTTCGATATTCGTAACCACCGAAACCATTGGTTGTAAATGTAAGAAAGAAGCATCACTTTCATCAGCCTCAGCAATCAAATAACGGCTTGCGCCCAAATAAGCATTTGTGCCTGCTGATTTTACCAATCCACCATTAACAAATGTCGGGTCAAGTCCTGCTTGAGTATAAATCATTGAAATCATTGCTGTTGTTGTGGTTTTCCCATGCGTACCTGCAATCGCAATACCATGGCGAAAACGCATGATTTCTGCCAACATTTGCGCCCGTTGGATGACAGGGATACGTCTTTCCCTTGCTGCTATCACTTCCACGTTATCTTCTTTAATCGCACTAGACACCACCACAACACTGGCATTTTCAACGTTTTCCGCTTGATGACCGAAAAACACTCTTGCACCTAACGAAACTAAACGATTTGTGACCGCACTTTCTGCAATATCCGAACCTGTTACACTATATCCTTCATTAACCAATACTTCTGCAATTCCCCCCATACCAGCACCGCCAATACCGACAAAATGAATTTGCTGTACTCGACGCATACTAGGTACGGTTTGTCTGATTTTTTGTTGTCTTTCTTTCATTACCATATATTCCGTTAATTTGCGTTTTCAATAATCACTTCTGCAACCCGTTGGGCAGCCAAAGGCTTAGCCATTGATTTCGCCGTAATTGCCATCTGCATTAATTTCTCTCGGTCAAGGCCGTTAATTAACTCAATCAATACTTCCGCATTTAAATCAGTTTGTTCAATAATTTTTGCCGCATTCACCTCTGCTAAATAGGTCGCATTTAAGTATTGTTGGCGATCTTTATGCTGGAAAGGAATAAACACGGCCGGTGTACCAACTGCCGCCAATTCGGAAACCGTTAAGGCTCCCGCTCGACAAATAACCAGATCTGCCCAAGCATAGGCTTCTGCCATATTATCAATAAATTCGGTAATTTTGACCGCACTTTTAGCTTGTTCTTCATAAAGAGCACTAACATAATCCGTTGAGCCTGCCCCAACTTGATGATGTACGTCCAATTTATCCCATAAAGCATTCACTACTTTTGGTATGGTTAAGTTTAATACTCTTGCCCCCTGACTACCACCCACAACTAATAAACGCAATTTTCCCTCACGCTCAGAGAAACGTTGTTCGGGTAAAGCGGTAGCAAATAAATCTGAACGTACCGGATTACCTACGGTTTCTTCACCAACAAAAGCCGTTGGAAATGCCTGTAATGTACGTTTGGCAATTTTGGAAAGCCAACGATTAGTTAAACCTGCAACCGCATTTTGTTCGTGTAAAATCACTGGCACACCACATAATTTTGCTGCAATGCCCCCCGGGCCCGAAACATACCCCCCCATTCCCAACACGGCGTTTGGCCTATATTCACGAATGATTTTTCTTGCTTGTAACACAGCTTTAAAAATCGCAAAAGGTGCTTTTAATAAAGCGCCAATGCCTTTATCACGAATACCCGAAATTTGAATAAATTTAATCGGAATTCCATGTTTAGGCACAAGCTGAGCTTCCATGCGATCTGCTGTGCCAAGCCAACAAATTTCCCAGCCTTGTTGCTGTAAATATTCTGCCACCGCAATCGCCGGAAATACATGACCACCTGTACCACCGGCCATAATTAATAATCTTTTTTTCTCTGCCACAAATTATCCTTTTATACTCTACTTAATCGTCTAATAATCGTGCTTGCCCACCACGCATCAAACGGTTTTCATGATCAATTCGTAATAAAATCGCAATACTAATGGACATTATCACTAAACTGGACCCCCCATAACTGACTAATGGGAAAGTTAAGCCTTTCGTTGGCAATAAGCCCATAGCCATACCTAAGTTCACAAACCCTTGGAAGAAAATCCAAAAACTGATACCAAAGGCAAAAAAACCTTTGAAGCGTTGTTCTATTTGCAGAGATTCACGGCCAATCTTCATTGCCCTTAAGACTAATAAAAGTAATAGCGCAATCATGATTAAAATACCGAAAAAACCAAATTCTTCACCCACAACAGCCATAACAAAGTCCGTATGTGCTTCAGGCAAATACTCTAATTTTTGAATAGAATTCCCTAATCCTTCCCCAAAAAATTCACCACGCCCAAATGCCATTAAGGAATTTGATAACTGGAACCCCGTACCATAGGGATCTTTAAAGGGATCCATAAAGCCCGTGAAACGTTTTAAACGATAGGCTGAAGTCAGTACCAACCACACAAATAGTACTGCCCCCAATACGCCTAATGCGGCGAATTGTAAAAAGTTGGCTCCAACAATAAACAGTAGGCCAAATGTGATGACAAACAATACGACTGTGCTACCTAAGTCAGGTTGTAAAAGCAATAAAGCACCCAATAAACCAACTACAACAAACGGCTTAAAAGCACTGAGTTTACGCACACGGACTTCATCATAACGACGAGTAAAATAACCTGCCAAAAAACAAATTAAGGCTAATTTTGCAAATTCTGCCGGTTGAAAATTCATAATACCAAGCGGAATCCAACGTCTTGCGCCATTAATGCTTTTACCTATCCCGGGGATTGCCACCATTAACAGTAAAAAAATAGCAATAAAAAAAATCAACACTTGCCAATCTTTCCACTTATCTATAGGAATTTTCAAGGTAATATAAAAAGTCAGCAATGAGGTAGCCACATATAACACATCACGCTTGGCAAAATAAAAAGGATCATTTTGCAATCTTGTACCAATAGGAATTGAGGCAGAAGTCACCATTATCAGCCCAACCAATAGCAACACAACAAATAACCATAATAATGCTCTGTCATATAGCAAATTACTTGGTGTAACTGTTGTCCAACGCTGATATTCGGTTTTAATCTTCTCAATTAACTGCATTATTTTCCCTATAATTTCGCCAAACGGGTAAATTCTTCTCCCCGTTTTTCAAAAGAACTGAATTGATCTAAACTTGCGCAAGCCGGCGACAGCAAAACCATATCGCCACTTTCTAATCTTGGACGAATCGCCTCTATCGCCTGTGCCATCGTATCAAACAATTGGCTTTGTTTGGATAAGGTAGCCAATGCCGCACCATCTTGACCAAAGCAATAACAATGAATATTCGGCTGATCAATTAATTTTTGTAATTCAGAAAAATCTGCTCCCTTTCCGTCTCCACCTAACAATAAATGTAAGGTTCCTGCCACATATAGTCCCGTTAAGGCAGCAACTGTACTCCCCACATTGGTTGCTTTAGAATCGTTAATCCAACGTACATTATCTGCAAAATGGGCTAACTGGAAACGGTGATCTAATCCATGAAATTGGCGAAGTGCGGTTAAAATTCCTTGTGTTTTTACACCCACCGCTTGCACCAACGCAATGGAGGCAAGTGCATTCATATAGTTATGACGACCGGCAATTTTCAATTCATCACAAGGCAAAATCACTTGATTTTTCGCCATTAAAAATTGCTTTCCGTTTTCCGTTTTCAGCCAGTAATCCGCATTATTTTCAGCAAAACTCAAGATTTCTACCGCACTTTGTTTTCCGTCTTCTTTCGTAAGAGGATCTTCAGCATTAATCACCGCAATCCCGGCATTGTAGTAAATATTGAGCTTGGCTTGGCGATAATCTTCTAAATCTACATAACGGTTCATATGATCTTCCGTCACATTTAATACCGTTGCCGCTGCAGCTTTTAAACTATAAGTAGTTTCCAATTGGAAACTGGATAATTCCAGCACATATAAATCATAGTCATCATTAAGCAAAGATAACGCAGGAATACCGATATTGCCCCCCATCCCTACTCGTCGCCCATCAGCTTTTGCCATTTCTGTAGTTAAAGTTGTCACCGTACTTTTACCGTTAGAACCGGTAATCGCAATAATCGGCGTGCCTTTTTCATTCACTTCACGGCAGAATAATTCAATATCACCAATCACCTCTACACCAGCAGAAAGTGCGGTCTGAATTTCAGGTGTTTTCACTGCCAAGCCGGGGCTAATGATAATCATATCGCTGCTAAGTAACCAATCTTGATTTAATCCTCCCATATGTAAAGGAACTGATTGTGGTAATTGCTCTGCTCCACTCGGATTAGCTCTGGTATCAATCACGCGAACATTGGCTTGCTTTTTCAATAAAAAATCCACACAAGACAAGCCGGTCTTGCCTAAACCAATCACAACGATATTTTTATTTTTATAATCTGCCATTTTCAATCCTAGCGAAGTTTTAACGTCACCAAACCGAGTAATACCAACATTAAAGAAATAATCCAAAAGCGGATAATTACACGTGGTTCCGGCCAGCCTTTTAATTCGTAGTGGTGATGAATAGGTGCCATACGGAAAATACGTTTTTTGCGTAATTTATAAGAACCTACCTGTAAAATCACCGACAGGGTTTCCATCACAAACACACCGCCCATAATCACTAACAGAAATTCTTGGCGAACCAATACGGCAATCGTCCCTAACGCTCCACCTAGGGCTAAAGACCCCACATCCCCCATAAAAACTTGTGCAGGATAGGTATTGAACCAAAGGAAACCCAATCCGGCTCCCACAATTGCCGTACAAAAAATCACTAATTCAGAGGTAAATTTAATGTATGGGATATACAAATATTTTGACCATTCAACATTGCCTGTTGCCCAAGCAATCAAGGCAAAAGCACCGGCAACAAAAACGGTCGGCATAATAGCTAAACCATCCAAACCGTCAGTTAAATTCACTGCGTTACTGGTACCGACAATCACAAAATATGCCAGTACAATATAAAATAAGCCCAACTGAGGCATGATTTCTTTAAAAAACGGCACAACTAAACGGGTAGCATCGCTATCCTTACCAATACAATACATAGCAAACACAGCGACCAAAGCCACTACCGACAACCAAAAATATTTCCAACGGGCAATTAAACCATCGGTATTTTTGTATTTAATTTTGCGGTAATCATCAACAAAACCGATCACACCGTAACCAAGCAATACAAACAAACTGATCCAAATATAAGGATTTTTTAAATCACTCCAAAGCAAAGTACTTAGGGTAATCGTCGCCAAAATCATAATACCGCCCATAGTCGGCGTACCACGCTTTTGATAATGGCTTTCCGGCCCCTCGCTACGTACTTCTTGCCCAAATTTGAAAATCTGCAAACGGCGAATCATTTTGGGACCAACCCAAAGAGATAATAATAAAGCGGTCAATAGCGCCAACACTGCTCTCACGGTTAAATAAGAGAATGCGTGAAATGCAGTGAAATATTGTTCTAAATACGTGACAAGCCAAACTAACATACAAATTTATCCTTGAGGGAATAGATCACATCTTCCATTTTCATACTGCGTGACCCTTTTGCTAATAACACAACTTTTTGATTATCTTTTAATTTTTCAGCAATTAATGTAGCCAAATTATCGGACATTGTGGCTTTATCGGTAAAATGTTGCCCTAAAACTGCCTCAGAAATGACCGCACTTTGCGTACCAAAACTCGCTACCGCATCTAATTCGGCCGACTTGACGTAATCGGCTACTTGCTGATGACAAAGTTGTGTATTATCGCCTAATTCCGCCATATCGCCAACGGCTAAAATGCGGAAAGCCTCATATTTTTTTAACACATCAACAGCGGCTTTAAGAGAATCCACATTGGCGTTGTAAGTGTCGTCCAATAAAAGCAAATTTTCGCAAGGCTGAATCGGAAATAAACGCCCTTTTACTTGGGATTTTTGTTCCAAACCGGCTTTGATATCTTCTAAATTCGCCCCCACATTCAATGTCAAAGAGGCAGCCGCTAAGGCATTATGTACATTGTGCATTCCTAAATAAGGTAAATTGATTTTAATTTTACCCTCATTAATAGATCCATCATAATTCTCTCGACCATCATCAATACTGTGTAACGTGAAAGTAGCCCCCGTTTCTGTCAGTTGAATATCTGTCGCATAATAATCCGCACAACGATCTGTGACGGAAAATAATCGAATAATACTATCCCCAATTTGCTGATCCCAAAACGGCTTATAATAAAGATCGGAATAGCCTTGTTCCATAATACAAATGCCCTGATCAGGTACGCCGGTATAAATCTCACCCTTAGCCTCTGCGACGCCCTCAATAGAACCAAACCCCTCCAAATGTGCTGCTGCTACATTATTGATTAATGCCACATCCGGACGCACTAAACCGGTTGTATAAGCAATTTCACCTTGATGGTTTGCCCCTAATTCAATGACTGCAAATTGATGTTTAGGTTCAAGACGCAATAAGGTCAAAGGCACGCCAATGTCATTGTTAAAATTGCCGTTAGTAAATAATACCGCTTCTGGGTCGCCCGCCGTTTGTTGTAAAATCGAGGCAGTCATTTCTTTGACTGTGGTTTTTCCCGATGAACCTGTTATTGCCAGCGTTCTCGGATTAATTTCCGTTTTCAACCATTTTGCCAACTCACCCAATGCCAAACGAGTATCTTTGACAATTAATTGCGGCACTTCAACGGTTTCACAAAGATGATCCACGACTACGGCTACACACCCCTGTGCAACAGCCTGTGGCAAATAATCATGGGCATCAAATTTTTCGCCTTTTAAGGCAAAAAATAAACCCTTTTCCGTTTTTTGCCGAGTATCTGTGCTGACATTTTCAATAACCTCTTCAAATTTATTATCATTAAACGTGAAAAATTCGTCTAATGTCATATCGGCGTTTTCTGTCAGTGGCTTTTCCTGATCAACATAAAGCGACAATTCAGCCTGTAAAATTTCGCTAACCTGTTGCAAAGATAATGTAATCATAGTTTATCCCAAATACTTTCTTGCTGTATCTTGATCGGAAAAATAACGTTTTTCCGTACCGATAATTTGATAATCTTCGTGGCCTTTTCCGGCTATTAAAATCACGTCATTTTCCACCGCACTTTCAATAGCTGTACGAATAGCTTGCTCACGGTCGTGAATTACTTGGACGCTTTGTGGTACGTTAAATCCACTTAAAATATCAGCCATAATTTGAGTCGGGTTTTCTGTTCTCGGATTATCATCTGTGGCGATCACCTTGTCCGCTAATTGCTCCGCAATGCTTGCCATTAACGGGCGTTTACCGCTGTCTCTGTCACCACCACAACCGAAAATGCACCACAATTTTCCCTCACAATGAATGCGAGCAGCTTGCAAGGCTTTTTCCAATGCATCCGGTGTGTGAGCATAATCCACAATCACCGTAGGTTTATTTTCTGTGGCAATCATTTCCATACGACCACACACACCACTTAAACCTGATACTGTACGTTCTAAATCTGCTAACGGATAACCTAGTGAAAGTAATGTGGCAGCCACTAACATTAAGTTACTGACGTTAAAGGCCCCAATTAATGGGCTATAAAAATTTCCCTTCCCCCAGCTGGAGCTAAATTGAATCTTCGCCCCCTGAGAATGGAAAGAAAGTGCGGTCACTTTTAGCCAAGTTTTATGTTCCGGCTTAAAATTCGGCTGACAACTTACCGCCACAGCATTAGGCAACTCTGCCAACCATTGAAGACCGATTTCATCATCGGCATTAATAATCTGATATTGAGATTTCAATTCACTAAACAAGCGTTTTTTGGCATTAGCATAGTCTGCCATTGTGCCGTGGTAATCTAAATGATCGCGGCTTAGATTAGTAAAAACTACTGCGTCAAACTGCAACGCTTCAACCCGTTTTTGTACCAGCCCATGAGATGAGACTTCAATTGCCGCAAAATCAGCGCCCTTTGCGACAAAATCAGCTAAAGCGGATTGTACTTCCAATGCTGAACCTGTTGTATTGGTTGCAGGCTTCACATCGCCAAATAAGCCATTACCAATCGTTCCCATCACCGCTGATTTTTTACCTAAAATTTGTGTCCACCGAGCTAAAAGTTGTGAAATAGTGGTTTTACCATTAGTACCGGTAATCCCGATCAAACTCAGTTTTTTGGAAGGTTTGTCATAGAAAATATCGGCTAATTGAGACAGATTTTCAGCCAACTTGAAATAAGCAATCACAGGCACATGATTTTCTATCTTAATCTGTAAATGTTGATTGACTTCATCACATTCGGCCAATACTGCTACAGCTCCCTTTTCGATAGCTTGTGTAATAAATTGTCTACCATCAACAGTATGTCCTTTGATTGCAACGAAAAGACAGCCATTCGTCACTGAACGGCTGTCTAATGTCATATCAGCAATGGCGATATCGGCAAAATCTGCCCATTTTTCACCTAAAAGTGCGGTCAAATTTTTCATTGTTTTTCTCACTAATTCGGTTTTTGAATGTCCCTTTTATGTTGCGCTTGCACAATCCGCTTGCTATTTTTTTGATTTTTCGGATCTTTATCCGGTTCTGCATCAGGCGATATATTATAAGCTCTTAATGCTTTTTCCATAATCGCTGAGAATACCGGTGCAGAAACAGCACCGCCATAATACTCACCGGCTTTCGGATCATCAATTAAAATCACCAAAGCAAAACGTGGATCAGTTACCGGTGCAATCCCTGCTGTATAGGCCATATATTTATCCACATAACGGCCTTTTTCCAATTTTTTCGCCGTCCCTGTTTTAATCGCCACACGATAACCATCAACCATAGCTCTTTTATTCTTAATGGCCACTTTTTCCATCATATTGACGACTTCTCTAGTAATTTTTTCAGGAAAAACACGATTGCCGATAACAGGTGGATCCACCTTGGTAATAGAAAGCGGGCGATAAATCCCAAAACTACCCAGTGTCACATAAGCCCGAGCAATCTGTAAAGGAGTGGAGTTGATACCATAACCATAAGCTACGTTCGCCCGTTCAATATCCGACCAACGTTTACGATCGGCATTTAATAAACCTGCCTGTTCCCCCCCCAGACCTAAATCGGTCGGTTTACCCAATCCGGCATTTTTATAGGTTTCCATCATTGCAGAAGGTGGCATACGCAATGCAAGGCGACTCACCCCTCGGTTTGAGGAATTTTCTAAAATTTGATCTAAAGTTTGTCTATCACGAGGTGCAACATCTTTTACTTCATGGCCATTTAAAATCAAAGGACCGGTATCAATTACTTCATCACGACGTACCACACCACGCTGAAGTGCGGTTAAAACAACAAAAGGTTTAACCGTGGAGCCCGGCTCAAAAGTATCTGTGACTGCTTTGTTGCGCATTAATTCCTCAGGTACACCATTTCGTTTATTCGGATTATACGAAGGAGCATTTACCATAGCCAATACTTCACCCGTACGAATATCCACCAATACTGCTGTGCCTGATTGTGCTTTATTTTGTGCCACCGCTTTTTTAATTTCAACATAAACCATTGACTGTAAACGCTCATCAATACTCAAGGTGACATTATGTGCATCATATTTTTTTACATCGGCGATATTTTCAACAATATTACCTTGCTTATCTTTACGATAAGTTAGCGAGCCTGATTTACCCACAAGTAAGGAATTAAAACTTTTTTCAATACCTTCAATACCTTCATTATCAATATTGGTAAATCCAATAAGATGCGCCGTTTCTTCCCCCTTTGGATAAAAACGACGAGCCTCATTTTTTAACACCACGCCCGGCAATTTAAGCTGTTTGGTATAATCTGCAATCTGTGGCTCAACTTGACGGACTAAATATTCAAAACGGGATTTTGGTTTTTTCTCCACAATCTTAACTAAATCTTTATAAGGCATTTTTAACACATCTGCCAATGCTTTCCAGCGTTCTTGATCTTTATCTAGACTGTTCTCATCTAAAATAAATTTTGGATCAAGAGTGATCGAATACATAGGCACACTCACCGATAAAAATTGCCCGTTACGATCTAAAATAGAACCTCTCACAGATTGAATTTCTTGTGTCCGTAAGGAACGTTTATCCGCTTCATCTGTGTAAGTCTCAGCATTAATCACTTGCACATAAGCAGCTCTCGCCACCAATGCAAAAATACCTAAAAATACAGCAACTAAAGCAATACGATAACGCCATTTCAGAAAACTGGTTTCATGAGTTATAGTCGGTTTATTTTTTACTACCGATGATGAAATCATCGGCTTCTTGGCTTTTTTATTCTTTTTCTGTGGCGTAGTTAATTTCACCATATTATTGCTCGATTATAATTTCCTGTTGCGAACTGATCGGTTGCATTCCCAAGGCAACCGCACGGGCTTCAATTTTCACTTTATCACCCATTGTGGTTTCTTCTAATTGCAAATTCAAATATTCATTCTCAAGTGCTTGTTTCTGAAAAATCAACTCCCCTTTTTCAGCAACTAATAAGCGGGTTTGATGAGTCAGCCAAACAGTACCAATCGCACTGACTACAATCGCAAGCAAGAGAACAATCACTAATTTATTCGCTAAAAACAAATCTTTAATGACAATCTCTTGTAATGGGTATCTTTCACTATTCACCAACATCTTATCCCCCTATTCTTTCAGCCACTCGCAATACGGCACTTCTTGAACGTGGGTTTGCTGCAATTTCTGCTTCCGTCGGCTGAATAGCCTTCCCAATCACTCTCAAGGTTTGATTACGCTGAATTTGATCTTCACGCAAAGGTAAACCTTTGGGAATATCGTCCCCTTTGCTTTGCTTACGCATAAAATGTTTAACCATACGATCTTCCAGCGAATGAAAACTGATAATGGACAATCTCCCTTGTGGAGCAAGCACAGCTAATGCAGCTTGTAATACTTTTTCTAATTCGTCTAATTCAGAATTGATAAAAATACGGATCGCCTGAAAACTTCGAGTGGCCGGATGTTTATGCTTATCTTTGAAAGGTACTGCTTGAGCAATTAATTCTGCCAACTGTAAAGTGCGGTTTAATATTTCTTCGTTTTTTTGTACCGCACTTTTGTTGTAATTCACAATAGCAGCAGCAATTCGCTTGGCAAAACGCTCCTCTCCAAAGGTTTTCAATACCCAAGCCAAATCGTTCTCAGAGACTTGAGCCAACCATTCTGCCGCCGATATGCCTTTAGTGGTATCCATACGCATATCCAAAGGCCCGTCTTTCATAAAACTAAATCCACGTTCTGCTTCATCTAATTGTGGAGAAGAAACCCCAAGATCAAGTAAAATACCATCAATCTTGCCCACTAAATCATATTTTTCACAAATAGACAGAATCTCAGAAAAGCTGTTA
The DNA here is from genome assembly GCA_030525745.1 of Lonepinella koalarum. Lineage (GTDB taxonomy): Bacteria > Pseudomonadota > Gammaproteobacteria > Enterobacterales > Pasteurellaceae > JAUNED01. Next base: position 7,475 of record JAUNED010000014.1, on the reverse strand, counting down.
TGTTCAATTTGAAAACGAGGATCTTGAATGTTTTCTGCTTCAAGAATAGCTCGAGGATCACGGTCAATAGCGATTAAACGACCCTTTGTATCAAGCTGAGAAAGAATGAGACGAGAATGACCGCCACGACCAAAAGTGCCGTCGATATAAACCCCTTTTTCTTTTAATGCCAAACCTTGCACCGCTTCGTGAAGCAATACTGTAATATGTTTAGGTGATGAAAATGGGGTTTGTTCACTCATAAAATAAAAAACGGGAGTTATAAAGTCAGTATTTTTAATGCTTCTGAAGCTGCAAATTCAGCACTGCTTCCTAAAGCCATATCTTGCTCGATTTGTTGCTGCCATTCCTGTTCAGACCAAATCTCAAATTTATTTAATTGGCCAACCAACATGATATTTTTTTCTAATTTCGCGTGTTGGCGTAAAGGAGAGCTTAATAAAATTCGTCCGTTGGCATCTAATTCACATTCCGTCGCATAACCTAACATGACTCTTTGCAAGCTGCGTTGAATCGGATCAAAATTAGATAAACTTAACAAACGCTGTTCTATCACTTCCCATTCTTTCAAAGGATAAAGTAATAAACAGGGCTGACGAATATCTAGTGTACAGACCATTTGACCTTCGTGTTCAGATAAAATTTCGCTACGATAGCGAGTGGGCAATGCCATTCTCCCTTTCGAATCTAAATTCACTGTCTGAGCACCACGAAACATTACAAGCCTTTTACTGATTAAAAAAATCGATTTTGCGGAAAATTCTACCACAAAACTCCACTTTTTACCACTTTTTAAAATTTATTCTGACTTTTCTTTGCAAAAAAACAATTTATGGGTAAATTAATAAAGCAATACAAGGAAAATAATTATGCAACAAAAAATCCAACAATCTCAAGATGTGTATGTCGCGTTACAACAACGCCAAATCGCCTTGGAAAAAAGTATAACAGAATGGAAATATGCGGCAGAAGAACTCAAACAACTCGCCGAATTCTATTTCAACCCAGAGTGGATAACATTACATGACAATGCCGAACTATTTCATCTGGATACAAAAGGACATTATTCCGTATTATCGGAAGATGCGATTTGGAATTTATTGGTTGAACAAAGGGAAATGGCAGAAGAATTAATGGAAATCCTAGGTACTTTATTAGCCGAATAGTAAAACAAAGCCGCTCAACAAATGAAGCGGCCTAGCTCTTATTTATAAGAATTTTCTCGCCATCTCCCTTGCTTGGCGATCTACTTCCAACACATCATCAATACAATTAATTGTTTGTGAAGGAATTTTCTCCACCACCGACTGATTCACTCTAGCTATATCGGTAAATTTAATCTGGCGGTTTAAAAATGCCTCTACCGCAATTTCATTTGCTGCATTCATTGCTGTAGTGGCATATTGTCCTGCGGCAAACGCCTCTATGGCTAATTTCAAATTCGGATAGCGTTGAAAATCCGGTTTGAGGAACGTTAAACCCGTTAATTGATAAAAATCCAACGGCTCAACACCGGCAAAAGTGCGGTTCGGATAAGCCATAGTTTCCGCAATTGGCGTACGCATATCAGGATTGCCCATTTGTGCAATAACTGATCCGTCAATATAACGTACCATCGAATGAATAATCGATTGTGGATGTACAATCACTTCCATTTCATCCTCGGAAGTATTAAACAACCAACGAGCTTCAATATATTCCAAACCTTTATTCATCATGGTTGCAGAATCTACCGAAATTTTCTTGCCCATTGACCAATTAGGGTGTGCTACCGCTTGCTCAGGAGTAATGCTATCGAATTCAGTTAAATCAGTATAACGAAATGGTCCACCGGAACCAGTGAGCACAATTTTAGATACACCCAATTCTTTTAACGGGCAAAAACCTACTTTCTGCTGTGCTTCAGGTGGCAAGGATTGGAAAATCGCATTATGTTCGCTATCCACAGGCAACAGTTGTGCGCCGTGTTTTTTCACTGCGTCAATAAAAATTTGCCCACAAGTCACCAAACTTTCTTTATTCGCAAGTAAAACTCGTTTACTTGCTTGGACTGCTGAAAGTGTCGGTAAAAGTCCAGCGGCTCCAACAATCGCCGCCATTACTTGATCTGCATCAGGGTGAGCAGATAATTCACAAATGGCTTTTTGTCCACTCAACACCTCTGTCTTACAGCCAAGTGCGGTCAATTTTTCGCGTAATTTTTTCGCCGCACCTTCATCATCTAACGCTGCAAAATTAGGTTGAAATTTCACACATTGCTCAACCATTAACTCTACATTACGTCCACCGACTAACGCAAAGGCACGGTATTTTTCCGGATTGTGTTCAATTACCGAAAGTGTGCTTGTGCCAATAGAACCGGTAGAACCTAAAATAACAAGGTTTTGTTTTTTCATCTTATCGCCCGTATAAAAATGGGGCGTATGCTATACGCCCCAATTAATTTATGCATTAATTTAGAAATCCAATAATTCTTTTTCTTTGTCTGCCAAGACTTCATCTACTTTTTTGATAAAAGTATCGGTGATTTTTTGAATTTCTTCTTCAGCTTTACGTTGATCGTTTTCACTGATTTCTTTATCTTTTAATAACGCTTTGATTTTATCATTCGCATCACGACGTACATTACGAATCGCCACTTTACCTTGTTCGCCCTCACCTTTGACCAATTTAATTAAATCACGGCGACGTTCTTCTGTTAATGGCGGCAACGGCACACGAATTGTTGTACCGGCAGATGACGGATTTAACCCTAAATCAGAAGTTAAAATCGCTTTTTCTACTGCTTGAATTAAAGAACGGTCAAATACAGTTACCGCAAGAGTACGAGCATCTTCTGCCACCACATTCGCCAATTGACGAAGTGGCGTAGCCGAACCGTAATAATCCACTTGGATTGCGTCTAATAGCGATGGTTGTGCACGGCCTGTACGAATTTTGCTGATGTGGCCTTTTAATGCTTCAAGGCTTTTTTCCATACGATCTTGGGTATCTTTTTTAATCTCGTTAATCATTGTTTTTCCTTATTTTTAATAAAACTTGTGAAATATTCACCGCACTTTTTGTGTTTTTAAAGCCGAATTAACCTGAAATAGTTGTCCCTTCGCTTTCACCTAGAATAACATTGCGTAATGCACCCGGTTTACCCATATTAAATACACGGATCGGAATACCGTGATCACGGGCTAAAGTAAATGCTGCCAAGTCCATCACTTGTAATTCTTTATCAATAACTTCAGCGAAAGTCAATTTGTTGAATAATTTCGCATTTGGATTTTTTGCCGGATCGCAGTCATAAACACCATCTACTTTGGTCGCTTTTAATACCACGTCTGCTTCAATTTCAATACCACGCAAACAAGCAGCAGAATCTGTCGTGAAAAACGGGCTACCTGTACCGGCCGAGAAAATCACTACACGACCTTCACGCAACATTTTAATCGCCTCAGACCAGTTATAGGTATCACAAATACCATTTAATTGGAAGGCCGACATTAATTTTGCATTCACGTCCGCACGATGTAATGCATCACGCATGGCCAAGCCGTTCATTACTGTCGCCAACATCCCCATATGATCGCCGACAACACGGTTCATACCGGCTTTTGCCAATTTCGCACCACGGAACAAATTCCCACCGCCCAATACTACACCGACTTCTACGCCCATTGCCTGCACTTCTTTGATTTCTTCTGCCATTCTATCCAAAATTGACGGATCGATACCAAAACCATCATCGCCCTGCAAAGCTTCACCACTTAATTTAAGTAAAATTCGTTTGTAAATTGGTTGGCTCATGTTGTTCTCCTTGACCAAAAATAAAAAATTCTGCGTATTATAATCCAAGCCGCCCAAAGTGGAAATAGGCATAGCGGATCAATTTAAAATTCGGTAAAATCGTACCGCACTTTTCTCATAGATTTCTTTTATTATGCAAAAAACAACTTGGACATTATCTCGTTTTGTCGCCTTAGTGGCCGCACTATTGTGTCTCTATTTTATTGCCGATTTCAGTTTACAAGGCTCAGGATTTGTCAAAGATCCGAATCTTTTGGAAATTCTTGCCTTTGCTATTACTATTATTGTATTAAACAGCTCAAAAAAATTATTTTGGTTCTTACTCTTTCCTGCGCTTTTACTACATGCATTTTACACGCCTGTAGGTCTTAGTGTCGGCGCACCCAATTATGCCTACATCGCTTCTGTATTTGCCTCGGATTTATCCGAAAGCAAAGAATTTTTAGCACAACTCTCGGTAAAACATATCTCCATTGCAATAAGTATTATTATCCTATTGATTTTATTTAGAAAAATAAGCATAAAATTTAATTTTCAATTTTATCGTAATAAAACTTTAATGGCTTTAGGTTTAATTTGCCTGCTATTCAGTGCCTCGCCGGCACGACTTTTTACTGCCACTTATACCGCAACTCAGCAAGTATTTACAGAACTGAAACAACTCAATCAATTACAACAGGAAAGTGAATGGGGAAAATCCGAACTTACTCATTCTAAATATGATGATTATGTGCTGATTATCGGCGAAAGTGCCAGACGGGATTACCACCACGCCTATGGTTATCCCATAGAAAATACGCCGTTTATGAGTTCCTCCAACGGTGTACTGGTCGATGGCCTAAATTCTGCAGGGCGCAACACCATATCTTCCTTACGGTTAATGCTCACCTTGCCTTTTACCGAAAAATGGGAGCCAAACTACGCATTAACCTTGGTCGATCTCATCAAATCCGCCGGTTTAAAAACCTATTGGCTTTCCGTGCAAGGGCAATTAGGGGCTTATGACACGCCAATTTCCTCTATTGGCAAAAAAAGTGATGAAACCCGTTTTCTGCGAGCCGGCGATTCTTTTAGCTCAGATATCAGCGATTTCAGTTTGCTCCCTGAATTTCAACGGGTAATCAACCAACCTCACCAAGGAAAACGCTTCATTGTGTTACATCTTTACGGCTCTCACCCGGGTGCTTGCGAACGCGTCAAAGATTATCCGCTGATTTATCCACAAGATCAGATTCCGAACCGTTTTGAAGAAGTGAATTGCTACATTAGCTCAATTAAAAAAACCGATGATTTCTTACGCCAAGTGTATGAAATGTTGCAACAAAACCAACAAAAAAACGACCGCACTTTTAGTATGCTGTATTTCTCTGATCACGGTTTAGTACATCAAGATGAGGGCAATAAAATTGTCATCAATAACAGTATCGACAGCGTCTTTATGTATGATATTCCATTGTTCAAAGTCTCCAGTGATGATAGGGAACGTAAAGTCTATAAAACCATGAAATCGGGATTAAATTTCACCAACGGTATCGCAAATTGGGTGGGAATTTCAAACGCAAAACTCAATCCCAATTTAGATTTGTTTAACGGAAAATCTGACAATAACGGCTATGGTTTAGCCGCAATTTTACGCAGTATTGAAAACCCTCCTGATCCTGCAGTAGTTATTCCCTTAAAAAAACATTAAAATTTGACCGCACTTTTTCACTATTTGTATGGCAACATTGCTTAAAAGGAAGGATAACTTGTTAAATATATTAAAAAAATCTGTTTTCGGCAGTCTGGCTTTAGTTTGCCTGTATTTTTCTTCCCAATACCTATTAATAGGATCAGGCTATTTCCCTGAACCTACATTAATGGATATTCTGCTATTCGCTTTATTGATTATTTTCTTCAACAGCTCGAAAAAAATCTTCTATTTTCTGTTATTGCCTTTTGCCATTATTCAAGCCTTTTACTTGCCTGTCGGCATATTATTTGGGCCGCCAAGTTATCAATATGTCGCTTCGGTGTTTGCTACCGATGTCATGGAAAGTCAGGAATTTATCCGCCAACTGCCGTTAAAATACTACGGTTTAAGTTTCGGTGTCATTTTATCCTTATTGGCTTTCCGCTTTTTAACCCAAAAAGCCGACCTTCATTTTTACAAAAACAAAGTGTTTTTAGCGGTTTCAGCAACCTTAATGCTCCTTGGTAATTCACCGTTAAAATTTATCCAAGAGGGTGGTAATTCTCTCCTGAAAGTCAAAGAGGAATTAACCCGATTGAATAATTTAAGCATTGAAAGCGAATGGGGAAATTCGGTACTCATTAACTCAAAATACGATGATTATGTATTGATCATTGGCGAAAGTGCCAGAAAAGACTATCATCATGCCTATGGCTACCCTTTAGAAAACACGCCATTTATGTCGAGTGCAAAAGGTGTATTAATTGACGGTTTAACTTCGGGCGGAACTAACACTATCGCCTCACTTAAATTAATGCTCACCAAACCGGACACAAAAAATTGGGAGGGTAATTACGCCTTAAATTTAGTAGATTTGATCAAATCTGCCGGCATTAAAACTTATTGGATTTCCAATCAAGGTTACTTAGGGGATTTTGATACGCCGATTGCCGCACTTGCCAATAAAAGTGATGAAAAAATCTTTCTCAAAAAAGGCGATTCATTTAGCTCAAAAAATATCAGTGATTTTGCACTTTTGCCAAAATTGCAGGAAATCTTAAACCAAGAAAGCCAAAATAAGCGCTTTATCGTGTTGCATTTGTACGGTTCGCACCCGATTACTTGCGACCGCTTGGAAGACTATCCGAAAATCCTCAATGATGAAGTTGTGCCTCAAAAATACTTCAATGTAAATTGCTATGCCTCATCTATTAAAAAAACCGATGAATTACTCAAACAGGTTTATGAGGCATTATCACAAAACAATGCAAAAAATAACCGCACTTTTTCTATGATTTACTTCTCTGATCATGGTTTATCCCACCATGAAGATGAGCGTGGCATTCATATCGTCAATACTCACGGCAAAAGCAAACGCCATTTTGACATTCCGCTGTTCAAAATTTCCAGCGATGACAATAACCGACAAGAATATAAAGCCTTTAAATCCGGTTTAAACTTCACCAAGGGTATTGCCAACTGGATCGGCATTCAAAACCCACAAATTCCACAATATGATTTATTTAGTTCCATACCCGACCCTGATGATTATGGACTGAAAAAAATGATTGATGAAATTAACCGACCGGAAGATCCTGCATTTGTCATTCCAATAAAATAAAGAAATAAAAAATAGGCTAATCAATAATTAGCCTATTTTTATTTCTGAAGAGAGAAAATCAATTTCCCTCTTTTAATTACTTACCAAGTATAACGTAACCCAATACGGCCGTTATATCCCTCTCTTGCCAAGTTGCTGCCTCGATAGACTTGGTTACGGTGTTTGTCTAAAGAAAGTTGATAACGTAGATCAGCGTAGAGGCTGAGGTTTTTGGTTATCGGGTATTGACCACCCAAATCAAAGGCTAGCAATAAGCCCCCCATATTCTCTTTTACATTGTCTTGCCCGATTTGCACTTCAGTGCTTCTACCAATTAAGGTTTGGATAACGTGTGTGCCGAAATAAGCCTGTGCTTGATTTTCTTTCTCACTCCGGTTCCATGTT
>JAUNED010000049.1 GCA_030525745.1 Lonepinella koalarum | reverse complement strand
AAGTGATCAGTAATGTGGCGCCGGGTGTTGCAGGTACAGATGCGGTGAATGTGAATCAATTAAAAGATTTAGGTAATAATTTATCGAATCGTATTGATCACGCTAATAAGGTGAATCGTGCCGGTATTGCAGGTGCTAATGCCGCCGCCGCTTTACCGCAAGTCAGTAACCCGGGTAAATCAATGTTAGCTGCCTCCGGAGGCACGTTTAAAGGAGAGAATGCCTTTGCTGTAGGTTATTCACGTTATAGTGATAACGGAAAAGTTATCTTGAAACTTCAAGGTAATGCGAATAGCCGAGGTGATATTGGTGGTGGAGTAGGTATCGGTTATCAGTGGTAATACCGATATGCTAATGTAGTAAAACAAGCTGAGTATAATTTACTCAGCTTGTTTGTTTTTGTCTGATTATCAACACGGCCTAAAACTTCTCTATCTCTTACCGCACTTTTGATCATTTTATGACGTTTTTATACCGGCAGAATTTCTTTTGGAATATTAAAAACGGGTTAAAGCTTTATACTTTAACCCGTTTTTAATTCAGTGTTTAAAATTTATAACACATTTACGCAATTTAAATCTTCGAAAGATTGCTCTAAGCGTTTAGACATAGACTCTTCCATTTTGCGCAACCACACACGTGGATCATAGTATTTTTTGTTCGGTGCATCAGGGCCTTCCGGGTTACCTAATTGACCTTGCAGGTAGGCTTCGTTTGCTTTGTAGAAGTTTAAAATACCTTCCCAAGATGCCCATTGCGTGTCGGTGTCAATGTTCATTTTAATCGCACCATAGCTGATCGCTTCACGGATCTCTTCACGGCTTGAACCTGAACCGCCGTGGAACACGAAGTCTAAGGCGTTGTGCGGAAGATTACGCTCTGCTGAAACGAATTTTTGTGAATCGCCTAAGATAGACGGTTTTAATTTCACATTACCCGGTTTGTACACACCGTGTACGTTACCGAATGCCGCTGCAATAGTAAAGCGTTTGCTGATTGGGCTGAGGCTGTCGTAAACAAACAGCACTTCGCTCGGCTGAGTATATAAACGAGACTCATCCACACCGGAGTTGTCCACGCCGTCTTCTTCACCACCGGTAATCCCGATTTCGATTTCAAGGGTCATACCCATTTTATCCATACGAGCCAGATATTGTTTGCAGATTTCCATATTTTCTGCAATCGGCTCTTCGGAAAGGTCGATCATATGGGAAGAGAACAGTGGTTTGCCGGTTTTGGCAAAATGCTCTTCGCTGGCAGCGAGTAAGCCGTCAATCCACGGCAGTAATTTTTTCGCTGCGTGGTCAGTGTGCAGAATCACCGGCACACCGTAGTGTTTCGCTAATTCGTGAACGTGTTTTGCACCCGCAATCGCACCTAATACATCAGGACGTGAACCGTCAGTTGGTTTGATGCCTTTACCGGCGTAGAACTGCGCACCACCGTTAGAGAACTGTACGATCACCGGCGCTTTTACACGGGCAGCGGTTTCTAATACCGCATTTACAGAGTCTGTACCTACACAGTTTACCGCAGGTAAAGCAAAGTTGTGTTCTTTTGCATAAGCAAAGACTTTTTGTACATCATCGCCGGTTAAAACGCCTGCCGGCACGAGGTCTAATAATTTGGTCATTTTAAATTTCCTTATCATGTAGGGTGGGGCTTTCCCCACCATTAAAGACTGATTTTTAACATGTAAAACGTTTAGTTAGATGGTAAATTATAGTTCAAAAATATTATCCCTTAAAAAAACTAAGGATATAAAATCCAACAAATAAAATAATCATTAAAGGGAGTATAGCACCAAAAGCAAGAATCATACTAAACCCTACAGATAAGGTAGCGATAGACAAAAAACATTTTCCAATAAAGCCATCGTTTTTATTGCTATCTTTCCATATGGTTACATATGTAAGCCAGATTGCATACACTATACCAATAAATTGAACTATTTCTGTATATTCTGAAGAACTCACACTGAGTAATCTCTAGAACGTTTCTCTAAAATTTCAACGGCCGGTAATATTTTACCTTCCACAAATTCTAAGAACGCACCGCCACCGGTTGAGATATAAGAGATTTTATCGGCAATACCGAACATATCGATTGCAGCTAAGGTATCGCCGCCGCCTGCGATAGAGAATGCACCATTTGCAGTTGCATCAACAATCGCTTGTGCCACGATTTCTGTGCCTTTACGGAAGTTCGGGAACTCAAACACACCCACCGGACCGTTCCACAGAATGGTTTTCGCATTACGGATAATTTCCGCTAACTCTTCGGCAGATTTATCACCAATATCGAAAATAGAATCATCTTCGGCAACCTCTGTCACCGCTTTGTGTTCCGCAGGTGCGGTTTCAGAGAACTCTTTACCCACACGCACATCAACCGGCACCGGAATGTTCGTTGCAGCCGATAAACGTTGTGCTTCCGGAATTAAATCGGTTTCACATAAAGATTTACCAACATTGTGACCTTGTGCCGCAATAAAGGTATTGGCAATACCACCGCCGACAATCAGCTGATCGGCGATTTTAGACAAGCTGTCTAACACCGTTAATTTAGTTGATACTTTTGAACCGCCAACAATCGCTAACATTGGGCGTTGTGGCTCTTTTAATGCTTTACCAAGTGCATCTAATTCTGCTGCCAGTAACGGGCCGGCACAAGCAATTGGCGCAAACTCTGCTACGCCGTAGGTTGAACCTTCCGCACGGTGAGCCGTACCGAATGCGTCCATCACAAACACATCGCAAAGTGCTGCGTATTTTTTGGCTAATTCTTCGCTGTTTTTCTTCTCACCTTTATTCACACGAACGTTTTCCAACACAACGATTTCGCCTTCATTGACTTCTACGCCGTCTAGATAATCTTGCACTAAACGCGCTTTAAAACCGGCATTATTTAAATAATCAACAACAGGTTGTAATGAATCTTCAGGTTTGAATTCACCTTCAGTCGGGCGGCCTAAGTGAGAAGTCACCATTACTTTTGCCCCTTTTTCTAAGGCTAATTTCAGTGTCGGAATGGTCGCACGGATACGGGCATCGGAAGTGACTTTCCCCTCTTTCACCGGCACATTTAAGTCTGCACGAATGAAAAGGCGTTTCCCTGCTAAATCAAGGTCGGTCATTTTAATTACTGACATAATTTATCCTCTTTGAAAGTTAAAATAATAAAACGCAATAATGGCGACATTATAACTGGTTATCATTTAGCTGTAACGGGTTTAGATCAAATTCTTATGGATTTTTTGGACAATCCATCACTTGCCAATCTTTGTTATAGCAAATAAACAACTCTTTATGGCTGGCTTGCAGAAAAATATTTTTCAGTTGTGGATTATGTTGTTTCAACCACGCAAATAAATCTTTACGCGCCATTTCCTCATTAGGAAGTCGTAAAGTGCGGTATAAATCCTGTTGTTTTTGGAAATAGTTCTGTGCGGCTTTAAAAGCACAAGCACCGTGTTTTTCCCACTCGCCTTGTAATAAATGTGGGCTTGGACTTTCATTTAAATATTTTTCAAGAATGCGGTAATCCACTGGTGGTAAGTCACCCTGACAAAAACGAGGGTGATCAGAGACACTTTTCGCATTGGCATTTTGTGGCCACAGGCCGTGAATAATCCAACCGTATTTTTTACTCGTTCCACATTGCATCTGAGCGGATTCAGGCAATCGCTTACCGAATTTTTCCCGTTGATTTTCACAGAATATCGGAGACCAAGACAAGACTAGCATATAATAATCAGTGCTTGTTCTATTTTGCCCGATAACATCATTTTGCATGACAAAATCATAGTCAAAATTGACCGCACTTTTGTGATTTGGTGTTTGTTTGGTTGGCACAGGTTGAACTGATTTTTCGTTTGTTGGTTGAGTAGGTTTATCGTTAAACCAATCATTTAAAACAGAAATCACAATGGCAATAATTGCCAAGGCTACGGAGAGAATATGTTTTTGTTTCATTTTTCGCCTTTTAAAAATCATCTAAGTTCTTTATAATCGGCGCATTTTATCACAAGGGAAAACTATGGCGTTACTGATTACCGACAAATGCACAAATTGCGATATGTGTCTTCCGGAATGTCCGAATGATGCTATTTCCATTGGTGAGGAAATTTATGTTATCGAGCCTTTGCTTTGCACTGAATGTGTAGGGCATTACGATACGCCAACCTGCCAAAAAGTTTGCCCGATTACAAAATGTATTATTGCCGATCCTGCTTATATTGAAACTCAAGAGGAGTTATGGGAAAAGTTTGTGTTAATTCACCATTCCGATAAGTTATAAACTGCTTTTTAGTTGAATTTGCTTTCTAAAAAAGTGCGGTCGTTTAAATTGCTTTTAAAACCGACCGCACTTTTATTTTTATAGGAATGATTACCAGCCTTTTACAACACCGTCTTTAAAGTGTTTTTTAGCTTCATTATATACTTCTTCGGTTTGGTAAGATTTCACAAAGTTTTGTACAGCATCGCTATTTTTGTTGTCTTCACGAGCAACGATAATATTTACATATGGACTGTCTTTGCTTTCCACAAATACACCGTGTTCAGATGCATTTAAGCCTACTTGACCGGCATAGGTGTTATTAACTACGGCTAATTCGACATCGTCTAATGCACGAGCGGCTACAGCAGTATCAACAGGGGTGATTTGAAGGTTTTTCGGATTTTCAACAATGTCCAACGGAGTGGATTTTAAATTGGAGTTGTCTTTTAATTTGATTAAGCCTTGTTTTTCCAACAAAATCAAAGCACGACCTTGGTTAGATGGATCATTTGGTACAGCAACTTTTGCTCCTTCTTTTAAGTCTGCCACGTTTTTGATGGTTTTGGAATAACCTGCTAACGGATAAACAAAAGTGTTACCTACGATGACTAAGTTTTTGATATTGTTTGCTTCAGTATCAGAATCTAAGTAAGGTTTGTGTTGCATTGCGTTGATATCTAAGTCACCTTTACTTACTGCAGGGTTTGGTAGCGCATAGTCGTTAAACTCAACGAATTTTACCTCTAGGTTATATTTTTCTTTTGCAATTTTTGCTGCAATTTCAGCAACTTGATGTTCAGGGCCAGACATTACACCGACTTTGATTGTCTGAACAGTAGGTTGTGCTGGAGCCGGAGTAGCTTCTGCTTTTTTTTCTTCTTTACAAGCTGTTAAAGCGAAAGCGGAGGCAAGTACAGTTGCAGTTAAAAGTTTTTTAAAGTTCATAGATTTTCCTTTTAAAGTTTAAGTGAATTAACGATGATCGAAGTGATCAGCGAGCTTGTTTCCGTATTTTTCGCAGATCATGACGATTAATACGATAATAATGGTTGCTACCCATAGTACATAAGGCATATTACGGTGTAACCCATAGGAAATCGCCGTATTACCAAGACCGCCACCGCCTACAGCTCCAGCCATTGCGGAGTATCCGATAAGAGTAACGAACGTCAGTGTCGCTGCTTTAATCAGCATAGGCAATGCTTCAGGCAAATAGAATTTAGTGACTAATTGCCATACGGTTGTACCCATTGCTTTAGCGGTTTCTGTCAAGCCACTGGGTACATCGCCTAATGCGTTTGCGGTTAAACGGGCAAAAAACGGCATGGCGGCGACACCAAGTGGAATAATGGACGCTGTTGTCCCCAGTGTAGTGCCGACCAACAAACGAGTGAGTGGCATTAATACCAATAACAAAATAATGAACGGGATAGAACGTCCGATATTGATCAATAGTTCTAAAATGCGATTCAGTTTCGGATTCGACCGCACTTCACCTTGTCGGGTTAAAAAAGTCAAAATGCCTAATGGCATACCGAAAATAATGGCAAAAATTGTGGCGGCTAATGTCATATAAATCGTCTGAAAAGTGCTGACAGCGATCAACTCCCATACTTGCGGTGTAAGCTGCTGGTTAAAACCGGCGATAAAATTATCCCACATAGCCTAGTACCTCCACACGTACATTGCTTTCCATTAAATAGGTTTTTGCTTGCGTAATAGCGTCTTCATCGCCTTCGACTTCGGCTATAGTAAAGCCGAATTTTGTGCCGCCGGCATAGTCAATTTGTGACATTAAGATATTGAAAGAGACGCTGAATTTACGAGCAGTTTGTGAGAGTAACGGCGCATTGACCGAACGTCCGGTAAATTCAAATCGAATAACGGGTGAAGAATTCGCACTTGTTGGAACTTCCGATAGCTGCTCAATATATTCATCAGGTAACTGGTAATGGAAAGTAGAACTGATAAATTGTTGTGCTAATGCGGTTTTAGGATTGGAAAAAATTTCACTCACGCTGCCTTGTTCTACAAGTTGTCCTTGATCAATCACGGCGACTTGATCACAAATACGTTTAACCACATCCATTTCATGTGTAATGAGCAAAATGGTAATCCCTAAAGTACGGTTGATTTCTTTCAATAATGTTAAAATGGATTGGGTTGTTGCCGGATCCAAAGCACTGGTTGCTTCATCACAAAGTAAAACTTTCGGATCACTGGCCAATGCACGAGCAATCGCTACACGTTGTTTTTGGCCGCCGGATAAATTTGATGGATAGATATGTTGTTTATCTGTTAGCCCTACTAAGGCCAAAAGTGCGGTGACTTTTTGCTGAATTTTGTCTTTTGTTATGCCTTCTAATTCCAAAGGCAGTGAGACATTATCGAATACGGTTCGTGAACTGAGTAAATTAAAATGTTGGAAAATCATACCAATATGACGGCGTTCCTGAATAAGCGCACTGTCACTCAGTTGAGTTAGATCTTTACCGTCTACAATGACGCTACCGGAGGTCGGGCGCTCTAATAAATTCACGCAACGAATTAAAGTGCTTTTACCTGCACCGGAAGCACCTATAACACCACAAATACCACCTTTCGGCACATCTAAACTGACATTATCAAGTGCGGTCAGTTTTTTGCCGGAAATATTAAAAATTTTGGTAATGTTTTTTAGCTTAATCATATAAGCCCTTTTTCATTTGCTAAAACAGGAAATCTTTTGTATTTTAGACGGCTATATGGCTATGTCAATCATTATTGCCCTGAAATTTAGAACAAACAGGAATGAATTAGAACATTTTGGATTAATAAAAAATGAAAAAAGCAATTTTTTTGGATCGGGACGGGACTCTAAATATCGATCATGGTTATGTACATAAAATTGATGATTTTCAATTTATTGCAGGTAGCATTGAGGCTTTGCAGGAACTGAAATCAATGGGTTATTTGCTCGTTTTGGTGACTAACCAATCTGGCATTGCAAGAGGTTATTTCTCGGAAGCACAATTTTTAAGCTTAACAGAATGGTTTGATTGGTCATTGGCAGATCGTGGTGTTGATTTTGATGGCATCTATTATTGCCCGCATCACCCGGAAGGGTTGGGTGAATATCAACAAGACTGCGATTGTCGTAAACCAAAGCCAGGTATGTTGTTACAAGCAATAAAAGAGTTAAAAATTGATCCGGCAAGATCCTTTATGGTTGGCGATAAACTTGATGATTTACAAGCCGGAATCGGCGCTAAAGTACGCTATAACATTTTAGTAAAGACAGGAAAACCCATAACAGAAGAAGGGGAAAAACTGGCAGATTATGTTATCTCAAGTGTTGCCGAGTTACCTAATTTAATAAAACACATAAAAAATTAACCGCACTTAGCGGTATTATTTCCGGAATAGTTTAAAAAATCATCTTTTGATAAAAAGTTTCGTCTTTTTTTGAAAAAACAGCTTGCAAGGTATTTTGATTTGCGTATAATGCGCACCACACAACGACGCACTGTT
>JAUNED010000048.1 GCA_030525745.1 Lonepinella koalarum | reverse complement strand
AGGTGCTTTGTTCGTTAATTTGTGTCTGTAATGTCAATACTACCCATAGTGGAAAGGGGCAAAATAACTTGAAAATAGCTCAAACAACAGTTCATCAGAGATGGAAGATTCTGTATTGGCCGCCTATTTAAGCAATGAGGTTTATACTGATAGAGAGAAAGGTTTCTCTGAAGAATTTAAGCAGAAATATCCCGATGTGGAAGAGGTGTCGAATGCTGAATTAATTCAATTAGGCATTGCTCCTAGCCTGTTAGAAGATGAAGAGAGTGATTTTCAAGCTAATATTTACAAAAAGGGGGATAAATATTTTCTGGCTTACCGAGGAACAGAAAGCTTAAAAGACGTTCAAGCAGACTTAGATGGTTCGGTGGGAAAGACGAATTTGCAATTTGAAAGAGCTAAAGATTTAGCAAAAAAATTGCAAGATAATTTACCTTCTGGTTCATCAATGATAATTACAGGGCATTCATTGGCGGTGAACTTGCTTCCATCGGTGCTTTAGCAACCGGTGTGCCTACTTATACCTATATATTCAGCCGGCTTGCATCCTAAAATTATTCAAGAACTCAAATTAAATCCAACCAATGAAAAACAGATTACGGCATTTTATACCAATAAAGATGAATTAAGTTTATTGCAGGATAACCGTGTAGATGCAGCGAAAGCGGTACTTGCAAGTAGCGTTGTTGTACCAAAGGCTTACATAGGACTTGAACTTGCTTCAAATGCAGGTTTTAACCATAGTATAACCAATATCGCCTTAGGGGTATTACAGGGGGATAATCTTCCTCAAGCGATAGGTAATCGAGTTAAGCTAAATACTGATACAGGGCATACTATTTCAGCGACTAAAGAAATTGAGAGGAAAATTAGGAAATATTATGGAAAATAAATGGATGTTTAGAAAGGAAATAATATGTTTAGCTATTTTATTAGTTTTAGGAGGATGTATGAGTGTTTTTAAATATGAAAAAGAAAACAATAGTCGTATAAAACCAGAGGAGTTTTTCTATGGGAGAAGCCTTGATATGGCAAAGTCAATTTATCGAAACGATATAAGTAAAGTAGAAAAACTACTAAGAGAAGGTGTTGATATTAATGAAGTATCAGAAGAAAATACAATGACTTATCTATTCTATTCGGTAATGCTTGATAATCGTTTTGAAATTACGGAATTATTACTAAAATATAATGCAGATCCTAATAAAGTATCGAAATCTTTATCAAATAGCAAGAAATATGAATTCTATCATTTGCCTCTTTCTTATGCTTCCGCCAACAAATCTATAAAATATATGGCTTTATTACTTAAATATGGAGCAGATCCCAATAAAATATATAAAAATAAAGAAGGAAGAATTGAATTAGATGCAATGCCGGCAATCAATTCTACAGTACGTTCAGCTTATTTTTTATGGGAATGGGATAGAGAAGATTTTATGAATGATATTAAAGCACGGATTGAGTTATTGTTAGAGTATGGCGCAGATATTAATTCTATTGGCTCACTGGGAAAAACCGTGGTTGAGTGGGCAGATAGTAATCCGGAAATTGTGCTGTATTTAATGGATAAAGGTGCAGATCATCGATTATATGGAAAAAAATGTTAAAGAGAGTAAAAAATACACTTAGAGCCAACCCTAATGATGAGGAAGCAAAAGAAATTATCCGCCGATTAACCGAGTTAGGATACAAAGGGGACGAATAACAAGCGGGTGTTTTTAATGAAAGTTTTACAAATAAGAAAGCATTTCCAGTTCTTAATTTTGTCGATTTGTATAGTTGAATGTAAGAGATTTACCTAAAACACATTAAGAAATAAACTAAGAATTGGTTGTTAGTTAAAGAAGTTTTAAGGATGTATGATGAAACTCGGGAAATCGCCTTCAGAACTCACAGAGTTTATATTGGCTTTAATTTCGATGATTATATGAAATACCAATATGAAGATGGCCAAAATGTACAAGTTCATACTTTTTTATTATCTGATGAAGAAGCTAAAAGAATTATGAATAATATAGAAGTTGGATGTGGAGGCAATATGTCATGTAGCCTATGTGTTAGTCAAGTTCTATCTGGTGGAACTGGTTATTTCCAAGATTTAAGTATAGAAAGAAGGCCTTATGCTTTGGGAGAAAGCCTAAGAAAGGTAAAAAGAAAATATGAAAAATAATAATCTTTTTCTTGATATTATTATATATACGGCATTTGTTTTGATTTATATTTCATTTATTATTAAACCTAACAATGGGCCTGTAAGGTATGATTGGTTGTTTGATTATTATACTACCTTTGGGCTTGTTTATTTTATAGGAAGGTATATTTTAAATGTGGATACACTACGTGAAGATTTTTTGCTTTCAATAAAGGCAAGTTTTTTATCATATGTGTGTTTGTTCTTTTTTAATAACTATACGTATTTTGGTCTTTCTGATTTTTTTATTATGTGGATAATTACTTATATTATCTCAGGTAGTATTATAATAAGTTTTATTATACGTCTATCTTATTGGTTTTTTCACAAAATAAATCGTTATTAAGAAAATCAAAATAAGGAGGATATAAAGATAATTCTAGTCTAAGCTCTAAGGGAATGTAATTTAAACCATAAATGGGCAACAAGTTATTGATATAGGTATAGATAGGTTTGCTGAAGTACAAAAAAATGCCAATATTATAGTAAAGCAACAAAATATTAATGTAGGGCAATCCTATCAATTATTGAGTAATGGAGATATTTATTTTAGTTCTGAAAATTCAATCATATTAAAAACGCAAGGAGCTTATATCTCTATATCTAAGGATAAAGTTTTAGTTCAAGGAGATAAGATAGTTACTGTAAATGGGGAGAGTGTGCTATTTGAGAATTTATATGATAATGCCCCGACACTAGAAAGGCCTTATATAGATGATGGAGACGGTATTTATGCAGATATGTCTAGTCTAACGGCTGAAAATGATAGTAAAAATTTCATAGATAGAAATAAAAGAGGTAAGGGAAAATGGGTTCTTAAAGAAATTGATTACGATGGGATGAAAAATACACTATTGTTTACAGGACAAGCATTAAGTTATTATGATGAGGGAAAGCCAGGTTATATGGATGTAAGGGCTGGACTCGGAATGACTAGAACAGTTATATTACAATGGAAACCTTTAACAGGGGCAGAATTAGTTATAGATGATGAAATTCATGATTATGGAGAAGAGAAAATCGTTAAGCAAAAATTTATATATGGTAAAGATGATTTTGCGATAGGTGGCTATTCATATTATTGGGAACCGGGAATTGGTTGGCATGAAGATTAAAAGAAATGTTTATTTTGTTTTTTTATCATTGGATCTATTTTCTTTGTTGTATTATTTTTATGCTCAGCTAATAGATGGCAGAATTCCTTTTTATAGTGACTTGATATCTATATCTAGTCGTTCCCGACTATTTCAAGGAATTGAAATTTGGGTATATATGTGGGGAATTAGCTCTCTTATTCTGTATTTTTCATTGTTTTTATCTGTTTTTTTATTTTTTAAATGCCATAGATATACCAATATATTGGTTGCATTCCAATTTCCGTTTAGAGTTATAGGCTTCATACCTACAATTCCTTTTATGGGGACTATTTTACATTCTATTTATATTTATACTGGAAGTAGTTCTTTGATATTTTATTTTATTGTTTTTCTTGTTGAGTTAATTAAGGTTTTTGTTGTGTTTTATCTTGATAAAAATAAAAAAATTAAATAATAGTTACTGCAATAGTGACAGATAGGGCATATAGAGGAAAAACTGTAAATATAACTTTGAAGGGCGGGCATTAGTACAGGCATCTGCGATTTCAGCAGAAGGAAAAGCGTGTCTAGGTACAGAGGAGAGCTTTGCTATGATTTGTGGAAAAGTGGGAGCTAGTGCAGGACCTTCATTTGATTTAGGAGGAAAGATTATTTTAGATTCTCATAAAGAGACCCTAAAAATAGGTGGGAATATTAGAGCTTTTGCAGGTACTGAGGTTGAGGGGCAAATTAATTGGAAAAAAGTTAAGGAGAGCCTTGAGTGATATTTTGTACATTAGGTATTTTATTTGCTTCAATATTCTCGTTATTTTATAAGAAACGGATGTTAAATTTAATAGTACTTATTTTATTATTTTTGCTAGTCTTTCTGTTTATAAGTTATCCTGATTTTTTTAAATCAAAAATTAAAAATATATATAGTGTGACTGTTCTTTTGCTGGTTTTGTTTTTACATGTTTTTTTGGTAATTGGATTTCCTATTATGGTTGACTTCTCTTTAAGGTATAAACGAGAATATATTCCATTTTTCACTAAGGTATCTTTACTTTGGGGATATGCAGGGATTGTCTTTGCTTTATATATGTTCTTTGTTAAAGGACTTATTTATGATTAATCAAGTATTACCTGCATTACTTCCTATTGGTAATGTTATTAGACTACATGATTCAGAGTTTAGCTATAAAATTATGATTATAAATCGGGTTATCCCAAGTAGATATAGAGGGGAAGAAGGTTACTTTGAATACTTGGGGTGCCCACATGTAGTTGGAGCTATAGGCGATGATCGTTTTTACTTCAATACTGAAGATATTGAAGAAGTTTGCTTTACAGGTTATGTCGATAATGATGAGGCAGATATTCAATCTAGATACCAAGCTTTTTTAGAAGTTAAACCATTAAAAAAATTATATTTGAGGGGTAATAAATGAATATTTTACCACTAGGTAGCATAGTGACATTAAAGAACGCAAAAAAAGAAAAAAGTTTATGACTGTTGTTCGTAATGCTCTTTTAACACTAGAAGGCATTAAGGGCTATACAGATTATGCGGCTTGCTTTTATCCTGTGGGCGTAGAGGGAAATCTACATTATTTTAATCAAGAAAATATTAAAGAGGTATTATTCATTGGTTATATTGATGATGTTGAAAAAGAATATCAAAGTTGGTATTTAACACGAGAGATAAACTATCCGAAATTACAATTTAACTAACTTTCTTGATAATAAAAGGCATGTTTTAAAAATTATTTCTCCCACATTAGCTCTATAATGAATTAACGTGATTTCATTTTTTTAAGTGATTAAGTTATAATCTCCTTTCTTTGTGTATTTGTTAGCCTGCTTATATCATGATTTGATGATTGAGCTTTATAGCATAACATGTACCTACATTAACATTCGCTCTTAAAGCAACATATATAATCACCAAGTTGTATGTAATTGGTTGTATTTGAAATAAGGTACTCTCCCATGTTAATTGATAATATTGAAATTATTTGTCCTGCAGTTTATCCAAAAGACGCATACAGTTCAGCGGAGGTTTTTGGTTCAATGATTTGGTTATGGTCAAAATTTGATTATTATTCTGAGGCCGCTTTGGGTGAGGCAAGCGAATTAATTTTAGCCACAATAACATCAAAAAATTTTGCGCTTTTTTGCCAAAATGGTCAGCCTATTGGCTATGTTAATTGGGCTTGGCTAGACAAAGATCAAGCAGAAAAGTGCAAATTAAAGCAACTTTCTTATCGTCAATTAATTGATTGCCAAGAAAAAGGGGAAGATAAACAATTATGGATTTTATCTTGGTTTTGTTTATCAGAAAAATCCAATCATTTTACTATGTATCGATTATTAAATAAGGTTATTTTTAAAGGGATAAAAGTGCATTTTTCCTATCATAAATCTGCGGTAGGAGGCTTGTCTAGATTTTATACTAAACAATGTTAGTCTTAAAAACATTAAAATTTTTCACCGCACTTTAATGGGATTTTTGTAAAATCCATGAGCATTTTTATATAAAGGAATCATCAGATGAATAAAATCTTTAAATCCAAATGGAACGTCAATACACAAAGCTATGTGGCGTGTTCTGAATTAACCCGTAATGCAGGAAAAATTACCACCGGCATTTCTATTTTAGCTGCAGCATTGGCAACATCTTTGCCATCCACAAGTCATGCTGTTACTTGTGTTGCCAAGCCGAATGGAACTTATGATGTTGGTTTTGGTGGTGCTGATACAAGATGTGACACTATTCCTGACAGCACTGTAACAGTAACTGAAAATTACCCTTGGTTTGTACTTACTCGAACAGACTTAAGAACGACATTAAATATTGGTAATATAAATTATACGGCAACTGGCGGCAAAGGCCCTACTATTATTGGTAACCAATATGCTTTAGGTTCAAATGGAGCAAAAATTAATGTAGGTAATATCACAGCAATATTAGAAGGCACAGAAGGCCCAGATGCAATAGGCAGCCATTCCGGTGTGGATATTACTGCACAAGATGTTAGTATTGTTTCTACCATGGGGACTGGTTATACAGGTGGAAATTCTAGTGGTGGCGTAGCTGCATATGGTATCCTTGCAGGAAGTTCTAATGATTCAGGTGAATCAAATGCAAATTTAAATGGAACATTTACTACTATTACTATTAATAATCTGACTCTTGATCAAACGACTAAAGGAGGAAAAGTCCTACCTGTACTCAACAGCGGTTTACGTGCTATTCAAGCAGGTAGTTATGGTAGCAATAACGGAACTTCAGGGAAAATCGTTATCAATGAACAACTCAATATGCACTTAAAAGGTGAACGTATTGAAGGGATCTATGCATCAGGCTCTGCAACCTCGGCAACAGGTGAAAAAGCAATTTCTACCGTTGAATTAAACAACTCTAATATTATTGCGGAAACCTCAGCAGGTGGAAACGCAACGGAAAGTGCGGTTATTAAAATCGGTAAAACGCGCGACATTGGAACAGGCGAAGGTTTAGTTGTTTCAAAAGGTACATTGAATATTGACAGCAGCAACTTAAGAGGCGGTTCAGCAATCAAGCTCTATGCTTCCGGTTCAGAATTTAAAGCCGATGGGAATAACAGCGCAACCAATATTTTGACTCGTGGCAGCGCCATTGAAGTTTCTCCACGTGATTGGCAAAACCCGACTAGCGCAGCAGATGGTATTAAAGTGTCCATGAAAAACGCAAACTTAAATACTACAAGTAATACAGCTTCATTGATAAAAGTCTATGAAAATCAGACCAATACGCAAATCAATATTTCAGGTGATGACTCTATTTTAACTGCGGCACAAAACGGTTGGTTATTAGAGGTTGGTGCATCTGACGGCGGTTCAACAAGCACAGTGGCGGGTTCAACCACAGCCAACTTCACAGGCGGTAAATACTTTGGTTTAACTACGTTAAGCGATGCAACCCGTGCTAACCCAAGCAGCTTGACTATTAACTTAGATGGCGCAAATACTAAATGGTATTTGAAGGAAAAAGGAACAACGACACAGGCAGCATTCACGACATTAAATATTGCCAATGGTGCAACTGTGGATGCTACAGGTGTATTTACACCGGCAAGCAAAACCATCAACCTGTTCAATGGAAAAACCATGAATGTAGCAGACAATGCCAACATTACCGAAACAGCATTAACTGCAAACAAAAACTTCACTTTAAAAGGTACAGTAAATAACAACGGTGGTGTGCTTAATTTGGCTAATACCGAAGCAACAGATATGCCGGCATTTATCAATACATTAAAAATTGACGGGAATTATGCTGCCTCAGGTAATGCATTGGTTCGTATGAATACAGGTTGGAATGCACCGGGAAGTATTAATGGTGATGATTCAATCTCTGATGTTTTACATATTACAGGTACTGCCTCCGGAGTAACTACGGTAAAAGCTATTGGGAAAGACGGAACGGAAGATATTATTAATGGCTCAATTCAACAAATTGCAGCTTCTGAATTAAATACTGTTCCGGTCATCAGAGTAGATAGTAATAATGATGGTAGCAGTTTTATTGGTACTGCAAGAACTAGCGGGGCTGGTATGGCAGTTTTAACCAGCCGTGATAATGCAGGTGTGAGAGAATATTATTGGACAATTCACTCAAGAACCGGGGTAGTTTATGATCCTGTTGTACCGGGCTATGCCTTGGCAGGAAAAACCGGCTTAGAACTTG
>JAUNED010000047.1 GCA_030525745.1 Lonepinella koalarum | reverse complement strand
CCGTGGCTGTTCAACAAAATAAAAAATCTCGTTCACGTCGTGATATGCGTCGTTCTCACGATGCTTTAACCACTGCTGCAGTATCTGTCGATAAAGCAAGTGGCGAAACCCATTTACGTCATCACGTTACTGCTGACGGTTTTTACCGTGGTCGTAAAGTGATCAACAAGTAATTGCTGATAAGGTAATCACTTGAGCCGTCTAACCCTTGCGTTAGATGTGATGGGGGGGGACTTTGGTCCCCATATTACTATCCCTGCTTCAATCAAGGCACTGGAAAATGATCCAATGCTTTGTCTTTTTTTATTTGGCGATCGTCAAAAAATTGATCCCATTTTAATTCCTTTCCTTGAACAAAAACCACAATTAAAAGCACGTTTAACAGTTTTTCATTGCACTCGTATTATTGAAAATAATCAGGCGTTAACAGATGCCTTGAGGCACAGTAAAGGTACATCAATGCGGTTGGCGTTGGAAGCCGTACAAAAAGGCGAGGCTCAAGGTTGTGTAAGTGGTGGGAATACTGGGGCATTAATGGGTTTGTCGAAAGTGCTTTTGCAGCCCTTGAAAGGTATTCAACGACCGGCATTAATTGCCGTTATGCCGAATATTCACGGTGGCAATAGCGTGATGTTGGATTTGGGGGCAAATATTGAATGCAATGCCGAGAATCTTTATCAATTTGCCTTAATGGGTGCTATTTTTGCTGAAAATCGGTTAAACTTAGTTTATCCGAGAATTGCCTTGCTTAATATTGGTATTGAAGAAATTAAGGGGCATAAATCTATTCGAGAAGCGGCAAAAATGCTGGAAAATGATACCGCACTTCATTATATCGGTTTTATTGAAGGTGATTTACTGCTTAATGGTAAAGCAGATGTTATTGTGAGTGATGGTTTTGCCGGCAATATTGCTTTAAAAACCCTGGAAGGCACAGCAAAAAATGTGATTTCGTTGTTCAAAGGGAATTCAACTGCAAGCCAACGGCGTTTTTGGTTTAAACCCTTGAAACCCTTATTGAATTGGGTGGGTAAAAAGTTATTGGGGAGCGCTTATCAACGGTTGAAAAAAATTAATCCGGAGCAGTATAACGGAGCAAGTTTGATTGGTTTGACGGCCGTAGTGGTAAAAAGCCACGGTAGTGCCAATGAAAATGCTTTTGCTTATGCTATTGCCGATGCAGCTCGCCAAGCAAGACAGCAAATCCCACAAAAAATTTTGTCAGGGTTAGAGAAAAATAGTTAAGAATAAAGAGATAATTTATGTATAGCCGAATTTTATCCACAGGCAGTTATCTGCCGGTTACTGTCCGTACTAACGCTGATTTGGAAAAAATGGTGGATACTTCAGATGAATGGATTTTTACTCGTTCAGGCATGAAAGAACGCCGAATCGCTGCGGCCGATGAAACTGTGGCCACTATGGGCGCTAATGCGGCTCAAAAAGCCCTTGAAATGGCACAGATTGATCCGCAAGAAATTGATTTAATTGTGGTGGGTACAACGACTAATTCTCATGCATATCCAAGTGCAGCTTGTCAAATTCAAGGCATTTTAGGTATTCAAGACGTTATTGCTTTTGATGTGGCAGCCGCTTGTACCGGGTTTGTTTATGCTTTATCCGTAGCGGATCAGTTCATTAAAACAGGGCAAGTAAAAAAAGCTTTGGTTATCGGTTCTGATTTAAATTCCCGTTATTTGGATGAAACGGATCGTAGTACAGTTGTACTGTTTGGTGATGGTGCCGGTGCGGTAATTTTGGAAGCAAGTGAAAAGTGCGGTGTGATTTCTACGCATTTACATGCATCGGCAGACATGGACAATATGCTGATTTTACCACAACAGAAACGTGGTGAAGAAAAATCGGGTTATATTGAAATGCAAGGTAATGCGACATTTAAATTAGCGGTTGGGCAGCTTGCGTCTGTAGTTGAAGAAACACTTGAAAAAAATAACCTGCAAAAATCAGAGCTGGATTGGTTAGTGCCACATCAGGCCAATATTCGTATTATTGCGGCAACAGCCAAAAAATTGGATATGGATATGTCTCAAGTAGTACTTACTGTTGAGAAATATGGTAATAACAGTGCGGCGACTGTACCTGTAGCATTGGACGAAGCGGTGCGTGACGGGCGTATTCAACGTGGGCAACTTTTACTCCTTGAAGCCTTTGGCGGTGGTTGGACTTGGGGTTCAGCCTTAGTAAGATTTTAACAGGCTAAAATAATCGGTAGCAGTAAGAAAAAAGTGCGGTCATTTTCACCGCACTTTTGGTAGATAATTCAAATAAAAAGGAACATCTATGAAAAAATTTGCAATGGTATTCCCGGGGCAGGGATCGCAATCAGTAGGAATGTTGGCTGAATTGGCGGAACAATATCCTGTGGTAGTTGAGACATTTAAGCAAGCTTCAGAAGCCTTGGGATATGATTTATGGACCTTGGTCCAACAGGGTCCGGCAGAAGAGTTAAACAAAACTTGGCAAACTCAACCCGCTTTATTAGCCTCTTCAGTTGCTATTTATCGTGTATGGCAACAACAGTATCCGACATTAAAGCCTGCAGTAATGGCAGGGCATAGCTTGGGGGAATATTCTGCGTTGGTATGTGCCGGTGTGTTGGATTTTCAGCAGGCAGTAAAATTAGTGGAATTGCGTGGTAAGTTAATGCAGCAAGCGGTGCCTGAAGGTTCAGGGGCAATGTATGCGATTATTGGTTTGGACAACGAGGCGATTATTCATGCTTGTAAACAGGCCGAGCAAGGTGAGGTCGTATCTGCGGTTAATTTTAATTCGCCGGGGCAGGTGGTCATTGCCGGAGCAAGAGAAGCGGTGGAACGTGCAGCTGCATTGTGTAAAGAGGCCGGTGCAAAACGTGCATTACCATTAGCGGTGAGTGTACCTTCCCATTGTGCATTAATGAAACCGGCAGCAGAGCAATTAGCGATTGCATTAGATGATATTGAAGTGAAAATGCCAAGTGTTCCCGTGATTAACAATGTGGATGTGGTCACTGAGAGTGAAACTCAACAAATTCGCACCGCACTTGTTCGTCAGCTTTATAGCCCTGTACGTTGGACGGAAACTGTAGAGAAAATGGCAGAAGAGGGTGTAGAAATGTTATTTGAAATTGGGCCAAATAAAGTGTTAACAGGCTTAACTTCACGTATCGTCAAAGAATTGAATGCTCAAGCAGTTAATGATGTGAAATCATTAGAAGCTGTAGTAGAAAATTTAAATTAATCGGAGAATAAAAAATGCAAGGTAAAATCGCATTAGTGACAGGGGCAACTCGTGGAATAGGTAAAGCGATTGCTGAAGAATTGGCTGCAAAAGGTGCATTTGTTATCGGTACCGCTACCTCTGAAAAAGGGGCTGAAACCATTTCTGCCTATTTGGGTAGCCAAGGAAAAGGGCTGGTGTTAAATGTTGCAGAACAACAATCTATTGAAACTGTGTTAGAGCAAATTAAAGCAGAACATGGTGACATTGATATTTTAGTGAATAATGCAGGTATCACGAGAGATAATTTGTTAATGCGAATGAAAGACGAGGAATGGTTTGATATTTTACAAACGAATTTAACCTCGGTTTATCATTTGTCTAAAGCCGTATTGCGTACCATGATGAAAAAACGTTTCGGTCGTATCATTACGATTGGTTCGGTTGTAGGCTCAATGGGAAATCCGGGTCAATCCAATTATTGTGCAGCTAAAGCGGGTTTAATCGGATTTAGTAAAGGATTGGCAAAAGAGGTCGCTTCTCGAGGTATTACTGTCAATGTCGTAGCTCCGGGCTTTATTGCTACAGATATGACCGAAGTATTAACAGAAGAACAAAAATCAGGCATTTTGTCTAATGTGCCGGCAGGTCGTTTAGGTGAGCCGAAAGATATTGCTAAAGCTGTGGCATTCTTAGCTTCTGATGATGCAGGCTATGTGACAGGTACAACCTTACACGTTAATGGTGGCTTATATATGGCATAATCCCGGTGAGGATTCGAGGTTCGACCTTGTAAAAGTGCGAAAAAAAAGGTTGCAACTTCCCTAAAAACCGCTACAATTCATTCATCGTTTATCGCTTAACTATAGGAAACAAAAATGAGCATTGAAGAACGCGTAAAAAAAATCATTGTTGAACAATTAGGTGTTAAAGAAGAAGAAGCAAAACCAGAAGCTTCATTTATTGAAGATTTAGGTGCAGACTCTTTAGACACAGTTGAGTTAGTCATGGCTTTAGAAGAAGAATTCGATATCGAAATTCCAGATGAAGAAGCTGAGAAAATTACAACAGTTCAATCTGCAATTGATTACGTTCAAAACAATCAATAATTTTAATCAGGCGGTTTTTAATTACCGCCTTTTTCTTGTCTGAAATTGACAAAAAGTGGCTGTATAACTAAGGGTTATGCAGCCTTTTTAAAACAATTTCTCCATTTCTTTCGATCTTAATACACAGGCTTGCATGGCTTCTTCCACTATCTTAGTTAATGCCCGTTGATTAAATACATCCAGTGCGGCTGCGGTTGTACCACCTTTCGAGGTCACATTTTCCCTCAATGTAGAAAAGGAAATCTGTGGGTTTTCCACGGCCATTTTTGCTGCACCTAAAGCGGATTGTTGAACTAAAATACGTGTTTGCTCTTCACTTAGTCCCATTTTTAACAAGGCCTTTTGCATTGCTTCCATAAACAGAAAGAAATAGGCAGGACTTGACCCTGAAGCTGCGGTTACGGCATGCATATCCTGTTCATTTTCTACCCAGCAGGTTTTACCTATGGTGTTTAATAAATGTTCAGCAAAGGATTTGTATTCAGGTAAAAGCGTTGTATTCGCAAATAGTCCGCTCATACCTTCAGATACCAATGCCGGCGTATTTGGCATAACACGCACAATGTGGTTGGCATTGGATAAAAGTGCGGTCAGTTTTTTACAAGAAATGGCTGCCATAATGGAAATCAGCAATTTATCGGAAAAATCCACCGAACTTAAGCTTTCACACACTTCTGCTGCCGCTTGAGGTTTTACGGCAAAAACAATCACTTCCGCTGATTTTACTCTCTCAATATTAGGGGGAGAAACTTGAACACCTCGTACCGAAAATAATGTGCGTTTTTCTTCATTTGGATCGCAAACAGTGATTTTTTCGGGGGGATAACCTTTATTTAATAAACCGAAAATGATTGCTTGAGCCATATTGCCACCGCCAATAAAACAAATGGATTTCTGTTGCATAATGTTGCCTTGAGTAGTGTAAAATAAAGCATATTTTACCCCATAAATTAAAAAGGATTCATTATGTTTTGGTTCAAAAATGCCTTAATTTACCGTTTAACCAAGGATTTGGATTGGTCCGAAAGCGTTTTACAAGTGGCGCTATCGCAAAATGAATATCATCCTTGTGGGCCGACGGATGTACGTAAATTTGGTTGGCAGTCGCCGCTTAAAGGCTCGGAGGTATTGTATTTTTCCCAAGGAAAACAGATTTTATTGGTTGCACATAAAGAGGAAAAAATTTTGCCAGCCCATGTGGTGAAAAAAGCGTTAGATGAACGTGTTACGTTGTTAGAAAGCAAAGAAAACCGCAAATTAAAGAAAACTGAAAAACAGGCATTAAAAGATGATGTGATGTCTATGTTATTACCTCGAGCTTTCAGTAAGCACCAGCAAACGGCATTGTGGGTGGATACAGACAAGCGCTTAATTTATGTTGATGCGGCTTCTACCAAGCGTGCAGAAGACGCATTAGCATTGTTACGCAAAAGTTTAGGGAGCTTGCCTGTTGTACCACTTGCATTTGCTGTTGAGCCTGCTTTAGTGATGACAAATTGGTTGGCACAAGATAATTTACCGCCATATTTGACCGCACTTGAAGAGGCGGAATTAAAATCGGCACAGGATAACGGCATTATTCGTTGTAAAAATCAATCATTGGAGAGCGAAGAAATATTATCTCATTTATCTAAGGGCAAATTAGTCACAAAATTATTGTTGGATTGGGAAAATCACCTCAGTTTTGTGTTATGTGAAGACGGCAGTTTAAAGCGGCTGAAATTTGCTGATATTGTCCGTGAAAAGAATGACGATATTTTGAAAGAAGATATTGCACAACGTTTTGATGCAGATTTTCTGTTAATGGCTTCGGAGTTGTCACAATTAGTCACGAGTTTAATTAGTGATTTTGGTGGGGAAAAAGAGCGGTTGTAATTTGCAATCTTTTTGTTGTACTACTATAATAGTGCAAATTTATTTTTCTGATAAGGAATAGAATATGACAATGCAAAAACAGCCTTCATTATTGGGTGGTGTCATGATTATCGCTGGTGGGACTATTGGTGCCGGTATGTTGGCAAACCCGATTTCTACTGCCGGAGTATGGTTTATTGGCTCTATTTTTATTTTGATTTATACTTGGTTTTGTATGACATCTTCAGGTTTAATGTTACTTGAAGCCAATTTACATTATCCCACCGGTGCCAGTTTTAATACTGTTGTGAAAGATTTACTCGGGAATGGTTGGAATATCATTAACGGTTTATCATTGGCATTTGTTATGTATATTTTAACTTATGCTTATATTACATCGGGTGGTGGTATCACACAAGGATTCTTGAATCAACTGCTGAGTTCCCATGAAAATGCTGTAGATATTGGACGCAGTGCCGGCTCGTTGATTTTTGCTATTGTACTGGCAGCCTTTGTATGGATTTCTACCAAAGCGGTGGATCGTTTGAGTACGATCTTACTTGCAGGTATGGTTATTTCCTTTTTCTTATCTGTAACAGGCTTAATTTCCTCTGCGAAAGCCGAGATTTTATTTAATACCACAGCACAAAATGCAGATTATTTGCCTTATGCTATTGTGGCATTGCCGGTGTGTTTGGTCTCTTTTGGCTTCCACCAAAATGTGCCGAGCTTAGTTAAATATTATGATCGTCACCCAGCAAAAGTCGTGAAATCGATAGTGTTAGGCACATTTATTGCATTGGTGATTTATGTGCTATGGCAAATTGCTATTCAAGGTAATTTATCTCGTGATCAATTTGCACCTGTGATTGAAAAAGGTGGCGATATTGCGGCGTTATTGAGTGCATTAGGTCAAACAATTCAAACGGATTATGTGGGCGTTGTGTTGAATTTCTTTGCATATATGGCTATTGCCAGCTCTTTTTTAGGTGTTACTTTAGGATTGTTCGATTATCTTGCGGATTTATTAGGCTTTGATGACAGTGGATGGGGAAGAGCCAAAACAGCGTTAGTTACTTTCTTACCGCCATTATTATTGAGTCTTCCGTTCCCTTATGGTTTTGTTATCGCTATCGGCTATGCCGGTTTGGCGGCAACTATTTGGGCGGCGATTGTGCCGGCATTGTTGGCTAAAGCCAGTCGCAAAAAATTCGCTAGTGGATCCTACCGTACTTTTGGTGGTGATTCGATGATTTATTTTGTCATTTTGTTCGGGGTGCTAAATATTGTTGCACAACTTGGTATGCAATTCGGCTGGATCGCTGATTTTAAAGGCTAAAATGCAGCAATCGGTTTATGACAGTGCCAATTTTTTCGAACTATATCAAAAATTGCGTGCAAACCCCAAAAGCTTGAACAACATCGTGGAGAAACCAACGATGTTGTCTTTATTGCCCGATTTAAAGGGAAAAAAATTGTTGGATTTAGGCTGTGGTACCGGCGAGCATTTGCAGCTTTATTTGCAACGTGATGCGGCTTCGGTCGTAGGAATAGATTTATCTGCAGAAATGCTAAAACAAGCGGAGTTCGACTTGCCAAAATTCCGGAAAAATGCAGCGCACTTTCGGTTGTATCAATGGGCAATGGAAGATTTATCTAAATTGCCTGAGACGGGATTTGATGTGATTACCAGCTCTTTTGCTTTTCATTATGTAAAGAATTTTAATCAATTATTGGGCGATATTTATGCAAAATTAAATCCGCAAGGCACATTGATTTTTTCCCAAGAACATCCCATAGTCACGGCTTATCAAGGTGGTGAACGTTGGGAAAAAAATACAGTAAAACAACAGGTAGCTTATCGCTTAAATTATTACCGAGATGAAGGCGAACGAAATCGTAGCTGGTTTAAACAGCCATTTAAAACTTATCATCGGACGGTAGCGACTATTCTTAATAGCTTAATCCAACGAGGCTTTCGGATTGAAAAAGTTGTCGAACCTATGTTAGCGGATCAAATGGAATGGCAAGAGGAATTTAAGGATTTACAACATCGTCCTGTATTATTTTTTGTGAAAGCAAAAAAATAATAAAAAACGCTTGCAACTAAGTAAAAATCAAGGTAAGTTTAGACCAAATTATTTTATAGGAAAAACATAATGAATTTTAACCGCACTTCTCATCATCACCATTTCCCTGATTAATCTTTCGGGCGTTTGGTGCTGTTCGGAAGATTAAACTTCCGAAATGGTGCGGTAAAAGCAGAATGCAAATAAAACCTTTCGGAAGACACTTTCGGAAGGTTTTTTTATAGCTACAAATAACACAGGAAATTAAACATGATACATGACAACAGACTCCGAATCGCCTTGCAAAAGAAAGGCCGTCTAAGCCAAGACTGTAAC
>JAUNED010000013.1 GCA_030525745.1 Lonepinella koalarum | reverse complement strand
AACAGTGCGTCGTTGTGTGGTGCGCATTATACGCAAATCAAAATACCTTGCAAGCAATTTTTGTAAAAATATTATTTTCCTTCGTTAAACGAACATTTTTTAATCCATCTGTGCAAATTTAATACTTATTTAGCTATTAAGTCTAGTAAAAGTAATTTGTCAAATCCCCATAACTTTAATGTTTGTTCAAATTTTTCTTGTCTCTCAACAGATTTAGTACAAAAAATCTGATTATTCTTTTGATTTTCCGACCGTACTTTTAAACCAGAAAGTAAATATTGCACTCGTTTTGCAATCGCTTTGCCTGAATCCACGAAATACTTTACCTTAGGTAAACAAATTTGAATTTCCTGTTTAATCAGTGGGAAATGTGTGCAACCTAAAATCACTGTATCCAAGCTATCTTGTTCACTCCAAGCATTTAATTCGTTTTTCAACGCAATCAGATCAACTGAATATCCGCGTAATTTTTGCTCTGCAATTTCCACAAGCTTTGTCGTACCAATTTTTTCCACATGACAATCTGTGGCATATTCTTTAATTAATTCATCGACATAAGCACGCTGCACCGTCCCTTTAGTAGCTAACAAACCAATCCTTTTGGTTTGTGATAGTTGTGCAGCAGGTTTAATGGCAGGTACTGTACCAACAATAGGAATATTGAATTGTTGTCGCAATGCCGGTAAAACAACCGTACTGGCTGTATTACAGGCAATAACAATCAAATCCAGTGGGAATTGCTGATTGATTTTTTCACAAATTGCTAAGGTTCGATCAATGATCGTCGATTCACTTTTCTCTGAAAACGGGAAAAAAGCATTATCAAAACAGTACAAATAATGACAATCAGGTAATAATTTTCGCACTTCAGCATAAACGCTCAAGCCACCGACACCCGAATCAAAAAATAAAATTGTGGGTTTAGCCATTTTTACTCCATCTCTTTTGGAAGCGGAAAATCAAACTCTGCCAAAAATAATTCACTGATTATGACATCGGCATTATCAATTTGAAAATGTGAACGACGCGCATACAAATTGCTCATTGGATCCTGTTGCCATTGTGTTTGTATTCTCTGCGGATTTTTCGCAAATAGCCAATACCCCAAAGGGGTTTGATTAAGCCGTAAAATATCATTACCATAAGCTGACATTAAATTTGCCGAAAAATATGTTTGAGCAAAAACTAAGGCCTTTCCGTCTCCCCACAGGATAACTTCTCTCAACCATTCGTCTTTGTCTGTCCATTTTTCGGCAAGTACGGATACAGTAAATTTAGCATAACATTGTTCCAATTTAGCTGTTAGGGAATCTTCGGTTAAAAGCCAATCTGCCAAATTTTCCGTCAAAAAAGTGCGGTCTGTTTTCCACAAGTTTTGTGATAAAATTCGCCGATAATCATTAAGCATTACTGTAAATCTCACGTTGTCCCAACCAGCGACGAATTAAGGGTTCTACTCGTTCCGGATAGTTAGCTAATAGATGTTGAGCATAAGATTGAACGGCTGGAATAAGTTTACGATCACGCATTAAATCAGCCACTTTAAATTCTGCCATACCGGTTTGTTTTGTTCCTAAAACCTCACCGGCGCCACGAATATCCAAATCTTTTTCCGCAATCATAAAACCGTCTTGGCTCTCTCTCAATACTTGCAACCGTTTTTGTGAAATTTTACCCAGTGGCGGTTTATACATCAAGACACAAAAGGAAGCCACAGAGCCTCGGCCCACTCGCCCTCGTAATTGATGTAATTGAGATAAACCAAGACGTTCGGCATTTTCAATAATCATTAAACTGGCATTAGGCACATCAACCCCCACCTCGATTACCGTCGTTGCAACCAAAACATCGAGTTCTGCTGCCTTAAATGCTGCCATCACTCTTTGTTTCTCTGCCGGCTTCATACGTCCGTGTACCAACCCAATGCGTAAGTGCGGTAAACTTTTTTGCAGATCTTCAGCCGTCGCTTCAGCCGCTTGGGCTTCAAGTACTTCACTTTCATCAATCAGCGTACAGACCCAATACACTTGACGTTTATCATTAGTGCAAGCATGATGCACTCTCAAAACAATCTCTGCACGACGTTCCTCAGAAATAACAAGGGTTTTAATGGGAGTTCTTCCCGGTGGCAATTCATCAATAATAGACGTATCCAAGTCCGCATACACTGTCATTGCCAAGGTTCTTGGAATTGGCGTTGCCGTCATAATCAATTGATGTGGATAAATACCTGATTTCTCGCCTTTTTCGCGTAACATTAAACGTTGATGCACACCAAAACGGTGTTGTTCATCAATAATGACTAAGGCTAATTCGGCAAACAGTACTTCATCCTGAAATAAGGCATGTGTGCCGACAACCATTTGTACATCGCCTGTTCTAATTCTCTCTAACGAAATTTGACGTGCTTTTCCTTTTACTTTCCCGGCCAACCAGCCCACTTGAATCCCCAAAGGTTCAAACCAACGACGAAAATTCTCCGCATGCTGTTCCGCAAGAATTTCCGTTGGTGCCATCAGCGCCACCTGCTTCCCATTATCAATTGCTGCTAAGGCTGCTAAGGCTGCAACCAAAGTTTTACCTGATCCTACATCGCCCTGTACTAATCGCATCATTGGAAAAGTGCGGTTCAAATCCCGTTCAATTTCTGCAACAACACGCATTTGTGCATTAGTCGGTTGAAAAGGTAAACGATTTAAAAAATGTTGTTTTAACGCCGTTTGATAAGCTAAAACATAGGCTGAATACTGCTGTGTGCCAATGCGTACTTTTTGCATTGCTAAATTATGTGCAAGAAACTCTTCAAAAATCAACCGCACTTGAGCTGGGTGTTCGCCTTTTTCAAGGCTTTCCAAGGAAACCTCGGGTGTTGGGCGATGTAAAAAACGAATTGCCTCTTTTAAGCTAAAAGGAGACGGATTACAATCCTGCGGTAACAATTCAGCTATGGGCGTGTTATCCAATAATAACAAAGCCTGATCAATCAATTTCCGCAATGAAGTCTGTTTTAAACCTTCCGTTGTGCTATAAATCGGCGTTAAGGTTTCCTCAAGCTTAACTGTCTGATTATCACGCAAAATTTGATATTCAGGATGATGCATTTCTGCCATAAAACGACCACGCTTTACCTCGCCAAAAGCTTTTACCCGTACACCTATCTGAAAACTGTTTTTCATGCCTGCGTTAAAATTAAAAAAACGCAACATAATTTTAGATGTGCCATCAGATAAGCTGACAGTTAATATCGGACGGCGACCAAATTGTACTTCACAAGTTTGCACCACAGCCTCAATAGTTGCATATTGCTCGGGACGTAAATCTGAGATTGCTGTAATTCGAGTACGATCTTCATAGCGAAGAGGTAAATGGAGAAGTAAATCTTGTAAATTGAAAATACCGAGACGAGCAAGTTTTTCCACCATTGCAGCGCCGACACCTGATAAAGTGGTTAAAGGCACTGCATCTAAAAAAACACTAGTGTTCGACATTGTTGATATTCCGTTTAACGGAAATAGTGTCGGATAATGTACTAATGCCCATCATTACCCGATTAAGGTGTGTTACATCACTGACGCCAACCAATAACACAACCTGATAAATATTGCCGTTTTCTTCCGACCAAATATTGTGAAGGGTACTTTCCGCAAGGCTAACCGCTGTCATCAGCTCTGCCAGTGCCGTAGCATGATTACGAATTTCAATATGTAATTCCGCCTCAAATTCCACCGCACTTTCCGAACTTTCCCATTGGACAGGAATAAAGTGCGGTTGATTTCCAGCTTGTTTTTGCACATTAGTACAATCCGCATGATGAATAATCAAACCTTTTTCAGGATTGGAATACGCCATAATAGGATCTTTGGGAATAGGGTGGCAACATTGTGCAAACTGCATTGGGAGTTGCCCGTCAGCATGAATGCCGATTTTATTATTTGCACTATCACCATCCACATCAATTTCAACATTTTTACCCAATAATTGATGTGCCATCAACAAACTCAGTTGGTTTCCTAAACCAATCTCAATATATAATTCCTCAAGGCTCACTAATTTTAAATCAGCCAATACATGATAAATGCGTTCTTGATCCAATTCTTCCAATGTTAGTGGCAATAAGGCACGCAATAATTGTTGCTTGCCTAACTCTTTAGCTTTTTCATATTGTAGATGTTTAAGGCTTTGTCGGATCGCCGAACGTGCTTTTCCTGTCACCACAAAATTCAGCCAATTTGCTTTAGGTTGAGCCGTTTGGGAAGTCAGAATATCAACAGTTTGACCTGATTTTAAAGGCTGTGAAAGCGGATACGCCATACGATCTACTTTCGCACCAACACATTTACGTCCAATATCAGAATGCACCGCATAAGCAAAATCAACGGCTGTGGCTCCAGCAGGTAATTCTACAATGCGACCCTTTGGTGTGAACACATAAATCTCATCCGAAAACAAATCAGATTTGATGCTTTCAATAAATTCAAAAGAATTGCCCGCACTTTGTTGCAATTCAATGATATTTTGTAACCAATGCTGTGCTTTAATTTGTGCCGTTGTATTATCGTGCTTACCATCCTCACTGTAAATCCAGTGAGCAATAATACCGAGTTCTGCCATTTTATCCATTTCTTCGGTGCGAATTTGCACTTTTACAGGCACACCTTTAGGTCCAATAGTAGAGGTATGTAAAGCTTGATAACCATTAGCTTTCGGTACAGCAATATAATCCTGAATTTTTCCCGAACGCGGTTTGTATAGATAATGTACCTGCCCCAAAGCTCGATAACAATCGTCGGCATTTTTCACAATAATGCGGAAATTATAAATATCCATAATGGAATCAAACTGCTGCTCTTTGCTTTTAATACCTTGATAAATATAATAAAGTGGCTTTTCCGAACCGATCACATGAGCCACAATTCCGGCATTTGCAAGTCGTTTTTGCAACTCATCAATCACGGGCTGAACCAATTCTGTTTTGGTTTTTCTGGTTACTTGAATGACTTTTTGCAATACGGTATAACGTTGTGGGTGCATCGCTTGAAAGCATAAATCTTCCAACTCATTTTTAATTTGCTCGATGCCTAAACGATGTGCCAACGGGCTATAAATTTCCAAGGTTTCTTTCGCAATACGGCGACGTTTATCCGGACGCAATGCACCTAATGTACGCATATTGTGCGTGCGGTCAGCCAGCTTGATCAATACCACTCGAATATCTTTGGTCATAGCCAAAATCATTTTACGGAAACTTGCTGCTTGCGCTTCTTGCCGAGTACGGAATTTCAGTTTATCTAATTTAGACACCCCCTCCACAATATCTGCTACTGCCTTACCAAACTCCGCCGTTAATTCGGCTTCTGTATACGGAGTATCCTCAATAACATCGTGCAAAAGTGCTGCAATAATCGCTTCATGATCTAACCGTAATTCTGCCAAAATAGCAGCCACGGCAACAGGGTGGGTAATATAAGGCTCGCCACTAGAACGAAACTGGCCCTCGTGAGCATTTTTAGCCACAACAAAAGCCCGTTTCACTAATTCAAGCTGTTGAACGGGCAAATAATCCTGAATAATGTTGTCTAAAGGTTCAAAAAGCAACAAGGGACACCTGCGAAAATGAAAGGTAGCAGAACCGAAAAAATTAAGAGAACAATGATGTCACTTGTGAATCGGCACGTTCTTGCTCCAATGCATCGTGGCGCTCTTGTGCGTTCATAATCTCATTATTAATCAAGCCTTTTTCAATTTCACGCAACGCAATAACGGTAGGTTTATCATTATCCTCCGGTACTAAAGGCTCACGTTGATTCAACTGCAATTGTCTTGCACGACGTGCAGCGGTTAAAATTAAATCAAAACGATTGCCGATTTTTTCAACGGCTTCTTGCACTGTAACTCGTGCCATAATTTACTCCAAATATACGATTAAAATGTGTTTTTAAAGCTCACAATCATACTAAAGTGCGGTTTATTTTTCCAGTAATTCCGCAATTAAAGCTTGATTTTCCAGTAGCTGATGAGAAAGTGTTAGTTTTTCTGTGCGTAAAATTGCCTGTAAATCAGCCAATGCCCGTTCAAAATCATCATTTACAATCACATAATCATATTCGTTATAATGCGAAATTTCACTTATTGCTTTTTCCATTCGCTCTGCAATCACTGTTGCATTGTCTTGACCTCGCCCGATTAAGCGACGCTCTAATTCCGCTAATGATGGAGGCAAAATAAAAATGCTTTTAACAGACCGCACTTTTTCACGAATTTGCTGCGCTCCTTGCCAGTCAATGTCTAAGAAAACATCAATACCTTCAGCCAAATTTTTTTCAATCGCCGGCAAAGAGGTACCATAATAATTGCCACCAAAGACTTTGGCGTATTCTAAAAATACCCCTTCGGCAATCAAGGATTCAAACTCTGCGACAGAGACAAAATGGTAATGCACACCATTTTCCTCACCCGGTCGGGGGGGACGTGTTGTATGCGATACCGACACCATTCTTTTGGCTTTTTTATCAGCCTGCAATAAGGCCGAAATCAGCGACGATTTTCCTGCGCCGCTTGGTGCAGACAGAATATAAAGTTTGCCTTGTGACATATTTTCCTCCGATTTCACACTTCTTGCTTATTATGCCGATAACACATGTAAAAATCATCTGAAAAGTGCTGTCGGTTCTAACGAAGTTTTGACCTTGATCACAAGTTTGTGGCGTTGCATTCTTTTATCCACTAAAAAAACTGTGCTATAATCCGCTCGGTGACGGCGAGTTACTAAGCGTAGCAGACCCGTGATAATTTTGTTTAACTTTAAATTAGAGGAAAAACTCTTATGGCAATTAAAATCGGTATTAACGGCTTCGGTCGTATCGGTCGTATCGTCTTCCGTGCAGCACAACAACGTGATGATATCGAAGTCGTGGGTATCAATGATTTAATCGACGTTGATTACATGGCGTATATGTTAAAATACGATTCTACTCACGGCCGTTTCGATGGTTCAGTTGAAGTAAAAGACGGTAACTTAGTCGTGAACGGAAAAACAATTCGTGTCACTGCTGAACGTGATCCTGCAAACTTAAACTGGGGTGCATTAGGTGTTGATGTTGCAGTTGAAGCAACCGGTTTATTCTTAGATGATGCAACTGCACGCAAACACATTACTGCCGGTGCTAAAAAAGTAGTTTTAACAGGCCCGTCTAAAGATGCAACACCAATGTTTGTTCGTGGTGTAAACTTCAATGCATACGCAGGTCAAGACATTGTTTCTAACGCTTCTTGTACCACTAACTGTTTAGCACCGTTAGCACGCGTTGTTCACGAAACTTTCGGTATTAAAGACGGCTTAATGACAACTGTTCACGCAACTACTGCAACTCAAAAAACTGTTGACGGCCCATCAGCTAAAGACTGGCGTGGTGGTCGTGGTGCGGCTCAAAACATCATTCCATCTTCAACAGGTGCAGCTAAAGCTGTTGGTAAAGTATTACCTGCATTAAACGGTAAATTAACCGGTATGGCATTCCGTGTACCTACTCCAAACGTGTCTGTGGTAGATTTAACCGTGAATTTAGAAAAACCGGCAACTTATGAGCAAATCAAACAAGCAATTAAAGATGCTGCAGAAGGTAAAACCTTCAACGGTGAATTAAAAGGCGTGTTAGGCTACACTGAAGATGCTGTGGTTTCTACAGACTTTAATGGTTGCACATTAACATCTGTATTCGATGCCGACGCAGGTATCGCATTAACAGATACTTTCGTGAAATTAGTTTCTTGGTATGACAACGAAACAGGCTATTCTAATAAAGTATTAGATTTAGTTGCGTTAGTTCATAACTACAAAGGTTAATAACAACTTATTCTGAAAACTTAAATAAATTTAACCGCACTTTTAAAGTGCGGTTTTTTTATGATAAGAATTTTATGTGGTATGAAAATAGTTATGTTTATTTAAAAATAAAAAATCGCATACAGCCTATGCGATTTTTCTTTGCTAATAGCTTAATTAAACCAGAATAAGTAAGCCACAGTGCCAATAACAAAAGTACAGATAATATTAAGCACAATACCGGCTTTTACCATTTCACTTTGTTTCACTTGCCCTGTACCAAACACAATGGCATTCGGTGGCGTTGCTACAGGTAACATAAAGGCACAAGAAGCACCTAAACCAATAATTAATGCTAAACCCAGTGGATTCATTCCTAAAGCTTGTGCGATGGAAATAAAAATTGGCACTAATAAGGCAGCACTGGCGGTATTTGACGTAAATTCAGTTAAGAAAATAATGAAGGCAGCCACGACTAAGCCAATTAAATAATAATGGCCACCCTCAATTAAGAATAAT
Organism: Lonepinella koalarum; assembly: GCA_030525745.1. GTDB lineage: Bacteria > Pseudomonadota > Gammaproteobacteria > Enterobacterales > Pasteurellaceae > JAUNED01. The sequence continues at coordinate 40,414 of JAUNED010000013.1, read as the reverse complement.
ACGCCATCTGCCATGACTTTACTTGCGCCTGAATTTTTTAAGACTTCACTTAAGGTTAAACCGCCACCGAATAATATTAACACACCCCATTCGGTATTTTCTTGGATTTGTTGCCAAGAAGCGACGCCGGTAATCGCAATTAAGGCGGCAGCCATTAATGCGACAACAGAATCAAAACTCCCCATATTTTTGGCTAATCCAAACCAACCCGACACCAGCGGATTTAATGAAGTACTAAAAATCCAGCAAAGGGCAGTAAACACAAAAATAACTAATGTCATTAAGCGTTGAGAATTCATTTCAATTTTTTCAAAATTTTGCTCAACCTTAATGCTCAAATTTGGTTTAAATACCACAAAAAGAGAAGCAATCATCAATGGTAATAAGATAACCATCGTCGGCAAACCAAACCATAACCAATCAGAAAAGGTGAGTTTTAATTGTGAAGCCGCAATCGCATTCGGAGGGCTACCGACTAAAGTTCCCATTCCACCAATACTGGCACTATAGGCAATACCCAACAACACAAAAACATAGGTGTTATGCTCTTTTTCACGATCTAATTTGCTTAATAACCCCATTGCCAGCGGCAACATCATTGCCGCAGTGGCAGTATTACTTATCCACATAGAAAGAAATGCAGTAACTAAGAGTAAGTAGATAACGGCAAGTTTCAAGTTGCCTCTCGCCAACGCCATAATACGGTTAGCGATCATGGCATCCAACTTCTGAATATGCAGGGCAGTAGCAAGCGCAAAGCCACCGAAGAACAGAAAAATAGTTGGATCGGCAAAAGCCACTAAAGCATCTTTAGTAGAAACTAACCCTAAACCAATTGCCAACAAAGGGACCAATAAGGCTGTCACCGTAACATGCAAAGCTTCCGTGAGCCACAATACCCCAACAAATACCAACAACGCCAAGCCTTTATTGACTTTAGCATCAAAGGGTAAAAGGTTAAGTAACACAAAAAATAAAATCACATCAATTAAAAGAATCAGCCCTTTTGGGTTAAAGCTCTTTTTCACATCAGGGGTTAAATCCATAGAATAATCCTTTTGAGTTAGGTGGAATTACGAGGGGAAAATTATCATTTTATACTTAAAAAGCAATAACTTTTTGATGAATTTGTGAACTCGATCAAAAAATAAAAGTGCGGTTGAATGTTTTGGCAAATCCAACCGCACTTTTCGTTCAAAATATATACAACTATTCAATTAAATCATCAATTTCAAGAGGTTCTTGCGATAAAATAATCCCCGTTAAATCGGCATAAACCATATCTTCAGGATAAAAAGTGACACCGCCAAAATTTACCGGCACATCCGTTTCTCCCTGATTACCTTGTTCCGCTCCAACAGGAATAGGTGCCAATGCCTGAATACCAATATCGATATTTTCTAAGTCTGCCAGTTGGCGAATCGCCCCATTGACAATAATACCTTCCCAATGATTATCTGCTGCCAACTGTGCCAACTCTGCATCAATTAAAGCTCGACGCACCGCACCACCACCATCAATAACCAATACCCGACCTTGGCCGTCTTCCTCCAAAACTTCAGCAATTAACCCATTATTTTCAAAGCATTTTACCGTCGTCACTTTGCCAAAAAATGAAGTTACACCACCGAAACTGGAAAAGATCGGATCAACAACATCGACTTGATCTAAATAAATGTCGCAAAGCGTTGATGTATCAATGTGCATAATATTTCCTCACTGAATAAAAAATATACGATAGTATATGCCTGTTAGGGCAATATTAGCAAGCCTAGGCTGAACAGAACATTGCTCAATAAAGCCAGCATCGACATTTTGCCAAGCATGGGACGAAGAGAAAAGGGATCTTGGGTGCGATAAACATCTATACCGTGCTTGGCCAAAAGCCCTCCAATAACAGCAATAAAAACCAGTAATATCGGCTTATGCAAAACAGCAAAAATACTGTAAAAAATGACCGCACTTGCCAATAGGCAAAGATGATAAATTCGACCGTTTTTTGCCCCAATACGCACAATAAGGGTATTTTTAGCAGCTTTTTTATCTTGTTCAATATCTCGTAAATTATTGATATTTAATACCGCCGTAGATAAACAACCACAGGCGGCTGCCGGTAAAAAGATGGAAAAAGGAAGAGTATGGGCTTGTAAATAATAGGTACCACACACGGCAAGTAATCCAAAAAATAAAAAAACGGATACATCCCCCAAACCTAAATAGCCGTAGGGTTTTTTACCCATTGTATAAGTCATTGCTGCGATGATAGCTAAAACGCCCAAAAGCCCAAAAGCCAATAAATCCTGCAGGGTTTCATAAGCCCTTAAAATTAATGCTGCACCGGATAAAAAACTGGCAATAATCACTATAATTAAGCCTTTTTTGAGTTGTTCGGCCGTCATTTTACCTTGTTGGATACCACGCAATGGCCCAATACGTTCTACCGTATCGGATCCTTTTTGATGATCTCCATAATCATTGGCAAAATTTGAAACAATTTGTAAGAGTGTTGCTGTCAGCAAACAAAGCAAAGTTATCCCTAAATCAAAATAACCATTCCACTGCGCCAAAGCCGATCCGGTCAAAATAATCGCCAAAGCAAGCGGTAAGGTTTTTGGGCGAGCCGTTTCCACCCATATTTTCAAATCCAACATAAAAAATCACTCAAAATTTACCGCACTTTCAGCGGTTTAAGGTATCATATCAGCCCCTATTCTAGCATAGATTATCTTCAATGTCTGATTTGACCTTAACCCCTATTGCCGTGATCCACACAGCATACAAAGAAAAATTTTCAGTCCCTCGCCAACCTAATTTAGTTCAAGACGGCACAGGCATAGTAGAACTATTACCCCCTTACAATTCCCCCGAGGCAGTACGGGGTTTAGAACAATTTAGCCACTTGTGGCTTATTTTCCTGTTTGATCAAATTCCATCGGGGAAATGGCAACCTACTGTACGCCCGCCAAGGCTCGGCGGCAATCAACGAATAGGCGTATTTGCGTCCCGTTCTACTCATCGCCCAAACCCACTTGGATTATCAAAAGTCGAACTCCGAAAAATCGACTGTTCACAAGGCAAAGTATTATTACATCTAGGCTCTGTCGATTTAGTCGATGGTACGCCGATTGTCGATATCAAACCCTACATTGCTTTTGCCGATAGCGAACCTCATGCATTATGTGGTTTTGCCCAAGAAAAACCTTTGCCTTTATTAGAAGTCAAATTCAGCCCAACAGCTCAACGTATGCTACAAAAACTGGAAGAAAAACAACCGTACTTACCGCGTTTTATCAGTGAAGTCTTACAACAAGACCCTCGCCCGGCCTATCAACAAGGGCAAATTTCAGAACGCATTTATGGTGTACATTTATCTGAATTTAATGTGACATTTCAAATGAAAGAAAGGGGGAGAGTAGAAGTAATCGACATCGTTCCTGTCGAAGCTAGTGTTATTTTCTAGGCGCTGTTGATCATTCAAATAAAGCACTACAAAGTGCGGTGCAAATTTCTGCACTTTTTTGTGATAGAATAGGCACAATAATTTTGCCAAATAAAGGACATTCTATGCCAACATTAAGTGTAGCGATGATTGTGAAAAATGAATCTCAAGATCTCGCCTTGTGTTTAGACAGCGTAAAAGATTGGGTTGATGAAATTGTGATTTTAGACAGTGGCAGCACCGACAACACCGAGCAAATCGCCCGTTCTTATGGTGCAAAATTTTATCAACATACTCATTGGCAGGGATTCGGCAAACAACGCCAATTAGCACAACAATACGTAACTTCGGATTTTGTATTATGGCTGGACGCCGATGAACGGGTCACCCCTGAATTAGCTCAATCAATTCAACAAGCAATACAGGAAAATTCAAATAATACGCTATTTAAAATTCCTCGCCTGAGTACAGTTTTCGGACGTGAAATTCGTCACTCAGGCTGGTATCCCGATTATGTCATTCGTTTATATCCTACGAAGTTGGCTCAATATGGCGATGAATTAGTACACGAAAAAGTCCATTACCCTGCCACCGCAGAAGTGCAAAAATTACAAGGCGATTTGTTACATTTTACCTACAAAGACATACATCATTATCTTGTAAAATCGGCAGGCTATGCAAAAGCTTGGGCACAACAACGCCAAGCCAAAGGAAAAACAACAACCTTATTTAATGCTATGACTCATGCAATAGGCTGTTTTGTGAAAATGTATCTGTTACGGGCCGGCTTTTTAGACGGTAAACAAGGTTTTTTACTCGCCATATTATCTGCGCATTCTACTTTCGTAAAATATGCTGATTTATGGGTCAGAACACAAACCCAAAAACCTCATTAACGCCCCAAGTGCGGTCAAAAAATCACGAGTTTTGGAGAAAACACAGTGAAAATTATTATTTTAGGTGCAGGACAGGTTGGCACAACACTGGCTGAAAATTTAGTCAGTGAAGATAACGATATTACCTTAGTGGATAACAACGAAAATCGTCTAGGTTCGCTACAAGAAAAACATGATTTACGTGTATTAACCGGTTCTGCTTCCTCTCCTTCTGTATTACGGGAGGCCGGTGCGGCGGACGCTGATTTATTGGTCGCAGTCACCAGTTCAGACGAAGTAAATATGATTGCCAGCCAAGTGGCCTATACCTTATTTCACACCCCCACCAAAATTGCACGTATTCGAAACACAGATTATTTACGGGAAAAAGACAAATTATTTCAATCTGATACCATTCCTATCGACCATATTATTTCACCTGAAAAACTCGTTACTGAAGACATCGTACGTTTAATTGATTATCCCGGTGCATTACAAGTCTCGCATTTTGCCGAACAAAAAATCAGTATTGTTGTGTGTAAAGCCTATTATGGTGGTCCTTTAGTCGGCTATGCCATTTCTGCTTTGCGTGAACATATGCCTCACATTGATTGTCGTATTGTGTCGATTTTACGCCAAGATAAAGTCATTCGCCCACAGGCGTCCACCATTATTGAAGCCGGTGATGAAGTCACATTTATTTGCGCTACGGAACATATTAAAGCGGTGATGAGCGAACTACAACGACTGGAAAAGCCCTATAAACGCATTATGATTGTAGGAGGAGGCAATGTGGGAACCGGCGTTGCAAAAATATTAGAAAATGATTGTTCGGTAAAATTAATTGAACGCAACCCACAACGGGCAACCCTATTGGCCGAAAAACTGTCCAAAACCTTAGTATTTTGTGCTGATGCCTCAGATCAGGCATTTTTGTTTGAAGAACATATTGAAAATATCGATGTTTTTATTTCTCTCACCAGCGATGATGAAGCCAATATTATGGCAGCCCTGTTGGCAAAACGGCTTGGGGCTAAAAAAGCTATGGTACTCATTCAACGAATAGCCTATATCAATTTAATTCAAGGCGGCACTATTGATATTGCTGTATCTCCACAACAGGCGACAATTTCCGCCTTACTCGGACATGTTCGCAAAGGTGATATTCCCCATGTAGTCACTCTACGACATGGTAGCGCAGAAGCCTTGGAAATTGTCGTTCATGGTGATTCTACCAGCTCACAAGTGATTGGGAGAAAAATCGCTGAATTAAAGCTGCCAAGCAGTGCAATTATTGGTGCTGTTTTACGTGGTCAGGAAATATTGATCGGCCGAAAAAATGTCATTATTCAAGAGAATGATCGTGTTGTCGTTTATGTAAACGATAAAAAGCAAGTCAGCGAATTAGAAAAATTGTTCCAGCCAAGCACATTATTTATTTAAAAATCTGCTATACAAATGAAAAAAGATCTCTATAATACGCTGATTTTAAAATATTTAATTGTTATTAACTTAATCAAAAAGGAAACTTTATGAGCTTTATTAAAGAATTTCGCGAATTTGCGGTGCGTGGTAATGTAATGGATATGGCCGTCGGTGTAATCATCGGTGGCGCATTCGGTAAAATCGTCAGTTCACTTGTCGCTGATGTGGTTATGCCGGTACTAAGCTTATTCACTGGTGGCGTTGATTTTAAAGATTTAAAATTCGTCTTAGCAGAAGCCTCTGGCGAAAGCCCTGCATTAACTTTAGGTTATGGTTTATTCATTCAAAACGTATTTAATTTCATCATTATCGCTTTTGCTATTTTTATGATGGTGAAAGCAATCAATAAAGTGAAAAAACCGGTAGAAAAGCCAAAAGGCCCAACACAAGAAGAACTATTGGCAGAGATTCGCGATTTATTGAAAAAATAACCGCACTTTCCTATAAAAACGCTCCATATTCATTGTGGAGCGTTTTTTTGTTTAAGCGACTTTTCTTAATTTGGCGTAATAAAAGCCGTCTCCTCCCTCTGTTTGTGGAATAAACTGAAAACCTACCGCACTTTTATCTCCACCGAAAGGCAAACCTTCTAATTGAGCCTCCCGATGCTCGTGCAAAAAATGGCTGATTTGCTCAGCATTTTCCTCAGGTAATAAAGAACAAGTGGCATACAATAAAATCCCATTCGGTTTTAATTTTTCCCAAAGTGCATTTAAAATTTGCCGTTGCAATGCCACCAACGGGGCTATATCACTTTCTTGACGTAGCCACTTAATATCAGGATGGCGGCGAATAACACCCGTTGCCGAGCAAGGCGCATCTAGCAAAATACGATCAAATTTAACCGCACTTTGAGCTTGTTCAGCATAATTTGCCACCTTATCAAGCCAATTTTCCGGCTGGCTTGCATCACCACAAATCACTAATGCCTGTTGCTTCATTCGGCTTAAATTTTCATTTACACGCAACAAACGATTTTGTTCTACATCCAGCGCCACGACTTTCGCTTGTGGAGCTAACTCTAAAATATGAGTCGTTTTTCCACCGGGAGCAGCGCAAGCATCTAAAATCAATTCGCCATTTTGTGGTTCAAGTAAAATCGCCGACCACTGGGCATGCAAATCCTGTACAAAGGCACCTCCCTCTGTAAAAAACGGTAAATGTTGCACCGCACTTGGTTGTTCTAGGCGTAAGGCTTGGGGGTGTTCACTGGCAACAGCCGATACTCCCCTCTCGGCAAGCAACCGCTGATAAGTTTTTTGATCACAATGTTGCGGATTGACCCTCACCCACATCGGTGGTTTTTGATTATTCGCTTCAATAATCTCACGCCAGTTTGGATAAGCTTTTTTCAGTTTATTCACCAACCATTCAGGGTGTTGGGTTTGCCAATGTTTATCTACCACCGCTAAAACGCTGTCTTGTTCACGTAAAAAGCGACGTAATACACCATTCAACAAGCCTCGAAAGCTGTCTGATTTCAAGAATTTTGTAGCATCCACAACTTCATTAATCGCCGCATGAGCCGGAACTCGAGTATAAAGTAACTGGTACAATCCCACCAACAACAAACAATGCACGATGCGTGTTTTACCTTTCAATGGTTTATCTAATAACAAACGTAAAATCCACTCTAGCCGAGGCAATACACGACATACGCCAAAACAAATTTCTTGTAACAACGGCATATCTTGTACTTTAATCTGAGGTTGCATCTCAGGTATTAACGACGAAAGAGATTTCCCCTGATCCAACACCTGTAAAATAACCTGTGCAGCTACTGCTCGTACAGAAAGTGCGGTGGATTTTGCCTGAGTTTTGTGTGTTTTATTCAAGCGCATAGAACAGCTCCAACCTTAAACCAATCGGCACGACCGTTTAAGAAATCCTGCACTGACATCGGTTTCTTGCCTGAAGGTTGCAATTGGGTAACATTTAACACACCGTCCACTGTTGCAATTTGAATACCACTTTTATCTACCGAAATCACTGTCCCTAAGGCTTTCTCTTGATGTGGTAGCACATTAGCCGCATAAATTTTAACACGTTCTTCTACGCCGTTTTGGATTAATCTTAAAAACGCAATAGGAGCAGGATTGAACGCACGAATATTGCGTTCTAACTGAACAGCGGAAAGCTGCCAATTTAATTCCGCCTCTTCTTTACTGAGCTTGTCCGCATAATTACTTTGGCTGTCATCTTGCACTTGCGGCACAAATTTACCGCTATCAAGCTCGTCTAACACCTCAATCAACGCCGGCGGCGCTAATTCTGCCAATTTGTGATACAAGCTCTCTGAAGTTTCTGTCGGGCTGATCTCGCAATAGACTTTATGCAACATATCGCCCGTATCCAAGCCTTCGTTCATTTGCATAATAGTCACACCGGTTTGTGTATCTCCTGCCCAAATCGCCCGTTGAATCGGTGCCGCACCACGCCAACGGGGTAAAATTGACCCATGCACATTCAAACACCCTAAACGAGGCGCGTCTAATACAGCTTTCGGCAAAATGAGTCCATAAGCCACAACAACCATGACATCTGCATTTAAGGCCTGCAACTCCGCTTGTGCTTCGGCATTGCGTAAAGATTTAGGTTGATAAACAGGGATTTGATGTTGCTCTGCGAGCAGTTTCACTGCACTGGCTTGCAATTTCTTACCTCGGCCGGCTGGTTTATCCGGCTGAGTATAAACGGCGATGACATTATGATTGGATTGAAGTAACGCCTGTAAATGCTGGGCGGCAAAATCGGGGGTGCCGGCGAAGATGATGTTGAGTTTTTTCATAATTAATGTGCTTCGTTAAAAATGTTATACCTAGCACGAGCCGTGCTAGCCTCAATAATCCTAGTCGCTCTGCGACTATTTGTTTAAGCTGCGGATCAGCTTGGTCCAATTATCCCCATACGGCTCGTATGGGGAAGAAATCAACCCGCCTTAGCCAACTGTTTTTTGTATTTGACCAATTTTTCTTTGATACGATTGCGTTTTAAGGGGGACAGATAGTCGATAAACATCACTCCATTGAGGTGATCAATTTCGTGTTGAATACAAATGGCTAATAAACCATCGGCATTTAAGGTAAATTCTTCTCCATGAGGATTTAAAGCTTTTACCTTCACTTTTTCCTTACGAGGCACAAGCCCACGGAAACCCGGTACGGAAAGACAACCTTCCTCAATGCCTGTTTCACCACTGCTCTCAATGATTTCAGGATTAATCAATACAATTTGATTAGCTTTATCGCCATCAATATCTATCGTGATGACACGTTTATGCACATTCACTTGAGTCGCCGCTAAGCCAATCCCTTCTTCTTTGTACATAGTTTCAAACATATCATCAATAAACTGCTGTAATTGTTCGTTAAATTCCGTTACCGGCTGAGCAATGGTACGCAGTTGTTCATCAGGAAAAATTAACACATTTAATAAGCTCATAATTAAAGTTTCTCTCTACTAAAAAAGTTCGCTTATTCTACCTGATTTCTTATAAAATAACGCAAATTTCTACCGCACTTTTTGAGGTTTATATGGCAATTTCTGTATTTTTTACCCGTTTAGGGCAACAGATAAAATTTGCGTTTTTACAACATCCGCTAGAGATTATTCTGATCAGTGTAGCGGCGATACCGACCTTATTTTTGGATTTTGGTGTTTTCGGAAACCTTTCTTATTGGCTTTTCACTCCCATTTATTTTGCTTTAATTTATTTAGCAAACGGGAATAAATGGTGGTATCAACTATCCGTTCTTTTACCGTTCATGGGTACCTTTTTGATATATTCCCTTGGACAAAACGCACGTTATTACCTCAATGAACCCAAATTTTGGGCTGCCAATGTCTTGTTATTTCTGATTTTAATTGCTGTACCCTTTTATCGTGAAAATCGTCAATTTATTCACCGCACTTTTCTTCAACTGCTCAATTTCCTGCTGGCTTGCCTCACAGGCTGGTTGATTTGGGGAACGTTATCAATCTTGATATTTAGTATTGAAAACCTGTTTGATTTAAAATTTCATTATCAGACTTACGAACGTATTACGATATTCAGCCATTTATTTTTTATTCCATTATTCTTTTTAATTTATCAACAAAAACAAAAAGAAATAGAATTCACCGCTGCGCCCTTCGTTCAAATTATTATTCAATTTGTGTTATCACCGGTGTTAATGATTTACACGGTGTTGCTGTATGCCTATGCACTACAAATTATGTTGTTAGGCGAATTACCGAAAGGTATGGTAGCAAACTTAGTAATGCCTTATTTGGTCATCGGTCTGGGTATTTATTGCTTGCAAATTCTCTGTGATAAATCCCGTTGGATAGTTTTTTTTAGAGCCTTTCCTTATCTGAGTTTATTACCCTTCGTATTGCTTTGGCTTGCCCTCTATCAACGCATTGAAGCCTATGCTTGGACAGAAACTCGTATTTATTTAGTCGCAATTTCCACCACACTTTCGCTTTGTTATGGCTTGTTAATGTTGCCGATGTTACGCCAATATCGTTATTTACTGGGGATCGTGCAGGCCAGTATTTTTATAATGATATTTTTAGTGCAACCGAAAGATATTGCCTTTACCAGTCAATCTGCCCGTTTTGAACAACAATTAAATGCCTTAGGATTGTTGAACGAGCAAGGTAAAATTCGCGATAGTTTTGATCCTAAAAAGGACTTAGTCCATTTGTCGGCAGAAACAATTAAACAATATGATGAACTCACGAATAGCCTTCATTATTTACGTGTTCATTCCGATTTTAATAATGACAAACTGATTGAAAAATACGGTAAAAATTTGCCATTGATTGAGGAAATCTTTGTCTATGACGGTAAAATTGAAGTGAATAATGCCGTGCTTAGCGATCCACTGGTTAGCGATATGAGATTTTCTTTAGATGAAAATGATGAAATCAATATTCAAGGCTATAACAGTTTAACCTATCTGGATACTTTTTATTTTGAAAATCCGAAAAGGAGAATGATTGCTGAAGAGATAGAAAAACTATCTCAGGAATATACCGAATTAGTCTGTGTTGATGATAAGGGAAAGGAGTTAGCCTGTTTCAACTTAGAGCAACATATTCAGAATGTCTTTCAAAAAAACGGTTTGGATATCACAAAACAACATTCCTTAGAGGTGCTGAAACCCTTAAATAATCAGTTTTTAGTGGTTGAAAATCAGGAAAAAGGCGTGAAAGTGATCTTCAGAAAGTTGAACATTCTCTATGCTCAAGATAAAGGTTATATTTTTGACTATCTGTCCGGTGCTATTTTGTTGAGTAAATAAATTACATTTCAATTCCCCAAAGTGCGGTTAAAAAACTCCTTGTTTTTTAACCGCACTTTTCAATCGAATTTCTCGCAATGAAATCTGCCTCAGAACCGTGCCTTTTATAATAAATTCTGCTATAATTCACGCCAATTTTTTGCAAATAATTTAGAGAATTTTTATGTCTGAACAACAAACTCCGACTCAACAAGGCGAATATGGTGCGAGCAGCATTAAAGTATTAAAAGGCTTGGACGCGGTACGCAAACGTCCCGGTATGTATATCGGTGATACCGATGACGGCACGGGATTGCACCATATGGTGTTTGAGGTGGTGGATAACGCCATTGATGAAGCCTTGGCGGGACATTGTAAAGACATTATCGTCACCATTCACGAAGATAATTCCGTGTCGGTACAAGATGACGGGCGTGGTATTCCTGTAGATATTCACCCGGAAGAAGGCGTTTCTGCCGCAGAAGTGATTATGACGGTGTTACACGCCGGTGGTAAATTTGATGACAATTCCTATAAAGTCTCCGGTGGCTTGCACGGCGTGGGCGTGTCTGTGGTGAATGCCCTTTCCGATAAATTACAACTCACCATTCGCCGTCAAGGGCATGTTCATGAACAAATTTATCATTTAGGTGAACCGCAAGCGCCTTTAGCGGTAGTCGGCGATACGTCCAAAACAGGAACAAGCGTACGTTTCTGGCCAAGCCCGACTATTTTCAGCAAAACCGTATTTGAATACGAAATTTTGAAAAAACGCTTGCGTGAATTGTCTTTCTTAAATTCCGGCGTATCCATTAAATTATTCGATGAACGTGACGGCACGCAGGATCATTTCCATTACGAAGGCGGTATTCAAGCATTCGTGGAATATTTAAATCACAATAAAACACCAATTCACCCGAAACCTTTCTACTTCGCCGTAGAAAAAGACGGTATCGGTGTAGAAGTATCGTTACAATGGAACGACGGTTATAACGAAAATATCTATTGTTTTACCAATAATATCCCGCAACGAGACGGTGGCACACACTTAGCAGGCTTCCGAGGTGCATTAACCCGTACGTTGAATAACTATATGGACAAAGCAGGGCTAAATAAAAAAGGCAAAAACGATAAAGACAAAGTGGAAACCTCCGGTGACGATGCCCGTGAAGGCCTGGTGGCGATCATTTCGGTAAAAGTACCTGATCCAAAATTCTCTTCACAAACCAAAGATAAGTTAGTCTCTTCCGAAGTGAAAGGGGCTGTGGAATCTGCGATGAATGAACGTTTACAAGATTATTTGGAAGAAAATCCGAATGATGCAAAAATCATTGCTACTAAAATTGTCGATGCAGCCCGAGCTAGAGAAGCCGCCCGTAAAGCCCGTGAAATGACCCGTCGTAAAGGTGTATTGGATATTGCCGGTTTACCGGGGAAATTAGCTGATTGTCAAGAACGTGATCCGGCTTTATCTGAACTCTACTTGGTTGAGGGTGACTCCGCAGGCGGTTCAGCTAAACAAGGCCGTAACCGTAAAAATCAAGCGATTTTACCGTTGAAAGGGAAAATCCTAAATGTAGAAAAAGCCCGTTTTGACAAGATGTTATCTTCTCAAGAAGTAGGAACATTAATTACCGCACTTGGTTGTGGCATAGGTCGTGACGAATACAATCCGGACAAAATGCGTTACCACAAAGTTATTATTATGACCGATGCGGATGTCGATGGCTCTCATATTCGCACCTTACTTCTGACATTTTTCTATCGCCAAATGCCGGAAATTATCGAACGTGGCTATGTGTATATTGCTCAACCACCACTCTACAAAGTGAAAAAAGGTAAACAAGAGCAATATATCAAAGATGAAGCCGCAATGAGCCAATATGAGTTGGCTATTGCGTTAGAAGATGCAGCCCTATACGTTAATCCAAATGCACCTGCAATGGCAGGTTTAGCATTGGAACAATTGGTGTCTGAATACAACAACGTGACCCAAATGATTGAGCGTTTGCACCGCCGCTATCCACAAGCCTTATTAAATGAGTTGATTTATTATCCGGCACTCACAACCGACTTAATGAAACAACAAAGTGCGGTAGAAAATTGGGCTAAATTATTAACCGAAGGCCTAAATAACAAAGATACACAAGGCAATTTCTATAGTTATCAAATGGTTAATAACGAAGAACGCCAGCTGGATGAAGTGATTTTAACCGTGCGTACTCACGGTGTTGAAACAAACTACCACTTAGATTACAGCTTCGCTAACGGCAATGAATATGCCCGCATTATAAAATTAGGACAAAGTTTAAACGGCTTATTAGAAGAAGGAGCTTATGTGACTCGTGGTGAACGCCGATTAGAAATCACCACCTTTGAACAGGCAATTGACTGGTTAGTGAAAGAATCCCGTCGTGGTTTAACGATCCAACGCTATAAAGGATTGGGTGAAATGAATCCTGAGCAATTATGGGAAACCACAATGGATCCGGAAGCCCGTCATATGTTACAAGTGACAATTAAGGATGCCGTGGAAGCAGATCAACTCTTTACCACCTTAATGGGTGATGAAGTTGAACCTCGCCGTGAGTTTATTGAACACAACGCATTGCGTGCAAATTTAGATATTTAATTTTATTATTAATTGGGCGTATGAAAATACGCCCTTCGTTTTGGGAGAAAATATGGCTATTTCAATCGGAATTATCACAGGCTCCACTTTAGGTGGAGCAGAATATGTAGCTGATCATTTAGCAGATGTACTGACTTCACAGGATTTTGAGGTTCAAATCGAAAACAATGCCTGCTTTGCTGATGTCGCTAAACACAAATTATGGCTCATCGTCACTTCAACTCACGGAGCCGGTGAGTTACCGGACAACTTAAAACCTTTCATTGATGAGTTAGCCACGCAAGATTTATCTGATGTACGTTTTGCCGTTGTCGGCTTAGGTAATTCCGATTATGACACATTCTGCCATGCCGTAGATATTGTCGAAAATGCACTACAAGCACAAAGTGCGGTCAAAATTTGCGACAGTTTGCGTATTGATGTATTGAATGTAGAGGATCCGGACAGCTTTGCAGAAGAATGGTTACCAAACTTTCTTAATAACTTATAAACAACAACCCAAGCCATGCTTGGGTTTTCTGTTACTGATTTAATAATTCGAACAACTTTTCCAACACCATTTCCGGTTGAATGTCGATGAGGCTTTGGTGATAACCTTCTTCGCTATCTGTTCCTTTACGGATTTTGATCAATCCGCCTTCGATTAAACGGATAATTACGGCTTTATCTGATAACGGTGGTGTATATTCTGGGCTGGTCGGCCCGTATAATGCCACCAACGGACGATTGACTGCGGCGGCAATGTGCATTAAACCGCTATCGTTTGAGACAATAGCCACACAGTCACTAATTAAATCAACCGCTTGGTTCAAGCTGGTCTGACCGGCTAAATTGGCACAATAAGGCTGTAACTCTAATGGCAATACGGAACGAATTTGCTCACCCACTTCCACATCTTTTGCCGAACCGAATAAACGAATGGCATAGCCTTTCGCGATCAACATCTCCGCCAGTTTGGCGTAATGATAATGAGGATAACGCTTGGCAGGGCCAAATTCCGCACCCGGACAAAAACCGATAGCCGGTCGCCCTTCACAAAGTGCGGTCTGTTTTTTAAAGGTTTTTAAGGTATCCGCCACCTCATTTGGATTGACTTGTAAATAAGGCGTTGGAATCTCCAAATCAGCTGCATTCGGCACCGCACTTTTTTCATAGCCTAATGCCACATAACGTTGTACCATCATTGGGAAATCTTTTTTGTTAGTACGCAAGTCATTCAAAAAGAAATAACGACTTTCCCCTTTCCAGCCTCGGCGAACAGCAATTTTAGCAAATAAGGGAATAAACGCTGATTTCAACGAATTTGGCAATACAATCGCCATATCATATTGATTTCGCAAGGATTTACCGATATTAAAACGTTCCACCAAAGCAAATGCACCATGACCAATAGGCATAGTTAAGGCATTACGCACCTCCGGCATACGGGCAAGTAATGGCTTACACCAATTGGGTGCAAGTACATCAATTTGACAATCCGGATATTGCTGTTTTAATGTTTGATAAAGACTGTGCGACATCATCATATCGCCGACCCAAGAAGGGCCAATCACTAAAATATTCATCATTATTTGATTAAGTTATAAATTTCGTTATCTTTACGATCTAAATAATGGGTCGATAAAATACGACGGATAGTGCGTGATCGACTACGAATTAACAAAGTTTCTGTGGTGGCTAAATTCCCTTTACGTTTAATCCCTTGTAATAATTCCCCTGTCGTAATACCGGTTGCAGCAAAAACAAGATTGTCGTCACGGGCTAAATCTTCCAACATCAATACTTTATTCACCTCGACACCCATTTCCTGACAACGATGAATTTCATCAGCCGCAAATGCCTGATTTTCAGGATTATCTTCTTTCACTTGGTTACGTGGCAACAAACGAGCCTGCATATCACCGCCCAAAGCACGTACGGCGGCGGCACTAATTACCCCTTCAGGTGCGCCACCAATACCGTATAACATATCTACCTCGCCCTCCGGCAAACAACATAACAGCGAAGCCGCCACATCGCCGTCCGGAATGGCCATTACTCTTGCACCGACTTGTTGAATACGTTTAATCACTTCATCGTGACGAGGTTTAGCCAATACTGCAACGGTCAGATGAGTAATAGATTTTCCCAATTTAGAAGCCACACGCCGTAAATTTTGTTCAATAGGTAAATTTAAATCGATCATCCCCTTAGCTTCTTGACCAACAACTAATTTTTCCATGAACATATCCGGTGCTTTCAAAAAAGTATTCTTACCACCGGCAGCCAATACCGAGATCGCATTCGCCTGACCGAGTGCCGTCATTCTCGTGCCATCAATAGGATCCACAGCAATAGAGACTAATTCCCCCATACCTGAGCCCAGTTTTTCACCGATATACAGCATTGGCGCTTCATCAATTTCTCCCTCTCCAATCACCACTTCACCGTCCATATTAATACGGTTAAGCATATAACGCATTGCCTCTACTGCCGCATTGTCCGCTGCATTTTTATCACCACGTCCCAACCATGCAAATGCCGCAAGTGCAGCAGCTTCAGTCACTCGGGAAAACTCTATTGCTAAAGCTCTGTTCATTTTTTACCCCTTCGTATCGATGAAATTTTGACTATTTTAACATTAAGCCAAAAGAACGAGAAAAAGATTTTCCAAAGTGCGGTCATTTTTAACAGAATTTTGATTTCGGACTTTCATCAACCCTGCAAATTCAGTAGAATAGAGAAAATTATTTCATTGTTAAAAGGAAAAACGAATGTCTTTAGAAATCTTAGATCAACTGGAAAACAAAATTAAACAGGCTGTTGAAACTATTCAATTATTGCAACTTGAAGTAGAAGAACTCAAAGAACGCAATCAACAAGCTCAACAGGCTAACGACAGTCTACGCAGCGAAAATGATCAACTCAAAGCGGAACAATCTAATTGGCAAGCGCGTTTACGTTCATTATTGGGACAAATTGACAATATCTAATTATTTAACATAATTTGAACTTTTTAGCCTAAAGAGAGTCAAACGAACGTTAAATTCGTCATTTTACTCAAGTACAAATTAAGGAAAAGAATGAATAAAGAAGCACAAATGATGTTAATTCCACAAGGTAATCTTGAAGGTTATATTCGGGCAGCAAACGAGTATCCCATGCTCACTGCCGATGAAGAAAAGGAATTAGCCGAACGTTTGTACTACCAACAAGATTTAGATGCAGCAAAAGCCTTGATTTTGTCACATCTGCGTTTTGTGATTCATGTAGCTCGTGGTTATTCCGGCTATGGTTTACCGCAAGCTGATTTAATTCAAGAAGGTAATATCGGCTTGATGAAAGCAGTTAAACGCTTTAATCCTGAGATTGGTGTTCGTTTGGTCTCGTTTGCCGTTCATTGGATCAAAGCAGAAATCCACGAGTATGTCTTGCGTAACTGGCGAATAGTCAAAGTTGCTACAACCAAAGCACAACGTAAACTTTTCTTCAACTTACGAAAAACCAAACAACGCCTCGGTTGGTTTAATGAAAACGAAGTAGATTTAGTCGCTCATGAATTAGGCGTTTCCAAAGAAGATGTCATCGAAATGGAAAGCCGAATGACAGGCTCAGATATCGGTTTTGATTTACCGACAGAGGATAACGATGAAGAGGCTTTCGCTCCGGTAATGTATTTGGAAGACAAAAGCTCCAACTTTGCAGCTGAGCTGGAAAATGAAAATTTTGAAACGCAAGCTGTAGAGCAACTTACTTTGGCAATGAATAATTTGGATGAACGCAGCCAAGATATTATTAAAGCCCGCTGGCTTGATGATAACAAAGCGACATTACATGATTTAGCTGCAAAATATAATATTTCTGCTGAACGTGTTCGCCAATTGGAAAACAACGCACTGAAAAAACTCAAAAGTGCAGTCAGTTTTTAAGTTAAATCAAACAAATTATTTTACTTTCTCACGAAAGTGAATATCTCAATAAAAGTGACCGCACTTTATAGAAATATTTATAAAGTGCGGTTTGTTTTACAATATTATAGGGCTCTAATACCTAACGTACCGTCGTCTTCCATTTCCTTATAAACACCCACTACTTCGTAAATTTTCGTGCCGTCTTTGAAGAAAACAAATCCCCCATTCTCCATTTTTGTCCAAAGCTCATCTTTGGTTAGCGGGAATGTCGTAATGATCGTGACTTTATCGCCCTCTTTTGCATAATCATTAAAATCAATGACACCATCATCATCAATGCGATGAGCCTTACCAAAGGGGGCTTTACGAGTAAGATAATGCAAATTAGTAGAACAATGGGCAATCATCCATTCTCCGTTAGATAAAATAAAATTAAATGTTCCTAATTTGCTCAATGTATTGGTAATTTCCTGAACAGCAGAAAAAATCTCTTCTTCACTCGGTTTTCGGCGAAAGCGGTTCTTTAAATATTCTGCAATATAACAAAATGCTGCTTCAGAGTCTGTGGAACCAATAGGCTGACAGAAATTCTCACTCATATCAGGTAAATCTTTCAGATTACCATTATGCGCAAAAACCCAATTTTCTCCCCAAATTTCACGAATAAAAGGGTGTGTATTTTCAATACTGACATCGCCTTGTGTCGCCTTACGAATATGAGCAATGACATTAAGTGATTTAATTTTATACTGTTTCACACAATCGCCAATAGGCGAAGAAGCCGCTGCTTGATTATCACGAAAAATCCGCACGCCTTTACCTTCAAAAAAAGCGATCCCGAAGCCGTCAGAATGACAATCTGTTAAACCTGCTCGACGACGAAATCCTTCAAAAGAAAACACAATATCCGTCGGTGTATTACAATTCATTCCGAGTAATTGACACATAAAAATCTGTCCCTAAAAACCTTACAATTTATATTGATTTAACACGATTGCTTGAAAAATTACAATATTTTTTACAAAAATTTTTTAGTTATAACAAGAAACACAAAAGGCGTTAAGCTAAGATTCTCGACACTCCAACCAAGGTTGCCCGTTTTTATAATAAATAGAGCTGTCTTTACGGGCAATTAAGGTTACATCACTCCCTTCAATTAAAGAATAGGATCGATAATGTACTTCAAATTTTGTTCCCTTTGTATTTAAGGTTAAATTAGCTATATGATCAAAGGGATAAACTTTACCATCTTCAAGTTGAAAATAAATACCAAAATTTTCCGGTAAACGACTTTCTCGAGAAAGCGGAAAATAAGTCGCCAAAGAACTCTTTTCACCGTTAATCAAATGGCGACAAGAATAATTATACCTTTTATATTCCTGAGGGTTATTTAATTCAGCTTTGCTAATATTTTCTTTCAAAAAATACGCTGTTTTTACCTGTTTCTTTTGAGAGGATAAAGTGCAAGCAAACAAAGTTATTACCGTTGTCAAAACTAAAAAATTTTTTAATTTGTTCATAAAATCTCAGTACGATCATATCTACATAAAAATACCGCACCAAAATAAATTCCGATGCGGTCTTTTTTATTTACCTACCATTAATCACGCTTTCCACGTCTGCCTTTTTCATTAAATTATTTACGTCCTTCTTTAAAAGTGCGGTCAGTTTTTGCAGAGAATTTACGCTCACCTTTGAGCCCTCGATCTGAACGTTCATGACGTTTTCCACCTCGGCGATCATCTCTCCCCACTCTCTCGCCACCTTGAACTTCACTGACAAATGACATACGAATTTGCTTATTGAGAACACGGGTTTTATTGAATTTTTGTAATAGGGCTTTTGGCATACCTTGCGGTAATTCAATGGTAGAATAATCATCATAGAGTTTAATATGCCCAATATTGCGACTATCAATATCGCCTTCGTTAGCAATTGCCCCCACAATATGACGCACATCTACGCCATCCGCACGTCCCACTTCAATACGATATAAGTCCATTGGAATCGGATTGCCATAGCCACGACGTTCTTCACGACGACGATCATGACGCTCGCCACGCTCACCACGACGATCACCTCTCTCACTACGTTTAGGCATTGGAGCATCCGGTGGTAAAATAAGTTTTTGTTTGCCTTGCAACAACATTAACATTGCTGCGGCAATGTCTTCTAAATCCTGATCTGCGGTAAATAAATCTTCCAACAGGCTACGGTATTGTTCCAAATCGTGATGCTCAAGCTGTTTCGTGATATTAGCAACAAATTTTGCACGGCGACAAGACTGTAGTTGCTCATGGTTCGGCACTTCCACTTCATCAATAGGCTTCTTCATTAAACGTTCGATGTTACCTAACAGACGGCGTTCTCTTGGTTCAACAAAGAGAATTGCACTGCCGGAACGGCCTGCTCGACCGGTACGGCCGATACGATGTACATAACTTTCCGCATCCAAAGGAATATCGTAATTCACCACAAGACTGATACGTTCTACGTCTAAACCACGAGCAGCAACATCAGTGGCCACTAAAATATCTAAACTGCCGTTACGCAAGCGATCAAGCGTTTGCTCTCTGGCTTGTTGGGTCATATCACCATTCAATGCAGCAGCACGGAAACCATGTTTTTCTAAGAGTTCGGTAATATCCATTGTGCCTGTTTTAGTACGGGTAAAAATAATTGCCGCATCAAAATCTTCCACTTCAAGAAAACGTAATAAAGCCTCATTTTTACGGAAACCACGCACATACCAACAACTTTGAGCAATATCCGGATTAGTACGCTGAGTGGATTGGATTTTCACCTCTTGTGGATCAGTCATAAAACGTTTGGTAATCCGACGAATCGGCTCCGGCATCGTCGCAGAGAAAAGTGCGGTCTGATGTTGTTCCGGAAGTTCAGCCATCACGGTTTCCACATCTTCAATAAAGCCCATTCTCAACATTTCATCAGCTTCGTCCAATACAATAAATTTTAATGCTGATAAATCTAATGTACCACGATTAATATGGTCTAAAATACGCCCCGGTGTACCAACAACCACTTGTGCGCCTTGACGTAATGCACGTAGCTGAATGTCGTAACGTTGTCCCCCGTAAAGCGTAACAATTCGCATACCTTGGGCATTTTTACTAAATTGTTCGCAAGCATCCGCTACTTGAATAGCTAATTCTCGAGTCGGTGCCATGACTAACATTTGTGGGTGCTTGGCTGCTGAGTCAATTTGCGCTAATAAAGGTAAAGAAAAAGCCGCAGTTTTTCCGCTACCGGTTTGTGCCATTCCCAGCACATCACGTCCGTTTAATAAATGAGGAATACAAGCCTGTTGAATTGGCGAAGGGGTTTCAAAGCCCATTTCAGAAACAGCGGATAAGATAAATTCAGGCAAGCCTAAGTCGCCAAAAGTGATTTTTGTTTCAGTCATTAAAATACTCGAATTGTAAAAAGGAAAGCTCAATAAGCCTTCATAGTGTAAAAAATGTGAGTGTAAATAAGAATTTACTTCACTGCCTGTTCTGTTTGAATACTGTTTTTTAGTTTATTCAGCTCAAACAATGCAAAACGATACTCAACAAAATTATACACCTGATTTGCAATGGCTAATTTAAACAGCGTCTCTGCTTCTTCAACATAGCCCATATTGAGTTTTTGTTTTGCTAGATAAAAGTAAGTTTCTGTCAGCACTTCCGCATATTGAGGGGAATGAGGTTCAACAAACACAGCCATTTTGTTGAATAAGTCAGTAACAGAAAGTTCGCCCAAATAGTATTGAACGATGAATGTTCCCCAATACTCGGCAGATAAGCCTACCGCTCGTTTTGCCAAGTTGTCTCTTGCTTCTTGTGGCATCAATTTCAACTCATTGAGATAAAGCCATAAAACCCGATAAGGATCATCGGTTTTCACTTGGTAAAAACGCAGTAAATCCTGCTCTGCCAAGCTATAACGAGCCATATAATAGAAATCAAGGCCACGATTTAGGTATGTGTATTCATAATCAGGATCCAAATCCAACACAATATTGAAAGCTTCTAAGGCACCTTCATAGTCTTCATCAAATAATAAATACAAACCTAAATAGTTATACACTGCCGCCGTTTTAGGCTTCAGTGACAAGGCTTGAGTAAAGTCATAACGTGCCAACCCCCAAAGCCCTAAGCTGTCATATAATACAGCCCGTTCAAAATGCAAATCTGCACGTTCTTTATTACTCAAATTGTCTGCCAGTAAAATTTGGCTGATTTGCGCTATCATCACTTCCTGTTCAAAATGAACGCTAGGATACTTTTCCGCCAATAACAGTTTGTTTTGTGAAATAAACACACTGTCACTATGGGTGCAAGCCGATAACAAAACAGCTGACCATAGCAAGAAATATCTCATTAAACGGGATAAAACGAACACAATAGCGCCTATATTTACTCAATAGACAAATAATTAATTAACGAAAATATCAACCGCACTTTACCTGTAAATCGTAAAGTGCGGTCAATTTTTCATCCGTTTTTACTGTTCAACAAACTCAGTTTGTTCAAGAGTATCTTGATACTCTTCCTTAGCAACAAGATCTTTCATAGTTAAGCGAATACGGCCTTGGCGATCAATCTCAACCACTTTCACTTGAACTTCTTGCCCCACGCTTAGGTAATCAGACACTTTCTCAACACGCTCTTCGGCAATTTGAGAAATATGTACCAAACCTTCTTTACCTCCCACAACCGAAACGAATGCACCAAAATCCGCCAAACGTGTTACTTTACCTTTGTAGATCGCACCGCTTTCCACTTCTGCTGTGATTTCTTCAATGCGTGCCATGACGGTTTTCACTGCATTACCATCCACTGCGGCAATTTTCACTGTGCCATCATCATCAATATCAATAGAAGTGCCGGTTTCTTCAGTTAATGCCCGAATAGTTGCACCGCCTTTACCAATCACATCTTTGATTTTTTTCGGATCGATTTTCATGGTATAAATACGAGGAGCAAAATCAGAAATCTCGTCACGAGGAGCTGCAATCGCTTGTTCCATCACGCCTAAAATATGCATACGAGCACTTTTTGCTTGGTTTAAGGCAATTTGCATAATTTCCGGTGTAATACCTTCAATTTTAATATCCATCTGAAGTGCGGTTACACCTGTACGTGTTCCGGCAACTTTAAAGTCCATATCACCTAAATGATCTTCATCACCCAAAATATCAGACAATACGACAAATTTTTCATCTTCTTTCACTAAGCCCATAGCAATACCGGCCACAGCAGCTTTAATTGGTACACCTGCATCCATTAAAGCAAGAGATGCGCCACACACAGATGCCATAGATGATGAACCATTAGATTCCGTGATTTCAGACACCACACGTACCACATAAGGGAATTCTGCTAAAGTTGGCATTACTGCCGCAACACCACGTTTAGCCAAACGTCCGTGACCGATTTCACGGCGTTTTGGTGAGCCGATACGACCGGTTTCTCCCACAGAATACGGAGGAAAATTATAATGGAATAAGAAGTTATCTTGGCGTTCACCGGTCAATTCATCAAGAATTTGAGCATCACGTTCAGTACCTAAAGTTGCTACCGCTAAAGCCTGTGTTTCACCACGAGTGAAAATTGCAGAACCATGAGTGCGAGGTAATACACCGGTGCAAATATCTAATGCACGCACAGTATCTACGGTACGACCATCAATTCGAGGCTCACCTGCAATAATACGACCACGCACAATTTGGCTTTCAAGTGCGGTGAAAATATCGATAATTTTACCTTCGCTCACTGTTTCATCTTCAGCAGTAATTTGTGCAATCACATCTGCTTTAATTGTGTCAATTTGCTCATAACGCACTTGTTTCTCAGTGATTCGATAAGCATCGCCTAAACGTGCTTCTGCAATGCCTTTCACTTTATTAATCAATTCAACATTTGGCTCGGGAGCAACCCAATCCCAACGAGGTTTACCGGCTTCAGCCGCAAATTCTTTAATCGCTTCAACCACGACTTGCTGTTGTTGATGACCAAACACCACGGCCGCTAACATTTGTTCTTCAGTGAGAACATCAGCTTCAGATTCCACCATTAATACCGCTTTATCCGTTCCAGCGACCACTAAATCCAAACGGCTTTGTTTTTGTTCTGCCATTGTTGGGTTTAATACAAATTGGTTGTCAATGAAGCCTACACGAGCTGCACCGATCGGACCATTGAAAGGTACACCTGATAAAGAAAGTGCTGCAGATGCACCAATCATTGCCACTAAATCAGGACTGATTTGTGGATTAACGGAGACAACTGTAGCAATCACTTGAATTTCATTTAAGAAGCCTTCAGGGAATAATGGGCGAATCGGACGGTCGATTAAACGCGCAATTAAGGTTTCGCCTTCAGAAGGACGGCCTTCACGTTTGAAAAATCCCCCCGGAATACGGCCGGCAGCATAAGTACGTTCTTGATAATCAACAGTTAATGGGAAAAAGTCTTGACCTTCTTTCACCTCTTTTTTGGCCACGACAGTGACAAAAACTGTGGTGTCATCCATGCTTGCCATGACTGCAGCTGTTGCTTGGCGAGCAATTGCGCCGGTTTCTAGTGTCACGGTATGCTGGCCGTATTGAAATTGTTTTACAATTGGAGTCACAATGTTGTTCCTTATTTTAATTAAATGATTTACATTGCTTTTTTGTACGACATCTGTCGTATCAATACATTTAAAATACGGCGCGACTAGCAAAAACATTCTGAATTCCAACCGCACTTTTTATGCTGTTTCACAAACAAAGAACAAAAAATGTTTTTGATAGCCGCACGCTAAAACGCATACAAAAAAGCCCCGTTATTATACAGGGCTTTTAGATTTATTGGTAATGTTATTTATTTTTTAACCACAATTAATGGGATTTTAGTCATCAAGGAAACTACGCAATGTTTCTGAACGACTTGGGTGACGTAATTTTCGTAAGGCTTTCGCTTCAATTTGACGAATACGCTCACGAGTCACATCAAACTGCTTACCTACTTCTTCCAAAGTATGGTCGGTATTCATATCAATCCCAAAACGCATACGCAACACTTTAGCTTCTCTTGGCGTTAAACCTTCCAAAACTTCGTGCGTTGCGGCTCGCAAACTTTGTGCTGTGGCACTGTCCAATGGCAATTCTAATGTACTGTCTTCAATAAAATCACCTAAATGGGAATCATCATCACCTACCGGTGTCTCCATTGAAATCGGTTCCTTGGCAATTTTTAATACCTTACGGATTTTTTCCTCCGGCATGCCCATACGTTCCGCCAGCTCCTCCGGTGAAGCCTCACGCCCCATTTCTTGCAAACATTGACGAGAAATACGATTCAATTTATTAATAGTTTCAATCATATGCACAGGAATACGAATTGTTCGTGCTTGATCCGCAATAGAACGAGTAATTGCTTGACGAATCCACCAAGTCGCATAAGTTGAGAATTTATAACCTCGACGATATTCAAATTTATCTACCGCTTTCATTAACCCAATGTTACCTTCTTGAATTAAATCCAAGAATTGCAAACCACGGTTAGTGTATTTTTTGGCAATAGAAATAACTAAACGTAAATTGGCTTCCACCATTTCTTTTTTAGCACGACGTGCTTTTAATTCACCTTGCGAAATACGATCACCGATATCACGGATTTGTTGAATAGTCAGCGTTTTATTTGCCTCAATTTGTTGCAAACGGGTAATACCTGCTCGGATTTCTTCTTCATATTGTGCTAATTTCGTCGCATACGTTTTTTTCGAACCTAATACTTTCACTAACCAAGCATCATTAGTTTCATTTCCGATAAAGGCTTTTTGGAAATCCTCTTTCGGCATTTTGCCGTATTCCACCACTAAACGTTGAATCTGGCGTTCTTCTGACCGCACTTTTTTCATTAAATCACGCATTTCGACAATCAATTGTTCAAACTGACGTGGTACTAAACGAAATTGCGTGAAAATATCGGATAAAAGTGCAATTTGTTCTTTAGCCTTTTTGTGAGAACGTCCGTGTTTTTCAATAGCTGCCATGGTTTTGGCATGCTGTTCTTTCAACGCCGTAAATTTCTCTCGAGCAACTTCCGGATCAATACTGTTATCTCCGTCATCACTTGAACTGTCTGCCCCATCGTTTTCTTCTTCCTCATCTTCCTCTAAATCAGGGCTTTCAACGTCTGTATTTTCCTCTTCGTCCAAATTCTCATCTAATTCAGGAATCACTTCTTCAGTCGTAATACTTGGATCCACAAAACCACTAACTAAATCCACCAAACGCACCGAGCCTTCTTCAACCAAAGCATATTGCTCAAGCAAATAAGTCAATGATTCAGGGTATTCTGCCACCGCACTTTGGACTTCATTAATACCATCCTCTATGCGTTTCGCAATATCAATTTCACCTTCTCGGGTCAAAAGCTCTACACTCCCCATTTCACGCATATACATACGCACAGGATCTGTAGTACGTCCCAATTCGGCTTCTACACTAGACAACACTTGAGTCGCTTCTTCTACAACATCATCATTAATATTGTCTATATTTTCATTCAGAATAATATCATCGGCATCAGGCGCTGTTTCCAACACCTGAATACCCATATCATTAATCATTTGAATAATATCTTCAATCTGATCTGTATCCACCAATTCTTCAGGAAGATGATCATTGACTTCAGCAAAGGTCAAATAACCTTGCTCTCTCCCTTGGGCGATTAATAATTGCAGTTGAGATTGTGGATTTTGCTCCATATTTCGTATCCGTCTTGATGTAAAATAATTGAAAATAGCGATAAAATTCTTGTGATTTTACCACTCTTACTCTGCTTTCTCTATTGTTTTTTCACGGTAGGTTTCGATGACTTATCAAGGTCATCAATTCTTTTTTCTCATTTTCTCCCAAACCACCACTGCGATCCTTTGCAATCAAAACCTCGATACGTTTTTCCGTAAGCTGCATAAACAGAAAACTCAAAGTTTCAATAAACGTACTTTCTACATTCGCATCATCAATCAAATGCTCCCAAGTGGCTAAAATTTCAAGGGGTTTACTGTGTTCAGTACCACGCCAATATTCCAAAATTTGCCCTAGAGTAATTCCCACATTTTCACGACAAAGTGCGGTCAGTTTTTCCAATAAATCAAAACCCGGCTCGTTTAAATCAGACAAAGATGATAAATCATAATCTAAATTGGCAAGCTGCGGGTTTTGTAACAATAAGGCAATTAATAAGCGCATTGGTGTCCGCTTAACTTCTGGTATTTTTTGCACCGCACTTTCTGTCTTTTCTATTTGTCTTGGTAATAAATTGTCTAACTGAGACTGATCCATTAACCCCAATTTTTTTGCCAACATATCACGCAAATATAATCGTAACATGTCTCCGGGAATCCGATGAATTAACGGAATTGCCAAGGCAGATAATTTACTTTTGCCTTCTTTGCTAGACAAATCTACTTGGGTCAATAATTGCTGAAACAGAAAATCGCTAAGAGAGAAAGCATTTTTCAGAAAATCTTCAAACGCCGATTTTCCATATCGACGAATAAAAGTGTCAGGATCTTCACCATCAGGAAGAAAAATAAATTTAAGTTGGCGACCATCTTCCAACAAACTTAAACCATTTTCTAAGGCACGCCATGCAGCCTCTCGCCCAGCTCTATCTCCATCATAACAACATACCACTTGCTCTGTTACCCGAAATGCTTGAGTAAGTTGCTCAGATGTAGTAGCCGTTCCCAACGAGGCTACGGCATAATCCACGCCAAATTGAGCCAATGAAACCACATCCATATAACCTTCCACCACCAGCAAACATTCCGGGGTTTCCTGCACTTGCAACACTTCATACAAACCATAAAGCTCATTGCCTTTATGATAAGTTACGGTTTCCGGTGAATTTAAATATTTGGGTTTTTCATCTCCCAAAACACGCCCACCAAAAGCAATGGTTCTCCCTCGGCGATCACGGATCGGAAACATAATCCGATGACGAAAACGATCATAGACTTTGCCTCGTTCATTACGAGATAACATCCCCAAGTCTATCAATTTTTGCTGCTCATCGGCTGTACGACCAAATTGACGCAAAATAAAATCAAAACTCTCCGGAACAAATCCAATGCCAAAACGCTGAACAATCTCCGAACTCACCCCTCTTTTTTGCAAATACGCCTGAGCAGGTATATTTACCGGCAATTCTTTTTGATAAGCTATGGCAATATCAGCCATTAAACCATATAAATCCCGTTTAGTTTGGGCATTTACTTGAGGGCGACGCTCCTTATTTTCACCACTTTGCTCCCGAGGCACTTCCAAACCTAAAAAATCAGCCAGCTCTTCTACTGCCTCCAAAAATTCCAGCTTGTCATATTCCATCAAAAAGCTAATCGCATTACCATGCGCACCACAACCAAAACAATGGTAAAACTGCTTATTCTTACTGACCGTGAACGAAGGGGTTTTCTCATGATGAAATGGACAACAAGCCTGATAATTATTACTGCCCGCTTTTTTTAGTTTAACCCGAGAATTCACTAAATCCACAATATCGGCTTTCGCCAACATATCGTTAATAAAAGAACGGGGAACTAATCCACCAGCCATCATCAGACCTCATTGCCTAAAAGTGCGGTACAAAATCGCCTATTTTGAAACCGACTGTTTGAATGAACAAAACCGTGATTCCCACAGGTTTCACGGCTTGTTTAACTCGAGTTTGTATAATTAGAAATCTAATTAGTATAAACGTGTATTACGTGCATTCTCACGAGCAACGCGTTTAGCGTGGCGTTTAGCACGAGTTGCATTTTCACGCTTACGAATTGTAGTTGGTTTTTCGTAGAATTCACGAGCACGAACTTCTGCTAAGATACCTGCTTTTTCACAAGAGCGTTTGAAACGACGTAATGCTACGTCAAATGATTCGTTTTCACGAACTTTAATTACTGGCATAAGCCATCACCTCTAAAAAATAGTAAATAAGTTTAAGTTAATTTTGCAAAATTACTGAGTAACTTACTCAATAAGGGTCGCAATTTTAATCTAACTTTATAGTAAAAGTAAAGCAGGAATTTGATCTTTTCAGCGGTATGTGTTTTTCATTACCTTGAACGCGAATATGGTTAAACAATGCTGAACCTGTTACTAATTTCAAATCCTTCTTTCTTTATTCAGAATCCAATCATTTTCTTTTGAAGAACCACCAACAACACATTTTTTCTTCAATAAAGTAGGTAAAATTTTTGATTAATGCTACTACACTCAGTCTAAAGTGCGGTAAAATCTACCGCACTTTTTATTGAGAACCAGGCAAATTCAATTTATGAAAATTCTCGGCATTGAAACTTCTTGCGATGAAACAGGGGTGGCGATTTATGATGAAAATAACGGCTTAATTGCCAATCAGCTTTATAGCCAAATCAGCCTTCACGCAGACTATGGCGGTGTAGTGCCGGAATTGGCTTCCCGCGATCATATCCGCAAAACACTGCTCTTAGTACAGCAAGCTTTAAATGAAGCTGGACTGACCGCTAATGACATTAACGGCGTCGCTTATACCGCAGGTCCCGGGCTGGTGGGTGCATTGCTTGTTGGGGCAACCATTGCCCGTTCTTTGGCTTATGCGTGGAATGTGCCGGCGATTGGGGTGCATCATATGGAAGGCCATTTGCTTGCACCTATGTTAGAATCACTAGAAAATCGACCGCACTTTCCTTTTGTGGCCTTGTTAGTGTCGGGTGGACATACTCAATTAATCAAAGTCGCGGCAGTGGGGCAATATGAATTGCTCGGTGAAAGTATTGATGATGCGGCAGGAGAAGCCTTCGATAAAACAGCCAAATTATTAGGTTTGGACTATCCCGGCGGTGCGGCACTGTCTCGTTTAGCCGAAAAAGGCACTGCTGGGCGTTTCGTATTTCCTAAACCCATGACCGACCGCCCCGGATTGGATTTCAGCTTTTCCGGCTTAAAAACCTTTGCGGCAAATACTATTAATCAAGCCATTAAAGATGAAGGTAATCTTTCTCAGCAAACTAAAGCCGATGTTGCGCATGCATTCCAAACCGCTGTCGTGGAAACTTTGGCAATCAAATGTAAACGAGCCTTGCTACAAACCGGCTACAAGCGCCTTGTGATTGCAGGTGGTGTAAGTGCTAATCGCCGATTGCGTACACATTTAGCTGATTTAATGACGGAACTAAAAGGTGAGGTTTTTTACCCTGCACCACAATTTTGCACCGATAACGGCGCAATGATCGCCTATACCGGTTTCTTACGGCTAAAGCATGGTGAACAAACAGGCTTAGCGATAGATGTCAAACCACGTTGGGCGATGACTGAATTAGCCTCTATTTAAGGAAAAATCATGAAAAAAGAAATCTCCGCTATGCGGATTGCCGGTATTGCTTGTGGCATTACACTTGCCATTATTGCTTATTTTGTCTTCACCACGCCTAGTGTTGCCTTTGTCAATCAGCTCACTCAAATCGGTGAATTTTTTGGAGGCGGTACGACATATGGTGTACTCACGCTGGCTGCACTGCCTACCCTTATCGGTTTTCTATGCTATTTTGTGTGGAAATGGCTGAATAAATAAATGACTTAAAAAGTGCGGTTAAAATTTTACCGATTTTTGATCTATTGCCTCGATTTTTTTCAGTAAATTAAGATTATGCAACATACTAACAAAACTATTGTCGTGAAATTCGGTACAAGTACGCTGACACAAGGCTCACCGAAACTTAATCGTCCACATATGATTTCTATTGTGCGACAACTTGCTAAATTGCATCAAGACGGCTTTCGCATTGTGATTGTCACTTCCGGGGCAATTGCTGCCGGCAGGGATTATTTAAATCACCCGCAACTACCACCCACAATTGCCTCCAAACAATTATTGGCTGCAGTAGGGCAAAGCCAGCTCATTCAAACCTGGGAACAACTCTTTGATATTTACGATATTCGTATCGGACAAATTTTGCTGACTCGTGCAGATATTGAGGATCGTGAACGTTTCTTAAATGCACGGGATACTTTGCATGCCTTATTGGATAATCAAATTATCCCTGTAATTAACGAAAATGACGCAGTAGCTACGGCTGAAATCAAAGTAGGCGATAACGATAATTTATCTGCCTTAGCAGCAATTTTAGTGCAGGCAGAGCAACTTTATTTATTAACCGATCAACAAGGCTTATTCGACAGCGATCCACGCAAAAACCCCGAAGCAAAATTAATTTCCGTGGTAAATGAAATTACCGATCATATTCGTGCAATCGCAGGTGGTAGCGGTACTAATTTAGGTACAGGTGGTATGAGTACGAAAATTACGGCTGCTGATGTGGCTACCCGTTCCGGCATTGAAACCGTCATTGCACCGGGCAATC
Source organism: Lonepinella koalarum (assembly GCA_030525745.1). Taxonomy (GTDB): domain Bacteria; phylum Pseudomonadota; class Gammaproteobacteria; order Enterobacterales; family Pasteurellaceae; genus JAUNED01. The sequence goes on along the minus strand of JAUNED010000013.1, from coordinate 9,428 downwards.
GAGACAATGTGATTGTGGATTTGGCTTACGGAAAAGAGATAGGTACAAAATTCACTGTACCTCAAGCCCATTTGGAAAGCCGTAAACAATGGTTATTTGCTGCACCTTCTGCCGGTACACTGATTATCGATCAAGGTGCAGAAAATGCCATTTTAGCGCAAAATAAATCCTTGTTACCGGCAGGAATTGCTTCTGTAGAAGGGCGTTTTTCCCGTGGCGAGGTGGTGAAAATCCGTACACAGAACGGGCAGGACATTGCTCTTGGCATGCCTCGTTATAACAGTGATGCATTGGAACAGATCAAAGGCAGAAAATCTCAGGAAATCGAGCATATTCTCGGTTACGAATACGGTTCTGTGGCTATCCATCGTGATGATATGATTGTGTTAAAAAAATAGCCTTACCTTAGTTGATCATTCAAATAAACCGACGACATCTTTTTGTCGCAACAAGGCAAAAAATACGCTACGTCCCGCAGGGTTATACTTAAGAACTACACATTCTGCGTCAGAAAATTTGCGAAGGGAATAACCATTCACTGCATTTTCTTCCTCGCCCATGTGGTTTTTCAGTGATAACGCTAATTTATTTGAATGATCAACAGACCCTAAAGCATAAAAGTGCGGTCAAAATTTCTTGTAAATTGACCGCACTTTTTGCCTTATTTCTGATCCAGATCAGAAAAAAATCACTTTTATTTTTCCTCTCATTTTCTTCACCTGAAAAAATTCACCTATAAAGCAATCAATTACCTCATTTTTAACAAAAAACCACAAAACAAACACAATATATTGTGTTTGAATTTAAATTTTAAACTAGATATAGTTTATCAACCTTTTAAACCAAGCAATTTATAGGATAATAAAATGAGTACATTTTTTGTGATAAAACGTGATGGTTCTCGAGTAAATTTTGACTTGCAACGCATTATTAATGCTGTGAAAAAAGCAGCGAACTCCATTGGTATAGAAAATACGGATTATTGCAATCAAATCGGGCAATCGGTCTTTAATCGAATTTTGAGAGATTACCAAGAAGAAATTGATATTCATCACATTCAGCAAATAGTGGAAAATCAATTAATGGCAAGTGAATACCCACAGATTGCCCGTGCTTATATCGAATATCGCCACGACCGTGATTTGGCAAGGGAAAAACGTAGCCGTTTAACCAAGGAAATTGAGGGATTGATTAAGCAAAATAATATGGAATTGCTCAATGAAAACGCCAATAAAGATGCGAAAGTAATCCCTACACAACGGGATTTATTAGCCGGTATTGTAGCCCGCTATTATGCAAAAAATTATTTGTTACCGCCGGATGTCGTTGCCGCCCATGAAAAAGGGGAAATTCATTATCACGATTTGGATTATTCGCCGTTCTTCCCAATGTTTAACTGCATGTTGGTGGATTTAAAGGGTATGCTGACTCAAGGCTTTAAAATGGGTAACGCCGAAATTGAACCGCCAAAATCCATCTCTACTGCAACAGCAGTCACTGCACAGATTATCGCTCAAGTCGCCAGCCATATTTATGGCGGGACAACCATTAACCGTATTGATGAGATTCTCGCTCCCTATGTGCAATTAAGTTATGAAAAACACTTAACCACCGCAGAACAATGGCGAATTCCCGAGCCTTTAAAATATGCTCAAGCCTTAATTGAGAAAGAATGTTTTGATGCTTTTCAATCTTTGGAATATGAAGTCAATACACTGCACACTGCCAATGGACAGACACCCTTTGTGACCTTTGGTTTCGGCTTAGGGATTTCGTGGCAAGAGCGGTTAATTCAACAGGCAATTTTACAAAATCGCATTAGAGGATTGGGAAAAAATCACAAAACACCGGTTTTCCCAAAATTGGTGTTTACGCTTAAAAAAGGCATTAATCAGTCTCCACAAGATCCTAATTACGACATCAAACAGCTCGCTTTAGAATGTGCTTCCAAGCGAATGTACCCTGATATTTTAAATTATGAGCAAGTGGTGAAAGTCACCGGTTCATTTAAAGCACCAATGGGTTGTCGCAGCTTTTTGGGTGCGTTTGAAGAGAATGGCGAATTACAACATGACGGGCGTAATAATTTAGGAGTTGTTAGCTTGAATTTACCCAGAATCGCCATTGAAGCAAAAGGGTCAGAAAAGGCGTTTTATCATATTTTAAACACACGTTTAGACATTGCTAAAAAAGCCTTAATGACAAGAATAGCCCGTTTAGAAAATACAAAAGCAAGAGTTGCTCCGATTTTATATATGGAGGGTGCTTGTGGTGTACGCCTCAATGCTGATGATAATGTGGCGACAATATTCAAAAACGGAAGGGCTTCAATTTCCCTTGGTTATATTGGTCTTTACGAAACTCTGAATGCGTTATATGAAAAAGGACATATTTATGACAGCGAAGAACTTCGCCAAAAAGGCATTGCGATAGTAAGCTACTTAGCTCAAACGGTACAAAAATGGAAAGCAGAAACCGGTTATGCCTTTAGTCTCTATTCCACACCAAGTGAAAACCTTTGTGATCGTTTTTGCCGTTTGGATGCAAAAGCCTTTGGCGTGATTAAAGGGGTCACGGCCAAAGGCTATTACACCAACAGCTACCACTTGGATGTGGAGAAAAAAGTAAATCCTTACGACAAAATCGACTTTGAGATGCCTTATCCTCCACTGGCAAACGGGGGATTTATTTGCTATGGCGAATACCCTAATTTACAACATAACTTAAAAGCCTTAGAAGATGTTTGGGATTATAGCTATGATCGCGTGCCTTATTATGGCACGAATACACCGATTGACGAATGTTATCAATGTGGTTTCACCGGCGAATTTCACTGCACCAGTAAAGGTTTTTCCTGCCCTAAATGCGGTAATCACGACAGCCAAACAGTATCAGTAACAAGGCGGGTTTGTGGTTATCTCGGTAGCCCCGATGCCCGCCCGTTTAATGCAGGAAAACAGGAAGAAGTTAAACGCCGCGTAAAACATTTATGATAAAACTGATAGAAAATCTACCGCACTTTTAAAAATATTATCCTTTTTGCCGCCTGAAAATAGCTGGATTTGTAGGAAAATGCCTACTGCTTGAGCATATCGTAGGCATTTTCCATTAAGCCAATCAAACTATTTTCAGGAAACAAGGCAAAATAGGAGCGCCTTTCTTTGCTTACTTGCTTTGGCGAAGCAAAGAAAGCAAATAAGGAAGAAGAACAATGAATTACCTGCAATACTATCCCACGGACGTGATCAACGGTGAAGGTACTCGTTGTACACTTTTTGTCAGCGGTTGTACACACCATTGCAAAGGCTGTTATAACCAAAAAAGTTGGTCATTTGATGCCGGTGTCCCATTTGATAATGCAATGGAAGAACAAATTTTGTCTGATCTGAAAGATACTCGCATTAAACGACAAGGTTTGAGTTTATCCGGTGGCGATCCTTTACATCCGAAAAATGTAGCCGGATTATTACCTTTGGTTCAACGGATCAAAAAGGAATGCCCCGATAAGGATATTTGGCTTTGGACAGGTTATCTCTTGGCAGAATTGACCGATTATCAGCAACAAATGCTGCCTTATATTGATGTTTTAATTGACGGTAAATTTATCCAAGAACAAGCCGATCCAAACCTGATTTGGCGAGGTTCGAAAAATCAAGTAATCTATCGTTTGAAATGCTGAAAATAAAAAGTGCGGTTAAAACTCAGTGAATTTTAACCGCACTTTATTTATTCAACCCCTAGTCTATTGCGCCGCTTTTTCTTGTAATTTAATATCAGCCACCCACTTATCCACTAAACGTTTTCCCTCTTCGCTAGAGCCGAAACGCTTGTAATCCAATTCCACCAATTTCAAGCCTGCTACTTTCACAGATTTCGGAGAGACTTCTGCATGAATATTCGTTGGAATTTGATATAAATTGTACTCACGCCAAGGAATTTCTTGGGCTTCTTTAGAAAGTACCCAGTCCATAAATAACTTCGCATTATCCGGATTTCTTGCCCCTTTAATAATACTTGCAGCCCCTAAAGCATAACCAATCCCATCTTCAGGTAAAATACTTTCTACCGGTGCACCTTTTTCTTTTTCCGTTTCATAGCTATGCACAAAGCCAATACTCACGGCACTTTCACCACGGGATAAATTACTGGTGACTAAACCGCTTTTCACATATTGTGACACAGAAGCATCTAAATTTCTCAGGTAATCAAAGGCTTTCTCTTCCCCCCATAACTCAATCAAGGTGGCAATCACTGTATAAGTTGTACCTGAAGTACGAGGATCTGGTAACTGAATTTGCCCTTTTAACGCCGGATTCAGTAAATCAGTCCATTTTTTAGGCATTTCCACACCAAGTTGCTTTAATTTCTCCGTATTAACGCCAAAGCCCAATACCATCATATAAACGATAGAGGTTAAATCGCCTTTTTCGGCTGTTAAAGAATGGAATTGCGGTAAAATATCCTTTTGTGCCGGTGAGCGATAAGGTTCCAACAAGCCTAAATCGCCTGCTTGAAAATGAGGCTCAATAGTACCGCCGTACCAAATATCCGCTTGTGGATTATCTTTTTCTGCTTTTAATTTTGCCAGTGTTGCTCCTGTGCCGTTACGCACAAATTTAGTTTCCACATCGTATTTTTCACCGAATTGTTGCGCCATTTTTTCGCAAACTTCATTTTGTACACTGCAATAAAAAGTTAATTTTCCTGCTGCTACGGCTTGTGTTGTATTCATCAACGCCGCTGTGAGAAAAAGTGCGGTCGCCATAATGGACGTTTTAAATTTCATTCTTATTGTTCCTGTTATAGAATTAAAATCGCTCACAATCTAGCATATAGATGACAAATCACAAGCTCTATTTGCCGATTACATCAATAATCACAATCTCTGACTGAGAACCTAAACGCATTGGAATGCCCCAAAAACCATACCCCGAGGTTACTACAAAATGTCCGTTGCCTATTTTTTCATAGCCATAATCTAACCGATACATTAAATAAGTGATGAGATTTGCAGGAAAAATTTGCCCTCGATGTGCGTGACCGGACACTTGCAAATCAATGGGTAATTGAACATGCTTTTCAATATCTGTTGGGCGATGATCGAGTAAAAATACCGGTAAATCGGTATCTACATTTTTTAATAATTCAGCGGTTTCAGGGCGATTTTGAACCAAATCATCATTCCGACCCACCAACACGAATTGATTATTCACTGTCATGCTTTGATCCCATAATACTTGAATACCGGCTTTTTTAATTTCATCGGCAATACGCATTTGATCACCGAAGAAATCATGATTGCCAAGGGTCGCATAAACGCCCAATGGTGCTTTCAGCTTAGCCAAATGCGGCTGCATTTGTTCGGCTAAATAAGCATTCACATTGTCATCCATAATATCGCCGGGTAATAAAATGACATCAACCTGTTGTTGGTTAAATATCTCTGCCAATTGATCCAGTTGCTTGCCACCAAACCATTTTCCTAAATGAAAATCGCTTGCCATACCGATACGAACAGGTTTCAGAGGCTTATCAATTTGTACAATATAATGCACCACTTTAGGTGTATAGGCGTTATAAACACTTAATCCCAACAAACCTAATAAACCAAGTGGATAAAGCCAACGCAAAGTGCGGTCTATTTTAGCTCTGTTTCGGAAAATGTGGCGCACGATGCCAATGGCAATGCTGACAAACATTGAAAATAACAAAAACGCCAATAAAAATGCCCCCAAACGGAACATCGGTAAAATACGAAAAATGCTTAATAAAATGACGGCATTTACTGAAATATAGCTTGTCAAGCAAAGCACAAAGCGACTTTTGCTTTTCGCTTGAAGATTAAAAAACCAACATAAAGTGCGATTAAACACATAAAGAAAAAGTTGCAGCACCAGTATTGCGCCGCCAAAAGTCAAATAATGTCTCAGTTCCATAATATTCCTTTAATCGAGAAAAATGCCCTCACAAGGAGGGCAAAACAGTGAAATTTTTGACCGTACTTTATACAGCTGTTTGGAAAATAACGCCGTCAGCTTTCTGTGTATAGTTGTTAATTTGGTCAAAATTCAGGTAACGATAAGTATCCTCTTTATCTTGTTGTAAATCAGCGGCATAGGCTAAATATTCTTCCGGTGTCGGTAATTTACCCAGTAAAGAAGCCACCGCAGCCAATTCCGCAGAAGCTAAATACACGTTCGCTCCTTGCCCTAAGCGGTTCGGGAAATTTCGGGTAGAAGTGGAAACCACCGTTGCGCCGTTAGCTACACGGGCTTGATTTCCCATACATAAAGAACAGCCCGGGATTTCGATTCTTGCCCCACTTTTACCAAAAATACTGTAATAACCTTCATCGCTGAGCTGGCTTGCATCCATTTTCGTTGGTGGGGCGATCCACAATCGGGTTGGGATCATATCTTTAAACTTCGCCAACAATTTACCGGCTGCACGGAAATGACCAATATTGGTCATACAAGATCCGATAAAGACTTCATCAATTTTGTCACCGGCCACTTCTGACAATAAACGGGCATCATCCGGATCATTCGGCGCACATAAAATCGGTTCTTTGATTTCAGCTAAATCAATCTCGATAATAGCCGCATATTCCGCATCTGCATCCGCTTCCATTAATTGTGGATCCGCCAACCATTTTTCCATCTCACGGATACGGCGCTCCAATGTCCGCACATCACCATAACCTTCCGCAATCATATATTTCAGCAACACAATATTGGAATTTAAATATTCGATAATCGGAGCTTTATCCAATTTAATGGTACAAGCCGCTGCCGAACGCTCTGCAGAGGCATCGGACAATTCAAATGCCTGCTCTACTTTTAAATGCTCTAACCCTTCAATTTCCAAAATACGACCGGAGAAAATATTTTTCTTACCTGCTTTTTCGACGGTTAATAAGCCTTGTTTAATGGCGTAGTAAGGAATGGCATGCACTAAATCACGCAAAGTAATGCCGGGTTGCATTTCGCCTTTAAAACGAACCAATACGGATTCCGGCATATCCAAAGGCATCACACCGGTTGCCGCAGCGAAAGCCACAAGACCTGATCCAGCCGGGAATGAAATCCCGATAGGGAAACGAGTATGTGAATCACCGCCTGTACCCACAGTGTCCGGCAATAACATACGGTTTAACCAAGAGTGAATAACCCCATCGCCGGGGCGTAATGACACGCCGCCACGGTTCATAATAAAATCAGGCAACGTATGATGAGTGACCACATCAACCGGCTTTGGATAAGCCGCAGTATGACAGAAGGATTGCATCACCAAATCCGCAGAGAAACCCAAACAAGCCAAATCTTTCAACTCATCTCGCGTCATTGGACCGGTGGTGTCTTGTGAGCCGACCGATGTCATACGAGGTTCACAATACTGGCCCGGGCGAATACCTTCCACACCACAGGCTCTGCCCACCATTTTTTGTGCTAACGTAAAACCTTTGCGATTTTCCACCGCACTTTGCGGCTTCGCAAAAATATCTGTGTCAGGCAAACCAAGTTCCACACGGGCTTTATGCGTTAAACCACGGCCGATAATTAATGGAATCCGACCACCGGCACGTACTTCGTCCAGTAATACATTGGTTTTCAAGCTAAATTCTGCCAACACTTCATCACTGTTATGACGACAAATTTTGCCGGCATAAGGATAAATGTCAATCACATCCCCCATATTGAGCTTACTCACATCCACTTCAATCGGCAATGAGCCGGCATCTTCCATGGTATTAAAGAAAATCGGCGCAATTTTACCGCCCAGCACCACACCACCGGCACGTTTATTTGGAATATACGGAATATCTTCACCCATAAACCATAATACGGAGTTAGTCGCCGATTTACGGGAAGATCCTGTGCCAACCACATCGCCCACATAAGCCAACGGAAAGCCTTTTTCTTTTAGTTTTTCTAACTGTTTAATCGGACCGATATTACCTACATCATCAGGTTCAATACCATCACGGGCATTTTTCAGCATGGCTAACGCATGCAACGGAATATCAGGACGAGACCAGGCATCTTGCGCAGGAGACAAGTCATCCGTATTGGTTTCCCCTGTTACCTTAAATACCGTTACTGTTAATTTTTCCGCCAATTTTGGTCGGGATAAATACCAATCCGCATTCGCCCAAGATTCCAATACTTTTTTCGCATAAGCATTGCCGTTTTTGGCTCGCTCCGCAACATCGTGGAAGTTATCAAACATTAATAAAGTAGAAGAAAGGGCTTCTGCCGCAATAGGAGCAAGTTCATCATTATCAAGTGCGGTCAATAATGGCTCAATATTATAACCACCTTGCATAGTACCTAATAATTTCACTGCATGTTGTGGCGTAATCAACGGGGAATTTGCATCACCTTTCACAATAGCGGCCAAAAATGCGGCTTTCACATAAGCAGCTTCATCTACACCGGCAGGAATACGAGTTTCAAAAAGTGTCAATAAATCTACCGCACTTTCATTTACTTGTTGCGGATTTTTTAATAATTCGATTAATTCTGCGGTTTGTTGTGCATCAAGAGGTTTTGGCACAATGCCAAGGGCAGCACGCTCATCAACGTGTTTTTGGTAATCTGGTAGAAAGTTAGACATAGGCTTTTCCTTATGTATCTGAGGTTGTATTTACGTTCGTTTTAGGTATGAGCTGAATAATAATACGGAAATTTATATTCAACAAGAAATTAAGACGATTAATTTAAGCAAACGTTTTCGTTATCTCACTTTTTGCTTTATAATAAGCTCGTTTCTTATCATTTTATTGTCAAATCAAGCAAGGAAAATCCCTATGTTCCAGATCTTTCGTGGCTCACCAACTCTTTCCGAATTCCGTTTAACTCAGCTTTCCGCTCGTTTTTCTAAAAATGCTTTACCGGTGAAATCCTGTTATGCCGAGTATTTGCATTTTGCCCAATTAAGCGAATCTCTCACTGCAGATGAAACAAAAAAATTGGAAGAGCTACTCGATTATGGTCCAACTTTGACACAACAAGAACCACAAGGTGCTTGTTTTGTGGTGATCCCACGTTTAGGAACCATTTCTTCATGGTCATCAAAAGCAACCGATATTGCACAAAATTGCGGTCTACACAAAGTGTTACGCTTGGAACGTGGTGTGGCATTCTATTTTGAATTTGACCGCACTTTAAATGCTGAAGAAGAACAACAATTAACAGCACTCCTACATGACAGAATGATGGAAACTGTTATCCGTAATCCGCTAGAAGCAGCCAAATTATTTGAACAACAAGCACCAAAACCATTCACCAGCGTGGATATTTTAGGTGGTGGTCGCAAGGCATTAGAAGAGGCAAATGTGAATTTAGGTTTGGCGTTGGCAGACGATGAAATGGATTATTTGGTGGAAAATTTCACTCAACTTGGGCGTAACCCGAACGATATTGAGC
>JAUNED010000046.1 GCA_030525745.1 Lonepinella koalarum | reverse complement strand
CTTGCTTGCTTGCTTGCTTGCTTAAAATTGTTTTCATTTGTTTTATTCTGTCAAGTGTTTTTAATAAAAATAGCGCTAATTTTATTTCAATCTTACCCCTATGCGGTTACTTTTATAACCTGACACAGGATAATAATGAAATTCCATATATCATAAAATAAAATTGATGAAAAATAAATTATCAATATGTAAAGTTATGTAAATTAAATCTTGTTAAATCCTATAGTTAGGGCAATATGAGTTCGTCTGCTTGTAACGCAAAGGCAATGTAAATAAACCCGTTCAATTATTTTGCATAAACTTGATTTTTTAGCATAAAAGCGTATAATCCACAGGCTTTTTGTCTATATATACAGAGAAAAAAGTAAGCATTCCTGCTCCTTCGATGCAGGTTTTCTTTTATTATTAAATACTTAGAGGAAGGTTATGGTAACCATTCGTTTATCTCGTGGCGGAGCTAAAAAACGCCCATTCTATCAAATCGTTGTTGCTGACAGCCGTGCTCCACGTGACGGTCGTTTCATTGAGCGTGTCGGCTTTTTCAACCCATTAGCAACAGGTAATGCAGAACGTTTACGTATCGATTTAGACCGTGTTAATGCATGGTTGGAAAAAGGTGCGGAACTTTCCGACCGCGTTACTGCGTTAGTGAAAGAAGCGAAAAAAGCGGCTTAATTGTCGATTTGAGCAAATTTAGGTGAATAAGATGGAACAACAAAGAATTGAAGTTGTCGGCAAATTAGGCTCGACTTATGGTATTCGAGGTTGGTTGCGTGTTTATTCATCAACAGAATATGCGGAAAGTATTTTTGATTACCAGCCTTGGTTTCTGAAAATTAAAGGTCAATGGCAACCAACCGAGTTGGAAAGCTGGAAACATCATAATCACGAACTCATTGTAAAATTAAAAAATGTCAATGATCGTGAAACGGCACAAACGCTTGCCAATGTTGAAATTGGTGTGGATTTGTCGGTATTCCCTGAACTGGAAGAAGGCGATTATTATTGGCACGATTTAATCGGTTGCCAAGTCGTTAATTTGGAAGGTTATACTATGGGTACGGTATCCGAAATGATGGAAACCGGTTCTAACGATGTGTTGGTTGTGCGTGCAAACGCAAAAGATGCTTTCGGTAAACAAGAACGGTTAATTCCGTTTTTGTACGAACAAGTTATTAAAAAAGTCGATCTCTCCACGAAGACGATAACCGTGGATTGGGACGCTGGTTTCTAATCTCAGGTATGCTGTTGAGCTTTAAGTTGTACATAAGGACGCATTTATGCTGATAGGGGTCGTCACCCTGTTTCCGGAAATGTTTAAAGCAATTACAGAATTTGGGGTCACAGGCAGAGCTGTAAAGCACAATTTGTTGGAAGTGCGGTGTTATAATCCGAGAGATTTTACCACCGATAAACACAAAACTGTTGATGATCGTCCTTATGGTGGCGGTCCGGGTATGTTGATGATGGTACAACCTTTAAAGGAGGCTATTCATCTTGCCAAACGGGAAATCGAACAAATTGACGGGAATAAAAAGGTAAAGGTAATTTATCTGTCTCCACAAGGACGTAAGCTCGATCAAGCCGGAGTAAAAGAACTCTCACTAAATGAGAAGCTGATTTTAGTGTGCGGACGTTACGAAGGCATTGATGAACGATTGATTCAAACAGAAATTGATGAAGAATGGTCAATCGGTGATTACGTTTTAACCGGTGGTGAATTACCGGCAATGACATTAATTGATGCTGTTGCTCGTTTTATTCCCGGTGTGTTGGGAAAACAAGCCTCCGCAGAGGAAGATTCTTTCGCTGAAGGATTATTGGATTGCCCACATTATACCCGTCCTGAAGTATTGGACGGTTTAACTGTGCCACCTGTGCTGATGTCGGGACATCATGAAGAAATCCGCAAATGGCGATTAAAACAATCGCTGGAGAGAACATGGTCACGACGCCCTGAGCTACTGGAAAAACTAGCTCTGACTGACGAACAAAAAAAGGTGCTGAAACAAATTCAGTCTCAGCAAATCAGTTAATCCTAGTTAATTTATTAAGAAGGTTTACACAATGAGCAACATCATTAAACAACTTGAACAAGAACAATTAAAACAAAATGTGCCTAGCTTCCGTCCGGGCGATACTTTAGAAGTAAAAGTATGGATTGTTGAAGGGGACAAAAAACGCTTGCAAGCATTCGAAGGCGTGGTTATTGCAATTCGTAACCGTGGCTTGCACAGTGCATTCACCTTACGCAAAGTTTCTAATGGTACAGGCGTTGAGCGTGTATTCCAAACTCATTCTCCGGCAATCGATAGCATTGCGGTGAAACGTAAAGGTGCGGTACGCAAAGCAAAACTTTACTACTTACGTGAGCGTTCAGGTAAATCTGCTCGTATTAAAGAGCGTTTGGGCGACTAATCTTTCAGATTATCTTCCAGAAAAGGCTTGGGTTTCCAAGCCTTTTTGTTTATTATTTTCGCCCTACAACAGAATATCCAAAATAAAATGAAGCCTTACTACTACGAATTAGTCAATGTGTTTGCCGAAACCCACTGGGGTGGTAATCCGTTAGCTGTGTTTTTAGACGCTGATGATTTATCTGACGAACAAATGCAATCCATTGCTAAACAAATGAATTTATCCGAAGTGGTGTTTGTAAAAACACCAACAACGGAAAGTGCGGTCAAAAAATTGCGTATTTTTACACCCGATTATGAAATGCCTTTTGCCGGCCACCCAACTATCGGAGCCGCTTTTGTTTTGAGGGAAAAATTACATCTTGCCGATCAATTTATTCTGGAAACCCACTCTCAACTTGTTAATCTCAATTATCACAAGGGTGTAATGCAATTTTCTATGCCTGTAGGAAATGTAGAAAATGCGCCCTTAAGTAAAACAGAATGTGCAGAAATATTAGGCTTACTTCCGGAAAAAATTGCTTCACAACCGAGTTGGGTAAATACCGGTGTATCACAATTATTAGTGCAATTAACGGATATTGAGGCTGTCAAAACTGTGCAAATTCAAACCGCACTTTTTATGCAAAAAGCCTTGTCAAAAGATGGTACTACAGATATTTATGTATGGAGCGAACAAAATAATATTGCTAAAGTTCGCTTATTTTTCTCTGTCGGCGGTACTGTGGTAGAAGATCCCGGTACAGGCTCGGCAGCGGCCAATTTAGGCAGTTGGTGTGTAAAAAACGGGCTTGCTCCACTCAAGTGGCAACTTCATCAAGGTGATGAAATTAACCGTCCTAGCAGATTATATTTGCAAGCTGATATGAAGATTAATGTTGGCGGTAAAGTGATGGCTATAGGAAACGGCACGATTTTTGTGCCTTAAGAGAGAAATTATGTTAGATATTGTATTATTTGAACCTGAAATTCCGCAAAATACAGGGAATATTATTAGATTATGTGCAAACACCGGTTTTCGTTTACACCTGATTGAACCTTTAGGATTTACTTGGGACGACAAAAAACTACGCCGTTCCGGTTTAGATTATCATGAATATGCGGAAATTAAAAAACACAAAACCTTCGAGGATTTTCTAACCACAGAACAACCAAAACGCCTGTTTGCCCTAACTACTAAAGGTATGCCGGCACACAGTCAAGTGCGGTTCGAATTGGGTGATTATTTAATGTTCGGGCCGGAAAGTCGTGGTATTCCGATGTCTATTTTAGACAGTCTACCCACACAACAAAAAATCCGTATTCCAATGACAGCCAATAGCCGTAGTATGAATTTATCTAATTCTGTTGCGGTGGCAGTATATGAAGCTTGGCGGCAATTAGGGTATGGTGGTGCAATTAATTTAATGGAACAAAGATGATCGAAACATTTATCAAAGGCTTTCTTATTTGTGGCGGTTTAATTATTGCAATTGGTGCTCAAAATGCATTTGTATTAAAACAAGGATTATTAAAACGTCATGTTTTAGCGGTAGTGCTGACTTGCTTTGCCTGTGATTTTGTTTTAATTTCTATGGGCGTGTTGGGTTTAGGTAGTTTTATCAGTGAAAGCCAAAAAGCCTCCCAAGCATTAGCCATTGTAGGGGCGTTATTCTTGCTCGTGTACGGAGCAAGATCCTTTCGTTCTGCTTACTCAGGTAATTCCGTACTCAACTTAGAACAAGCCGAACCAGAACAAAACAGCCTATTCAAGGCTGTCCTTGCCACGCTTGCTGTCACACTACTTAATCCTCATGTTTATTTAGACTGTTTCGCTATTATCGGCGGTATTGCCGGCACATTGAGTTTTGAACAGAAATGGTGGTTCTTAGCCGGTGCTTTATGTACCTCAATGTTATGGTTCTTTAGTTTAGGCTATGGAGCAAGATTACTTATTCCGTTATTCAAACGCCCGATGACTTGGCAGATGTTAGATGCCGGTATCGGAATAGTGATGTGGTTGATCGCCTTGAGCTTAGTGAAATATGCGATGAGCTTGGTTGCCTAATTTGAAAGAATGCAAATAGCGTTTTAACGCAGCAACCTAAAATCGCCTTTAATTTCATTAGCTTCCCGATATATTCGGCTTTTAGTGATAACTTCCTGCTATTTTTTCTAGAAAAATCATCACAGCTTCTTTTTGTATTAAAGGAAGCTGTTCCCATTTCCTATCTAATTCATTAAATTTCATATCCTTCAAAGGATCATCTTCCGGCATACAATCTTGGAAAAACCAGCTAATAGGTGTTTTCAGAAAAATTGCAATATCAATTAAATGTGCCACATTAATCTTACTTGCACCTCGTTCATAGCGAGAGAGCTGCTGTTGGGATAAACCGATATATTCGGCTAATTTCTCGGCGGAATAACCTATTCATTTTCATTATATTTAGCCGATTTTTTCAAAAAAGAGAACACCTTAGGATTAGATTTAGCTAACGCCAGATCTTTGAGTGAGTACATAATAGAAATGAATTTGAGAACCGGAACAGAGAAAAATAATGAGAGCAAGCATTTTTTCTCTCTCACTTTCGCAAATTCCGATACAAAACAGACCGCTTGTAAGCGGTCTGTTTAAAGAGGTTTATTGCAACAGCGAGATATCCGCTACTTGCAAGAACAAGCCTTGTAGCGTGCTTAAAATGGCGAGGCGGTTTTGGCGCAGTTTTTGGTCTTCTGCATTTACCATTACCCCGTCAAAGAAGGCATCAACCGGTTGGCGGAGGTTCGCTAATTTATCCAGCACGGCGGTGTAGTCGCCCTGTGCAATCAGCGGTTGAACTTCGGCTTTCAACGCAATCACCGCTTCGGCTAAGGCTTTTTCTGCCGGTTCGACACAAGCGGTTAAATCGATCTCACCAATTGCAATATCGGCTTTGGCAAGAATGTTGCTCACCCGTTTATTCGCTGCGGCTAAGGCTTCAGCACTATCAAGGGTGCGGAAGTGCGACACAGCACGCACACGGGCATCGAAGTCGGCAGGCTTGGTCGGACGGCGGGCGAGAACGGCTTGGATTACGTCCACCGCAATGCCTTCGCTCTCATACCACGCACGGAAGCGACCGAGCATAAAGTCCACCACGTCCTCAACCACGTTTTTGTTGGTCAGTTTGTCACCGAAAAGTGCGGTCGATTTTGTCACGATTTCAGCCAGATCAAGCGGTAAATTTTTCTCCACAATAATCCGCAGTGAGCCAAGTGCCGCACGGCGTAGGGCGAACGGGTCGGCACTGCCTTTCGGGGCTTGACCGATACCGAAAATCCCTGTGAGGGTGTCAAATTTATCCGCTAATGCCACCGAGCAAGCCACCAATGAATTTGGCAAGTTATCGCCGGCGAAACGTGGCATATACTGCTCGTTCAACGCCACCGCTACTTCTTCGTCTTCCCCATCGTGGCGGGCATAGTGCATCCCCATCACGCCTTGGGTGTCGGTAAATTCAAACACCATATTGGTCATCAGGTCACATTTAGAAAGCAAGCCCGCACGTTTCGCTTTGGTTTCATCTGCCCCAATTTGTTTCGCAATTTCACCCGCCAAGGCTTCAATACGAGCAGTTTTATCACGCAATGTGCCAAGCTGTTGCTGGAACAACACAGTTTCAAGGCGTGGCAGTTGGTCTTCCAGTTTCTGTTTTAAGTCGGTTTTGAAGAAGAACTCCGCATCGGTCAAACGTGGGCGAACCACTTTTTCGTTACCCTCGATGATTTTGCTTGGATCGTTCGGATTGATGTTCGACACAAAAATAAAGTGCGGTAACAATTTGCCGTCTTTATCATAAATCGGGAAGTATTTTTGGTCGCCTTTCATGGTGTAAACCAAGGCTTCTGCCGGCACGGCAAGGAAACGCTCTTCAAACTTGGCGGTGAGTACGTTCGGGTATTCCACCAACGAGGTCACTTCGTCCAGCAAATCTTCTTCAATATCGGCCACGCCGCCCAAAGCGGTCGCTTTTTCCTGTGATTTTGCAAGGATCAAGGCTTTACGCTCATTGAAATCGGCTACGACCGATCCACGATCTTTCAACAGTTGCGGATATTGATCGGCGTTCTCAATTTGGAACTCACGTTCACCTAAGAAACGGTGGCCACGAATGGTACGACCGCTTTTCACACCTAAAATCTCGCCTTCGATCAACTCCGCCCCGAATAAAAGGGTAACAGTATGCACAGGGCGAACAAACTGCTCGCTCTTATCGCCCCAACGCATTGTTTTCGGAATTGGCAAGTTCGCCAGCGATTTCGCGATAATATCGACTAGCAAGTTTTTGGTCGGCTGACCTTCAATCACTGCACGATGTACCAGCCATTCGCCTTTGTCGGTGGCAATACGCTCGGCTTGCTCCACCGTGATACCACAGCCTCTCGCCCAACCTTCCGCCGCCTTAGTCGGCTTGCCTTCGGTATCAAACGCTGCCGACACCGCAGGGCCTCGTTTCTCAACCTCTTTACTCGGCTGGCTTTCCGCAAGGCTCAACACCTTCACCGCCAAACGGCGAGGAGCAGCAAACCATTCGACTTTCTCAAACGAAAGACCTGCTTGGTTTAATTCGTTTTCTACATTCTCCGCAAATGCGGTCGCTAATTTTTTGAGCGCCTTCGGTGGCAGCTCTTCTGTGCCGATCTCGGCAAGGAAGTTTTGTGTTGTCATTGTTACTTTCTCATTCAAATAATTATTTACTAATATCCTTTGCCCATTCTAGTATTTTCTTATCACCTATAAAAAATATTCTACGAGCATAATCATATCCATACTGATTTGGGTTCCTTGTATTCTCGATAATGTTATCAATAGAATTAGAAATAAATGGTAAATACTTAGGATTTATTTCATAGAAAAGTCTTTCATTATTTTTATCTAAAACGATATGTATTTCGGCAATTTTTCCTGATTCTATGCTTAATGGATAGATTTTCAAAACATCTAATAATGCATTCACTTTATCAAGTTCTTTATATGTTTTCTCTTTTTTTAATAAGAAGATATAAAAAATTCCTGCTATCCATACAGGCACAATCTTTCTAGAATAAAACCAGATGTTATAATTTCCATTTTCATCAAATATATCTTTATCCCATAACCAACCTAAAATAAAATAGGATACCAATCCTAATATAATACTTATAATAAGAAATTTATCTCTATCACTGGCAATAATATTCTTGAAAAAAATGTAAGCTAAAAATAAGGAAATTATTATCCCTATAAAGTCAATACGAAATACACTAGATAGTGTAAATGCTAGCAAAATAATTCCAGTATATTGGATTTTTTCTTTATTATTCATCTTATTTTATCCTCTTAATTAAGAACTTGATCTTTCTATTACTAAATGTAACTCGATTACTTTCTCACTTAGTTTTCACTTCTGCCAAATCTCCCCTAACCCCTCTTTGCTAAAGAGGGGAATTTTTTCATCGCAAATGTTAAGTTCATCTTTCTTCATCAAGATCGTGAATAACCAGATGAATTAAAATTACTCACTGAATGATCACCCCTCTTTAGCAAAGAGGGGAGGGGGAGATTTGGCAGACTATATTCACGGAGAAAACACCCTATTCCCTCACCGCCTGAATATGCAACCAAATCGCTTCTATCACACTTTCATTTTGCAACATTTCCGCTGATTTTAACCGCTTGCTATTTTAGCAAAAACCGCTCTTTCGCCCTTTCCACCGCCAAATGCAACCGTTGTTCCAACACCGCTTTACTCGGCAACACCGTCATATATTCCGCAATATGAATATCGGAATTTTTCAAATCCAACAATTCCACTTGCTCCTGCTTTTTACCGGTGCAGAGAATAATTCCAAGCGGTGGGTTTTCGTCTGCTTCTTGCTCGTGTTTCGCCAGCCACGCCAAATAGAGTTCCATTTGACTTTTGTGGGAATGTTTGAAGCTTTCGGTTTTCAGTTCAATCGCAATCAGGCGTTTGAGTTTACGATTGTAAAACAGCAGATCGATATAAAAATCATCATTATCAATCTGAATCCGTTTTTGGCGGGCGACAAAGGTAAAACCCGCCCCAAGTTCCAGTAAAAACTGTTCAATCTCTCGCAAAATCGCATCTTCGAGATCACGTTCCATATAACGGTCGTTAAGGTCGAGAAAATCCAAAATATACGGATCTTTCAACACCATTGACTGATTATATTCGCCTTTTTCGCGTAGCAAACTCAATTCAGCGATAATGGTTTCATCGGGCTTTTTGGAAATTGCCGTGCGTTCAAACAGCAGTGAGCCAATGCGATCTTCTAATGTCCTTGTACTCCAACGCTCCTGTGCAGCCATTGTGGCATAGAACTCTCGCTTGATTGGATCATCAATATGAATAATCTGCTTAAAATGTGTCCAGCTTAATTGTGCACGCAGTGCGTGCACAATTTCCAAATTAGGGAAAGTTGCAGCAAATTGCATCGTATAATTTAAATGGCGTTTACTCCAACCTTTACCAAATTGCTCCGTTAGGATTTGGGCAAGATTTTTCACTACTTCTTGCCCATATTCCGCACGCTCACCCTGCAATATATAGTCATTGATCCGTTTGCCGATATGCCAATAAAGCAAGGTTAATTCTGCATTAACCGCAACGGTCATTCGTTGCTTACTCGATTGAATAAGTTGTGAAATTTCATTCACAAATTCAGCCGAATTATCTACTATTACTGTCTTCATTATTGGCTCCTTTGCAAAATTTCCGCCAAATCCAAGCGCTTGTTAGCCGAAAATGCCCTCTAATTCAGCCAAATCCAGCACGACTTTTTCG
>JAUNED010000045.1 GCA_030525745.1 Lonepinella koalarum | reverse complement strand
GGCAAAGGTGCAGGAATTATTGGAAAGTAGTGATGACAGCATCGAAACCATCGCCCAAAGATCGGGCTTTGGCAGTGCTAGTCATTTGCGAGAGAAGTTTAAAGAACGGTTTGAGGTGTCTCCGCAGGTGTGGCGGAGAGGGTTGGGGGGAATGGGGAGTGGAATTAGGGCGATTTTTTGAGAATGGAGGCATTGTATGTTAAATAAGAAATGCTGCTCAGAGGGTTTATTGATTTTAAGTAACTAATTAATGATAGTGGATATGCAATTACATCGTACCAAATAATCTATCCCCAGTATCAGGACCTTTTCCATTTTTAATAATATTAACTTTTGCTCCTTGATATTGATTGGATGATATACGCACAGTCATTAAATTTAAATGTTTAAATTGCGATACTGTATTTTGTGGAATAACAGTTGTCGCAAATATCATAGATTGTTTGATATTTTCAGGAAGGTTTTGATAAATACACTGAATACTCTTACCTGAATTAATGACTGCATCTACCAATATTGTGGTTTTATCATTACCTGATGCGATCATTTCATCATTTATTTTTTTATCAATAAAATGAATGGCAACTCTATGTCCTTGTTTTTCCAAACCGTCAGCAATTCCCAAACCAAAAGGCAACCCTGCACGCATCAATATCCAAACAGCGAATTGATTTTGTTTAGAGTCATTTTGATGTATGTGATTTGCCATACACATTCCTAATTCATAATGTGCTTGTCTTAACGGAAAGCCCATTTTGCCAGAGGCACTTTTACATTGTTCAACCCAATGTTGTTCATGTTCTGTTAAGTGGTCTTGTAAAATAAAAATCCCCATTTTATTCCCCTTGAATTTCATATTGAGTAATTGGATAATACCATTCGTTTGCAAAAATTTGCTGAATATTAGTATTCAATTGGTCTGACAAATATTGACACACCGCACGATTAAGTTTTTGATGAGCCACAATATAGCCATATTCTGCACTTTCCAACATTGGAATATCAATCATTGAATCCCCAATTGCTGTTACCTTTATACCAAACTTTTGAAAATTCAATGCAATGTGCTTTTTCAATAGAGGCGTAACAAAAAATTGTTGTGCGGCGTGAATAGTATTACCCCAAACTTTATCTATATTGCCTAATTTATTTGCTTTATTTTCCCAAATATTGAATATGCCAGCAGTTAAAGCACAAATATAAGATTGATTTTTATGTTGCTCGATAAATTGCCAAACATCATCACTCAATTGAATTTGAGAAATTGCGTAATTAATTGCTTCTTCTAATTGCGCATCATCAAATTTCTGATAAAGACTTTGCACTTGAAAAAATTGATAACTACTGTATCTATCACCATTAAAAATATATTTCAATGATGATTTTTTGATACCTAAAATATCACAAAAATCATAAGTACTATCATTAATAGATAAAGTGTTATCACAATCCAACAAAATAGCTTCTGCATATTTTGTATGATGATTGTTTACCAAATCCCTTACTAATTGATGAGCAATACTTGGGTAATCAAAACAATGATGAAAATTCTTAACCCAACATGTGATAAATTCAATACAACTTTGGGTATTTTCATCTAAAATAACCAATTCTTTATTTAATTCATTACAAATATTACTTAACCCTTTTATTTCAAAGTGTTTCCACTTATCTATTTCATCGGCTTGTATAGTTAAATCTTGCGGTTGGCGTGGATATTTGCGAGAAAATTCTACAATTTTTTCAGTTAGTGTATCTAAATAGAAAAAATGGTCATAACAATATTTATCCGCATCAGTCAAAACAATGTTGAACCCCATTTTTTCTATAAAAGCATAATGTCCATCTACAAAAACCACATCATAAGACTTGGCATATTCATCAACAACATCAATAAACTTTTGACGCAAAATGGTACGTTGTTGTTCACTGGCTTGCTTTAAGGATATACCATATAATTGATTAGAAAGTTCATTTAAAGTTGTTGAACCTTTAATATGAAATGCAGAAATATTTTGTGTATTCAAATGATGAATCAATTTTTCAAGTAGATAATCTTTACCCGAGCGTGATACGCCATATATTACTATTTTCATCTTGATTATTTTCCACATAGGTATCGTAATAACATTCACCATCATTAAGAGGTTTCATCTTTTTCATTTGCTGTTCTATATCATTTAATGCTAAATCAAATGCCCCATAATTATAAGTTTCATTACCATAAAATCTACCACACGGATAAATACCTCGTTTGGTAATAAAAATATTGGTTCTACCCACGCCACATAAATTACCATACATTGTGCAATCATACTTTTTCTGATTGTTTGGGTCTAATTGACGTAATTGAAGTGGGCTACCTGAAAATGAATGTAAGAAATCACGAAATTCTATTGCTGACACTACTAAATTTTCATCGTGCGAATCAAAAAGTCTTGAAAAAGTTACATTTTTAAAATTTTCTTGAATAAAAAAATCTGTTAATTGCTCACGATTTTTTAAAGTTTCTTGATGAACTGTGCAATTAATTGCGGGTTTTTGATTAAATTTTATCTCATATTTACCAATACCACGCATCACATCTTTAAAACGCTCTCGACCAATATTATGTAATTCTTCATATCCATCAAAGGAAATGCTTAATTTGATTAAATCTTGATTATCAAAGAAAAAATCCAACATATCTTTTTTGAAAACTGTACCATTGGTAATGGTATAAAATTGTAAGCGTGTATATTGCTTTTCTTTAACATAGTTAATCAAGGTACGTATTTTTTCAAATTGAAGTAATGTTTCACCAGCCCCTACAATACCAATTTTAAACATAGGCACATCATTTTCAATCACATAATGATAAATATTATCAGCGATTGTCATCATTTCAGCATGTTCAAACTCTTGACGCAAGCCACTTAATTTACCATTTTCTTCATTTTGAAAATGACAATAAGCACATTTTAAATTACATAATTCGCCAAGTGAAATGCATGCTCGGTCTATCATTTTTTGTCTCCAAATAACTTTTGAATATGTTGATGATGTATTTTGCTTGGATTTAAATAATCCACAGCTTTTTTATTTTCACGACTGCGAATATGTTTATCTGTTTTATCTACCAATATATTGATAATATGAGGATTGTTTTTAATACAAGCCTTAATCAATGCTGTATAACCATTACTATCTTGCTGATTTGCACAAGCACCATTTTCCAGAAAAAATAGCACACCTTCTTTAAATCCACTCCAAGCAGAAATCATTAAAGGTGTATTACCTGCATTTTTTCCACCACTACCTAAATCAATATCTGCATTAAACTGTGTTAATAACTGAATGATAGATAAATCTTTTAATTGTGTGGCGTGATGAATGGCAGAAAAGTTATATTTGAATCTATCCTGTTTATCCATATCAATATGGGGCAATTGTGATAAAAATTTAATCATTTCCAAATTACGGTTTCTGACAGCCATAATTAATGGGGTAAAACCACTATCTGGGTCGTGCAAATTCACATCAACTTTATTTAAATCAAATGCTTTTATTTCGGTTAGTTTATTGGCTTTTACCAATGAGAAAAATTCAATAGATTTAACCAAATCAATATCTTGATTATCGTCATTAAATTGAAGCAGATAATTTTTGGGGGTAATAGAAATAATATTCTTGGCATTTGATGCCAAAAATTGAAAATAAATATCGTCCGATAATAAGTAAATATCAGCATTTGGATTAGCTTTGGCTTTTCTAATCGCAATGTCGGCAATTTTTTCATCATTATTGCCATCATTTTTGATATTCTTGCTAATAATTAACTTTTCCTGTTTTGCAGACTGAATTTTTTCAATCCCTGCCATCACCAACCACGCACTCTGTTTGGTGCTGTCTTTACCCTTATCTTTTTGGTAATTGAGTTCTGAAATCACCACATCAGGAATAATTACCTCATCAAATCGATTCAATAATTCCTCTACAAATGACGGACGCTTAAGTAAAGCAGAAGTATCGACCACTACAATATTTTGCTTACCTGATGTATTACCTAAAATTTGGTCAGTTGATGTATCAAAAATTTTCGCCAATTTCAATAATTGTGATGATGATGGTTCGGTTTTGCCATTTTCCCAATTAGAAATCACAGGGCGAGCGATGTTCATTTTGTCAGCGAGTTCTTGTTGCGACATTTTGAATTTCTCTCTTAATGATTTAATGTTGATACCAATAGTTTCTGTAATCATAGATGACATTTTTTTTCGTTTATACAGATGTGATGGGTTTGAATGACACATAATATAATATTGTGAAGGGAGAAATATCAAGAAATAAACATTGTTGTATAAATTTATTACAATATGTAATGCTTGATGACAAAGGCTACCTGAAAAAACACGGCCCCCAATCCTGAAAACGGTGTTTTCCTAACTCAAAAAGAAATTATGCTTTCAAACTCCCCATATCAATCACAAAGTGATATTTCACATCGGATTTGAGCATTCTTTCATACGCATCATTGATATTTTGCATATCAATCATTTCCACATCTGGCACGATGTTATGCTTAGCACAAAAGTCCAGCATTTCTTGGGTCTCTTTAATGCCACCAATCACAGAGGCAGAAATACTGCGGCGACCGACAATCATCGGCACAGTGTTGATGGTTTCTTTAAGTTCGCCCACCAAACCCACCAGCACCAGCGTACCGTCCAACGCCAAAGTTGGCATATACGATTTTAAATCGTGGGTATATGGCACGGTGTCAATAATCAAATCAAAGGTACCCGCGACCTCTTTCATCTGGTTTTCATCGGTAGAAAGCACCACACGGCTTGCTCCTAAACGATAAGCATCATCGGCTTTGCCCAGTGAGCGAGTAAAAAGCGTAACTTCTGCTCCCATCGCTTTGGCAAGTTTCACCGCCATATGCCCAAGTCCGCCAAGCCCGACAACAGCGACTTTTGAGCCAGCTTTGACATTCCAATGTCTAAGGGGCGAATAGGTGGTAATGCCTGCACACAACAGAGGGGCAACCGCTTTGGTGTCCAATTTTTCAGAGACTTTTAATACAAAATCTTCACTCACCACCACGCCTGTGCTGTAACCGCCTTGTGTTGGTGTGCCGTCAAAGCGGTCAATACCGCCATAAGTGCCGATGTTGCCCACTTCGCAGTATTGCTCCAAACCGTGCTGGCAAGGACTGCATTCACGGCAGGAATCCACCATACAGCCGACACCGACCAAATCGCCGATTTGGAATTTTTTGGCATTTTTACCGACTTTGGCAATACGACCGATGATTTCGTGCCCCGGCACCAGCGGATAGTGTTGTGTCCAGCCCCAATCATTGCAAGCCATATGCAAGTCTGAATGGCATACGCCACAGTACAAAATATCAATTAAAACATCGTCTTCACGGAGTTCTCGGCGTTCAAAACTGTGTGGAGTAAGGGGTGTGGTTGCCGAAAAAGCGGCGTAGGATTTGATAGGGTAAGCCATTTTGGGGGTTTAAATGGCTGAAATGGCAATTACTATAGTGCCGATGATTTATTATTGAAAATCAAGATTTTTGATAAATCGGTATCAGTTAAAATGATAATTGGGGGTTTTCAGACTGACTGAAAAATTATTTTGCCCATTTTAAAAAGAAAAACACCACCCTCATCACAAAAGCGGTGTTTTTCATCAAAATTGTGTCAAAGCATACTCTGCCAATTCTGTAAGCACTTCATCAGCAGGACGCTGAGTGGGTTTTAAATTGAGTACCAAATGTTTCACGCCTAATGGGATAAATTGAGAAAGTGTTTTGCTAAATTGGCATAAATAGACGCTTTCAAGCCGGCTGAAAGTTTGCAAAACTTCCAATAAAAATAACCGCTTGCCGATCACAAGCGGTCATTCCCCCTTAATTTTTTACCACCGTAAACACCTTATTTTTCAGGCGATATTCACTCTTTTCATCGTGGGCAAATTGGGTAATGGTCGGTTTTCTTTGGCAAAGCTGACGCATTTTTGCCGTGCTTTGTTTGTGCAGATGTCCGTCAATGCACACGCCGTCAATGTTGCCAGCAAGCATATCTTGTTCAGAGTAAGAGGCATCTCCGCCAATCAAAATATCATACTCGCCCATATCCACCACCACCGCCAAATGCCCCAGCGTATGTCCTGCGGTTGGCACAAGGCGGATTTTGCCGTCTTTGGTCAATTTATGACTTTGTTCAAAACTTTCAAACGCCCCATCATTAAAGGCGATACCGCAAGGCTTAAACCAATCAGGATAGTGCATTGTCAAATAGCCGTTCATCACCGCATTTGGGGCGTTGATTGCCTGTTTTTCAGTTTGGCTCATCACAAATCGGCTGTTTGGGAAATGGGCAATACCGCCTGCGTGGTCGCCGTGCATATGGGTCATGACCACCGTATCAATGCGTAAAGGGTCAAAGCCGTTTGCCTTTAAAATTTCGCCCACTTCTTCGTGTTTTTTGACCCCACGCCGTTCGCAAAACTGCATAAATGGGTGCCACCACGGTTGATAGCCCTTGTCATTGGCACGACTGCTTTCGCCCGTATCCACCAAAATCAAACCCTCATCGTGTTCAATCAGCCAGCAACCAATCGGCAATTTGGGCGACCATTTTTTATCGGTCAGCACATCAAGCACACGGGCAGGACGGGCAAAAAAGCGTGCCACTTGATGATGAATTTTGATTTGTACCCAACCTGTTGTCAGACAATGTACTTTAATCATTTTGTGTTCTCGTTAAAAAATCGTGGGCATATTGTAGAAAGTGCGGTTACTTTTCACAAACATTAAAAAGCTCGTATTTGACAGGATATACAGATAGAATTACAAAAATGTATGCTTATTTTGAAAAAAGATGAACGATTTAAGAGTAATCAAAACCCATCTGGCAATCCAAAACGCTTTGATTGAATTATTGGACGAAAAGCCGTTTGAAAAAGTGCAAGTCCAAGAAATCATTGAAAAAGCCTTGATTAACCGCACCACTTTTTACCGTTATTATTCAGGCAAAAGCGATTTGGTCGGCAAATTGATAAAAGAGGAGAAGGCAGAATATCAAGACCTGCTCAAAAAGCGTTTTGAAAGCGATAATTTACTGCGATTTATGCAAACCATCGGCAACCGCTTATTGGAAAAAAGACGGCTGATTTTGGCACTTTGGCAAATCAAAACCCCACGCCATCATTTGTATGACGATATGCACACGCTGTTAAAAAACGCCTTTATCGCCCACGCCAAACGGATGACATCAGATGATAAAAATTGGGCTGATAAAAACTGGGACTATCAAGCCCATATTTTTGCCACCATCGCCCTTGAAAGCCATAAATATTATTTTGAACAAGGCAAACTTTTGCCCATTCCACAGGTGTTTGAGACGTGGATAGAAATGGTGCAGGTGTTGAAAAGCGTTTAGGCAGCCTGAAAAATGATTTTTGCAAAAACACCGCTTGAAATCCAAACACAACCCTCATATCATAGCCAATAACAAAATAAAAGATGGTCTATCACAATGACTGATATGAGAAAACTGGATTTAAACCTCCTCAAAGCCTTTGTGGTGCTGCTTGATGAGCAGAATGTCAGCCGTGCCGCTCATCGCTTGTCGGTAACACAGCCTGCGATGAGTGGCATTTTAAACCGTTTGCGGGCAAGTTTTGACGACCCGCTTTTTGTGCGGGTGCAGCACGGCATTGTGCCGACCGACCGTGCGATACAGCTTGGGAATATTGCCAAAAAAGTGCTGGCTGATGTGGAGACGATGCTCACACCTGCCCAATTTGAAGCACAAACTTTAACGATGACTTTAAGAATTGGGGCAATGGATTACATTCAACAAATTATTGCCCTGCCTTTGATTTTGAAATTAAGACGGCTTGCACCCAATGTGCAGGTTGCCTTGTTGCCTGTGCAGGGGCAAAATATTAAGGCATTGTTTGAACAAAATAAAATTGATTTGGCAATGACCAGCCATCAACATATCACGCCTGATATGTATCAGCAAAAACTGTATGATGAACGTTATATTTGTGCGATGAGCAAAACGCACCCTATGGCAAATACGCCTTTGACGGCAGAAACATTCAGCCATTTGCCCTTTGCGATGCTCTCGTACAATGGCGGCGAATTTCGTGGGGCGACCGATTTGGCATTGCAATCGCTGGGTTTAAATCGCAAGGTGATGGTGTCGGTAAACAATATTTTGCTGTTGCCTCAGTTGCTACAAGAATCGGATTTGGTGGCGGTGCTGCCTGAAAAATTGGCACAAACTTTATCCAATGTGGTACTCAAATCCCCACCGATTGCGATTGATGGTTTTTCAATGCACCTTGCGTGGCACGAACGCACACAGGGAGATGTGGCTTATGAATGGCTTAGGAAAATTTTGCTTGAAATGGTGGTATAAATTATAATGCTAAAAATTTCTCATTATGGATGATTTGTGCAATCTAAAAACCAGAGAATGACTTATTTTAGTTAAGCAAATTTATTTTATCCCAAATGAATATAAATTGAACACAATTGTGTAGGAGCGAATTGCCATTCGCCCCAATTTGTATTTTGGTTTATTATATTCATTTTAACTGACCAATAAATGATGGTTTAACCCATCAACTCATCAATCAATTCTTTCACGCTTTTGATTTTGTTGATTTGTGAAATACCATTACCCACCGACACATAGCCGTTGTCAAAATCGCCCTCTAACATACCCAAACGCATTCCTGTGCCAGCGTTCATTACCTTAGCAATCTCACTACGGGTTGCCCCATTTTCACTCATTTCAAAGCATTTTTTCGCCAATTTGGTTGGCAAAGAGCGGTAATAATACGGCTCGGTGCGGAACAACAGCAAATCATTAGCCGTTGCATTTACAATCCATTCTTTAACCTTTTGATGGCTGCGGCACTCGGTTGTGGCGATAAATGCCGTGCCAATCCACACGCCTTCCGCCCCAAGCGTTAAGGCAGCCTGCACCGCTTTTTTATCGGCAATGCCACCAGCCAGCATTATCGGCAAATCCACTTTACCGACAAATTCTGAAAGTACATTAAAACTGCCCACTTCTTTCATTGGCAAAGTACCGCCCTCATCAAACCCCGTCAGCACCAAAATATCTGCCCCCAATTCTTGGGCTTTTAGTACGTCCGCTAAATTGGGATTAGGCAAACGGCAGATGATTTTAATGCCCGCCTGTTTGAGTTTGGCGTAAATTTCAGGGTCAAGCCAGCCGTTATCCAGCACCACAGGCACACGCTCTTCAATGAATAAATCCACCATTAACGGAATCAGCGAAAAATCATAAGACAACATAAACGGCACGCCAAAGGGCTTATCGGTCAATGCCTTCACCTTACGAATTTCATTACGCATACGGTCAAGTACTTCTTGATTGGAAGTTGGATTGGTCGTCTGCCCTGCGTGTGGGGCTAAAAAGCCCAGTCCGCCAGCCTCGGCAACGCTTGCCACCAGATGTGCATCGGTCAGCCAAGACATTG
>JAUNED010000044.1 GCA_030525745.1 Lonepinella koalarum | reverse complement strand
ACAACCGGACCGCCGTGTGACGGTGGAAATTTCAGGTGTGAAGAAAGGGAAATAAAAATAACAATCCGCCATAAAATATGGCGGATTTTGTTAAGTATGATTTTCTATTGATGATAATTTTCCAAAAATCTGGCTAATTTAGATAAAGCCTCTTCCAATTGATGAACATGCGGAAGGGTCACAATACGGAAGTGATCCGGGCTGTGCCAATTGAACCCTCTTCCATGAACTAATAAGACTTTTTCCTGTTGAAGTAAATCGTACACCATTTTCTCATCATCATAGATGTTGAATTTTTTAATGTCGATTTTCGGGAACATATATAATGCACCTTTGGGCTTCACGCAACTTAATCCGGGGATTTGATTCACTAATTCAAAGGCTTTATCACGTTGTTCTAATAAACGACCACCCGGTAAAATTAATTCATTAATACTTTGGTACCCCCCCAATGCGGTTTGAATAGCATGTTGCATAGGCATATTGGGGCATAACCGCATAGAGGCCATCATATCCAACCCTTCAATATAGCCTTTCGCTCGGTGTTTCGGCCCGTTTAAAATCATCCAACCTTGTCGGAAACCACATACCCGATAGGCTTTAGATAAACCGTTAAAAGTGATCGTTAATAAGTCCGGCGCAAGTGCGGCAATATGATGATGTATTGCGCCGTCATATAAAATTTTGTCATAAATTTCATCGGCATAAATCAATAAATTATGCTGACGGGCAATTTCTACAATCTCTTCCAATAGTGCTTTGCTATACACTGCACCCGTCGGGTTATTTGGATTAATTACCACAATAGCTCGGGTACGAGAAGTAATTTTACTTTTAATATCAGCAATATCAGGGAACCAATCCGCTTCTTCATCACATACATAATGTACGGCTTTACCACCGGATAAGGTCACTGCCGCCGTCCATAACGGATAATCGGGCATAGGCACTAATACTTCATCGCCGTCATTGAGTAAGGCTTGCATTGCCATTGTGATCAATTCGGACGCACCATTCCCAATATACACATCATTTACTGTTGAGCCGTGAATGCCTT
Source organism: Lonepinella koalarum (assembly GCA_030525745.1). Classification (GTDB taxonomy): domain Bacteria; phylum Pseudomonadota; class Gammaproteobacteria; order Enterobacterales; family Pasteurellaceae; genus JAUNED01. The sequence goes on along the minus strand of JAUNED010000044.1, from coordinate 8,606 downwards.
TAGATTGGTAATATTGCACAATAGCTTTACGGGCAGAATATAAGCCTTTAGAATCACCATAACCTTGTGCTGTAGGAAGATTACGAATAACATCAACTAAAATTTCATCAGGCGCTTCAAAGCCAAAGGGTGCAGGGTTGCCGATATTAAGTTTTAAGATTTTATGTCCTTCTTCTTCAAGGCGTAGCGCTTCTTTATGCACCGGCCCACGAATATCATAGCAAACGTGTTCTAATTTATGTGATTTTGGAAACAATTCCATACTGACCTCTAAAAACAACGTAAAAGTAACCGCACTTTACTCTTATTTTAAAAAGAATAAAAGATCTGCTAAAAAATTATTTTGATTTGAGGTAAAATAACGGCATTTTTAACCTATTTTGAGAGCTAGGCATTGCAAGTTTTACGCCGTCAATTTATTGAGCAAATCCGACATTGTGCATCTTCGAAAAACCACCCTGAAATTTTGGTATTTCAAGGTGAAACGGCGTATTCTTTGTCCTTACTCGAATGGCTTAAAGCCCAATCCTTATTTCCGCAATTTTATTTTAAATCCCGAACTCAACAACACACTTGGGCTGCATTGGGTGAAGTGCGGTCATTTTTTGATGCCTTTCATGCAGAGCAGTTTGTACAGCAAAGTCATTTCCCTTTAGTGGGAGGTTTAACCTTCGATAAACAGGCTTATTTTTTCCTGCCTCGTTTTCTGTTAAGCCAAACAGGTAATAAAACACAGGTGCAATTTTTTGTGCATCGTGATGAATTAGCTGAGCAAGACACATTAATAGAATACCTCCAAACCTTAGAAAAATTCACCGCACTTTCGCCGTTAAAACAAGAGATCACCGCCCTTTCCTGCGCAGCTAATCAGGCAACATGGTCAAATTGGGTAGAATCGGCCTTAAACCATATTCAAGAAGGTCAATTGGATAAAGTGGTGTTGGCAAATAAGCAAACCTACCAAACAGATAGTTTGTTAAATGCAATGGATTTATTAGCCGAAAGTGAGAATAAAAACAGTGGGTGCTATCATTTTTTGTTAGCCCAACAGGCGGATTCAGTGTTTATTGGATCATCACCTGAACGGCTTTATCAACGCCTTGGGCAACAATTGCACACTGAGGCATTAGCCGGTACAGCAACAATAAGCGATGATCTTGCCCAAAATCAACATTTAACGCATTGGTTATTGCAAGATAAAAAAAATATTGTGGAAAACCAGCTTGTTGCAGAGGGTATTTGTTTGGCCTTACAACCCTATGCGGAACATATTCAAGTGGCGGATTTAACAGTAAAAACATTACGCCAAGTCATGCATTTATATCGTGAAATCACGGCAATACTTAAACCAATGTATAGCGATCAAATTTGTTTACAAGCACTTCATCCGACTGCGGCAGTATCCGGTTTGCCGCAATCATCGGCAATAAACTTTATTCAAAATACCGAAAATTTTGACCGCACTTGGTATGCCGGCACGCTCGGCATTATGCAATCGGATTCTGCCGAATTTTGCGTCACTATCCGTTCAGCGGTGATTGAAGCAGAGAGCCTATCGGTTTTTGCCGGAGCCGGTATTGTGGAAGGTTCTATTCCCTTGTTAGAATGGCAGGAAATCGAACGTAAAGCCACGGGATTATTATCATTATTTAAAGACAAGCAACAATCTGCTTAAATAAATTGAATAGGAAGGGAGAAATAATTATGTCAGTCAGTACATTTAATCGTTGTTGGTCAAAGGTGATTTTGGAAACGTTAGTTCGTCACGGAGTAAAGCACTTTTGTATCGCACCGGGTTCCCGTTCCACGCCTTTAACATTAGAAGCAATTCGTTTACAACAGCAACGAAAAGCCCATTGTCATGCGCATTTTGACGAACGTGGCTTAGGTTTTTTTGCCTTAGGTTTAGCAAAATCGACACAAACACCGGTAGCTGTGATAGTCACTTCCGGCACGGCGGCAGCTAATTTATATCCTGCTATTGTGGAAGCCCGTCAAAGTGCGGTCAATTTAATCGTACTTACCGCAGATCGCCCTGATGAATTGATTGAATGTGGTGCAAACCAAGCTATTTTGCAGCAAAATATGTTTGCGGATTATCCCGTTGCAAATATTAATTTGCCTCGCCCTAGCCAAGATTATCCGGTCACTTGGTTGGTTTCCACTCTAGATCAACATTGTTACAGCCAAAGCCAACAAGCCGGTGTTATTCATATTAATGTGCCGTTTGCCGAACCACTTTATGATGCCGATGAAAATCAAATTGACAATCATCCTTGGCTAGCATCTATACAGCGTTGGTTGGTGCAACAGAAAAAATGGGCAGAACATCAAGATTTACATCAAGAAGTAGTAATGCATGAAAACTGGGATCACTGGCGGGCCAAACGTGGTGTGCTGGTAGTAGGCAAATTACCACCTGAACAAGCTATGGGAATTCAGGCTTGGGCAAGCAAAATGGGTTGGGTTATGTTAAGGGATATCCAATCCGGCGTTGAGCCGACATTGCCATTTGAAGATATTTGGTTGGCTAATCAAACCGTGTATGAAAAATTATTGCAAGCGGATATTGTCATTCAGTTAGGATCACATTTTATCAGTAAACGTATCAATCAATTTTTAGGTAAATTCCGTGGGGAATTTTGGGTTGTCGATGAAAGCCCTCGCCGAGTGGATCCTTATCATCATATCCACACCCGTTTCACGGCTAAAGTCCATCATTGGTTAAGGGCGCATCCACCATTGCATCAAAAACCTTGGCTATTAGAAGCGATAGCATTGTCAAATTTCTGTGCACAATTTATCGAGCAGCAAGTAGGTGGGGGTTTAAATGAAGCTTCACTTGCTCATCATTTAGGGCGGATTTTACCACAAAACTGCAATCTGTTTTTAGGTAACAGCCTGTTTGTCCGCCTCGCTGATGCCTTAGCCAAGTTGCCTGAAGGTTGTCCGGTTTATACTAACAGGGGAGCAAGTGGTATTGACGGCTTATTTGCCACCGCAGCCGGTGTTGCGACAGGATCGAACCAACCTTTGTTTGCGTTAATCGGCGATATGTCCGCCCTATATGACTTAAACTCCTTAGCTTTATTCAAAAAAGTCAGCCAACCGGTGATTTTATTTATTATCAACAATAATGGTGGAGCGATTTTTGATATGTTGCCGGTGGAATCTGAAGTAAAATCCGAATTTTACCGCATGCCGCATCATACAGAATTTTCCCAAGCAGCTTCAATGTTTGACTTAAAATACGCTCGACCTTACACTTGGGCTGATTTAAGTTCCGTCTTGAAGCAAGCTTATAGTCGTAAAGAAACCACGCTAATTGAAATTAAAGTAGGAGCAAGTGACGGTAGTCATTTGTACAAACGCTTAATTGAACAAATTAGCCATGCTGTTGTTGGGGCGTAATTATTTAGTGAAAAGTGCGGTCAAAAATAAGTGTATTTTGGTGTTGAAATAATTTATTCATCATAATGAGGGAAACGACTATGAAAAAATTAACCTTATCTATTGCACTACTGAGTTTAGTTGGTTGTGTGAATACGGAATTATCAACTAACCAAACGCAGTATAATACGGAAAATCAAGCCAGAATCCGCTTGTTTGGCCAAAACGGCAGACCAACAGGTATGGAAGTGAAACTCAATGGAAAGAGCGAAAAAATTTCCGTTGGTGGAGGAATGGGACAAGCATTTTCATCGCTGGTTGGCTTAAAAGATAACGAAAGTATTGGAATGCCTGAAAGCCAATTCAGTAAAAATCCAAGCCAATTTTCCAATATTGGTTCTACACCATTCTTTAAAGAATTTATTATTCCTGCAAATGCCGAAATTACAGTCGATAATGCAATTAGAACGCCAACACATACGATAACTAATGCCACAGGAAAAATAATTGGTAGCAGTTATCGCTATTGCAATGGCGATAAAATTACCTTTGTTTCACAAGCCGGCAAAGATTATGAAATCGTACCTAGTGCCTCGACAGAGAAATGTGGCGTGACTATTTACGAATTAAATTAGTAGGAAAATTAAGTTTTCCTATGAAAACTCTGATTTTTCTCCATGGCTTATTAGGTGATAAAACCGACTGGCAAAAACTCATCGAAAAACTACCGCACTTTCGTTGTATCAGCTTGGATTTACCTTATCACGGTTCGGCACAGCATAAGGAAATTGCTGATTTTGAACAGGCTTCCGCCTATATTGCGGAACAAATTAAAAGTGCGGTGAAAAATCAGCCCTATTTTTTAGTAGGATATTCCTTGGGCGGACGTTTGTCGTTATATTATGCCTTACAGTCGAGACAGGATAAAAGCGGCTTACAAGGGCTGATTTTGGAAGGGGTAAATTTGGGATTAACCGCTCCTTTGGAAAAACAACAGCGTTGGCAACAGGATCAATATTGGGCACGCCGTTTTCAGTCAGAGCCTCTTGAAGAAGTCTTACAAGATTGGTATCAACAACCTGTATTCTCTCATCTCAATGAACAACAACGAGCCAACTTAATACATAGCCGTTCGCAAAATAATGGCATTAAAATCGGTAAAATGCTACTTGCTACCTCTTTGGCAAAACAGCCGGATTTTAGTGAAAAAGTGCGGTCAAATTTTTTGCCGATTTATTATTTTGTGGGTGAAAAAGACGATAAATTCCGCCAAATGGCCATAAAATATCAACTAAACACGATGATTATTCCGCAAGCCGGCCATAATTCGCATAGCGAAAATCCATCAGATTTTGCAGAAAGTATCAAACAACTTTTTTCTTGGTTATAAGATATTCATTTTTAATCTAAACATCACATAAAATCTATTAGACCTCATTAAGGGTTTCGACTTATTATGCTGAAAGTGTATTGATACTTTTAGGAGATTAATTATGTCGAAATTTCAAATTCATACTATCGAAACTGCACCGGAAGCTTCTCAAGAAGCACTTAAAACCGTTAAGCAAAATAATGGTTTTATCCCTAATTTAATTGGGGTATTGGCAAATGCACCCACGGCATTGGAAACCTATCGTACGGTTGGCGCAATTAACCAACGTAATAGTTTAACGCCTACTGAACGCGAAGTTGTTCAGATTACAGCGGCTGTGGCTAATGGTTGCGATTTCTGTGTTGCCGGGCATACGGCAATTTCGATTAAACAAATTAAAATGCCGGAAGACATTCTTCAGGCGTTGCGTAAAACGACTACAATCACAACAGATGCTAAATTAGATGTATTAGCCCGTTTTACCTTAGCAGTTATAAATACCAAAGGTAAAGTCAGCCATCAAATTTTTGAAGAGTTTTTAAATGCAGGTTACAGCACTCAAAATGCCTTGGATGTTGTATTGGGCGTGAGTTTAGCCAGTTTATGTAACTATGCAAATAATTTGGCTGAAACACCAATTAATCCGGAGTTACAACCTTACGCACCTTAGAAACTGCGGATAATTCAAATAAACGGCAGAATTCATCTGCCGTTTTTTCTTTTTAATAGACGCTTATCTCTATATAACTAAATTTCACTAGATATATTGGTAAATTCTTTCTCTTTTAAAATACGCTTTGTTACATTGCTTTCATTGATTTAGTTCATTCTTAATGGAGGCATTATGCAACATCGTGATCTTTATCCTCACGAGATCCTACAAGATATTATTGATAAAAGTCATGGTAAATCTCTTGGATCTCTTCGTACATTGGCCATTTTAAGTTTTCTTGGTGGAGGTTATGTGAGTTTTGGTTATATCGCTTATCTTAAGGTAGTCAGTGGTATTCCTAGTGATTGGAGTGGTTTGGCAACATTATTGGGAGCCGCAGTGTTTCCTATTTGTTTAATCTGTATTTTACTTGGTGGTGGTGAACTGGCCACGGGAAATATGATGATGATGGCTCTGGGTCGTTTGAGCAAAAGAGTGAGCCTTCACCGGTTAGCACGAAATTGGTTCATTGTGAGTTTAGGCAACCTCGCCGGTGCTTTATTTATGGCATTTTTCTTAGGACATTATGTTGGATTGGCGGAAGGTATCGCTTCAGCTAAAACCATCGCAATCGCAGAAGCTAAGGTACAAATGGATTTTGGACGTGCTTTTATTTCGGCAATTGCTTGTAACTGGATGGTTTGTATGGGGATATGGTTTTATTTTGGCACTAAACAAACTTCCGGAAGAATTCTAGGAATGTGGTTTCCTGTGATGACTTTTGTTCTTATTGGATTACAACATTTTGTAGCGAATATGTTTATTATTCCTGCTGGGATTCTGGCCGGAGCCCATATTACTTGGGGAGAATTTTTCCTCAATATGATTCCCGTATTTTTAGGTAATATTACTGGTGGAGCCGCTTTTGTTGGAGCATCTTATTTATACGCCTATAAGCATCTGCTTAAAGAAGACTATTCAATTTAAACTTAAAAAAGTGCGGTCAATTTGACCGCACTTTTCCCTGTAAAGACTAGAGAGGAAATTACATCATTCCACCCATACCGCCCATTCCACCCATACCGGCAGCTAGGTCGGCTTTGTCATCTTTTGGTAATTCCGTTACCATTGCTTCTGTGGTAATCATCAAACCTGCAATAGAGGCTGCGAATTGCAATGCAGAACGGGTAACTTTAGTCGGATCTAAAATCCCCATTTCAATCATATCGCCATATTGCTCTGTTCCTGCATTATAGCCGAAGTTGCCTTCGCCGTTTTTCACTGCACTTGCTACTACAGAGGCTTCTTCACCTGCATTGGTCACGATTTGACGTAACGGAGCTTCCATTGCACGCAATGCCAATTTAATGCCCACGTTTTGTTCTTCATTGTCGCCTTTCAATGTTGCTGCCACTTTGCCTGCTGCACGAATTAAAGCAACACCACCACCGGCAACGATGCCTTCTTCCACGGCTGCACGGGTTGCGTGTAGTGCATCTTCCACACGATCTTTTTTCTCTTTCATTTCCACTTCGGTTGCTGCACCAACTTTAATTACTGCAACGCCACCGGCTAATTTAGCTACACGCTCTTGCAATTTTTCTTTGTCATAATCGGAAGTACTTTCTTCGATTTGTTGGCGAATTTGCACAACACGACCTTTAATTTGAGCTTCATCACCTACGCCGTCAATAATAGTGGTGTTTTCTTTATTAATGACGACACGTTTTGCTTGACCTAGATCTTCCAACGTGGCTTTTTCTAATTCCATACCGATTTCTTCAGAAATGACTGTACCGGCGGTTAAAATTGCAATATCTTGTAACATTGCTTTACGGCGATCACCAAAGCCCGGCGCTTTCACTGCGGCGACTTTCACAATACCACGCATAGTATTTACGACTAAAGTTGCTAATGCTTCTCCTTCGACATCTTCCGCAATAATTAATAGTGGTTTGCCTGCTTTTGCTACACCTTCCAATACCGGCAATAATTCACGGATATTCGAGATTTTTTTATCCACTAAAAGAATAAACGGATTATCTAATTCAACGGTGGCAGTTTCCGGTTTATTGATGAAATATGGGGATAAGTAACCACGATCAAATTGCATACCTTCAACCACATCAAGTTCATCTTCTAAACCTGTACCGTCTTCTACAGTAATCACACCTTCTTTGCCCACTTTTTCCATGGCTTGTGCAATTAATTGGCCAACAACGCTGTCGGAATTCGCAGAAATTGTCCCGACTTGTTCAATTTCTTTTGAGGTTTCACAAGGTTTGGATAAGTTTTTAAGCTCTGAAACAACCGCACTTACCGCTTTGTCGATACCACGTTTTAAATCCATTGGATTCATACCTGCAGCAACAGCTTTCAAGCCTTCATTGACGATAGCTTGAGCTAATACCGTTGCAGTTGTTGTACCGTCACCGGCAGCATCATTGGCTTTAGAGGCAACCTCTTTCACCATTTGTGCCCCCATATTTTCAAATTTATCCTGTAATTCAATTTCACGTGCTACAGATACCCCGTCTTTTGTGATGGTCGGTGCGCCAAAGGCCTTGTCTAATACCACATTACGACCTTTCGGGCCCAAAGTAACTTTTACTGCATCTGCTAAAATATTTACACCCGCTAACATTTTCACACGAGCATCATTACCAAATTTTACGTCTTTTGCTGCCATTTTTTATTTTCCTTATTGTTTATTAATTGAAGAATGTACAACAACATTCCAAATCATCATTTATAGTGAGGCATTATTCCACAATTGCTAAAATATCACTTTCAGAAAGGATTAAGACTTCTTCACCGTCAATTTTTTCTGTTTTGACACCATAGCCATCGTTAAAAATAACAGTATCACCTACTTTCACATCCAAAGGTTGTACTGTACCGTTTTCAAGAATACGACCCTTACCCACTGCCAACACTTTAGCACGGGTGGATTTTGTCGCTGCAGAACCGGTTAAAACAATACCACCGGCAGAAAGGGTTTCAACTTCTTCACGTTTAATAATCACACGGTCGTGTAATGGACGAATAGTCATGCGTTTTCTCCTAAAAATTAAAAATTGCTTTGCTTATATGGGGGAAAATTTAAGAGTTTCAAGAGGAAAAGAAAAAAATTAACAAAAAAACCTGACAGCTTTCACCGTCAGGTTTTTGTTTATTTACTTGTCAGATTAT
>JAUNED010000043.1 GCA_030525745.1 Lonepinella koalarum | reverse complement strand
AGAATGCTTAAAACCTAACCGCCGAGTAGAGATTGTGTATTAATTTTTGTTTGTTCAAAATGATAATGGCACTTTTTTAAAGAAGTGCCATTTTTTTAGATGGGATTCTTACCTCAATCGTTTTCTATTGGAGATTGATTAAACCTGCGTAAGGTAAATGTCAAACCGGTGATTTTTTGTTTCACGGCTAAAGTGTGGTTGTTGATTGGCAAGAAATTCAGCATAGTCAGGTCGTTTTACGACAACGCGTTTTTGTGATAAAGCTAATGCCGGTTGAAGTAGTTGATCGGCATCTAAATCTGCGCCGACTAAATGTTGAAATACACGCATTTCTTTTTTTACCAAGGCAGATTTTTGTTTGTGTGGGTACATGGGGTCAAGATAAACTACATCAGCAAAATCTGTTATGGGATTGAGTTTGGCGATATGGCTAACAGGTAAAAGTTGTAGGTTCTCCTTCAGTATTCCACCGATTTCCGGATCGGCATAAGCCCGATTTAAGCCGTCTTGCAGCAATAAGAATACGACAGGGTGGCGCTCAACCAATCTTACTTTACAACCTAACACCGCCAGCACAAAAGCATCTCGTCCTAAACCGGCGGTAGCATCAATCACGGAGGGTAATTCATTACCTTTAATGCCAACTGCTTTGGCAATGGCTTCACCTCGCCCACCACCAAATTTACGCCGATGCGCCATTGTGCCACTGACAAAATCCACAAATACGGCACCAAGTTTGGGTTCATCTAATTTGCGTAGTTCTAAACGGGTTGGAGTTTGAACAAGAGCCAGTGGGCTTTTGGAGTTGTGCTGTAAGCCTTTTTCGTTGCAAAGTGCGGTGAAATTTCCGCAATTTTCGGATTCACAAAGCAGTTGAATATTCATTTTCGCCTCACCACATTTTATTTTTTTACTAGCCAAACACCACTTTCCATATGTTCGGTATAAGGAAATTGATCGAATAATGCCGCTTTTTCTATGCGATGGGTTTGGCAGAGTTGTTGCAAATTATCGCACAAGGTATGTGGATTGCAGGAAATGTATAGAATACGTTCATAATTCTGTACCAGTTTTACTGTATTGGCATCTAAGCCGGCTCGAGGGGGATCAACGAAAATGGTGTTACATTCATAGCTTTTTAAATCGATACCTTTCAAACGATAAAATTCACGCACGCCGTTGATGGCTTGAGTGAAATCCTCGGCAGACATTCGGATAATTTGGAGATTATCAATGTGATTCGCTTGAATATTGAATTGTGCCGCTTCCACAGAGGGCTTAGCTACTTCTGTTGCCAGTACTTTGCGGAAATTTTGTGCCAAGGCAATGGAAAAATTGCCGTTACCACAATAGAGTTCCAGTAAATCCCCTTGGCTGTGTCGGGTACAATCAATTGCCCATTCCAGCATACTACAATTCACGGTGGCGTTGGGTTGAGTGAAACTGTTTTCCACTTGGCGATAAATATAATTTTTGCCTTTGATAGGTAGGATTTCATCCACATAATCTTGATTTAAACAGATTTTTTGTTTGGTGGCTCGACCGATAATTTGTACACAAAACCCGTCATTTTCTAACCGCACTTTTAATTTTTCAGCGGCTCGTTGCCAATCTTCCGTTAAGGTTTTGTGGTAAAGCAGGCTGACAATGATTTGGCCACTCATTGTGCTGAGATAGTCAATTTGGAATAATTTACGATGGAGAATATCTTCGGCTTTGAGTAAAGGGAGAATCGCCGTCATCATTTTATTTATGAGTTTAGAGGCAATGGGAAAATGATCCACGCGATAGCGTTGTTTGCTCTTTTGATCGAACATAATATGATACAAATCGCCTTGGTCGTGCCACACACGAAATTCTGCCCGCATACGGAAATGTTCCACAGGCGAGGCAAACACGTCAATTTTAGGTGGTTGAAAAGGTGATAAAAGTGCGGTCAGTTTTTCGTGTTTTTTGGTTAAGAGTTGGTGGTATTGTTCGATTGGCAAATTCTGCATAGATGATATTCTCAATTAAATAGAGCGGTATTTTAGCATAATCATCAAGGAAAAAATAAGGCGTAACCTTTGTTACGCCTTTTTATCTGTATGGGATTAACCTTCGCAGCTACTACAGCTTAATAAGTTTCGGTTGAATACCTGCGCCGCACTCATTGAGTATTGGTAGTAAATGGATTTTAAACCTAATTCTTCGGCGGTTAAGTATAACTGGTTGAGATCACGAGCAGGTGTTGCAGGGTGGATCATTAAGTTGATACTTTGTCCTTGGTCAATGTATTTTTGACGCTGAGCCGCTTGTTGAACTACGCTTAATTGGCTGATTTCAGAGAAAGTTTTGAATACCTCTTTTTCGTGATCGGTTAATTCTGTCAAATGTTGCACTGAGCCGTCATTGTGTAGAATACTTTCCCAGATTTCCTCTTTATCCAAGCCTTTTTCTTGTAATAATTTTTCCAAGAACGGATTTTTATACACAGTTTTGATTTTTGCTAAATCTTTTACATAGTAGTTAGATTTGAATGGTTCTACTGACGGAGAAACGCTACCTAAAATAAAGCTACTGGATTTGGTTGGTGCAATACTCATGAGTGTAGTATTACGACGACCATAGCCTTTTAAGATTTCCGGTTCCCCAAAACGTTTTGCCAATTCTTTGGAAGCATTTAAAGTTTTTTCTTGTAAGGTTTTGAAAATCAGATTATTTTTCTGCATGGCTTCAAAGCTGTCAAAAGCGATGTTGTTTGCCTGTAAGTAGCTATGCCAGCCTAATACCCCTAAACCTAATGCACGATGGCGTTCAGCAAAACGGGTTGCTCGTTGCAGGAATGGGATTTCTTTACTTTTTTCGATGAATTCGCTCATGACGACATCTAAGAAGTAAGTTAACACTTCCGGTGCATCGGTATCTTTCCATTCATCAAAATGTAAGAGATTCATTGATGACAAGCAGCAAACAAAACTTTCATCTGAGCTGGACGGTAACATGATCTCAGTACAGAGATTAGATGCATGGATAGTCATATTTTTATCTTTATAGACATCCGGGCTGCCTGCATTCGCATTGTCTTTGAAGAAAATATAGGGAATACCGGTTTCGGTTTTACGTTGTAGTAATTTTGCCCATAAGGCACGTTTGTGCGGATCGCCGGCTTTCATGGATTCCAACCAGTCGTGACCGACACATACGCCGTAATACATTAATTGAATCGGGTTGCCTTCGGTGTGAATATCTAACCATTCGTCAATATCGCCGTGCTCAATATCAATATAACCGGCAAACTGTCCTTTACGGGAAGTCCCTTGGGAAATCACATCAATAATGGTATCGAATAATTTACTGAAGTTGAAAGAGCCGTCGGATTTGCCGTTATTTTTAATGACGGAACCACGTGGACGAATATCACCGAAATAAGCAGAAGTACCGCCACCGATTTTGCTCATCATGCCGACTTCTGCGGTAGTGACCATAATTTCATGAATTGAGTCGCCAATATAGCTACCGAAACAAGAAATCGGTAAGCCACGATCTAAACCGAAGTTAGACCAAATTGGAGAAGACAATGAGAAATAGCCTCGTCCCATATAGTAATAGAACTTGTCAGCATAGCCTTCAATACCGAGCTTGCGTTCTGCATGTTCAGCAATATAACGGATACGCTCAAGTGCGGTTGTGCCTTCGAGTAAATAGCCACGTTGTAAGAATAAACGGCTATCTTCATTTAACCAGTCGAAGTCCGGTCTTTGGGTATTAGAATAAGTCATCTGCGGTAATCTGTTTCATTTTTTTGGAATAATCGGTGCTACGTTTGTTAAAGAAATCTGTTTCTTTGGAAGAAAGAATTTCAATATCAAACCATTCGGTGTCTTTTAATAATTCTTGGTTAATTGCATAAGGAGCCGGTAAGCCCAAAATTTCCAAGGAATTATTATAGCGGTGTTTAATATAGTTCTCGACTGTTTCACGGCTGATAAAACTTAAATCACCTTCTTCAAAAATCCAGTCCAAAATGCCTTTTTCCGCTTCAAAGGCTTGACTTGCAAGGGTTTGCAGTTCATCAAAAAATTCAGGAGTAAATAATTCACTATGTTCATCACGCAAGATTTCATATAACGCAATGCCGAATTTACCGTGAATTTCTTCTTCTTTAGAGGTTGCTTCAACAGCATTAGAAATGCCTTTAAACAGGTTTTTATGCTTGTTGAATGACATCATAATTAAGAATTGCCCGAATAGGGAAATATGTTCCACAAACAGTGAGAATAACACGAGTGACAGTACAAATTCGCCCTTGCCTGCATCTTTGTCCTTCATAAAGCTTTCCATATAACGGATACGCTCCATGAGTGGGGCAATATCTTGAATTTGGCTGAACATGTCGTTCAAGCCTAATTTTTCCAGTAAGAATGAATAAGCGTCTTTATGGCGTACTTCAGATTCGGCAAATGTGCCACCGACATCGTCCATTTCCGGTTTAGGGAAATAGCGATAGAGCTCGCCCCAAAAACGTTTTACATTCACTTCCACTTGGGATATCGCCAACATCGCACGAGTTAAAACATGGCGTTCATGGTCATTGATATTGGTACGGTAATCTTGAATATCACCGGTGAAATTAAATTCGGTATGCAACCAGTAAGAATGGCGAATGGCATCTTTATATTCAAGCAACTCAGGATATTCATAAGGCTTGATATTGACGCGTTTTTGGAACAGATTTCTACGCATATTTATTGTTCTCTTTTTTGTATTTTATTGAAAAGTGCGGTTGTATTTTAGGGGATTTTTTTTACAAAACAAGACTTGACAAATCCTACATGTAATTCAGTCAAGCTAGTTTTTTGATTTTTAAAGGAAAATATTTTTTTCTGACATAATCACTATATTTATGTAATCAATTTATTAAAAGGCACTAGATATTGTGTTTTTAGGATCTTATTGCGATCCAATAGAAAACGCTCGAGTTTGAATTATCGAGCGTTTTTCTGAGCATGGGGGGAGTTATGGCTGAGGAATGTCTATATTATTTGTTACCGCCCATTCTTGTAGCTTAGTGTATAATATTTCGCCCATTGGATTCGGGTTGCCGGTGAAGAGTTTTTTCAACCCATTGTGTTTAATTATATGGCGACGTAGATTTAAACGTTCTCTGTGGTTTTCCGCTAAACGGATCGCACGTTCAACATAATCTTCCACTGTATTTGCAATAAGCCATTCGGGTAGTCCAAGCCGTTTGAATAAGCCTTCGTCAATGTGTTCATGTACTTCAGCTCCTGTTTTGCATACACCCACTAACCCAAGTGTGACCATATCAATGATGCCGTTCGTATTCCCAAAAGGGAACGGGTTTAACATCATATCGCATTGGTGGAGAACGTCTAAATATTGGTGGTAAGGCAGGTGTGGATAAGCGGTTGCCTGATTGCCTAAGTAGGACTTAATAAACCGTTCTACATAAGGCTGAACAATGCCTTGTGATTGTCCCATAGCAAAATGAAAATGTATTTTGACTTGGGCGCGTTGCAAAATAGTTTGTAATGCCTCTAGGAAGTATGGATTGAGTTTCATTGTGGTAGATGCAATGCCGATATGTACTACATCGGGATTCTCCCGTAAATGATACCGCACTTTTGTTGGAGCGAGGGCTGAGGGGACATAAGGTAGTGCATCTTTCGGTAAGCGTAATAATGTCTCACTAAAGCAGCTTTCCGAGCCCACATAATCATCTTCTACAATGACATAATCAATCAATTCGGAATGGGTAGTTGCAGGATGGCCTAATGCAATAGCTTGAATTGGCGCTAACTTGGTATTACTGGCAAAAATAGGTAATAAATCCATACCGATACTTGGCATATAAAGCACGGCAATTTGATTTTCATCGGCAATACGTTTGATTTTACTCAGGTTATTGAGAATAGTATCTTGCTTTAATTCGTGAAACTCATCAAAAACGGCGCGTCCTTTGTCATCAACTGCTGCATTGCCGATACCGATCAAATAAAATTTTGATTTTGCCGCAATCAATGAGGTGGAATGTGTACGATAAATGGAATGTGCGCCATGAAAATGTTCCAATAATACCAGCATGACTGGCTTACCCTGTTTTGTACCGATTTGGGTTATTTGTCTGTCTTGCCATTGATTTTCTTTGAGTAAATGATGGCGAATAACGGTATTGAGTGATTTTTTTACCCAATGCTTGTTTTCGGCAACATCATAACTACAGTGCATATAAACATCGTGACTGATCGTATTAGGCACATTATTGAGATCCTCAAGCATAGCTAATTTTGCAGGAAACCATTGTAAAATTGCAGTGCGTTTTGAGAACGCATTGAGTGTGCCGATAAAGCGAGGAGATTGTAGTGCGAAGCACAAAGAAGCACACAAGTGCGGTGCAATTTCCCAGAGTTTGTCCAAATTAAGGGTTAAATTAGACTCCAAGAAATAACAAATACAGAATTTTACCAAAGAGCGAATGTTTGGCTCTATGTGTACATCAGTAAGGCTTTTGTTTGGCTCGAGATTGTAAGTTTGTAAAATATGATCCGCATTAATGTAAGGCGAACTGGCAAAAATAAAGGCAAGCCAACGTTGTAACGTAAAGAAACGTAATGCACCTGATTCAGAAATTTCCAGATTTTTATCACTGAACAATATAGTAATCGCATTTGCCATTCGGGTACAAAAATACACTGTTCTCTCTTGTTCCATTGTAGGTAAATTTAGTTGTTGCGGCACACTAAATTCAATGGTGTGAATTAAACCGAAATTGCGATCCAAATGCTCTAAAATATCCAATAGTTGCAAGCAGGCAAGCTCGTAATTTTTTGCTGCAACGGTTTGCTCGAAAATATCCACGCTTGGTGTAGTGCGTTCTTGCGTTTGTTGTTCGATCATTTTCTCTTTTCTTATATTAGGTGTAACTAACAAGTTCCCCACAAATCATATTCATCGGCGTGTGTGATCTGCACTTGTAAAATATCGCCGATTTTAACCGCACTTTCGCTGAGATTTTCAACATAAACCACGCCGTCAATTTCCGGTGCATCAGCCATTGAACGGCCGATAATGCCCTCGTCATCAATTTCATCAATGATAACCGCTAAGGTTTTACCCACTTTTTGTTGTAGACGTTGAGCGGAGATTTGCTGTTGTAATTCCATAAAACGTTGGAAACGTTCTTCTTTCACCTCTTCAGGCACTTGATCAGGCATATCTGTTGCCACTGCGCCTTCTACTGGGCTGAATTTAAAACAACCTACACGGTCAAGTTGAGCTTCTTTTAAGAAATCCAACAGTAATTGGAAATCCTCTTCCGTTTCTCCCGGGAAACCGACAATAAAGGTAGAACGTAATGTGAGTTCAGGGCAAATTTCACGCCATTTTTTAATACGCTCCAATAAACGCTCTACTGAACCCGGGCGTTTCATCGCTTTTAAGATTTTCGGGCTGGCATGTTGGAGAGGAATATCCAAATAAGGCAAGATTTTACCAGCCGCCATTAATGGAATGAGCTCATCAACATGTGGATAAGGATAGACATAATGCAATCGCACCCAAGCCCCAAGGCTTCCCAGCATTTGACACAACGTAATTAAATTATTTTTGATCGGCATTCCGTTCCAAAATACGGTTTTATTTTGAGTTTCTTTGGTTTGATCTAACGAATAGGCTGAGGTGTCTTGAGAAACTACTAAAATTTCTTTTACGCCAGAATCAACCAAGCGTTTTGCTTCGTCCAAAATTTGTGTAATCGGACGACTGTCTAAATCGCCACGCATTGATGGAATAATACAGAAAGTACATTTATGATCACAACCTTCAGAAATTTTTAAATAAGCGTAATGCTTCGGCGTGAGTTTAATTCCTTGGCTAGGTACTAGATTCACATAAGGATTGTATGCCGGTTTCGGCACATATTTATGCACATGGTTCATCACAGCTTCGTAGCTGTGTGGGCCGGTGATTTCCAAGACTTTCGGATGTACTTCACGGATTTGGTTTTCTTTTGCGCCAAGACAACCGGTAACAATGACTTTACCGTTTTCCCGTAAAGCTTCCCCGATAGCTTCAAGGGATTCTTGTACTGCAGAATCAATGAAACCACAGGTATTGACGATGACTAAATCCGCATTTTCGTAAGTTGGGATAATGTTATAACCGTCAGTACGAAGCTCCGTCAAAATACGCTCGGAATCCACTAAATTCTTTGGGCAACCAAGGCTAATAAAACCAATATTCGGTGTAGTAGAAGACATAAAAATTCTCGAAATAAATAATCACTTAGGTGGGCTATTGTACAGAAAAAGAGAAAGGATTGCGATAAGTTAGATAACTGTAGAAGGTTAAATCCAGTCTGAAAGTGCGGTCGATTTATTATGTGTTTTGTTGTAGTTCACTTTCCATTTTGCAATGCTACAATTCCAAGAAAGGCATTAATCATAATAATCAGGTTGTAGCTCCCTTTTTCATTTCGCAGTGCTACAATTAAGCGTCTTACATTGATTCTATCAAATGAGTTGTAGCTCCCTTTCTCATTTCGCAGTGCTACAATTGTTGAAACGACCTTAACACTAAACGCTGCGTTGTAGCTCCCTTTCTCATTTCGCAGTGCTACAATACCTCTGTCTGACTGTTGTCGGATAGTCATGTTGTAGCTCCCTTTCTCATTTCGCAGTGCTACAATACAATTTAAAAATATTTTGTATAATAGCTATGTTGTAGCTCCCTTTCTCATTTCGCAGTGCTACAATTTTTGTCGTTATTTTACGTGAAGACTACTTGTTGTAGCTCCCTTTCTCATTTCGCAGTGCTACAATATCATCTTCATGAGATTACGTTTGACGTAAGTTGTAGCTCCCTTTCTCATTTCGCAGTGCTACAATTTTACGGCAGTGATACTGGCAATACAGAAAGTTGTAGCTCCCTTTCTCATTTCGCAGTGCTACAATTGAATTTGATTACATACAGCAAAATTATTGGTTGTAGCTCCCTTTCTCATTTCGCAGTGCTACAATAAATTCTTTGATTATATGAGTAAAGGTTGGGTTGTAGCTCCCTTTCTCATTTCGCAGTGCTACAATTTATTTCATTTTTTGTTTTCATATATATATGTTGTAGCTCCCTTTCTCATTTCGCAGTGCTACAATGTCTTACATCTTGATGAGTCAACTCCTCATGTTGTAGCTCCCTTTCTCATTTCGCAGTGCTACAATCTTTTTTCTAATGTTGTGACTTGAAAATCGTGTTGTAGCTCCCTTTCTCATTTCGCAGTGCTACAATAGAGTGATATGAACGCCTTATTTTATAAGGGTTTATTGCGTTTTTCAGTGATTAAAAAACGTGAAGAAACACCAAGAAAGCGGTCTGTTTTTAGAAATTTTTTGCAAGATTTTGCGGAATTTTTTTGAAAACAGACCGCTTATTTTTTTGCTGTTTTTCACTGAAAACCGTCAATTTATCCTAAGTGTCTGTACAAAATATCGGCAATCGAATAAAAATTTTTATGTGGCATAGAAATTTTTTAAACTAAGTTTTTTGTTAAAAAAGTAGCAATTGGTTTGCATTTACTTTTTTCTCCTGTGGTTTGAGTTCGCCGACGAGCAGTAACATGCCTGTAAATTGTTTTTCGGTGACTTCTAAACATCGAATCGATCCCTCTTCCGGTAAATGTTCACAAAGTCGTTTGTTGTGTTTTGCTAATGAATCCCGGCCTCGCACAATGCGGGTGTAAACCGAAAGCTGTAACATTTGATAGCCGTCTTTGAGTAAAAATTGGCGGAATTGGTTGGCAGCTTTGCGTTTGGCTTTGGTGGTAACGGGCAGATCAAAAAAGACAATAATACGCATAAAGGTTGCCTCACTCATATTGATGTTCCTTCAAAGGCAGAATTTCGGGCAGTTTTAATAGGCTGGGATCTTTTTGGCTAATGGCGTTTTGTAGTGAACCAATGGTGCGATCAATAGCAGCGAGGGTGCTGAATGTTTGATCTTGAAACCGCATTTGATAATGCAATAAACCGACCAATTTCTGTTTGGTGTATGGCGTTAGGCTGTCTGCCAATTTATCGCCTTGCCAAAGTTGCCACACCATTAAATCGACCAACGGGCGGAATGGCTCGATCATATCATCGGCAAGGTTAAAGGGATTGAGTTCGCTATGATGAAACAGCCCAAGCGTCGGCAACCAGCCAT
>JAUNED010000042.1:2125-10709 GCA_030525745.1 Lonepinella koalarum | reverse complement strand
TGGGTTACTTGGTGATTGCGATGTTTGTTTATAGGCTTATTTGTCTATAGATTTCAGGATTAGTCTATTTGTAATTTAAATTATTGCTTGCTTGCTTGCTTGCTTGCCAAGATTATGATTCATAACAACTTTCCTTGTAAATAACCTATAAAAAGGTGTCGGATTATATAGGATACTCATCGGATGTGTCTAGAAAAATAATCTAAATAGGCGGGAGGTTTTGTAATAATTACATTTTGAACAATGTTATTTTATCACAGAGAAAATGATATGATTGCCTTTAGTAAAATAGCCACGATATTTAAATCTCACATAAAATCAACCGCACTTTTTTCTTAAAGGCAGATCTATAGGAATTACAGTTTAACCACTTTGGCTTGTTTTACCATATTATCTCCCACTTCAATAATTTGAATCTTTAAGCCGTCCAATTCAAACTCTTTGCCTTCATCCGGAATATCTTGTAAATACTCCAAAATCCAGCCATTAAAGGTTCGTGCATCTTCCGTATCTAAATGCCAATCAAATAATTTATTTAAATCCCGTAAATTGGCAGATCCTTCAATTAAAATCGATCCGTCTGATTGGGTAATAACTTCCTCATCAATCGAGGGAGCTGTAGAGGTCGTAAATTCCCCCACAATTTCCTCAAGAATATCTTCCAGTGTGACTAACCCTTTAATATCACCATACTCATCAACCACCAAGCCGATACGTTCTTTATTATTGCGGAAATTCAATAGCTGAGCAGTTAATGCCGTGCCTTCAGGGATAAAATAAATTTCATCTGCTGCGCGAATTAAGGTTTCTTTGCCGAAATCATTTTTTTCCAACATCAGGCGGTATGCCTCACGCACCCTCAACATACCCAGCACTTTTTCATCAATACTGCCTTTGTATAATACCACTCGGCTGTGTGCGGCATGATTAAGCTGACGCATAATGGATTTCCAATCATCATCAATATTGATGCCGGCAATATCATTGCGAGGCACTAAAATATCATCCACTGTCACTTCTTCCAAATCCAAAATAGACAGTAACATTTCTTGGTGGGCAGAAGGAATAAATTTACCGCTTTCATTTACAATAGAACGTAACTCCTCCGAACTCAGATGATGATGTTTGGCTTCTGTTTTCAAACCTGTAATTTTAATTAACCCACGAATAATCAAATTCATTAACCATACCAGCGGAGTAAATAATTTCATTAACAGGGATAATATATGGCTTGATAAAAATGCCACTTTTTCCGGATAAATTGCCGCTACTGTTTTCGGGTAAATTTCGGAAAATACCAGCATAACAAAAGTTAAAGCGCCTGTAGCAATTGCTACCCCTGCATCGCCATAAAGTCGCATACCGATAATAGTTGCAATAGCAGAAGCCGAAATATTCACAAGATTATTACAAATTAAAATCAGACTGAGCAATTTATCGGTTTTTTTTAGCAAATGTTCAGCCTTTCTAGCACCTTTGTGGCCTTTTTCCGCCAAATGCCGCATTCGATAACGATTTGCCGACAATAAGCCGGTTTCCGATCCAGAAAAATACGCTGATAAAATAAGAAGGATAATTAAGATGATAAATAAGGTACTAAGGGGAATACTGTCCAAAATCAAATCCTGTCATTCGTAGGGTAAATCACCTAGCAGGAGCCATGCCAGGTTACATAAACCGAACCCCGTTGGGGGCAATTACAGCCACTAAAATGGCTTGGTTAATTTAGCCTCATACAGTTCGTATAAGGTTTGTATTTAAGATTGAGCAGTATAGCCCCGCATCAATAAAATTTCAAATAGTTAAATAAGGCAAATTCAAGTATAATTACACCAATTTTGATGTTTTAAACGAGAGAAAAATATGTTTGAAAATCTATCTGACCGCCTATCAAAAACCTTGCGTAATATTACAGGAAAGGGACGTTTAACAGAAGATAATATTAAAGATACCCTACGCGAAGTACGAATGGCGTTATTAGAAGCCGATGTTGCTTTGCCGGTGGTGCGTGAATTTATTAATCAGGTGAAAGAACGGGCTATTGGTGAAGATGTCAATAAAAGCCTCACACCGGGGCAAGAATTCTTAAAAATCGTTCAAGCAGAACTTGAAAAAGCTATGGGCGACACCAATGAAAGCCTGAATTTAGCCACTCAACCACCTGCTGTTATTTTAATGGCCGGCTTACAAGGGGCAGGTAAAACAACCTCTGTAGGGAAATTAGCCAAATTCTTAAAAGAACGTCATAAGAAAAAAGTCATGGTGGTTTCTGCCGATATTTATCGCCCTGCAGCAATTAAACAATTGGAAACCTTGGCTCAAGCCGTGGGAGCGGATTTCTTCCCGTCTGATGTAAGCCAAAACCCGGTAGAAATTGCCAAAGCCGCCTTAGCTTCTGCAAAATTAAAATTCTATGATGTATTGATTGTGGATACCGCAGGTCGTTTGCATGTTGATAGCGAAATGATGAGTGAAATCCAACAAATTCATACCGCACTTTCGCCGATTGAGACTCTCTTTACAGTGGATGCGATGACAGGTCAAGACGCAGCCAATACGGCAAAAGCCTTTAATGAAGCCCTTCCTCTCACCGGTGTTATTTTAACCAAAGTCGATGGCGATGCTCGTGGCGGTGCGGCTTTATCAATCCGTCAAATTACCGGCAAACCGATTAAATTCTTAGGCGTGGGGGAGAAAACCGACGCATTGGAACCTTTCCACCCCGAGCGGGTCGCTTCCCGTATTTTAGGTATGGGCGATGTGCTTTCCTTGATCGAAGATTTACAACGTTCTGTCGATCAAGAAAAAGCTGAAAAAATGGCCGCAAAATTCAAAAAAGGCGATCAATTTACACTGGAAGATTTCCGTGAACAACTGATTGAGATGAAAAAAATGGGTGGAATGATGTCCATGTTGGATAAACTACCCGGAGCAAAGAATCTGCCTGATCATGTCAAAAATCAAGTAGATGATAAAATGTTCATCAAAATGGAAGCTATTATTAACTCTATGACGTTAAAAGAAAGGGCCAACCCCGACATTATTAAGGGCTCACGCCGTCGCCGTATCGCATTGGGTTCAGGTACTCAAGTACAAGATGTGAATAAATTGCTCAAACAATTCGATGAAATGCAACGTATGATGAAAAAAATGCGTAGCGGTGGTATGGCAAAAATGATGCGCGGAATGAAAGGTATGATGGGTGGACTTGGTGGTTTAGGCAACCTTGGTGGCATGTTCGGACGAAAATAAGGAGAAGAGGATGAAAACATTATCGTTAATGGTTATATTATCCACTGTTCTGGTCGGTTGTTCTGCCCCCCAGAAAACAAATACACCGGAACCCCTTACTCTTACACCACCGAGTAAAACAGCTATCGGTTTCGTGCAACTGGGCAAAGACGTGCCTTATTATGTCGATAGTGCTTCAGTTTGGGTTGATGAAATACAAAAGCATCTCATTAACTTTGATACTGTACTTAATTTGAAACAAGGTGAAGCTGTATTTGATAATAAAAAATTGTTCAGTCATTCTATACGTGAACACAAAACCCTAGATTGTCAAAAACAAAAATTAACTCATCGAGACAGACACTTATACTCGGAGTTTTGGGGTAAAGGGCATACGGTAGAAGCTAAAGATCAAAACTATTCCGTGAATTTAAAATCCGGCTCAACCTTAGGCATTGTCGGACAAATTTTATGTGCAAACTTTTATCGACAATAAACTCATAAAACCCCATTAAATGAAAAGAGCGGTCAAAACTTTCGCTATTTTGACCGCTCTTTTATCTTTGAGGAAGAATCAATATTCCTCCATATATCCCAAACTACGCAAGGCTCGTTCATCATCTGCCCAGCCTGATTTTACTTTTACCCATAATTCCAAATGAACTTTATTATCGAACAAGCGTTCCATATCCTGACGGGCTTCTGTACCGATAACTTTAATTTTTTGCCCGCCTTGACCAATCACCATTTTTTTCTGTCCCTCACGCTCGACTAAAATCAAGCCGTTAATTTCGTAAGTGCCTCGCTCATTGACTTTAAATTGTTCAATTTCTACAGTCACAGAATAAGGCAATTCTTCGCCCATAAAACGCATTAATTTTTCACGGATAATTTCCGATGCCATAAAACGTTGAGAACGGTCTGTAACATAATCTTCAGGGAAATGATGAACGCCTTTTTTCAAAGATTGACGCACAATTTTTTGTAAATTGTGTACATTATTGCCTCGTTGGGCAGAAATCGGTACGATTTCTTTGAAATTAAATTTTTGACTGATTTCTGTAATAAACGGCAACATATCATCTTTGTTTTTCACATTATCAATTTTGTTAATAGCTAACACAACAGGCGACTTTGCTTGACGTAATTTATTCAAAACCATTTCATCATCTTCATTCCAATGAGTGCCATCAACCACAAAAATAATCAAATCCACATCACCGATCGCACTGCTCGCAGCGCGGTTCATCAAACGATTGATAGCGCGTTTTTCTTCAATATGTAAGCCCGGTGTATCCACATAAACCGCCTGATAAATACCTTCTGTGTGGATACCTACAATACGATGACGTGTCGTTTGTGCTTTACGAGACGTAATAGAAATTTTCTGCCCTAAAATTTTGTTAAGCAGAGTAGATTTTCCCACATTCGGACGACCAACAATGGCAATAAAACCACAATAGGTATCTTGAATTTCTTGTTCGTTATTTAAAATTTCATCTGTCATAGAATATCCAATTCTTTCAAAATTTGTTCTGCTACCGCTTGTTCTGCTTTACGGCGGCTGCTTGCCACCCCAACAAAAGTGCGGTCTAAATTTGACACGTTACATTGCACGGTAAACATCTGGCAATGTGCTTCGCCTTTAATATCCGTGACTTCATAAATCGGTAAAGGGAGGCGTTTTCCCTGTAAATATTCCTGTAATCGGGTTTTAGCATCTTTTTGATTTTCTCCCGGCTTAATTTGTGCTAGCAAAGGCTGATACCATTGTTGCACAATATACATCGCCTCATTCAAATGACTATCTAAGGACATTGCACCAATAATCGCCTCTACGGCATCTGCTAAAATAGATGCACGCCGAAATCCACCGCTCTTTAACTCACCACTGCCCAGTAAAATATACTCGCCCAATTCAAAACAGCGGGCCAACTCAGCTAACGTCGGCTCACGCACAAGGGTAGCACGCATACGACTTAATTCACCCTCATTACATTTTGGGAATTGATGATACAACGCCTCTGCAATCGTTAAATTCAAAATACTATCACCTAAAAATTCAAGGCGTTCATTATGAATTTTCGCCGCACTACGGTGAGTTAAGGCCTGTTTTAATAAACTAAGATCGGCAAATTGATAGCCGATCTTCTTTTGTAATCTATCTAAATGTTGCATTATTTAATAGTCGTGAATAGTCGCTCGGTACGAATACCTGTAGGCCACTCGTTTGCTTTTTTATCTAAACTCAACCAAATAAAAGTAGCTTTACCTACGATATTTTGTTCAGGTACAAATCCCCAAAAACGGCTGTCTTCACTGGCATTACGGTTGTCTCCCATCACAAAATAATGATCTTCCGGCACAACCCACTCAGTGACATAATTTTCCTGTTTGTTGTAAGCCCGATAACGAAAACCTTCAGAAATAGCATCAGGATACCAATGAATTTGATGTTCTACATCGCCTTTTTCTGTCACTAACAATGGATTCGGGCCATAAAGCAAACTACCGTCTGCATTACGTCCCATCACAAATTGGAATGCTTTATCCGATACAGGCTGGCTGTAGTCAAATTCTTTGGTGACACAATTTTCCGTACATACTTTACCCTCATTACCGTAAGTTAATGTAATTTTACGATTCGCCTCGTTATAACTTATTTTATCACCGCCGATTGCCACAATGCGTTTAATGTAATCAATATGTGGAGCCGGCGGTGCTTTAAAAACAATCACATCGCCACGTTGCGGTTTATTATTTTCGATGAGTGTATTTTGCCAAATCGGATCTTTAATCCCATATTCAAATTTATTGACCACTAAAAAATCACCTACCCGTAGAGTAGGCTCCATTGAAGAGGAAGGAATTTGAAACGGCTCAAATATAAAAGAACGTAATACTAACACCAACGCCAACACAGGAAATAAGGAGGATAAAAACTCCGAACCGGCTGAAATCGGCTCAATTTGACGAATTTCTTCTTCGCTTAACGTTTTGCCCGAACGTTGTTCCGCACGAGCAACCTGTCTGGCTCGTTTAGGCAAGACCGAGAAACGGTGATAGAACCATAAAATGCCTGAAAGTGCGGTCAAAATAATTAACAAAATGGAAAAGGTATTCGGCAATTGGAAATAATCCAACAGCTTCCACCCCACAAATCCAACAGCAATTAAAATCACTAAAAAAATATTTGACATAACTTATCCTTATTTATCTTTACCCACATGCAGAATAGCTAAAAACGCTTCTTGCGGTACTTCAACATTACCCAATTGTTTCATTCGTTTTTTACCTTCTTTTTGTTTCTGCAAGAGTTTTTTCTTCCGGCTCACATCTCCACCATAACATTTTGCCAACACGTTTTTACGCAATTGTTTCACCGTAGAACGGGCAATAATGTGATTGCCAATCGCAGCTTGAATGGCAATATCGAATTGCTGACGTGGAATGAGTTCTTTCATTTTTTCCACTAATTCACGACCACGATATTGCGCATTATCTTTATGCACAATCAATGCCAACGCATCAACACGCTCGCCGTTAATCATAATATCCACACGAACCATATCCGCAGATTGGAAACGTTTGAAACCATAGTCTAACGAGGCATACCCACGAGAGGTAGATTTTAAACGGTCAAAGAAATCCAATACCACCTCACCCATTGGGATTTCATAAGTTAATGCAATCTGGTTACCGTGATAGACCATATTGGTCTGAATACCTCGTTTTTCCACACACAGGGTAATCACATTTCCTAAATAATCCTGTGGTACCAACATATTACATTCGGCAATAGGTTCACGAATATCAGCAATATTATTCAACGGCGGTAATTTTGAAGGACTATCCACATAAACCACCTCACCATTTGTCATTTCTACTTCATAAACAACTGTTGGTGCAGTCGTAATCAAATCTAAATCATATTCCCGTTCTAAACGCTCCTGAATAATTTCCATATGCAGAAGCCCCAAGAAACCGCAACGGAAACCAAAACCAAGCGCAGTAGAATTTTCCGGCTCATAGAACAATGAAGAATCATTCAAGCTTAGTTTGGCTAAAGCATCACGAAAAGCTTCATAATCGTCGGAAGAAATAGGGAAAAGGCCTGCATACACTTGAGGCTTCACTTTTTTAAAGCCCGGTAAAACCTCTGTTGCAGGATTATGCTGATGTGTTAGTGTATCACCCACAGGGGCGCCTAAAATATCTTTGATCGCACACACCACCCAGCCTACTTCACCGGTTTTCAGTTCTGCCGTATCCACTTGTTTTGGCGTAAAAATCCCCAAACGATCTACTTGATAAGTTTGACCTGTACTCATCACTTTGATTTTATCGCCTTTTTTGATCGAACCGTTTTTCACTCGCACTAGTGATACAACACCCAAATAATTATCAAACCAAGAATCAATAATCAAGGCTTGTAATGGTGCTTCAGGATCACCTTGTGGGGATGGGATTTTTTTCACAATCTCTTCTAATACATCATCAATACCCACGCCGGTTTTTGCCGAACAACGTACCGCTTCAATCGCATCAATCCCAACAATATCTTCTATTTCTTCCGCAACACGCTCAGGCTCAGCTGCAGGTAAGTCGATCTTGTTTAAAATCGGCACCACTTCCAAATCCATTTCTATCGCCGTGTAACAATTAGCTAAGGTCTGCGCTTCCACGCCTTGACCGGCATCAACCACTAATAATGCACCTTCACAAGCAGCTAATGAACGAGACACTTCATAAGAAAAATCCACATGTCCGGGAGTATCGATAAAGTTTAATTGATAGATTTCACCGTCTTTTGCTTTGTAATTTAAAGTCACGCTCTGTGCTTTTATGGTAATTCCTCGCTCACGTTCCAAATCCATAGAATCTAATACTTGAGCTTCCATTTCCCTATCGGAAAGGCCTCCACAAGTTTGAATTAAGCGATCTGAAAGTGTTGATTTACCATGGTCAATATGGGCAATAATAGAAAAGTTACGAATATTTTTCATATAAAATCAAAGTTTGAATGTTCTCATTAAAGGCAAAGGATAATCGGCAAATTGTACCCGAAAGCAGTGAAAATCGCTAGGGCTTATTCAAAGATGATGTGCTTAGACAAACATAGTTTTATAACGTTTTGTAAAAATTAGGTAAAGATAGAGTATATGCATGTATTTTTGTTTCTTTCTTAAACAAAAAAAGTTAAAATTTACACACTTTCAATATATACAGTGAAAATTATAGGCTAAAGATGATGCACAGCACAGCACAGCACAATTGTATCTTATTCCCACCTACAAAAATAAACAAATAAACTAACACCACATCTCTTATAACCTACTAAATGAACTTATAT
>JAUNED010000042.1:0-2115 GCA_030525745.1 Lonepinella koalarum | reverse complement strand
GCAAAGCTTTGCACAGAACAGCACAGCACAGCACAGCACAGCACAGCACAGCACAGCACAGCACAATTGTATCTTATTCCCTCCGAGAATAATAAAGCTTTTTTCTTTGCCCCATTCTGTTTTAACCGACTAAAGGATGTTTTAGGTTATGCCTAAAACATCCTTTATTTTTTATTTCTAAATAAGGAATTTAATTATGAACAAAATCTTTAAAACCAAATGGAATGTCTCGACACAGTCTTACTCTGTCTGTTCCGAATTAGCCAAACGTGCCGGTAAAACTATCACGTTAGGTGCTGCAACTTGCAGTATTTTACTGTCTTTGCCTGCATTTGCGGAAACCATCAATAAACCGGAAACAACAGGGGAAGAAATAGCAAAATATATTACAGGTGCTGTTTCACCTATTAACGGTTTAAACATCACAATGACCCCTAAAGCAGCACATTCTGCAAAGCCAAAAGGTATCTTGGCACATGCCCAAACAGATACTGAAATTTCCAATGTGAATATTGACATTAAGTTTGCCAGCCTAGACCCAACTGCGGGTAACACCGCAGACAGTAATGCATCTTATGGTATGGCGGTCGGTTATGATGCCCATTGGTTAAGAGGGGCTTCTACCGATACAACAAAACTGACCTTAAACAATGCGGATATTAAAGTTGCCAATACCGAAGATACTATTTACGGAACTTATCGCTCGGTGTTACCAAATGTAGGCCACCAACTGTCGGGTATTCGAGTTTACCGTTCTCAAGGTGCTACACCTGAGCTAATTTCTAACGGTAATTTAAATATTACTGTTACGGATAATAGCAGTGCCAAAGTGGGCGATTACATAAACGGCATTTATATTTCCGGAAATGGAGCATCAGCTACATTAAACGGCACAACAAGCATTAAGTTAGTCTCCGAAGCCAACGGCATTAACTCTGCCGGTATAAAAATCGGTAAACCATTGGATAATGGTGTTAATACAGGTGTTACCGGTGCTACTGTTACCTCCAACGGTAAATTAGTTATCGATACCACTGCAGCTAAAAACACTGCTGGTGTCCGATTGTTTGATAATGATTCAAAATTCATTATTACAGGTAGCAATACCAATGAAGCGTCAGAAATCAAAGCCTCTTCGTCTGCAATCGTATTTGATACACAAGATTATGTCCTCGGTGCTCACGATGTAGCATTAAGTCCGTCACGAAATTCAAACGGTCAAAATCAGCAGGTTAAACTTACCGATACCGTTTTAAGCACAACCTCAGATACCGCCTCTTTAATTAAAGCCAGAGCACAAAGTAATAACAGTTTTGAAGTGACTATGGCTGGTTTATTTGGCGTAAATTTAACCGGTAAATTAAATACAGGTTCTTTCACAACATCCGGTGAGTTCATCCTTTCCGGAGAACAATCGCTTGCGACAGCTGCAAGAGGGGGGTATTTGTTTGAAGCTGAAGAAGGATCTACATTGGCTGCAATCATCAAAGATAAGGCCAAAATAGTAGGCGCTCTCACAAAAAATACCAATGGTAATTTAACTATCAGAATGGAGGACGGGGCAAAACACCTATTAAAGAAACGAAATAGTTTGACTCGTGCATCCGACGCAGACACGGCTGTAAGCGGCGCTACTTCTTATACTTTGACTGGTGGCAGCGAGCTTGATGTCAGTGAAATCACCACACGTGATCAGACGGAATTGGATGAGGCAGTACAAGCAGCACAATTAGCATTTAATGCCCAAACCAGAAATGTAAACAATGCACAAACTGATGTCACTAATGCGGAAAATGCGCTGACCGCTGCAAATAACCTCACCCAAAACCCGGGAGAAACTACGACTGCTTACAACACCCGTAAGCAACGAGCTATCCGCAATGCAAATACGGCATTAACACGTGCAAGAACTGCTTTAACCAATGCTCAAAATGCCTTGGCAGACGCTCAAACCGCACTTAATACAGCTAATGCAGAACAAGCAGCTGGGCCATTAAATGCAGCATACTATACACTTCGCTTACGTGATAGCGGCAATATGTCCACTCTGACCAATGATAGCAGTACTATCACGCTTGCAAATAACAGCTATAACGATGTGTTTACTATTGATGG
>JAUNED010000041.1 GCA_030525745.1 Lonepinella koalarum | reverse complement strand
CGGTTAAATTTTTCCCTGCCGAAGCCAGTGGCGGCGTGAAAATGATTAAAGCCCTGCTCGGCCCTTACGGCAACTTACAAATTATGCCGACCGGCGGCATTTCACCACAAAACATCAACGACTATCTTGCTATTCCGAATGTGGTCGCCTGCGGTGGCTCTTGGTTTGTGGAGAAATCCCTGATTAAGGAACAGAAGTGGGAGGAGATTGGGCGGTTAACTCGAGAAGTCGTCGAATTAGTGAAATGATTTCATGCAGGGAAAGTGCGGTCAAAACTTACTTTATTTTGACCGCACTTTATATTAAGGTTTACTAATTAATCCTTTACGCATTTTCATATTAATAAGTTCTACAATCACAGAAAATGCCATAGCAAAATAAATATAGCCCTTAGGTATATGGAAGTCGAGACTTTCAGCGACCAGCATAACACCAATCATAATTAAGAAAGATAAAGCAAGAATTTTTAATGCCGGGTTAGAATCAACAAAATCTCCAATGGCTTTAGCAGCAAACATCATGACTAAAATAGCCAAAATAATTGCCATAATCATCACTTGTACATTATCCACCATACCTACCGCTGTAATTACAGAATCCAGTGAAAATACAATGTCTAGTAAAGCAATTTGAATTAAAATCCCCATAAAATTTGCTGCCTTATTTGAACCCTGCTCCACAGATTCTTCAGGTGTCATTGCATGGTGGATTTCATGAGTGCTTTTAGCCACTAAAAATAGACCACCAAGCAATAAAATCAGATCTCTACCTGAAATTTCCTGAGAAAACAGGGTAAATAAAGGTTCGGTTAAACGCATAATCCAAGCAAGTGACAATAGCAACAGCACCCGCATTGCCATGGCCAATCCCAATCCAATTAAACGTGCAGATTGCCGTTGTTTTTCAGGTAAACGGCCAACTAAAATACTGATAAAAATAATGTTATCAATGCCTAACACAATTTCTAACGCGGTTAGTGTTAATAAAGCAATCCAGGCTTCTGGAGTGGCAATCCATTCAAACATAATGCACCTAAACTAAGAAGAAATGAGAACGGCATAATAACGAGTTATGCAGGAAAAGCAAGCGTATTTAAAGGAAAATCCAAAATAAAAAGCCACTCAAAAGTGGCTTTATTTCATTTACTCTGTTTCGTTCATAAAACTTTCATTGACTTCAATTTTTGCTTTCGCTCTCAGCGCTTTTAATAAATTGAGTGATAGATCTTGTTGTTTCACTTGTAAAACTTGTGAATTTAATACCGCACTTTCTTGTTCGGAAGGTATTCTTTGTTCAATTCGCTCCAAAGCGACAATAACAATTTGGCCTTTAGTGTCTTTTACCACTTGATAAGTAGTTTTGTTTTCTTTTAACGGCATAGCGAAAATCAAGTTAAGTAACAACGCATCTTGTTCTTGTTGTGTATAAGACCAACCTTTTACCTCACTAAACGTCACTCCTGCCGGTGACTTCCCTTCAGATTCTAAACCTTTAACGATATTTTCAGCTTTCTCGAACGCTACTTTCTCTGCTTTTTGGTGTTTTAGCATTAATTCAATATCTGCTTTTACTTCGTCTAAAGCTTTAGTTTTCGCCTCTTTGTAATCCAGTAGTCGAATAACAATAGAATGTTGTTCGCCAATATTCATTGGCTCTGAATTTAAACTGATTTTAGATTCATCAAATGCGGCTTTAATAATGGCCGGATGATTTAATACTGCCGGAATATTGTCTTTAGAAAAATAGTCGGTTTCTTGAATTTTAAGGCCTGAAGCCGCAGCAGCTGTCTCTAATGATCCTTGATCTTCAAAAGCTTTTTCTGCTACTTGTTTTTCTACTCTGTAAAATTCACTGTTTAGCAACTCTTGGCGAATTTGTTGTGCAATTTGATCTTTCACTTTTTCTAAAGCTAATACTTCACTCTCTTTGCGAGCTAGGACTTTAATAATGTGATAATTATTATCTACTTTCAAGGGCTGGCTATATTGTTCTGGTGTAAGTGCATTTGCAGCGTCTTCAAATTCACTCGGTAAATCACCTGCATTAACCCAACCTAAATCACCGCCATTTGTCGCAGACAAACTATCGGTTGATTTGTTCTTAGCCAGTTTGGCAAAATTTTCACCGGCTTGCAAAGCTTGATAAGCTTCGATAGCCTCTTTTTCTGAAGCAAATTGAATATGTGCAAGTTGTTGCTGCGCCTTAGTCATAAATTGTGCTTTATTATCTTGATAATATTGCGAAATTTCTACATCAGACACAACTGTATTTTTTACAACTGATTCCTGTGTTAAATCTATATATTGTAATTTAGCCAATTCAGGCATCATAAATTCCGCTTTATGCTGTTCATAATAAGCTTTTATTTCTTCTTCAGTCACTTTTTGTTCAGCTATGTACTGCTCAAAAGGTACATGGGCTAAACGAGCGTAACGCTGTTGAAAAAAAAGTGTTTCAAAAGCTTTTTGTTGATGTGGAACCACAAATTCAGAATCAGCTAACCCCACTTGCAACTGTTGTAATGCTAAAGCCTCACGCAAATATTCGGCATAGGTTTCCGCAGTCAAATTGTTATTACGCAAGAATTGTTGATAAATATTATTATCAAATTTACCTTCTGCTTGAAAATTTGGGTTTAATACAATTTCTTGAGTAATTTGCGCATCACTAATAGATAATTTTAATTCCTCTGTATATTGACGTAATAATTCTTGGTTCACCAAGCGTTCCAATACTTGGTTTCTTAAGCCTTTCACATAATCCTCTGAATCAGCTAAGAGGTCAAATTTTGATCCTTGAATTTGGCTTTCTTGATTGTATAAGTTGTTATATTGCTGTTGGAAAAGAGATTGAGAAATTTCTTCACCATTCAC
Source organism: Lonepinella koalarum (assembly GCA_030525745.1). Lineage (GTDB taxonomy): Bacteria > Pseudomonadota > Gammaproteobacteria > Enterobacterales > Pasteurellaceae > JAUNED01. The sequence continues at coordinate 8,485 of JAUNED010000041.1, read as the reverse complement.
TTTTACCGCTGAAGTATCTACACGAGATACCACATATCCACCAATTCCACTTAAAATAAAAGAAAGGGAAATCAGGGCGAAAACAATTTTCCATACAATCCCATTAGAGGCATTACGAAATTTATCCATTAACATAGTTAATTGTCCTAGTTTTAATTGTCAAATATGGGCAAAATTATAATCTATAACCCTGCTTTTTTATAGTTTAAATAAGCCAAATCCTATGAGAACTTGGCCTATTTTTATTCGGTTTTAAAAACGCTCGTTTTCTGCACCGCACTTTTTTAATTAATTGACGATTTTTGCCGTTTCCGTACTTTTTCTCGGACGGCTTGCTTTCACTTTTTTCAATGGCGAGACTTTAATAAATTCAACACCTTGAGGTGGGTTTTCCAAAGCAATTTGTAGAACTTCGTCGATGGTTTCTACGGCATGGATTTTCAAATCATTTTTGGCATTTTCCGGAATATCTTCCAAATCTTTCACATTCTCTTTCGGAATGATGACTGTAGTAATGCCACCGCGATGAGCTGCCAGTAATTTCTCTTTCAAGCCGCCGATAGGTAAAACTTTACCCCGCAAACTGATTTCACCTGTCATCGCTACTTCCGATTTTACCGGATTCCCCGTGAGGCAAGAAATTAATGCAGTACACATTGCGATACCTGCACTTGGGCCATCTTTAGGTGTTGCACCATCAGGAACGTGGATATGAATATCCCGTTTTTCGTGGAAATCATTCGCAATACCTAAATTTTCTGCCCGAGAACGAACTACTGTCATTGCGGCCTGAATACTTTCTTTCATCACATCACCAAGAGATCCTGTGTAAGTCAATTTGCCTTTCCCTATCACAGAGGCTGTCTCAATAGTGAGTAAATCACCGCCAACTTCAGTCCAAGCTAAACCCGTTACTTCACCAATGCGATTTTGTTCGTCTGCACGTCCAAAATCAAAACGTTTTACACCCAAAAATTCGTTTAAATTGACCGCACTTACTTTGATTGCTTTCAGTTTTTTATTCAAGAGTAAATTTTTGACCGCTTTACGGCAAATCTTTGAAATCTCACGTTCTAAACCACGAACACCTGCTTCGCGAGTGTAATAACGAATAATATCTAAAATTGCACTGTCATCAATTGTTAATTCTTTTTCTTTCAAACCATTACGTTCAATTTGTTTACTTATTAAATGGCGCTTGGCAATATTTAATTTTTCATCTTCCGTGTAACCGGATAAACGGATCACTTCCATTCTATCCAATAATGGCCCCGGAATATTCATTGAATTGGAGGTTGCCACAAACATAACATCAGATAAATCATAATCCACTTCTAAATAATGATCATTGAAATGGGTATTTTGTTCCGGATCCAAAACTTCTAATAAGGCAGATGCAGGATCGCCACGCATATCAGAAGCCATTTTGTCGATCTCATCAAGTAAAAATAACGGGTTTTTTACTCCAACTTTTGCCATTTTTTGAATTAATTTACCCGGTAAAGAACCGATATAGGTTTTACGATGACCTCGAATTTCCGCTTCATCACGAACACCACCCAATGCCATACGAACATATTTTCGTCCGGTAGCATTGGCAATAGATTGACCTAATGAAGTTTTTCCTACACCTGGTGGCCCAACTAAACATAGAATTGGACCTTTAAGCTGATTTAAACGGCTTTGCACCGCAAGATATTCCAAAATACGCTCTTTAACTCGTTCAAGTCCATAGTGATCCGCATTCAGAACATCTTCTGCAATCGCTAAGTCTTTTTTCACTTTTGTCCGCTTATGCCAAGGTACCTGCAACATCCAATCAATATAACTGCGTAATACAGTGGCTTCAGAAGACATTGGTGACATCATTTTCAATTTATTCAGTTCTGCTTCAACCTTCTCTTTTGCTTCTTTTGGCAATTTGGCTTCATTAATTTTTTTACGAAGTTGCTCGATTTCGTCATTTTCAAGTAATTCTTCGCCTTCATTCAGCTCTTTTCGGATAGCCTTGATTTGTTCATTTAAATAGTATTCCCGTTGGGATTTTTCCATTTGTTTTTTCACACGCCCACGAATACGTTTTTCAATTTGCAAAATATCGGTTTCACTTTCCATTAAACCTAACAAATAATCAAAACGTTCCTGAACTTTAGCATGTTCCAACAAGGCTTGTTTATTACGCACAGATACAGGTAAATGGGCGGCCAAGGTGTCCGCTAAACGATCAAATTCTGCAATCGACGAAATTGCGGAAATAATATCTTGGGAGATTTTTTTATTTTGTTTTGCGTAGCTTTCAAATTCGTTTAATACTGTTATACGCGCTACTTCAAGCTCTTTTTCATCACCGAATTCCGTTTCAATTGGACTAACTACAGCAGAAAAAAACGGCTCGTCGGTAATTTTAACAATACCTGCCCTTTGCTGCCCTTCAACCAGCACTTTTACCGTGCCATCAGGTAATTTCAATAATTGAATAATATTTACAATCGTACCAACATCGTATAAATCATTCACTGTCGGTTCTTCCAAATCTGCTTGTTTTTGAGCAACCAACAACAATTGTTTGCCACTTTCCATCGCCATTTCAAGGCTACGGATGGATTTTTCCCGGCCAACAAATAAAGGCATTACCATAAAAGGGAATACCACCACATCTCGCAAAGGTAAGACGGGAATTTCCTGATGTTGAATTCGTTTTGCATTCATAATTTATACTCTTTATGCTTAAAAATGAGGTGATACTAAACTAAATGAGGGCGAAAATAGCTAATTCAAGGGCTATGCAGCAGGTTATAGCAAAAGTGCGGTCAAATCTACCGCACTTTTGAAATAGAATTATTGATAAATCAGTTGCGGTGCTTGATTATTGATGATGACGTTTTCATCAACAATTACTTTTACCACATTCTGCAAAGAAGGCAAATCATACATTGTATCCAATAATATCTTCTCTACAATAGAACGTAAACCTCGTGCACCAGTCTTACGAGCTAAGGCTTTTTGAGCCATTGCTTGAAGTGCTTCTTGAGTAAATTCCAAGGCCACATTTTCCAAACCAAACAATGCCTGATATTGTTTCACTAAAGCATTTTTAGGTTCAGTTAAAATTTGAATTAATGCAGCTTCATCTAGCTCACCAAGCGATGCAATCACAGGTAAACGACCGATAAATTCAGGAATTAAGCCGTATTTAATCAGATCTTCTGTTTCAATTTGTTCAAATAACTCAGTTAGTGTTGCCTGATCTTCCTCACCTTTTACTTCTGCAGAAAAACCTATTCCACTACGAACTTGAACACGTTTTTGTACAATTTTCTCTAAACCGGCAAAGGCACCACCACAAATAAACAGGATTTTAGAAGTATCCACACGCAACATTTCTTGTTGTGGATGTTTACGCCCCCCTTGTGGAGGCACTGAAGCTACAGTACCTTCAATTAATTTTAACAATGCCTGTTGAACACCCTCGCCCGAAACATCACGAGTTAATGAAGGGTTGTCTGATTTACGTGTGATTTTATCAATTTCATCCACATAAATAATGCCTTGCTCAGCTTTTGCCGGATCATAATCACAGTTTTGTAGTAAACGTTGAATAATCGTCTCCACATCATCCCCCACATAGCCGGCTTCAGTGAGAGTTGTTGCATCTGCAATGGCAAAAGGCACATTTAATTTGCGGGCTAAAGTTTGAGCTAATAAAGTTTTACCACTTCCTGTTGGGCCGATAAGTAGCACGTTACTTTTTGCCAATTCAACGCCATCGGTTTTTCCCTCACTACGCAAACGTTTGTAATGGTTATATAAAGCAACGGAAAGTACTTTCTTCGCCAAATCCTGACCAATTACATAATCATCTAAGTGTGCACGAATTTCATGTGGTGTGGGAAGTTTTTCCTCCCCCTTTTCAATCAATGCTTGAACTTCAGGATTACCCTCACTCTCTTCAAGTAAAATTTCGTGGCATAACTCCACACATTCAGTACAAATGTAGCCTTCCTGCCCAGCAATCAGCTTACCGGCTTCATCTTTATGTTTTCCACAAAAAGAACAAGCCATTTCTTTTTCATCTGACATATTCATTTCCTTATTTTGCGGATTGGCGTTGAGTGATTACTTGATCAATTAGGCCATATTCTTTCGCTTGCTCTGCCGACATAAAATTATCTCGATCAGTGTCTAATTCTAATTTTTCAATTGGCTGACCACTGTGGAATGCTAAACGTTCATTTAAAGTATGCTTAATTTTCAAAATTTCTTGTGCATGAATTTGAATGTCCGAAGCCTGTCCACGGAAGCCACCCAAAGGTTGGTGAATCATCACCCTTGCATGAGGCAATGCGGCACGTTTTCCTGCTGTACCTCCAGCCAATAAAAATGCCCCCATTGAACAGGCTTGCCCGATACATAGCGTACGAACATCAGGCTTAATGAATTGCATTGTATCGTAAATTGCCATTCCTGCAGTAACCGAACCACCAGGGGAATTGATATAAATACTAATATCTTTATCGGGATCTTCTGATTCTAAAAACAACAACTGTGCTACAATCAAATTCGCCATACGATCTTCGACTTCGCCACTTAAAAAAATCACACGTTCTTTTAATAAACGTGAATAAATATCGTAAGAACGCTCACCACGCGCCGTTTGTTCCACGACCATAGGAATTACTGACATATAAACTCCACTAAAACTTATTTCTCTAAAGCTCGGCTATTCTACCTGAAAACCCTACAAAAAGAAAAAGTGCGGTCAGTTTTACTTGCAAATTTATTGCAAAAAAACACCGCACTTTTCATTCAATAAATGATTAACCTTGTGGATTCATCACTTCATCAAAAGTCGCTGCTTTTTCAGTGACTTGGGCTTTAGCCAATACTGCATCAACAGCTTGTTCTTCTAATACAACATTACGAATATTACCCATTAATTCATTGTTTTTACTATAATATTCGATAACTTCTGTAGGTTGTTCATAAGCAGATGCAATATCCGCAACCATCGCTTTCACACGATCTTCATCTACCTTTAATTCATTAGAACGAATCACTTCTGAGAATAATAAACCGACTTGAACACGGCGTTTTGCTTGTTCTTCAAATAATTCACGCGGTAATTGTGCCGCTTGTTGAACATTACCACCAAAACGTTGTGCTGCTTGATTACGTAAGACTTCAATTTCTTGATCTACCGCAGATGTTGGTACTTCGAGTGCATTTTCAGCTAATAAACCGTCAATCACTTGTTGTTTTACACGAGAAGTTAGCGCATTTTTCAACTCACGTTGCATATTTTTCGCAATTTCAACACGTAAATCTGCAACAGATTTCGTATTTGGACCGAATTTCTTCACAAAATCATCAGTTAATTCAGGTAGTACCATCAGTTCCACTTTTTTCAAGGTGATTGCGAATTTTGCTGCTTTGCCTTTCAAGTTTTCTGCATGATATTCTGCTGGGAAAGTCACATTAATATCAAATTGTTCGCCCGCTTTACGACCTACAATCCCCTCCTCAAAACCTGGGATCATACGACCTTGCCCCATCGCCAAAACAAAATCTGTCGCCTTACCACCTTCAAATTCTTCGCCATCAACAGAACCAACGAAATCAATAGTCACACGATCATCAGCTTTTGCAGCATCTTGGCTTTCTACCCAAGTAGCTTGCTGCTTACGCAATACATCAATCATCTTATCAATGTCCGCTTCGCTAATTTCAACAACTTGCTTTTCTACTTTAATATTTTCTAAGCCTTGTAATTGCACTTCAGGATAGACTTCAAAAGTCGCAGTAAAAACTAAATCTTTTCCTGCCTCAAAAGTGTCGATAGCAAATGTCGGACGACCTGCCAAATTTACTTTTTCTTTAAATGCCAAATCAAAGAAATGACGTGGTAATAACTCATTTAATGCTTCTGAACGAGCTGATGCACCAAAACGTTGTTCAATAATTTGATGAGGCACTTTACCTTTACGGAAGCCGTCTACTCGAGCATTTTTTGCAAAACCTTTTAATTGCTCACGTACAGCTGCTTCAACATCTGTCGCAGGAACGCTAATAGTAACACGGCGCTCTAAACCTTGAGTTGTTTCAATAGATGACATTGTCTTTTTCCTTTAAATTGAATGGAATGAAAAACCGGCTCACTTGCCGAGTTTGCTAAAAATAAACTGGCAAATTATAGCGAAAGATTATGGTATAGTCGAGAAGAAAAATATGTGATAAAAAATCCCGCCATATTGCGGGATTTTAAATCTTATTTAGCTGAAAAATTAAGCGTTACCGCCAGTAATTTTCGCTACTTCTGCGGCGAAATCTTCTTCAACTTTTTCGATACCTTCACCTACTTCTAAACGAATAAAGTTTGCAACTGAAGTATTCACTGATTTTAAGAATTGGCCCACAGTTTGTGATGGATCCATTACGAACGGCTGGCCGGTTAATGATACTTCACCGGTAAATTTCGCCATACGGCCTTCAACCATTTTCTCTGCGATTTCTTTTGGTTTGCCTGAGTTCATTGCAATTTCGATTTGAATTTCACGTTCTTTGGCAACCACTTCCGCAGATACATCTTCCGGATTAACAAACTCAGGTTTGCTTGCTGCAACGTGCATTGCCACTTTGCGTAATTCTTCTTCAGCACCTTGACCTGCCACTAATACGCCAATTTTCGCACCATGTAAGTATTGTGCAATCACATCACCGTCTAAGAATTGAACACGACGAATATTCATGTTCTCACCAATTTTAGCTACTAAAGCAACACGTTTTTCTTCAAATTGTGCTGCTAATGTTTCAATAGAAATACCTTTATTTGCAGCTGCATAATCAGCAACTTCATTTGCTAAACCTAAGAAACCTGCATCTTTTGCTACAAAGTCAGTTTGACAGTTCATTTCAACCAATACGCCGAATCCCTTAGCAACACGAGCAAGAATAACGCCTTCTGCAGCAATGTTACCTGCTTTCTTAGCTGCTTTCGCTTGACCGGATTTACGCATATTGTCGATTGCCAATTCGATATCACCGTTTGCTTCAACCAATGCTTTTTTACATTCCATCATACCGGCACCGGTACGCTCACGGAGTTCCTTTACTAATCCTGCTGTGATTTCAGCCATTTTCTTGTCCTCTAAGATGTTTTGAATGGAAAGACGGTCAATTCAAAATATCGAAAAATCAACCGCACTTTTAAGAATTTGGTATAACAGGGAACTGAAAATGTTCCCCGTTTTTAATAGGAATAACCTAATTATTCTGCTGCTTGTTCAGCAAATTTTTCTTCAACTGCCACTTCAGCTTGACGACCTTCTTTTACTGCCGCCGCCGCTGCATCTAAGTAAAGTTGAATTGCACGAGCTGCATCATCGTTGCCCGGAATAACATAGTCTACGCCATCCGGAGTAGAATTAGTATCCACGATTGCAAATACCGGAATGCCTAAGTTATTAGCTTCTTTGATAGCAATGTGTTCATGATCTGCACCGATAACAAATAACGCATCAGGAAGACCTGCCATCTCTTTGATACCGCCTAAGCTTAATTCCAATTTTTGCATTTCACGAGTACGGTCTAATGCTTCTTTTTTGGTTAATTTATCAAATGTACCGTCTTGAGCTTGAACTTCAAACTCTTTTAAACGTTTGATAGATTGGCGAACTGTTTTCCAGTTAGTCAACATACCACCTAACCAGCGGTGATTTACATAGTATTGTTGGCAATCTAATGCAGCTGCTTTTACCGCTTCACCGGCTGCACGCTTTGTACCAACGAATAATACTTTACCGTTATTGCTGGCAATACGAGTTAATTCAGCTAATGCTTCGTTGAATAATGGAAGTGTTTTTTCTAAATTGATGATATGAACGCCGTTACGAGCACCAAAAATAAATGGTTTCATTTTTGGGTTCCAATAACGAGTTTGGTGACCGAAATGTACGCCTGCGTTAATCATATCACGCATAGAAACTTGTGCCATAATATTTTCCTTTTTAGTTGGGGTTGAGCCTCCACATATCAAGCAAACCGACCGTTTGGCACCCCGATTTGACCTTGGCGATATGTGTGTGTCGTTAAATTACAATTAAGTCAAATTTGCACAGGCAAAAAAGACGGTGCGAATTATTTCATAAAGTGCGGTTAAATTCTAGATGTTTTTTGATTATTTACAGAAAATCCATAACAAAAAGAGACTCCAGTACTCTTTTTTCATCTCACTTAAGTTATTACAGACATGCTTAATGATCTAAAAACGCGATTCTGAATAAGATAAAGTAATCCAAATCTTATTCAGCTAAAGAAAACTAGCACTGTTCCAATTTTCTCTGAAAGTATTAGCATCATGAAAAGTGAGTAATAACACATAGTGAATCAAATAGTCACTTCATAATAATGAAAACAGTTAGGACAAACTTATACTCAACCCAGCCACATAAAAAAACAAAAAACCCCGGGCCTTTAACCCGGGGTTCCT
>JAUNED010000012.1 GCA_030525745.1 Lonepinella koalarum | reverse complement strand
TTGCTTGCTTGCTTGCTTGCTAAAAATTGTGACATTCGAGCTCCTGATGTCAAGTGTTTTATTTGAAATTAATTTGGAATTATATGAAAAATCATGTTCAAAAGCGAGAAAATCTCCATTAAAAAGTGTAAGTTTTATGTAAAGTCATTTTTGGCAATACATTTAAGGTTTGCTTTCCTGTAATGGAAACATTACAATTAAAATTAAAGGAGGGGGAGAATATATCATATAGAACAAACGGAAGAATTTCGTCAATGGTTAGACGGACTGAAAGATCCAATTGCTAAAATCGCTGTCATTAGACGATTAGAGCGCGCAAAATCGGGAAACTGGGGAGACTATAAAGCCTTAGGCGATGGCATTTTCGAAATGAGATTAATGATAAATAAAGGTTATCGAATTTACTATGCTCAAAAAGGTGAAATACTTTATTTAATCATTCATGGCGGGCATAAAGACAATCAAGAAAAAGATATTGCAACAGCAAAAGCCTTTTGGCGCAACTATCAATCAACACAAGGAGACAGAAATGCAGAATAATCTAGAATTTAAGGGTGAAATCTCACTATTTGATCCCGCCGAATATTTGAAAAATGACGAACTTATTGCACTTTATTTGGCAGAAGTGCTAAGAGAAGGTGATGAAGAGGAATTTGTTCAAGCATTAAATACGGTTGCTCGAGCGAAAGGCATGAACGAATTGGCACAAAAAGCCAATATTGCCAGAGAAAGTTTATATCAGACACTATCAAGTAAAAAACCTCGTTTTGAAAGCATTGTTAAAATTTTGAGTGCCTTAAATATTGAATTAGTCCCTACGGTAAAAACAATATCATCATAAAATAAAGCCCTATTAATTAAATAGGGTTTTTTAATCGGATACTTTATTTATTGAGTCCTTGTTATTTTTCATTAAAAAAAAAGATGGATTTTTGGCAAAAATCGGCGTAATCTAACCGCACTTTTGTTGCATTAATAATAAGGAGTTTTTATGTCTAAATTAATCAAAACAAGTTTGGCGGCCGGGTTAGTTGCTTTTGCATTGGGGGCAAATGCGAATGTGGTAACATCCATTAAGCCATTGGGTTTTATTGCCTCAGCCATTGCCGATAATGTTACGCCGGTAGAGATTATTGTGCCGGCCGGCGCATCGCCACATGATTATCATTTGAAACCTGCGGATGTAAAAAAACTGAAAGCGGCTGATATTGTGCTTTGGATTGGGGAAGATGTGGACGGTTTTTTAGAGAAAACACTCGAGCAATTTGATGAGAAAAAGCAGTTGGAAATTGCTGATTTTGATGAAATCAAGCCGTTTTTGGGTAAAGCTGAACATCATCATCACGATCATGAAGAAGATCACCATGCACATAAGCATGAACATCATCACGACCATAAACATGAACATGGTCATAAACACGAACATTCTCACAAACATGAACATAAACACGAACATGAAGAACACAGCCATGATGAATTAAGCACTAACTGGCATGTGTGGTATTCGCCTGAAATCAGTCAGGTAGTCGCAGGGAAATTAGCGGAAAAATTGACCGCAGTTTATCCGGATAAAAAATCCCTAATCGCACAAAACTTAGCGGAATTTAACCGCACTTTGGCGGAAAAAAGCGAGAAAATTAAAGCGCAATTAGCCCCATTAAAAGACAAAGGATTTTATGTGTTCCACGATGCTTATGGTTATTTCAATGATGCCTATGGTTTGAAACAAACAGGGGCGTTTACGATTAATCCGTTAGTGGCACCGGGCGCTAAAACCTTGGCGACTATTAAAGAGGAAATCGAAGAACACAAGGTTTCTTGTTTATTTGCCGAGCCACAATTCACGCCAAAAGTCATTGAAACCTTGGCGAAAGGTACGGGCGTGCATATCGGCCGCTTAGATCCGATGGGAGATAAAGTACAATTAGGCAAAACCGCTTATACAGACTTCCTGCAATTCACAGCAGACAGTTATGGGGAATGTTTGAGTAAGTAACCTCGTGACAAAATAGGTTGAAAATATTATGGGGCGTATTGAAATACGCCTCTTTGCATCAGAGCCGTAGCAAGTTTATTCATCCTGCGGATCAATCAAATCAATAAGTTTCATCACAACTTCATCAATTAAATAATCTTCAGATTCCGTCATGTATTTTGCTTCACGGGCACTTAGATCTAAAGCTCTCACTTGATGACATAAAATAACACCGCTGATTTTTCCTGACTTGGTGCTATTCCCGTCAATGGCTACTGTCACACTTTGCGAGCGTGCGGAATTACCTCCGCTAGAAATAGGACAACAAATTGCCACACCTAAAGCATTATTTAATTCTTGTTCTGATACAACAATAAAGTAGTGTGGATTGCGTAATTCTTTGCCCGTTGTCGGATCAGGATCAACCAACCAGATTTCACCTTTTTTAGGTGTGCGCATTACCATACTTCTTTCCCTTTAGGTATCAAATTTACCGAATCGGCAATCATCTCATTTAATTCTGCTATTTCTTGTTTATTAATGCCTTCAAGCAGTTCTGAAATGCGTTTTCGCCCCTTTGGCTGACGTTTGGTAGGGCTTAATACAACGGAATCTCCCTGAGTTTTAATGTTCAGTGTATGGCCAACTTGCCAGCCCATTTGAGTTATAATTGCATTCGGTACAGTTAAAATCATTGCACCGCCCTGCTGCCTTAATTTGCCTAACATAAAATACCTCTCGTGTAACACTTTGTGCTATTTAATATAAAATATATGAGGTTATTTCACAAGTTTTATTAACCAATCTGCTATGTGAAAATACCAACATCATAGGAAGAAATTAATCAATTCCTCTGTTAGCGCTAAAATTCACAGAAAAAATAACACCATAGAATTTCCTATGGCGCTATTTTATTTGGGTTAATCAATCGGTGGGGTGTAAGTGCCTTGCACAATGCTTTCTTTGATACGTTCAGCTTCTGCTAATACTTGATTGAGCAGGGCTTTGACATTTTCTAAGGTAGCAATCGGGCTTAAGGTAGTCATTTTCAAGGATTGATTTTTGCCTACTTTGGTGACACCGATATTGGCTTCGCCGCGAGCAAATAATTCATCGGCGACATTTTGGTTTAGTGTATCAATAAGTTCTGTCGGATAGCCGTCAGGGATAACACGGAATAATACGGAAGCAAATTGACTTGGTACAAGTATTTCCAATCCGTTGGTTTCATTAATATATTGTTCCACTTGTTTGGTTAAATATACGCCGTGATCGATCATTGATGCGTATAATTCTTCACCAAGTGCTTCAACAGTAAACCACAGCTTTAATGCATCAAAACGGCGGGTGGTTTGCAAGGATTTTGCGACTAAGTTTGGTACGCCGTGAGCTTCATCGTATTCTGAATTCAAGTAATCTGCTTTGTAATCAATGAAACGATAGTTTTGTGGATCTTTTAACAAGAAGGCACCACAAGAAATGGTTTGGAAGAAATGTTTGTGGAAATCCAATGTAATGGAGTCGGTTAATTCAATACCGTCTAGGAAATGGCGGAAATCTTTGGATAATAATAATGCGCCCCCCCAAGCCGCATCAACGTGTAACCAAGCGCCATGTTGTTCGGTAAGCTTGCGGATTGCTTTTAAGTCATCAATTGCACCTGCATCAGTAGTGCCTGCAGTTGCCACCACGCAAGCCGCAATTTTGCCTTCTGCTTTCAAGCTATTTAGCTGATGTTCAAGTGCGGTCAAATCCATTTGTGCATTAGCGTTGCAAGGCACAGTAACAACAGATTGGAATCCCATGCCCATCATGGCCATATTTTTTTGTACGGAAAAATGAGCATTTTCAGAACAAAGTACTTTGATTTTTTGCATAGCTTCAGCAGGAATGCCGTCACGTTGTACCGACCATTCGGAGCCGTCAGCATTTTTCCAATGTTTTGCAATTGCCCAATCACGGGCTAATAATACGCCCATGAGGTTGGATTGTGTGCCACCGGAGGTAAAAACACCACTCGTGCCTTCACTATATCCGGCTTTTTGGCGTAACCAATTAATGAGATGTTCTTCCATAATGGAACCGGCAGGGCTTTGATCCCAAGAATCCATTGATTGATTGGTTGCATTAATTAACACTTCCGCAACTTGGCTGGCCACCATAGTCGGACAGTGTAAATGGGCGAGAGAATGAGGGTGATGTACTTTTAGACTTGGATTTAAGAATATATCAACTAAATTTTCCAAGGATTTTTGTACACCAATTCCCTCTTTACTTGGATTAAACCCATTAATTAAGGATCGCATTTGTCTGATTGATCCACCTGTATACATTTTTTCATTTTTTAGCCAAGCACTCACCGCATTAACGGCAGACTTCATGGCTGTTTCGTAATCTGCGATGGCATTCACATCATTACAAAATAACGCTTGTTTATGTTTTGCTAAATTTGACATTATTTTTCTCTTTTCTAACCAGTTTTCATAACGTAATCCCGATACTCTCTCAAATTCTTTCAGGTTATTACTCACTAAAATTAAGCCGTCACTACGAGCATGAGCCGCAATATGTAGACCATTTTCCTCTATCGACTTACCTATTTTATGAGTTCAGCTTTTATTTCACCAAAATGGGCTGCTTGTTTTAGACCATCATCAAGAATATCGAGACGAGAAATAAAATCCTCAATAATTGAGAGGTTTTTACTCGGATATTGGCTTTTTTCCGCCCCATAATAAAACGGCTTGGATTAAGCAACGTCATACTTTCGTATGACATTGCTATTTTAACCACGCACGGTTTTTAAGGCATCTTCGATAGATTGTGCAAAGCGTTTAATAAATTCTTCACATTCAGCTTGATTAATATTCACCGCGCAAAGCACACGCACCACATTACCGCCTCGTCCGCCACGTTCTAACAATAATTTGTTGTTAAAACAGGCTTTTTGGATAGCTACCGCTAATTCACTGTCCGCCGGAAATGCACCGGTACGATCTGCCTGCTTGCGTTCATCAACAATGTCAATTCCCATCATTAAACCTTTACCACGAACATTACCGATACAAGGATATTGTTTGCTTAATTCTCGTAAGGCTGAGGCGAGATAGTCACCACGTTGTTGGGCATTTTGGGCAAGATTTTCTTCACGCATAATTTTCAAGGAAGCATAACCTGTTGCCATAGCCAATTGGTTGCCACGGAATGTGCCGGTATGGCCTGCAGGCTGCCAAGCATCAAATTCTTTTTTGATGGCAAGTACCGCCAACGGCAAACTACCGCCCACCGCTTTTGACATGACCACAATATCCGGTTCAATACCTGCGTGTTCAAAAGCAAACATTTTACCACTACGGCAGAAGCCGGCCTGTACTTCATCAACGATCATTAAAATGCCGTGTTTCTGTGTAACTTCACGGACTTTTTGTAAAAATGAAATCGGCGCCGGTACGACTCCTCCCTCACCTTGAATGGCTTCTAAAATAACGGCAGCCGGTTTTACTACGCCACTTTCAACATCTTCAATAAAATGCTCAAAATAATGTTCTACGGCTTTTGCACCTGCTTCACCGCCAATACCGAATGGACAACGGTATTCGTGTGGATAAGGCATAAATTGCACGCCTGCCATTAAGTTTTGAACAGCATTTTTCGCACTCAGATTGCCGGTTAAGGATAATGCACCATGTGTCATACCATGAAAACCACCAGAGAAAGCAATCACATTACCACGACCTGTATAGGTTTTGGCTAATTTGATCGCCGCTTCGTTCGCATCGGCACCAGATGGCCCGGTGAATTGTAGAATATATTTATCTTTCGGATAAAAAGACAGCAATTCTTCACTAAACGCATCTTTTAGCGGAGTAGTTAAGTCAAGAGTGTGCAACGGCAAACCACTTGCTAAGACTTCTTGAATTGCATCGATAATTTTCGGGTGATTATGTCCCAATCCCAGCGTGCCTGCACCGGCTAAAAAATCCAGATATTGATTACCTTCAACATCAGTGACCCAACAACCTTGCGCTTTGGCAATGGCGAGAGGTAATTTACGCGGATAGCTACGAACATTAGACTCCATTTTGTCTTGGCGGTCTAAATAATATTGGTTGGTCGCTTGTGAGATTGGATTGACAGGTGTTGTCATAGATAGTTTCCTCAAAGGAATTCTCTTTCATTAATTACTGAAAGAGAAAATGAAAAAAATAAGTCGGGTGCCTTGCGAAGAAGCCAGAGCTTTCTGTTCCTGAAAGAGCAGATGTCATGGGGCATTTGACTCGCTACTTATTAAAAAAAGCGTTTCAGCTTTTTTGTTTTTACCTTGCTTTTTAGATTTAACGAAAAGGCATAAAAGCAAGTTGGAAACGAACTAAAAAAGTGCGGTCATTTTCACCGCACTTTTAAAGCGTGCTAATAGTATCTTTTTTTGAAAAAAAGGGAAGTATTTTTTAGATTTTATTGAAAAAAACAGGCGTGATAACCACGCCTGTAAGAAGATAAGAATATTATTTTACCCAACTGTATTCTGCATTGATCAATTCTTGCAAGGCAGTCCAAGATAAATTCAATTGGATTTCACCCTGAGCATAAGCACCTAATTCATAGGGCGGATAAACAAAATACATACCATAAGGGGTGAAATAAAATTCTTTCGAGATATAAAATGCGTTTTTATCTGCATATGTCAATGTCTTATCTTTCTCTTTCACACCATAATGTGCTTCGTAATACTGCCATAGTGCTTCTTTGAGCGCCTCTTGTTTTTCAGCCGGAAATACATCGTCTAACCCAAGTAATATTTGTTTCTCTGTGTCGATATTAAAATAACGAGTACCAAACATACCATGTGCACCACCTTGATAAACATAAGTGGAATCACTAAAGGTTAGCAATTTCCCTCGTTGTCCGATAAATTCAATGGATTTGATATAGCTGTTTTCTCTTGTCTCAAAATTTTTTACTTCGCCTAAATCAGATTCATAAAAATATTGCCAAAGTGCGGTCAATTGTTCCTTTGGATTTTCAATTGCTTTAATTTGCGCTGCTTTTTCCAGGTTATTCTCAATTTTAAATTCACCTATAGCGCTTTTATACAACAGATTATCCAGCCAATTAAAACCGGTTTCCACCGCTGTCAGCATATAAGTGATTTCACTCTCGTTAATGCCGTTTTGGTTTTCTGCGTTGGCTTCACGTTGAAATTTTTCATGCTGAGCAAATACCGTTACCGGATTTATAGGTAAACTTGGTATTTTGGCTTGAATTTGATCTAATGCGACTGTTTTTTCCTCTAGGGATTTTTGCGTATGTTGTAAATTTTCTTTGGTCGTGTTCAATTCATTTTCTGTACTTTGCAAACGTTCTTTAAATGAATTTAATTCAGTTTGAGTTGTTTCCAAACTACTTTTAGTTGTTTGTAACTCCTCTTTGGCTTTTTTCATTTCACTTTGCGAACGCTCCAAGTCCATTTTTAAATGGGTAATATCACGCTCTGCGTATTCTAATTTGGCTTTCAGCTCTTTTTCTTGACAGCCTGTCAGTATAAAGGCCGATGTAATAAACAGTGCCAATATTGATTTTTTCATTCCTTTTCCTTACTTTTTACTGAAAATTACATTTTTTCTACGGTTTTAATGCCCAATAAATCCAACCCTTGTTTGAGTGTTTTTTCAGTGAGTTGTGCTAATGTCAAACGACTGTATTTGAGATTTTCTTCCGCATTTAAAATCGGACAATGCTCATAGAAGCTGGAAAATGCACCGGCAAGTTCATAAAGATAAGCACATAAAATATGTGGCGTGCCCTCTTTTGCAACAGTTTGCACCGATTCTTCAAATTGTAATAATTTTAATGCTAAAGCCCGCTCTTTATCGTCCGTAAGCTCGATTTGAGCGGCTGAAAGTGCGGTTGAATTTACCTCAATTTTATTGAAAATAGAACGAATTCGGGTATAAGCATATTGCATATAAGGTGCGGTATTACCTTCAAAACTGAGCATATTATCCCAATCAAAGACATAATCGGTAGTTCGGTTTTTCGATAAATCCGCATATTTTACCGAGCCAATAGCCACAGCTTCAATGACTGCTTGCTTTTCCGCGTCTGAAAGTGCGGTGGATTTTTCGTTAATTAATACTGTCGCACGTTCTACCGCTTCGTCCAATAAATCAGCCAATTTCACGGTATCACCACTGCGGGTTTTAAACGGCTTACCGTCTTTACCCAACATCATACCAAAATTATGATGTTCCAAACTGAATGAATCCGGTACATAACCTGCCTTTCTTGTAATCAACCACGCCTGTTGCATATGCTGACTTTGACGGGTATCGGAATAGACTAAGGCACGGTCAGCTTTTAAGGTTTCGTAACGATATTTTGCCGCCGCAATGTCTGTGGTGGTGTAAAGAAAACCGCCGTCTTTTTTCTGCACGATAACCCCCATCGGGTCGCCGTCTTTGTTTTTAAATTCGTCCAGATAAACAACTAATGCACCTTCGTCTTCCACTGCTAACCCCTTGGCTTTCAAATCAGACACAATAGCAGGAAGCATAGGGTTGTAAAGACTTTCTCCCATCACATCTTTTTCGGTCAGCGTGACATTTAATCGATTGTAATTTAACTGGTTTTGTGACATCGTCATATCCACCAGTTTTTTCCACATCGTCAGGCAATATTCATCTCCAGTTTGCAGTTTTACCACATAATTACGGGCTTTTTCTGCAAAAACTTCATCGCTGTCATAGTGGGTTTTGGCTGCACGATAAAAGGCTTCTAAATCACTTAATTGCATATCGGAAGCCTGTTCGTTTTCCATTTTTTCCAAATAGGCAATCAGCATACCGAATTGGGTTCCCCAGTCGCCAACGTGGTTAGCTCGAATAACCTTATGACCGATAAACGCCAATGTACGAGCCACCGCATCACCGATAATAGTGGAACGTAAATGCCCTACATGCATTTCTTTTGCCACGTTGGGTGAAGAATAATCGATCACAATGGTTTGTGGATTTGCAGTAGTAATCCCTAAAGTCGGGCTTTGTAATACAAACTTAGTTTGTTTGGCAAGCCATTGCTTATCTAAAAACAAGTTGATAAAACCGGGCCCTGCGATTTCGGCTTTCTCTACCATATCGTTAAATTGAGCTTTCTCCAACACCGCTTGAGCAAACTCTCTCGGATTCTTACCTAATTTTTTGGCTGCTCCCATAATACCGTTGGCTTGATAATCGCCGAATTGTGGTTTTCCCGATTGACGCACCGCAGGTTCAACCCCCTGTTCCGCACCGGCAGCAATCATCGCAGACTGTATTTTTTCCGCTAAAATTTGTTGAATATTCATAATGCTAACAAAAAGATAAAATTGATTTGTCAAAATAATGGCGTATGATAGCCTGAATTTCTTTTCTATTAAAGAAGACGAGTATAAATAATGTGTAAAAATCACGATTTATTTAAAAAAAATACCGCACTTTTGCCAAACCTTTGGGAAGATTTTGCTGCTTTTGAACAAAAAATTTTTCAGTTGGCGGAAAAAATGCAGGTTAATTTAGCCGATTTTCTTATCGATCATTTAGCAATAAGAGTAAATTTATGTAAAGATGCAGAGAAGTGGCTGACAGCTTTACTAAAGTGCGGTAGAATTTTGAGCGATAATCAAGTTAATGGTCGGGTTATTTATCTTATTGAATTAACTGAACCCTTGACTTTTGCAGGGCAGTCTGTCAATGTAATCGAATTACCTTTCCCCAAAAATAAAATTTATCCTAAAGAAGGATTTGAGCATATTGAACTTGTACTTCCTTTTATTGCAGAGGAAACAACGCAATCTTGGGAAGAGCGAATTTTAATGCAATTTGGTTGGAACAATAATCCGAATTTTACTGTCAAGACAGATGAGCCGAAAGCAGAAGGCGAGCAATTACCGAATCCGTCAATTGCGGTGAGTTTTGCGGATAAATCCAATAATCATACTTGTATTAAAATTCATCCTTACCATATTAAACAAATTATAGGAATTTCATCACAATGAAAAAAATGACATTAGCCTTTGCCACATTATTAAGTTTAGGTTTAGCCGGATGTGCACAACAAGCACAAGAAGGTACTTATAAAGGACAAATTTTGTTCAGTGCTTATGAGGGCAATAACTTAAAATTAACTATTCGCAATAATAATTGTGATCATTCAACTGAAGGTAACGTAGAAACTTTTTCTGTAACACAGGTTTATGATTCTGACTTACCTGTTGGCGCTTGTGTGCGTGTAACTCAAAGTGAAAACGGCCCTATATTAGATAATATTTCAAGAACAAAATCTCGTTCTTGGATTGCTCGTTCAGGCCAATAAAAACATTATTTCCTTATTTTATAGGAGAATATAAATGAAAAAACTCACTTTAGCCTTAGCAATTATTGCTGGTTTTAGTTTATCAGGCTGTTCAAACAGTGATCTTTTCAGTGGTGATGTCTATACCGCAGAACAAGCAAAAGAAGCCCGTTCCATTACTTACGGCACAATCCTTTCCGCACGCCCTGTTAAAGTACAAGGAGATAGTGCCGGTGTCGTTGGCACTGTAGGTGGCGGGGTGTTAGGTGGTGTTGCCGGAAGCGCTATCGGCGGCGGAACAGGACAGGCTATTGCAACAACTATTGGCGCTATTGCCGGAGCGGCTGCAGGTAGTGTCATTGAACAAAAAGCCAGCCAAGTTAATTCATTAGAAATCGTCATCAAAAAAGACGATGGCCAACAAATCGTTGTTGTGCAAAAATACGATGAAAAATTAGCTCGCCCGGGTACTCGTGTACGTATCGTCGGCGGTTCTAAATTGAACGTTTCTGCACTTTAAACATCATTGCAAATTAATAAAAAATAGGGCTGTTAAAACAGCCTTATTTTTTAACTTAAAGAATGTAAATAATCTAATACCACTTGATGATGTTCTCCCGTTTTAAATTTATCAAAAATCTGCATAATTTTACCTTGTTCATCAATTAAAAAACTGATCCGATGAATCCCTATATAGGTTTTACCGAGAAATTTTTTCTCACCCCATACGCCATATTGCTCAGCCACAAGATGATTTTCATCTGCCAGCAAGGTAAAATTCAGATCTTTTTTCTCGGTAAATTGCAGAAGTTTTTTCGGACTATCCGGACTAATGCCTAAAATCACCACACCTAAATTTTCCAGTTCGTTTTTCGCATCTCGCAATCCACAGGCTTGCGTATTGCACCCCGGCGTAAGCGCTTTAGGATAAAAATAAATTAACACTTTTTTCCCTTGAAATTGCTGTAAGGAAATTTGTTCATTGTGTTGATTTAACAGACAAAAGTGCGGTGCATTTTCACCAAGTTTTGGTAAATTCATTATTTTTCCTCCGATAATGACAAATTTTGTGAAAAAATACTTGCAAAATTGCCATATTTTAGCAATCCTAGAGAAATTATTTCAAGCACACATCATTTTATACAGAGAGGTTTTTTATGTCTTCAACTCCTTTATTTTACGGCAGTATCGTTGCCCTTATCACACCTATGGACAGTCATGGTGAAGTAGATTATGACGATTTGAAAAAGCTTGTGGATTTTCATGTAGAAGCCGGTACAAATGCGATTGTTTCTGTGGGTACAACCGGAGAATCTGCGACACTTAGCATTGATGAAAATGTGAAAGTAATCCAAAAAACCGTAGAATTTGCCAACGGTCGTATTCCGGTAATCGCCGGAGCAGGTTCAAATTCCACCAGTGAAGCCATTACCATGACTAAATTGCTCCACAATAGTGGCGTTGCAGGTTGTCTTTCTGTCGTTCCTTACTACAATAAACCGACACAGGAAGGTATGTATCAGCATTTTAAAGCAATTGCTGAAAGCACCGATTTGCCTCAAATTTTATACAATGTGCCGGGACGTACCGGCAGTGATATGAAACCTGAAACTATAGGTCGATTGGCAAAAATCAAAAATATCGTGGGTGTGAAAGAAGCTACCGGAGATTTAAGTCGAGTGAAATTGATCAAAGAATTAGCCGGTGAAGACTTTATTTTCTTAAGTGGCGATGATGCAACGGGTATTGAAAGTGTCTCATTAGGTGGACAAGGTTCCATCTCTGTCACCAACAACTTAGCTGCAGCGGATATGGCGAAAATGTATCAATTGGCATTGGCAGGTAAATTTGATGAAGCCAATGAAATCAACCAACGCCTAATGCCTTTACACCGTGATTTGTTCATTGAAGGCAACCCAATTCCGGTAAAATGGGCTGCTTATAAATTGGGTTTAATCAAAGAACCGGTATTGCGTTTACCTTTAACAGTGCTGAGTGAAAATGGCCAATCGGTTATTCTAGCCGCATTAAAGGCAGCAAAACTCTTATAATTTTGACCGCACTTAAACAAAAGTTTAGCTCTAGGGGCTAAACTTTTTTCATTTTATACTGTCGAAATCAAAACTTAATATTTAACAAGGATATTGGAATGAAAAAATTAGCTATGACATTAATGTTATTCACCTTAGCAGGTTGTAGCAGCAAAAACGATAAATTAGCTAATGATACTTACACTAAACAAGAATATGAAGGGCATTTTGCTACATTACAAACAGGCGGGGTTAATTTGCCGCCACAAGATATGACCTTTCATATTCCACAAAGTAAGATTATCAAAGGCGAAGCAATGGATATTCGCCCTCCTGTACTACCAATGGCAATTATTAGCGACTCCACAGCACAATTTGATGGCCAGCGTGCTTCTATTGTATATGATGCACAAAAGAAAAACGTATATAACTTACAACAAATTCAACGGCTTTTAAGCGAACAAGGAATTACATTCAGCGTTCAAGGCAACCGCATTCAAACAGAATGGACAACAATTACAAATAGCGGTAGTGAAAAAGACATAAAAGTGCGGTATGAAATTCAAGAGATTGGAAATACTGAAGCAAATGCTTTAACCGTAGCGATTTTAGAAATGAAACGTGATGATGTGGTTTTTACCCCAACATTGGCAGAAAAGCAACGTTATAGCTCTCAGCGACTTAACCAATGGATTGGTGAGTTGAATGCAACTTATCAAATGCAACTTAACCAACTTGGGAAATAATACGATTAAGGCTCCTATACACAATATGGAGCCAATAATTCAAATAAACTGAACTTGCCGGTTTATTTGAATTATTAACCACACCTAAGATTCAGCCCTACTCTTTTAAACCGGTCGGATAGAACTGAGATCCAACTTCGCATCAAAATGTCTTTTAAGCAATTCCAATTGTGGATCTTGTTGTAAATCAAGGCTGGCCTGTTCACTAAGCTGTTGATAAATCACACGACGATGTTCTAGCGGTGTTTGATATTGCTCGCTGTCCTCCAACACAATATCTAATTCAATCGAGTGTTGATAATAATCACTCAATGCCTGTTGTAAACTGACCTGCGCATTTTCCCGATTAAGGTGAGCTTGATTAGATCGCAAACCTAATTTGAGATAATTGCCGTTTTTTTCCAATAGAACTGCATTGAGAGCAAGTTGTTTGACTAAACGCAACTGATCTAAATGCAATGCGCCCACGATTTTCGTCCAATCGTCCTGTTGCTCGGCCAAGGCAATCACTTTAGCTATCACTTCAGGTGTTTTTTCCTGCAAGATAGCCTGTTTAATATCTGACGGGCGAACGCCCACTTCCTCGTTCGCTAATTCCGGATTAATCCATTCCCATTGGTAATTTTCAGCAGAAATTTCTGTTTCCTGAATATTCTCTTCCTCTTCATTGACAAAAACATTAGAGTTTTCAGGAGCTGTTTCTTCAGATAAATGTTGAACTCTACTTATGTTTTCCGAAGGAATACTTACAGAAGGCATCTGAGTAACACTTTCTGTGTGTTTTTCTACTGTTTGTATGGATGTGGCAAGGTTGGCAAAACGATCAATTAAATCCGAGTGAACTTGCTTTTGGGGTTGTAATGAAACAATGGGCAGCTCTGTGACAGGTACACTTAAGTCAGTATTTTTTTTTTGTGTTGTTGATTGTGAGCGTAATTTTTGCAACTGTTGCAATGCATTCAATGCAGGTGAAGCATTTTCTTTCTGTCTATCCAAATTTTGTGTTGTTACAGACTGCGTTACTATTGCTAATCCGCCTTTATCCTTTACTGTTTGAGGTTCTACCACAGGAATATCTACTAAAACATCCGCTTTTTTAACTGCAGTTTCCGCTAATCGAGCCTGAAATTCAGCGTTTTTTAGTTGCTTTGGGTGAAACGCTAACGCACGCAACAAGGTCATTTCCACGCCAACACGCCGATTAGGAGAAAATGCCAATTCTTTGCGGCCAATCAACATTGTTTGATAGAAAAATTGTACATCTTCAGGAGAAATATGCTTCGCCAAAAAGCCGATTTGAGTATCCGATTGAGAAGGACTTGGTAATAATTGCTGCATGGCTATATGGTGTAAACATTCGCCGACTTCAATTAACAACTGCTCCCAATCCGATCCTTTTTCTGCAATTGTTTGTACTAATGCCATCAATTTTTCACCATTACCTTGATGTAAGGCTTGCACAATCTCAATAGGTTGCTGTTCATCAAGTAAACCCAGCATGGCATTTACTACATCACTGGTAATATTCGCATTAGACATCGCAATAGCTTGGTCAGTCAAACTCAAGCTATCACGCAAACTCCCTTGTGCCGCTTTCGCCAATTTTTCCAACGCAGACTGTTCAAACGGAATATGTTCTTGGTTGAGTACCTTTGCCAAATGACGGCTAATTTGTTCCTGTTCAAGGGCTTTTAAATTAAACTGCAAACAACGAGATAAAATCGTCATCGGCAATTTTTGTGGATCTGTGGTTGCCAACAAAAATTTCACATATTCCGGCGGTTCTTCCAATGTTTTTAACAAGGCATTGAAAGAATTACGGGAAAGCATATGAACTTCATCAATCAAATATACTTTATAACGTCCTTGTACCGGCTTATATTGCACGTTATCGAGTAATTCTCTAGTGTCTTCCACTTTAGTTCTGGAAGCTGCATCAATTTCAATTAAATCAATAAAACGACCTTCATCAACTGCCTTACAATGATCGCATTCGCCACAAGGATCTGCGGTCACTCCTTGCAAACAGTTCAAGCCTTTAGCAAATAAACGGGCAATAGAGGTTTTTCCTACACCTCGAGTACCAGAAAAAAGATAAGCATGATGCAAACGGTTTTCTCTCAAACCGTTGGAAAGTGCGGTCAAAATATGCTCTTGTCCCACAACTTCACTGAAATTTTTTGGTCGCCATTTTCTGGCTAACACTTGATAACTCACGCCTAATCCTTTAATTCAGTTTAGTGGCCTTCAAAATCCACCAAGGTGAAAGGCTCTACACCTAAACTGCGTAGCCGGCTTTCTCCACCTAATTCCGGTAAACTAATAACAAAAGCTGCATTTTTGACTTCACCACCCAAACGTTGTACCAATTTGATACAAGCCTCTACAGTACCGCCGGTAGCTAATAAATCATCAATAATCAATACATTATCATCTTTTTGAATGGCATCGATATGAATTTCCAAACAATCCGAACCGTATTCCAACAAATAATCTTGTGCAATTACTTCGCGAGGCAATTTTCCCGGTTTACGCACCAAAATAAAAGGCAATCCCAACTCAACTGCCACTGGTGCACCAAAAATAAAACCACGGGATTCTGTACCGATAATTTTTGTAATCCCTTTATTTTTATACTGTTCCGCAATAAGTTTTACCACTGCAGAAAAAGCCGTCGGCACTTCGGTCAAGCTGGTAATATCACGGAAAATAATTCCTTCTTTCGGATAATTTGGAATAGATTTAATAGAAGATTTAATAAGTTCTAATTGGTCGTTCATTTGTGAGCCTCAAGGTGCGGTCAATTTTGACAAAGTTTTATTGACATAATTCTTAACGATTTTAGCATAAATTTACTAAAATGCTGCTAAAAATCTAAGGAATATCAATCTATCATCATAAAAAATAATGAAAAAAATACCGCACTTTCTTCCTTAAGGCTAAAAGTGCGGTTAATTTTTACTGCATTTTATAATTATTGCGTACTGGTACTCGTTGTCGTGCGGCTTGCACGTTTGCGATCATTTTCAGTCAATAATTTTTTACGGATACGAATAGATGTTGGAGTGACTTCAACCAATTCATCATCATCAATAAATTCAATAGCTTGTTCGAGGCTAAATTTCACCGGTGTGGTTAATACGATAGCATCATCTTTACCTGACGCACGCATATTGGTTAATTTTTTACCTTGCAAGCAATTTACGGTTAAATCGTTAGAACGACTGTGAATACCAATAATCTGCCCTTCGTACACTTCCACACCATGATCAATCATGAGTTTTCCGCGTTCCTGCAAACCGAACAACGCATAAGCCAAAGCTTTACCTGTCGCATTGGAAATTAACACGCCATTTTTACGTTGGCCGATTTCGCCTGCTTTAATATCGTCATAATGGCTGAAAGTAGAGTACAACAAACCTGTTCCTGATGTCATAGTCATAAATTCATTACGGAAGCCTATTAAGCCACGACTTGGGATAACATATTCTAAACGAGTACGACCTTTACCGTCTGGGATCATATCTTTCACTTCGCCTTTACGCATGCCTAAGGCTTCCATTACAGCCCCCTGATGTTGTTCCTCAATATCGATCGTTACTTGTTCAAAGGGTTCTTGTTTTTTGCCATCGACTTCTTTGTAGATCACTTTTGGACGAGATACCGCTAATTCATAGCCTTCACGACGCATATTCTCAATTAATACGGAAAGGTGTAATTCACCACGGCCGGAAACGCGGAATTCATCCGGGTTAGGCGTTTCTTCCACTCGCAATGCAACATTATGTACCAGTTCCTTGTTCAAACGTTCCAAGATTTGACGTGAAGTCACGTATTTCCCTTCTTTTCCACAGAATGGGGAAGTATTTACACAGAAGAACATAGTTACTGTCGGCTCATCAACCGTCAAAGCGGGTAAAGCTTCTACAGCGTTAATATCACAAATCGTATCGGAAATATTCAACTCGCCCAAACCGGTAATTGCAATAATATCCCCTGCATAAGCGGTGCTTGTTTCATAACGCTGTAAACCTAAATGCCCGAGAACCTGCCCTACTCGACCTTGACGGGTTTTACCTTGACTGTCAATAATGGTTACGGCTTGATTTGGTTTTACTGCGCCGCGTTTAATTCGGCCAATACCTATTACGCCAACATAGTTGTTGTAATCAAGCTGAGAAATTTGCATTTGGAAAGGCTCGTTAAGTTGCACTTGTGGCGGCTGAACGTGCTTCACAATCGCCTCAAATAACGGAGTCATATCAGGAGCAAGAGCTTCGTGATCAAGACCGGCTACCCCCATTAATGCAGAAGCATAAATAATTGGGAAGTCTAATTGTTCGTCTGTTGCACCTAAATTCACAAATAAATCAAATACTTGATCTACAACCCAATCAGGACGGGCTCCCGGTCGATCCACTTTGTTAATCACAACAATCGGTTTTAACCCGTGAGCAAAGGCTTTTTGCGTTACGAAACGGGTTTGTGGCATCGGACCGTCAAAGGCATCTACCACCAGCAACACCGAATCCACCATAGAAAGCACACGTTCAACTTCACCACCAAAATCGGCATGTCCCGGCGTATCTACAATGTTAATACGATAATCATTCCAGTTAATTGCGGTGTTTTTCGCTAAAATCGTAATGCCACGTTCTTTTTCCAAATCATTGGAATCCATCACCCGTTCATCATCTTCACCACTGCGAGAACTTTCCAACGTACCGGAAAGTTTTAAAAGTTTATCAACTAAGGTGGTTTTACCATGATCCACGTGTGCGATAATTGCGATATTACGCAATTTATTAATATCAAAATCTGCCATTGAACTATCTTATTTTTAAGTTTAAAAAATCATTAAATTTTTACCGCACTTTTGCTTAATTCTTCATCAAAAGGCAACAAAAGGCGGCGAATTATACAACATTCCGGCATTTCACGCTATTAAATAATTATTAAAAAAGAGATGAAATATCCGCATAAAATAAGATAGAATGGCAATCTCAAATGATCACTTAACCTTAGGATAACTCCCAAATGACCAATGCTACCGCAATTGCCCACGTTGCTAAACTTATTCGTGAAAATGACATAAAATTTGTACTGTTGCGCTTTACTGATATTAAAGGAAAAGAACACGGGGTGTCTTTACCGGTGAGTTTAGTTGCTGACGATTTAGAAGATCTCTTTGAGGAAGGAAAAATGTTTGACGGATCTTCTGTTGAAGGCTGGAAAGCCATTAACAAAGCAGATATGCTGTTAATGCCGATTGCCGAAACTGCCGTCGTTGATCCTTTCGCTCAAATTCCTACCCTGTCAATTCGCTGTAGCATTTACGACCCAAATACAATGCAATCCTATGACCGTGATCCACGTTCTATCGCTATCCGTGCGGAAAATTATTTAAAATCTACCGGGATTGCAGATAGTGTCATGTTTGGTCCCGAACCTGAATTTTTCCTTTTTGACGACGTGCGTTTCTCTACCGAGCCGAACAATGTTTCTTACCGTATCGATGATGTAGAAGCCATGTGGAATACTAACCGCAAATTCGAAAACGGCAACAACGCCTATCGTCCATTGAAAAAAGGAGGCTACTGTGCCGTTTCACCTATTGATAACGCCCATGACATTCGTTCTGAAATGTGCTTGATTTTAGAAGAGATGGGCTTAGTTATCGAGGCACACCATCACGAAGTAGCCACCGCAGGGCAAAATGAAATTGCTACAAAATTCAATAGCTTAACCCTAAAAGCTGACGAAACCCAAATTTATAAATATGTCGTGCAAAACGTTGCTCTAGAACACGGCAAAACCGCTTGCTTTATGCCAAAACCCTTCGCCGGTGACAATGGTTCAGGTATGCACTGTAATATGTCTTTAAGCAAAGACGGCAAAAACGTGTTTATGGGCGATAAATATGCCGGACTTTCTGAAACTGCGCTTTATTATATCGGTGGCATCATAAAACACGCAAAAGCCCTAAACGCCTTTACCAACCCAACTACTAATTCTTATAAACGTTTAGTTCCTGGCTTTGAAGCACCTGTACTATTGGCCTATTCTGCCAGCAACCGTTCTGCATCTATCCGTATTCCGGCAGTCACCAGTCCGAAAGCAACCCGTGTTGAAGCCCGCTTCCCGGATCCAATGGCGAACCCTTATTTATGCTTTGCAGCCTTGTTAATGGCCGGCCTTGACGGCATAATCAACAAAATCCATCCGGGTGATGCTATGGATAAAAATCTCTATGATCTTCCACCGGAAGAATTAAAAAATATTCCGGCAGTCGCCGCTTCCTTAGGTGAAGCTTTAGATGCCTTAGCAGAAGATTATGAATTCTTAACCCAAGGCGATGTCTTCAGTAAAGAATTTGTTGATGCCTTTATTGGAATTAAACGCAAAGAAGTCGAACGTTTAAATATGACACCACACCCGGTAGAATTTGAAATGTACTACGCTTAATAACAAAATCTAAAATGAATAAAGTGCGGTTATTTTAAACCGCATTTTTATTTTCTGATGACTATTTAAAATCTAACGGCATTCTCCCAAATTTAGATTTAAAACGATAATATTCTTTCCTCATACTATCCCAAATATCCTTTCTCTTTACCATTTCCGATTGTTTTTTCCTCTCTGATTGCAAACCACTTTCAAACTCTGTACTTTGCATAACAACCGCTGGATTAAGCTGTAAAACATAATAATCTTTCTTGCGTAAAAATGTATTAAACATAATACAATCAAAAGGTTCTAAAAAATTGTCTTTTTGAAATTGTTCAATTAAATAACGTGCACCTGATTGCGTAATTAAATAGCCTGCGGTATTACAATGTTTACTGATTAAACGATGTACTTTACGATCCGCAACTGTTCCCAATACTTCTTTCTTCATTCCTACTCTATCCAAACATTTTTCAAATCTCAAAATATGTGTATATTCCGGTATATAAGTATTATTAAAACAAATTGCTGCATTTTCACCTAAATAAATATCGTCCTCGAAAATACATAAATAATCTAAATTTTCCACTACCATTTTATGCCACAAAGAAAAATGGCTCAACGCACAAGCAATTTCACCTTTTGTCAGAGAACTTTTGGAAAAATCCATACCAAATTCACGACATTTTATTTCAATTAAATCCGGTGTAATTGCATCAAAAAAAGAGAAAGGAATATCTTGTTTAGCAAATTCTTTAAGAATGGCAGAACGCCGATCTTGAGCATTGTTCAAACTAATAACATAGTTGTGTTGTGTTGTGTTGTGCAGTGTGAGGGTTTTTACCTTTTTTTTTTTATGTTATGTTATGTTATGTTATTTATAAGTTTATCCATAATGAAACTAACGACCAAGAAAAAATAAACCTAATCTTACAAAAACACCCCAAAAAAGCAATAGGTAGATCAGGTTAAACAAAAGCCTATTTCTTGCAAATCAGTATTTTTTCATTAAACTAAGCCCCATTCAAAACACAGTAAAAAATCAACCGCACTTTTATGACCACAAATTACTTTCAACTGAATATACCGACACGAGCTAATGATCACAAGATCCTCGGTAATGTACTTATTGGCTCTGATTGTCTTGCTATTGCAGAAATTGCTCAACAACATGCCGGATTAACATTGGTGGTAACACCGGACACCAAAAGTGCGGTACGTTTAGAACAGGTATTAAAACAAATTCAATCGCAAGAGGTATGTTTCTTCCCTGATTGGGAAACCTTGCCCTATGATGCTTTTTCTCCACATCAAGATATTATCTCAACACGTTTAAGTGCGTTATTTTATCTCCAGCATGCTAAAAAAGGGATTTTACTACTCCCTATTTCAACCTTAATGCAACGGGTCTGTCCCCCGTCTTTTTTACAACAGAATGTATTATTGATTAAAAAAGGCGATCAACTGAATATTGAAAAGTTGCGTTTGCAATTAGAAAATGCCGGCTACCGAGCTGTTGAACAAGTATTGGAACATGGTGAATTTGCCGTACGTGGCAGTTTGTTAGATCTCTATCCAATGGGCAGCATGGAGCCTTTTCGCTTGGATTTTTTTGATGATGAAATTGATTCTATTCGCACCTTTGATGTGGATAATCAACGCACGCTCCAAGAAATAGAACAAATTAATTTGCTCCCTGCTCACGAGTTTCCTACAGACAGTAAGGGCATTGAATTTTTCCGTACCGCTTTCCGTGAGCATTTTGGCGAAATACGCCGTGATCCGGAACATATTTATCAACAGGTATCAAAAGGTATGTTAGTTTCCGGTATTGAATATTGGCAACCTTTATTTTTTGAACAAATGGCAACCTTGTTTGATTATTTGCCGCCAAATACGTTATTTATCGATCACGAATTTAATCAAGCCAATGCCGAGCGCTTTTCTCAAGATATTCAACAGCGTTTTGATAACCGCAGTGTTGATCCTATGCGTCCGCTATTAGCACCTGAAAAATTGTGGCTAAACATTGAAGAAATCAACCGCACTTTTAAGCAATATCCACGTATTACGCTGAAAATGGATGGGATCAAACGCACTTCTGTGGGGCAACAAAACCTTAAAGTATCGCCTTTACCCGAAATCAAAATTCAATCCCAGCAAAAAGAACCCTTGCAACAATTACGTCAATTTATCGAACAATTTGACGGCAAAATTCTGTTCTCGGTGGAAACCGAAGGCCGACGTGAGACCTTATTGGATTTACTCGCTCCAATGAAATTAAAACCACAAGCCATTAAATCTTTACAAGAAGCGGAACAGCAACATTTCAGCTTATTTATCAGTGACTTAGAGCATGGTTTTATTATCGAATCCTCAAGTGCGGTCAAAATTGCGGTTATTTGTGAAACCGAATTATTGGGCGAACGGGTGCAACAACGCCAACGGGATAAACGCAAATCAGCTAATCCTGATACATTGATTCGAAATCTGGCAGAATTAAAAATCGGACAAGCAGTCGTCCATTTAGAACACGGCATTGGGCGGTATGGTGGCTTGATTACCTTAGAAAATGCCGGTGTCAAAGCGGAATATCTGCTTCTCACTTATGCCAATGAGGCAAAACTCTATGTACCTGTCTCAGCCTTACACTTAATTAGCCGCTATGTGGGCGGCAACGATGAAAATGCCCCATTGCATAAATTAGGCAGTGACGCTTGGGCAAAAGCTCGCAATAAAGCGGCAGAAAAAGTGCGAGATGTAGCCGCCGAATTGTTAGACGTTTATGCACAACGGGAAGCCAAACAAGGATTTGCGTTCAAATACGATAAAGAAGAATTTCGTGCTTTTGCCAACACCTTTCCTTTTGAAGAAACCGTGGATCAGCAAATGGCCATTAATGCGGTAATTTCCGATATGTGCCAAGCCAAAGCGATGGATCGTTTAGTCTGCGGCGATGTAGGCTTCGGCAAAACCGAAGTAGCCATGCGCGCAGCATTTTTAGCCGTAATGAACCACAAACAGGTGGCGGTTTTAGTGCCAACCACCTTACTTGCCCAACAACATTACGAAAATTTTCGTGACCGCTTTGCTAATCTCCCCGTGAATGTGGAAGTTCTCTCCCGTTTCAAAACAACTAAACAACAAAAACAGATTCTGAGCGATGTGGCAGAAGGTAAAGTAGATATTTTAATCGGAACACATAAACTGATTCAATCTGATGTAAAATTTGCGGATCTTGGTTTATTGATTATTGATGAAGAACACCGTTTCGGCGTACAACAAAAAGAAAAAATCAAGCAGTTACGAGCTAATATTGATATTTTAACGCTCACTGCTACGCCAATACCTCGAACATTAAATATGGCAATGAACGGTATTCGGGATCTCTCCATTATTTCCACGCCCCCGGCACGCCGTTTGAGTATTAAAACTTTTGTACGCCAAACGGACGACAATCTCATTAGAGAAGCTGTATTGCGTGAAATCTTGCGTGGTGGACAAGTCTATTATTTGCATAATGATGTGGCCACTATTGAAAAAACGGCCGAAAAACTAACCGCACTTATTCCGGAAGCTCGAGTCATTATTGGACACGGGCAAATGCGGGAACGTGAATTGGAACGGGTGATGTCGGATTTTTATCATCAGCGTTTTAACTTGCTCGTCTGTTCTACTATCATTGAAACCGGTATTGATGTGCCAACCGCCAACACCATTATTATTGAACGGGCAGATAATTTCGGCTTGGCTCAGTTACACCAATTGCGTGGGCGTGTAGGACGCTCTCACCATCAGGCTTATGCTTATTTGCTCACACCACCACCCAAAACAATGACCAAAGATGCGGTAAAACGCTTAGAAGCATTGGAAAATCTGGATAATCTCGGTGCCGGCTTTGTCTTGGCTACCCACGATTTAGAAATTCGTGGTGCAGGTGAATTACTGGGCAGTGAACAAAGCGGACAAATTGAAAGCATCGGCTTTTCTCTCTATTCTGAATTATTGGAAGCTGCCGTAAATGCCTTAAAAGAAGGTCGAGAGCCAAGTTTGGACGAACTGACCCAACAACAAGTAGAAATTGACTTACGCATACCGGCATTAATCCCGGAAGATTATTTAGGTGATGTCAATATGCGGTTATCTTTCTATAAACGGATTGCTGGTGCAGAAAATGCCACCACGTTAAATGAATTAAAAGTCGAACT
This sequence comes from Lonepinella koalarum, assembly GCA_030525745.1. Taxonomy (GTDB): domain Bacteria; phylum Pseudomonadota; class Gammaproteobacteria; order Enterobacterales; family Pasteurellaceae; genus JAUNED01. The sequence continues at coordinate 32,295 of JAUNED010000012.1, read as the reverse complement.
AATTGACCGTTTCGGTACATTACCAGAACCAACACAAAATTTACTGCAAATTGCTCGCATACGGTCTAGCGCCAAACAACTCAAAATCATTAAAATTGACGGTACTGCCAATGGCGGATTTATTGAATTTAACCCAAAAGCCAACATTGATCCGATGAAGTTTTTAACACTCATCAAACAACAACCGGCAGTATTCAAATTCGATGGTCCAACTAAATTCCGTTTTAACTGCCATTTAGAACAAGCCAAAGTGCGGTTGGAATTTGTGATGAATTTGCTGAATTCTTTGCAATAATCCGTAATAGGGCGTATTACATACGCCCTCAAACAATTTTTCTGAAATAACCTCAGGCTGAAAGTGCGGTCAAATTTCTGCGGATTTTGACTTACTTACCTACATACAAAGGTTTAACATATGAAAAAAATAATTCTCTCCCTCTGTTGTTTTCTACTGACCGCCTGTAACGATTACCAAATAAAGGACGGAAAGGTCTATTACAAGTGGTTTCACGGTGGGGCATTGGAATATAGAACCCGCCTTGTAGAAAATGCCGATGCTGAAACATTTAAGTCTATCCCTAACAAAGAGGGAATGGAGTTTGCAAAGGACAAAAATAGCGTGTTTTTAAGAGGGAGGTTATTGAAAAATGCAGAGCCTAACAGTTTCGAACAACTGCACGAATACTACTGGAAAGATAAAAATAATGTCTATCTTTTTGCCTTTGGTGAAGCGGTGGTAGAAGATGCCGATCCGAATACCTTTAGCGTGCTGAAAGAATACTGGGCGGCAGATAAGCATCATATTTTCCATCAACAATACAAAATGGAGGGCATAAACAAAGCGACTTTCGTCCCGATAGACGAATTTTGGGCAAAAGACGACAAGTATTACTACCACAAAACAACACGCTTAGATCTTCTCGATTACGCCTCCGCCGAAGTGGTGAGTAAGTATTACATCAAAGATAAAAACGGCGTCTATCTCAAAACAGGCGAAAAACTACCAAATGCAAACCCCAACACCTTTGTTGCGTTTATCCATACCAATGCCGGATACGATGACCAATTTATGTTCAGCGGAGCAAAAAACGAGGGCCTCATTACGGAAGAATATCGGAAAACCTATGTGGGGAATAAGGAAATTGTGATTGTAAAATAAATCGAATAGCATCAAGAAGAACGGACTAAAAAAACGAAAATGCAAGAAAAATTATCAATAGAATTTGAAGATCCACATTACATTCCCTGCGATTGTTGTGGAGAAGATATCATTCGCCTTACCCGTTTTGTGTATCAGGGCGATGATGCGTTGGCATATTATTATGCGGAAATTCAACCTCATACAGAAGAAAAGAAAATCATTGCTTTGGTGGTCATTTGCGAGTTTGAAGGCGATGAAATTTCTAGAAAAATAGGTTTTCCGTTGGGTTTATGGGAAAATGAACAATGCTTTATTACTACGCTATTAAACGCAAATGAAACGCCTTGGTATCCTATTGATGATGTGGAGTTTTTAGATCGAGAACAATCATTACAGCATCATTACAAACCTGATGTTTTCAGAATTACGGATGAAATTTTGAAGAGTGATAGAGAAATTATTGACTTTTTTGCAAAAAGAGAGAAAAAATTAACCGCTTGTAGATAAATGTTGAGCGGCAAATGATGGAATATATAAGGAACACCTATGATCTTTTTTATACTTGGCACGCTTTTTGTTGCCCTCTCGTTTAGGCTCCGCAAACGAATCCGGTTACATTTTGGGATTTGGGTCGTATTGTTTATTCTGTTAAATATTGCGGAGAAAAACCCACAAGCATTAAAATCGATTACTAATCACGCTCTTGAAATCGTCAGTCTATCACAGCTACTATTTATGCAAGCCTTTATGATTTGGGCTTGTGAATTCATGATCCGTATGGTAACACGCCGAGTCAAGAAAATCCCAGATCATATGAAAGCATACAAAAATTTCGCTAATAATATATTCTTACCTTGTGCCATTACGCTATTTAGACTACACCGCATTTTATGCTCACTAGTTATAATTGCCTTGCTGTATTATTTTTTCGTGTATGGATATATTTATCGTTAAATAATAGAGGAAATGTTTATGACTTATACCATCACCCCATTTGTTGGCGTTGGCGAGTTGCAATTTGGCATGGACAGAAACCATATCAACCGGCACATTTTGCAGGGCTACCATTTCGACAGCCAAGAAAACGAAAATGTAGTAACCGCTGAGAAATCTACTAACGATTTTTTCGAACAGGGCATCGCTTTGGGCTATATGAATAGTGATTTTCGCTTAAAATACATTCTATTTATAGGGCAATCTGTCTATTTTCACGGAAGGGATTTATCTGAAATGAACTATGCCGAATGCTTGGCGTGCTTATCGGCATTTGATAAGGCAATAGAGATTGAGGAATATGTCGGCTTTACCAGTTATCAGCTAGGCATTGCCATCTACGCCCCAAATGCTACCGAAGATCCAAAGACGCATATCGAATGCATTACCGTTGCTGAAAAAGGCTATTTTGAAGTTGAAAATGGAAAAATGGCATAAGTTGAGAATACAGAAAGAAATATTTCTCTCTCCCCACAAAGTGCGGTCAATTGTCAGTGGATTTTACTCTTTACTAAAAAACAACAAAAAGGACTTAAATATGAACTGGACAATCATCAAAAACCGAAAAAACGGACAAGAAGTGGATTTTGAAGACATCACTTACAAGAAATGCGGTGGAGTGGCTCGCATTGCCATCAACCGTCCGGAAGTACGCAATGCCTTTCGCCCGAAAACCACCTCTGAATTATATGATGCATTTTATGATGCTTATGAAGATCCTAAAATCGGCGTAGTATTACTCACCGGCGAAGGCCCAAGCCCGAAAGACGGTGGACACGCTTTTTGTAGCGGCGGCGACCAAAAAGCACGCGGGCATCAAGGCTATGTGGGTGAAGACGGCAGACATCGCCTAAATATTTTAGAAGTACAACGTTTAATTCGTTTTATGCCAAAAGTGGTCATTGCCGTCGTAAACGGCTGGGCAGTTGGCGGTGGGCATTCTCTTCATGCCGTATGCGATTTAACTTTAGCAAGTGAAGAACATGCCATTTTTAAACAAACCGATGCTGATGTGACTAGCTTTGATGGCGGATATGGTTCTGCTTATTTAGCTAAAATGGTCGGACAGAAAAAAGCTCGTGAAATCTTCTTTTTAGGCCGAAATTATTCTGCTCGAGAAGCTGAAGCCATGGGAATGGTCAATGCCGTAGTACCTCATGCCGAGCTGGAAAAAACTGCTTACGAATGGGCTCAGGAAATTTTAGCCAAATCACCAACGTCAATTCGTATGTTGAAATATGCCATGAACCTAACTGATGACGGAATGGTAGGACAACAGATTTTCGCCGGTGAAGCAACACGCCTTGCTTATATGACCGATGAAGCTAAAGAAGGTCGTAACGCATTCCTTGAAAAACGCAAACCGAATTTTGGCGAAGATCAGTGGATTAGTTAATTGTCAATGAGTTAATGTAACCCTAACTAGGAATAAATTACTCACATCGTATATGTAGGGACGAAAAATTTTTCGCCCCTTTATTTGAAAATGGAGTAATTTTTTCAAAGTATTATAAAGATAAATTTGCATAAACTATCCTAAAAATCCTTAATTTTGTAGGGAAATCAGTAGATAATAAAGAAAATAAGGGAAGAATAAAAATATAAGCTAGAGCATCTCACCAACAGAAGAAAATTCCTTCAAAAAAGCGTTTTTTTATCCAAATAGAAGAAAAAAACTTCAACTTAAAAAAGAAAAAAATGAACCAAAACCTAACTGCGGAAGAAGTCAAGAAAATTTTTCAGAAACTCCATCGTTTGGAAAAGAACGATGAATTGGAGGTAGAAGATTTGCTCAAACTTTTAAAGAAACCGTGCGTTTCTCTTGCCGAGCCACTTCGTGAAATGGCAAAAATGTACGATTGGTTGCCTATCAATCAGGAGCGTATCGTGCCTTTTGCCACTTGGGCGGAGGTGGTTGCCATTTATTTTGAAAAAGGCATTGCAGAAATCATTGCTCTTGCCAAAAAGAAAGATGAAATATCGCCTTTTGCTTTATCCACATTGGATTATTTGCCATCGGTGGAAGCCTTTGAAGCGTTTTTAGCCATTTCCGAGTGTTTTGAAGCTGATTTGATGAATGAAAACCGAGAATTTATCAAAAAATACGCTTACAATCTTTGTATTGCCTCGCATTCGTTGAAAAAAATGCCCATTTCGGAAGAATTGAGCGATAAAATTAAAGAAATTTTGAAAAAAATCATCGTTTATACCGAAAATATAGGCGATGAACCCATTAAAATGTTGGCATTGGTACCATTTCGGTACATTGGAGACCTTTCGGATATTGATTTTGTGCAGAAAATAACCTTTACGGAGGATTGTTATCAGGGATATGAAAAGCAATTTGTCCGCGAAATTAAAAAACGGGTTAAATAATTTAACTAAATTTTCCCCACTGGTGTGAGCCTCTTTCTGTATCCAAAAAGAAAAACATTCATTCTTCTTAGCGTAAAGTATCATAAAATGTCCATATCCATTACATTAGAAAATATAGACAATATTTTAAAAGAACAAGGTCCAATAGCTATTATTGACCACTTATGGTGGTCAGTGGATATTTATAACGACTATCAAACCTACCAAAATGATTTAGCACAATTTACTCCCGAGCAATGTAATGTTTTCGCGATGGAATGGTATTTTGCTGAAGTTTATAATGGCGGTCATTATCAGTTTTGGACAAATTCTACAGGTATTGTATGGAAAGAAGCATTAGCCGGGTTTAAAATGATTGGCTTTACCGCCGGAATAGAAATTATGGAAAAATCCCAACATATTTTTGGTGAGGATATTCCCTTTGACAGAGAACAGCGAGAACATATTCTTGATCAATTAGGTGAGGAAAATTCGGATCTTTTTGCTGAACTTGAAAGTCTGTTCTCTAAAAATGAACATTTATATGAAGAATTGGTAAATCAGTTTATCCGCAACCACAAAGAAAAATTCATATTCACAACAGAAACATAACTATTTAATACAATTTTAGCACTAAAAAATATGAAGACTCTTTTTGAAACAGCAAAACAAACTGACTCTTTTAAAACACATAATGATTTTATCAAAACCTTATTAAATAATGATAGTGAAGACTACTATCAGCTTCATCTTGATTTTATTGCCAACACTGAAAGCGGTATTTTTCACGATAGATTATGTCGAGGTTTTGCAAAACGCTCTCAAAATGCAGCTAAATTTCTCTTAATTCAGGCCAATTCCGGCAATTTACCCAATACAGTTCTTGCTGATGTAATCCATATTTTGGGTTTGATGAAAAATGACGATTTGCTTCAATACATTCCTAATTTTCTGAGCAGCAAGGATGAAAATGTTCGATATCAATGTATTATTGTTTTAGGTTGGCTTGGGAATAAAAATGAAATTGATGTATTACTTTCTATTTTAAAATCTGCAGAAATCCATCTTTTGCGAGGGCATTGTGCCACAGCAATGCGACAAATTTGGTTCAATCACCCTGATTTATCACCCGATATTATCAAATATCTTGCCGAACACCTAAAAATTGAAAGCGAGGATTTAGTTTGTGCAATGATGATAATCACTTTGCAAGATATATTAAATTACAAATTTGGTCTTAAAGAAAACGCACAAGGCGAAATCTTGGGAAATATCAAAACTGCTAAGCAAAAACTCAATAGATATATTGAAAAATATAAGGGAAAACCCAAATAACACTATTAGATTTGCATACAAAAAAGCTGAATATCTCCTTTAACTCAATATATTCTTTAAAGATCGTCAATCAAATACTTCACTTCACGATTGGCATAATGCAGCATTAAACCTGTCTTGAGATTATGATCTAAAATAATTTTATTTTGATCAAAAATAATCGACCAGTTTTTAGTCATATCCGGCGGTGTATTCAATGTTACACCTTGCATAAAAAAAGGCTGACCGTATTTTTTATGTAAATTTGCAATCAATTCCTTGGCCAACTTGGGTTCCATTACCAAACTGATGGAATGTACCTTTTTATGAATAAAATTTACTGCTGCGGTCGTATTCCCGGAAAAAAACGGATAACTATCGCAAATATAAATATCAGGGCTTGCTACCTGCCATTTTGATTGGCAAAATTGGCTCTTTTGCACCTGTTCCATCGTCATACCAAATTTAATGTCCTTATAGCCTTCTGTTGCAGAAAAAGCTGATGTGGCGACAGAAATGCCCCAAAGTGCGGTTAAAATTTTTCTCATTTTACTCAACCTTCTATATGTCCTTTGGGCGAATTGTAAAGAAAAACATTGGTGAATAAAAGGGAATATTATAAAATTGGCGAGCGATATTTTTGATAAGGAGAAAAATCGATGTATTTACAACAAATTAAAAATGAATTACTTGAAGCTCAACAAGTATTAGACAGCTTCATCAAAGATGAAAATAACATTAAACTTATTCAACAAGCGGCTTTATTAATTTCAAACAGTTTCAAACAAGGGGGTAAAGTACTTTCTTGCGGTAACGGCGGATCTCATTGTGACGCAATGCATTTTGCCGAAGAACTCACCGGACGCTATCGGGAAAACCGCCCCGGCTATCCTGCGATTGCAATTTCCGATGTAAGCCATTTGAGCTGTGTAAGTAACGATTTCGGCTATGAATATGTCTTTTCACGTTATGTAGAAGCCGTTGGGCAAAAAGGCGATGTGCTTTTTGGTTTATCTACTTCCGGCAACTCAAAAAACGTACTCAATGCAATCAAAGCAGCTAAAGAAAAAGGCATGAAAGTCATCGCCATGACAGGCAAAGACGGCGGACAAATGGCCGGATTAGCCGATGTTGAAATCCGCGTACCACATTTCCGCTACGCCGATCGCATTCAGGAAATCCATATTAAAGTCATTCATATTTTGATGATGTTAATTGAATTTGAAATGGCAAAATAAATTTCAGCTAAAACTGACCGCACTTTTTAACATCCTCGAATTCATTCGGGGATTTTTTATGCGTAAAATTCTTTTTATATTGCATACTTATGCAGAAAAATGTAATATATTTGCAATTTAGTCAAATCAAGAATAGCCAATACAATGACAATTCGTGTTCAGAATTTAAATTTTTTTTACGGTAACTCACAAGCCTTATTTGATATTAATCTCACTGCAGAAGAAGGTGATACCGTAGTATTGCTTGGCCCAAGCGGTGCAGGAAAAAGTACGCTGATCCGCACACTTAATTTGTTGGAAGTGCCACAATCAGGACAACTTTCTATCGCTAATACTACTTTTAATTTGTCGGAAAAAACCAATCCAAAGCACATTTTACAATTACGGAAAAATGTTGGGATGGTTTTCCAACAATATCATTTATGGCCACACTTTACCGTTATGCAAAATCTGATCGAAGCCCCAATGAAAATCTTAGGCTTAGATGAACAAACTGCAAAAACACAAGCATTGGAATTATTGGAAAGATTGCGTTTAAATGAATTTTCGGATCGTTTTCCTCTACAACTTTCCGGCGGACAACAACAGCGTGTCGCGATTGCTCGTGCATTAATGATGAAACCTTCCGTTTTGTTATTTGATGAACCAACCGCTGCATTAGATCCGGAAATTACAGCACAAATAATTTCGATTATTCAAGAATTACAGGAAACCGGTATTACCCAAGTAATTGTTACCCATGAAGTTTCAATGGCACGTAAAATAGCGACCAAAGTGGTTTATATGGAACGAGGAAAAATCATCGAAAGTGGCGATAGCAGTTGCTTTGAATATCCACAAACCGAACAATTTAAACAATATTTATCCCATTCAGAATAACTCATAACAACTAAAGAGGACACAACAATGAAAAAACTACTCTTAGCTACATTAATCGCAGGAACTACAATGGCAGCTCAAGCCAAAGACATTACTTTTGCCATGGAGCCAAGCTATCCACCTTTTGAATTAACCAATGAAAAAGGTGATATCATCGGCTTCGATGTAGATGTTGCCAATGCAATTTGTAAAGAAATTCAAGCAAACTGCTCATTTAAAAGTCATGCATTTGATGCTTTAATCCAAGGGTTAAAACAAAAACGTTTTGATGCGGTTATTTCCGCAATGGATATTACCGAAGCCCGTGCAAAACAAGTTTTATTCAGCGATCCTTATTACGACAGCTCAGCCAGCTTCATCACAGTAAAAGGTAAGACAGATTTAGCTTCTGCAAAAAATGTCGGCGTACAAAATGGTACAACCTTCCAACAATATATTGTTGCTGAAGCAAAACAATATGCTCCAAAATCCTATGCATCTTTACAAGATGCCGTATTGGATTTAAAAAACGGCCGTATCGACATTATCTTTGGTGATACTGCTGTATTGGCCGATATGTTAAGTAAAGAAGAAAACTTAGCCTTTGTTGGAGAGAAAGTAACGAATAAAAATTACTTTGGAAACGGCTTAGGTATTGCTACCAACTTAAAAAATAAAGAGCTTCTCGAACAATTAAATAAAGGCCTGGCAACCATCAAAGCCAATGGCGAATACCAAAAAATCTATGATAAATGGATGACTGCAAAATAATCTATGTTCGTTGATTATCTCCCTCTAATCTACTCCGCCACCTTAATAACCTTAGGGTTGGCGGTTTGCTCCCTCATCGTCGGCTTGCTCTTTTCCTTGATTTTTGTTGCCTTGGAAATGAACAAACAGGCTTTTATTCGTCACCCTATCAGCATTTTCGTCAGCCTCTTGCGTGGCTTACCGGAAATTGTTGTTGTATTATTGATTTATTTTGGTTCCTCCGAACTGATTGAAAAAATCACCGGTGTTTATGTCGAATTTAGTGCGTTCAGTTGTGGCGTATTTGCCTTATCCCTAATTTTCGCTGCCTATGCCTCACAATCGCTGAGAGGTGCAATTCAGGCAATCCCCCTCGGACAGTGGGAAAGCGGTGCTGCATTAGGATTAAATCGCCCATACACTTTTTTACGTATTATCCTACCACAAGTTTGGCGACATGCCTTACCGGGCTTAAGCAATCAATGGCTTGTCTTACTAAAAGATACTGCACTGGTATCATTAATCGGTGTCAATGATTTAATGCGTCAAACTGATTTAATCAATACCACGACACATCAGCCCTTTACTTGGTATAGCTTGGCAGCCTTAATTTATTTATGTATCACACTAATCAGCCAAGTGTTTATTCGAAAACTAGAAGTGCGTTTCACACGTTTTGAGCGAGGACTACATTAATGTTTCAAGATTATTTTTCCGTTATCGCTCAGGGTATCCCTACAAGTTTAGCACTAACAGCAGTCTCTTTAACGATTGCCTTTATTTTAGCCTTACTATTGACTTTTTTACTCTCATTAGGAAATAACATTGTCAAAAGTGCGGTCAATTTTTACTTAGTTTTATTCACCGGTACACCGCTTTTAGTTCAATTTTTCTTAATTTATGCCGGCCCAGGACAATTCCAATGGATTGTTGATAGCCCATTATGGTTTTTGCTTTCTAATGCCTGGTTTTGTGCCATGCTCACCTTAGCCTTAAACAGTGCAGCTTATTCTACGCTATTGTTTCATGGTGCGGTCAAAGCCATTCCAAAAGGTCAATGGGAAAGCTGTGCCGCACTCGGTTTAAATCGATTACAAACCTTAAAAATTTTAATTCCCTATGCCCTAAAACGTGCATTACCTTCTTATACCAATGAAATTATTTTGGTTTTTAAAGGTACATCTTTAGCCTCTACTATTACTATTTTGGATATTATGGGATACGCTCGACAACTGTATGGCACAGAATATGATGCCATCAGCATTTATGGCATTGCTGGATTAATTTATCTGGTTATTACGGGCATTGCCACCCTATTACTTCGCCGCCTCGAACGCCATATTTTACGTTTTGAACGTTTAGAAGTGAGTAAAGCTACCTAATTTGAGATAACGGCATTAAACGCCTGTTTTTTCTACTGAATAGCGAAAAAATGTTGTCTTTTTCATTATTTTTAGTTTTATCACTCAGTATGTATAAGATTTAAGTACTATTTATATTGGCATTATCAATTATGAAGAAACTATTAACATATTTATTGCCAAATCGGCAAAAACAACCGATACATAAACTCTCTATTCAAGAAATCCGTTCTATTTTGTTACGACCTTTGGGCTACGCAATTGGTGATGCTACTGTGCATACTGCACATTTAGCACAATTACGCACCATGTTTCCGAATGCTAAACTTGGAGTAATCGTAAAAAAATCAAATCGCACTATTTTTGAATCCTCAGGATTAGTTGATGTATTTGTAGAACACAAATACATCAACTATGTTGTACAACATAAAAAATGGGATTTATTATTGGATTTTGAAAATAACTTTAATACTGCTTCATTAATAGCGGACTGGTTCTTAAAACCCAAATGGATTATGATTTTTCGTAAGTACAATAAAAAACACTATCACTTCGGTAATATTAAAAATTATGATTTTCATTGTGCTCAGACTTTAAATGCCCCTCTAAGTCATTTTCTCAACAATTCAATTTTCAAGGATTATTTTCCTATACCCAAGCCCTATTCTAGTTTATATATACCATCCAAAATGCAAGAGAAAATGACTGCACTTTGGCAACCTAACAAGATCAAAATTCTACTCTGTCCCCAAGGAAGCAAACGAGAATTACCTCCTAATGAATTAGCAGAATTACTCAATCAAAGTATTTCTAATCAAATGATGGAAAATATTCAGTGTATTTTAGGCTATACCTCAACAGTGCAAAGTTACAAACAAAATCTAGAAAAACAATGTAAATTAACTGTGCAGGCCTCCCCATCTACTACACTACTTGAATATCTTGCCCTAATTAACAGTGCAGATATTGTTATTGCTGTCGATGGAGGTTCATTACATTTAGCTTGTGCTTTCAAAAAACCATTACTCAGTTTTTTTGCAAATAGCGAGCCTAACTTAGGGCAATGGCAACCATTAATTTATCCTGGAATTTCACATTTACGTTTAGTTACTACGGAAAATAAAGGGAGTAATTCAAGTGCTACCAATGGATTTGATTTAACAAAGGGAATAAAATGGTTAAAGAATGAACTCATATGCCAAACTGGCAGAAAATCAAATTCTCCGCTATAATGTCGCCTATTTTTTAGATGACGGAACAAGTAATGTCTGAAATCAAATTAATCGTAGGGTTAGGCAACCCGGGGACAAAATACGAAGGCACAAGACACAATGCCGGCGAATGGTTAATCCAAGAATTAGCCCGAGTGTATAATGTGACATTAAAAGAGGAGCCGAAATACTTCGGCAAAACAGCAAAAATTTCCACCGCACTTGGTGATGTGTGGTTGTTAATTCCAACGACTTTCATGAATTTAAGCGGTAAAGCAGTAGGCAGTCTAGCCAATTTCTTCCGCATTAAGCCGGAACAAATCCTTGTGGCTCATGATGAATTAGATTTACCCTGTGGCGTTGCCAAAATCAAACAAGGCGGAGGGCACGGCGGGCATAACGGTTTAAAAGATATTATCGCAGCACTTGGCAACAATAATAATTTCTATCGTGTTCGCATTGGTATCGATCATCCGGGTAGCAAAGAATTAGTAGCCGGTTATGTACTCAGCAAAGCTTCGCCGCAAGATCAAGAAAAAATTAACGCCGCCCTTGATGAAGCCACCCGTTGTGTGGAAATTTGGTTTAAAGAAGGTGTAACCAAAGCGACCAACCAACTAAACGCTTTCAAAGCATAAACAAAATTCTTCATACTAGCCATAGGAAATCATAACTCTAGCCACAATCTGGCTTATTCTATGTCTTTTAGAAATGATTATTTATCAGGCGTATGTAATACGCCCACAACGAACAAAGGAAAAAATTATGGGATTTAAATGTGGTATTGTGGGGTTACCGAATGTAGGTAAATCAACATTATTTAATGCATTAACCAAAGCCGGTATTGAAGCGGCAAACTATCCGTTTTGTACCATTGAACCCAATACCGGCGTGGTTCCAATGCCGGATCCTCGATTAGATGCTCTTGCTGAAATTGTGAAACCTGAGCGAGTGTTGCCGACTACAATGGAGTTTGTAGATATTGCTGGTTTAGTTGCCGGGGCAAGTAAAGGCGAAGGCTTAGGTAACAAATTCTTGGCTAATATTCGTGAAACCGATGCTATTGGCCATGTTGTACGTTGTTTTGAAAATGACGATATTGTCCATGTTGCCGGAAAAATCAATCCTGCCGATGATATCGAAATTATTAATACAGAATTAGCATTGGCCGATTTAGACAGTTGTGAGCGTGCAATCCAACGTTTACAAAAGCGAGCCAAAGGTGGTGATAAGGAAGCAAAATTTGAATTAGCCGTCATGGAAAAAATTCTGCCGGTACTGGAAAACGCTGGAATGATTCGTTCTGTCGATTTAGACAAAGAAGAATTACATGCGATTAAAGGCTACAATTTCCTCACGTTAAAACCAACAATGTACATCGCCAATGTGAATGAAGACGGTTTTGAAAACAACCCTTATTTGGATCGAGTACGTGAAATCGCTGCGAAAGAAGGCGCTGTGGTTGTGCCTGTGTGTGCAGCAATTGAATCTGAAATTGCAGAATTAGATGACGATGAAAAAGTCGAGTTTTTACAAGATCTCGGGATTGAAGAACCGGGATTAAACCGTGTAATTCGTGCAGGTTATGCCTTATTAAATCTGCAAACCTACTTCACTGCTGGCGTAAAAGAAGTACGAGCATGGACAATTCCCGTGGGGGCAACCGCACCAAAAGCGGCATCAGTAATTCATACCGACTTTGAAAAAGGCTTTATCCGTGCAGAAGTCATTGCTTATGATGATTTTATTCAATTCAAGGGTGAAAACGGTGCTAAAGAAGCCGGCAAATGGCGTTTGGAAGGTAAAGAATATATTGTTCAAGACGGTGATGTCATGCATTTCCGTTTCAATGTGTAATAAGTATCAGCTTTAATTCTATAAAAATACATAAAATTTTACCGCACTTTAGGGTCTGTTGATAAAGTGCGGTTGTTTTTTTAGGGTAATTTATGACATTGAAAATTCCACCGCCAATCTTGTTTCTAGGTTGTCTTATTTTGATTTGGTTTTTACCCCAAACAGAACTACCGATACCGTTGATTGGACGAAATATAATACTCGGCATTTTTATCATCATTGGCACAATCATTGCAGCTTTCAGCCTTTATGGATTTTACCAAGCCAAGACGACCATAAACCCACACAAACCGGAAAAAACCTCTACACTGGTTACAGGAGGTATTTTTCGCTTGAGCCGTAATCCGATGTATCTGAGCCTTGTCATCTGGCTATTAGCTTGGACCTTATTTTTAGCGACATTATGGGGCCTTTTCGTTATTATCGGCTTTATGTTTTATCTTACCGAATTTCAAATTAAGCCCGAAGAACGCTGTTTGGCTAAAAAATTCGGCAAACAATTTCAACAATATCAACAAAATGTAAGACGTTGGATTTAATAGGAAACACAATGAAAATCACCATTTTAGACGGCGGTATGAGCCGTGAATTAATGCGTTTAAATGCCCCCTTTAAACAACCTGAATGGTCAGCATTATCGCTGTATGAAAAACCCTCTGCAGTGCAGCAAGTCCATCAAGATTTTATCACTGCCGGTGCAGAAATCATTACAACAAACAGCTATGCAGTTGTGCCTTTCCATATTGGCGAGCAACGCTTCTCTGCCGATGCTAGAATGCTGGCGGATTTAGCCGGCCGTTTAGCTAAAAGTGCGGTGCAAAATTCAGGCGTTTTAACGACACAAATTGCCGGCTCAATTCCGCCATTATTTGGTTCATATCGAGCCGATCTCATTGAACCCGAACGTATTGCAGAAATTGCTGCCCCCTTAATTGACGGGCTTTCACCTTATGTGGATCTTTGGTTATGTGAAACCCAAAGTGCAATTATCGAACCCGTTTCGATCAAAGCCTTATTGCCACAAGATAATCGCCCGTTTTGGGTATCTTTCACGCTCATTGATGATGAACCTACAATTGAACCACAGTTACGCTCAGGTGAATCCGTGAAAAGTGCGGTAGAAAAAATGATTGAATTGGGAGTACAAGGCATTTTATTTAATTGTTGCCAACCTGAGATGATTGGTGAAGCCTTAACATTAACTCAAGAGGTTTTAGCTTTACATCAAGCCACACATATTCGCACCGGTGCTTATGCTAATGCTTTTGCCCCCCAACCCAAAAACGCTACCGCCAATGACGGCTTAGACGAGGTTCGCCAAGATTTAGATCCTCAAGCCTATTTGCAATGGGCGAAACAATGGCAAGATAAGGGCGCTACTATTATTGGTGGTTGTTGCGGTATCGGTATAGATCATATTCAAACACTTTCTCATTATTTTAAATAATCATTATTAGGACGTTTTTATGTCAAACAAAAAAATCGGGTTGGTCTCATTGACCGCATTAGTCTTGAGTTCAATGATCGGCTCAGGTATTTTCAGCCTTCCTCAAAATATGGCTGCAGTTGCCGGTGCCGAAGCTATCTCTATCGGTTGGTTGATTACCGGTATCGGCATTATTTTCTTAGGGCTATCGTTCTTTTTTATCTCTCGCCTTCGTCCTGATTTAGACGGCGGCATTTACACCTACGCCCGTGAAGGGTTTGGTGATTTAATGGGCTTTATGTCTGCTTGGGGATATTGGTTGTGTGCCACTATTGGCATTGTGGGCTATCTCACAGTTGCTTTTGAAGGCTTAGGTGTTTTCACTGACTCAGAAACGGTAATTATTTTTGGTCAAGGCAACACGTTAGCGGCATTTATCGGATCCTCTATTGTGGTTTGGTTGGTACATTGGCTGATCGCAGGTGGCATTAAAGAAGCAGCTTCAGTAAATCTAGTAGCAACTTTTGTTAAAGTCGCTCCTTTAATTTTATTTATTGCTTTAGGACTTTGGTATTTTGATTTTGAATTATTCAAAACTGACCTAAAAGCCACCGCACTTAATAACAATATCAGTGATCAAGTAAAAGAAACCATGCTAATTACCCTTTGGGTCTTTACCGGTGTAGAAGGCGCATCTGTACTCTCTGCACATGCCAAAAAACGATCTGATGTAGGCTTGGCCACTGTTCTGGGTATTCTTATCGCCTTGGCACTTTATGTGGCAATCACCATGCTCGCCTTAGGCATTTTACCAAGAGAGGCCATCGCCAACATGACAAACCCATCTATGGGGCCATTATTGGACGCAATGATGGGGCCAACAGGAAAAGTGATCATCACCGCCTGTTTAATTATTTCCGTGCTGGCTTCTTATATCAGTTGGACAATGTACTCCGCAGAAGTGCCTTATCGTGGTGCGCAAAACGGCGCATTTCCACAAATTCTCAATAAATTAAACCATAACGATGTTCCAATTAATTCATTATGGTTCACCGGTATTATCGTGCAAACTTGCTTAATCTTAGTTTTCGTGTTTGAGCAAAGTTATAACAATTTACTGTTAATCTCCACTTCAATGATTTTAATTCCTTACTTCCTCATCGGGGCGTACTTACTCAAACTTGCCGTACAAGCCAAAGCAGCTTGGTATATTAAACTCACAGGCGCCATTGCCTCTTTATACGGCATTTGGATCCTATACGCTGCAGGGTTACAGTATTTATTGCTTTCTGTCGTATTGTATATCCCGGGTATTTTATTATTCCTCTACGCCAACAAAAGTTTCCACGGCAATATTAAATTGGCACAATTTGAAAAAATCATTTTGGCTATCTTATTTGCCCTCTTCTGCTATGCGGTTTATCGCCTGCCTTCATTACTTGCAGCTTAAATTCACAAAAGTGCGGTTAATTTAACCGCACTTTTTATCAACCTTTTATAACCAATATTACGCAAACGTTTGCTTAACCTAAAAATTACAGTATAATTCGCACAATTTTTTATTTTTAAAGGAAATCCAATGAATAATTTACTGTATTCTGTTGAAGACAAACCACCCTTCGGGCTTAGCCTATTATTAGCCTCACAACACTTATTAGCGGCTCTCGGCGGCATTATCGCCGTCCCTTTAGTAATCGGCAATGTCCTTAAACTCTCCACCGCAGATACCATTATTTTAGTCAATGCTGCCTTATTGATTTCCGGTGTTGTCACCATTATTCAATGTCGAGGCATTGGGCCTATCGGCATTCGTCTTCCAAGCGTCATGGGAACTAGTTTTACCTTCGTTGCCGCCGCCTTGGCTATCGGTTTCAGTGAACAAGGTGTCGCCGGAATTATGGGGGCTTCTTTAGTAGGTTCTTTAGTGATGATTATCGGTAGTTTCTTTATGCCGTATATTCGCAAATTATTCCCACCGGTAGTCACTGGCACGGTAGTGATGATGATTGGTTTAAGCCTCATTCCTGTTGCGGTGGATTGGTTCGCCGGCGGACAACGTAGCGATGCCCATTATGCTACCCCTGAAAATCTCATGATGGCAAGTTTTGTGTTGATTATCGTTGTGGCGTTAGTCCAATGGGGCAAAGGCATTTTCTCCGCTGCCGCTATCGTCATAGGTATGCTGGTAGGCTATATCATTGCCCTTATCTTAGGTTGGGTCAGCTTTGAAGGCGTAAAAAATGCCCAATTTTTTGCTATTCCACAACCACTACACTTCGGTTTATCCTTCCCGATTTCCGGCATTATCGGTATGTCTATTGCCTACTTAGTCACCATTGTGGAATCCAGCGGTAATTTTTTAGCGCTGGGGAACGCAACCAAAACCGACATCACCGGCAACCATTTACGCGGTGGCGTACTTTGCGATGGTTTAGGCTCAGCCTTAGCAGCCGTCATGTCCACTACACCTTTTTCATCTTTCTCACAAAATATCGGCGTCATTTCTTTAACTGGGGTTGCCAGTCGCTATGTCGTTGGCCTTACAGGTGCGTTATTGGTCTTAGCCGGTTTATTCCCTGTCTTTGGTGCATTAATCGTGTCTATTCCTTTACCTGTGCTGGGTGGCGCAGGATTAATGATGTTTGCCATGATCATCGCTGCCGGTATTCAAATGTTGGATAATATTCAACGTAGTCGCCGTAATGGTCTCATCATCGCTATTTCTATCGGTTGCGGCTTAGCGGTGACGACTCGCCCTGAACTGTTAGATAAACTACCGCACTTTTTCAAAGAAGTATTGGGTTCAGGTATTACAGTAGGTTCTTTATTAGCATTAATTCTAAATTTAGTCTTACCTGAGGATAAAGCAACTCCAAACGAATAGTCATAAAAAGAGCGGTCAAAATAATCATTTTTTTGACCGCTCTTTCACATATCAGATAGATTTTTATCTTTGCATCACTTATTTCAAAGTATCTAAATTTCTTAATGCCTCAATCCGTTTTTCCAACGGTGGGTGGCTCAAAAATAGGGATGCCAAACCACCGCGTTTTCCGTTAATTGCAAATGCCGCAAGCTGTCCCTCTAATTCTTGTGGTTCCTGCAGTGTTTGTAAACGCTGCAATGCAGCAATCATTTTATGCTTACTTGAAAGCTCTGCTGCACCGGCATCTGCACGAAATTCACGCTGACGAGAGAACCACATAGCAATCATACTTGCTAAGAAACCAAACAAGATTTCCAATACCATTGAAACCAACATATACATTCCATGACTTGTTTCACCATCTCGGTTACTGGAAGCAACTTTTGCAATCATACGGGAAATAAAAATCACAAATGTATTCAATACACCTTGCAATAAGGTCATGGTCACCATATCGCCATTTTTAATGTGGCTTACTTCATGAGCCAGTACTGCCTCTGCTTCATCACGGGTCATTGCATTTAATAATCCTGTACTGACTGCAACCAGTGAGTTTTTCTTGCTTGGTCCTGTAGCAAATGCATTGACATCATTACTGTAATAAATCGCCACTTCAGGCATTGGCAATCCTGCCGCATTGGCCTGATTTTGTACAGTGTGTAACAACCAACGTTCTTGTTCATTACGAGGCTGAGTAATCACTTCACCATTGACCGAACGTAACGCCATTGTTTTAGACAACAACAGAGAAATCAAGGATCCGGCAAAACCAAACAAGGCTGCCATAATAAATAGCCCCATTGCATCTTGCGAATGAATGCCTGTTAAGCTCAAAATAATATTAAATACCACCAATACTGCCATATTGGTTGCTAAGAAAAGTAAAATTCGCATCATAGTAAAGTTCCTTTGTTAGTCTATAGAGTGAGAATATCAACTATATAATTCTTTTTTGTCAAATTTCAATATTTATTCAATAAATTTACCATAAACTCATTTGATTGCTATCCTGTTTTAGAGGTACGATAGTATGTAATCCAATTAAGCGTACAGAACGGCCTTTACCTCTTGCCCAAATATCTTGCAACATCTTGATAAAATTTTCTTCAGAAAATGCTACCGCACTTTTTTCTAATGTTGTGACTTGAAAATCGTCAAATTTAAGCTTAATACCCAATTTTCTAAATTCGCCTAAAGGTATCTCAGGATAAGCTCGGTGAATACGTTGTTGTAATTTAGGATATAGCCTTTTCAGCACTTGAATACCTTCAGTAAACTGCTGAATATTTTCTATTAAGGTTTCTTCAATCCCAATAGATTTTCTTTTACGCTCAGGAATAACAACTCTTTCATCAATACCCTGGCTAAAATCCCATATATGTTTTCCTATTTTACCAAAGTGCCTTATCAACAACGCAAGATCGGCTGATTGTACATCTCCACATGTAGTTAGACCCAAGTGTTGCAAACGTTGATTGGTAACTTTACCTACCCCGGTAATCTTAGCCAGAGCAAGTGTATGCAAAAACGCTTCTACCTGGTGAGGTTGAATAACATATTGCCCGTTTGGCTTATTAATATCCGAGGCAATCTTAGCTAAAAATTTTAATGGCGCAACACCTGCTGATGCAGTTAGCCCTAATTCTTGCCAAATTGCCTGCCTAATTTCTGTTGCAATCCAAGTAGCTGAGCCAGAACATTTATTTGAATCCGTTACATCTAAATAAGCTTCGTCCAAAGATAATAGCTCAATAATATCAGTATAACGGCGAAAGATTTGATGAATTTGATCTGACACTTGCTTATATAAAGGCATATTCACCGGCAACAAAATTAAATCAGGGCATTTTTTTACTGCTTGTGCAGTCGGCATTGCACTATGTAATCCAAACTTCCGAGCAATTAGGTTGGGCTTTTAATCCAACCTACGCACTTGTAATTTCGATAATTAAGTTATCACACCAGACGTCATAGTAGGCGTTAGACATAAAAAATAATTTATCGATAAGGGTTTCTAGCGATGAGCTGGTAAAAAAATCTTCTGTTAAACCTTTTTCAGTAAAGCGACTTATGTATAGTTTTGTGTTTTTTAATTGGTTATCTAAAATTAGTTCGGTTATTGATTCTATAAAAATAGAAATCTCTTTAGGTGGATTGTTAGGAACTACCCAATCTTCTGTAATAAAGCCAATGAAATCAGGGTTAAAAAATTCGATAAAATACTCATTTTCTGTTTTATTAAAATATTCTTTTTTGATTGGCTGAATTTTTTCATCTTTTATTACCGTAATATCTAGTTCTTTAATCTTATCATTAAAATTTATATAAGGGGGGATTTTTGAGCTATGCTCAAATGATAAAAGGATAGTACAGTCAAAATTCATCATTGATATTTACCATTGTAAAAATAGCTATATAATAGTTACATGTGGTTAATACTCCACGCTGCTCAATTGTCCCACCCACAGCAACAGGTTTGTCTGCTAAATTCGGTTTTTCCTTAATTTCAACAAAAGCATAAAAGCAATCCATATCAATATGAATGATTTTTTTCTGTAGTGGCATATTGAGTTAATCTTCAAAAGTGCGGTCTGTTTTTAACAAGTTTTATCGGTAAATTTCTGTTCCGTCTTGACGAGTTTTCAATAAACGTAAAATCCACACATATTGTTCCGGTGTTGGTGTAACGAATTGCTCAATTTCTTCATTCATTGCCCGAGCCGATTGTTTCGGATCTTCTGTTAGCACCATTTTAGGGTGAATTTCCATTTCATATAGGCCACTTTTAGCGTTATAACGAGGAAACATGGGAATAACCACTGCTTTAGCCAATTTTGCCATTTTGTTTAAGCCCGGCAATGTTGCTTTATAAGTGCCAAAAAAATCTACGAACTCGCTGGCTTCAGCACCATAATCCTCATCCGGCAAATAATACCCCATTTCCCCATTTTTCACTGCTGCTAAGAAAGGCTTAATCCCATTTTGACGAGCATGCATTTTACCGCCGAAACGCTGGCGAACCTTAGTCCAAAGCCAATCTACCAAAGGATTACGGTGCGGATTATACATTGAGGTCATTGGCATACCCTGTGTATGCAAAATAATGCCGGACGCATCAATTGCCCAACCGTGTGGCACCATTAAAATAATATTATGCCCTTCATCTTTAGCCTGTTGAATATGTTCTAACCCAATAAAACGACTTCGTTTTTGCAAATGCTTTTTAGACCGCACAGCAATTTCACCGATACCTAGCATCACCTGTGTCACAGTAATAAACATGTCATCAATAACTTTCTCACGCTCTCTCTCGTTCCATTGAGGAAAACAATATTGTAAATTGACACGTGCTTTATGACGTGGCTTTTTGGCTATTTTACCAATAAGCAGACCTAATTTTTCGGCCAGCCAATCACGCAAACGAAAAGGCACAAAAGCCAACAACATCAAACAGAAGACACCAAGCCATACTCCCCAATATTGTGGCGTTAAATAAGCCCATGAAAAATGCGGCTCATAACCTACTCGAGCAGTTAAACGTGTATTTTCCTGAGTTTCCATTAATTAAACCAACCTTGGTCATAAATCATTTTAACCGTCATTATAAAGGACATCACAACGACCATTGGACGGATCAGCGATTTTCCTCTACTCAATACCATTTTCGCTCCGAGATTACCACCGATAATTTGCCCTGCCATCATGGCTAGCCCTACAGACCACAGAATTTGTCCCCCCACTAAAAATAAAATCAGTGAAGCAATATTAGAGGTGAAATTCAATACTTTGGCATGAGCTGTCGCTTTTGCCAAATTGAAACCAAGCAAAGTGACAAAAGCCAAGCTAAATAATGAACCGGTTCCCGGTCCAAAAAAACCGTCATAAAAGCCAATCATTGCGGCAGCAGTAACAGCAAACCCTACAAAAGAAAAGCGTTGTCGGCTGTCTTTCTCGCCTAATGTCGGTGTAAATAAAAAATACAATCCGATAGCTAACATTAAAAACGGCAATATTTTACGGATAAACGAACTATCCACTTGCTGAATTAATAATGTGCCAATAGATGACCCAATAAACGTCAGCAAAATAAGTAACCAAACTTCCGATAATTTGACTGCTTTTTGGCGAATAAAATAAAGACTGGCCGAAAAAGAACCGCCACAGGCTTGCAATTTATTCGTCCCTAAAGCCAAGGCAGGGGGCATCCCCGTCATTAATAATGCAGGAATCGTAATTAGCCCGCCACCGCCGGCAATGGCATCAATAAAACCGGCAACTAAGGCAACCGCAAATAAAACAGCGATTAATTCTATGCTTATTTCCACCGCACTTTTCCTTTTAAGTTATTCCAACCATTCATGGCGATTAGGGGAATTTAATACTTGTTGGCATAAAAAGGGTTCCGGCGGTGTTGCTTTAGGCGTTGTTGGCGTTGGTGATGCTTTCTTCGGCTCAAACCAAGACATTAACTCTGCCCCACAACCGTCCCCCGCCGGCAGTGATTCCTGATTTTCACAATAATTCGCACCTAGAGGACAGGTCAAACGCACATGGAAATGGCTATCATGCCCAAACCAAGGGCGAATTTTTTGCAACCAACGGCGATCTTGCGTTTCACTTTCACAAAGTTTGAGTTTAATTGCGGGATTTACAAAGATCCGAGCCACTTGTGGGTCTTGGGTCGCCAATTTAATTAAATTAAAGTGATGTGAATTCCAGATATTATTATCTACACGTTGTGTTGCACGATTGACCACTAACAACCCTTTTCCGTCAGAATTTAATGCTTCTTGGTCAGACATTGTCCCCATACGGAGCCAAATATCCGCATCTAATCCCATTTGATGACTGGCATGGCCGGTTAAAAAACGCCCTCCGCCGGGCATGGCTATATCGCCCACTAGCATTGTCGGTAGCCCACTGGCTTTAACCCGTTGCCCCAAACGTTGCAAATAGCCGATCATATCAGGGTGTCCATAATAACGGTTTTTATTCATTCGAATGACTTGATAACCTTCCCCTTTAGCCGGTAAAGCTTGAGCGCCGATAATACAACCGTTGGAATAAGAGCCGATAGGCTCAGCTTTACCGTTTTCACTTGGAATTGGGCGTTTTACTTTTTGCCATTCCTGTGGAGAGGAAAATGCCATTGAACCCGCTAAAAGTGCGGTCAATATTGTCAGGCTTTTGTATATTTTTATCATATTATACTTCTTAGGTTCATTCTGGTTATCGACATTGTGCTTTGAAACGCAATAAATGATCCAACAACACAATGGCTACCATCGCTTCTGCAATGGGTACGGCACGAATACCGACACAAGGGTCATGACGACCTTTAGTAATCAATTCTACCGGCTCATTAGCAAGATTCACTGTTCTCCCCGGAATAGTAATGCTCGAGGTCGGTTTTAAGGCAACGGTGGCAATAATCGGCTGACCATTGCTGATGCCACCTAAAATACCACCGGCATGATTAGATAAGAACCCCTGCGGTGTCATTTCATCACGATGTTCCGTACCTTTTTGTGAAACCACATCAAAACCGTCACCAATTTCCACTGCTTTCACTGCGTTTATCCCCATTAAAGCATGTGCTAAATCAGCATCCAGACGATCAAATACAGGTTCCCCCAAGCCTACCGGTACATTTTCTGCAATAACAGTCAATTTTGCTCCAATAGAATTACCTTCTTTTTTTAATTCTCGGATCAATTCATCAAATTTTTCCACCGCACTTTGATCTGGACTGAAAAATGGGTTGCTATTGACAAATTCCCAGTCAATATTGGTAATATCCGAAACAGAGTTTGGATCAATTTCTACCTCTCCGATTTGAGATAAATAGCCTCGAACTTCTATACCAAATTGTTCTCGCAAATATTTTTTGGCAATTGCACCGGCAGCCACACGCATTGCCGTCTCACGTGCAGAAGAACGCCCCCCCCCACGATAATCACGAATGCCGTATTTTTGCTGATAAGTAAAATCAGCATGCCCCGGGCGAAATTTATCCATAATATCGCCATAATCTTGTGAGCGTTGATCGCCGTTTTTGATCATTAAACCGATACTTGTCCCCGTAGTTTTGCCCTCAAATACACCGGATAAAATTTGTACTTCATCGTCTTCTCGACGTGGCGTGGTATAACGGGAAGTCCCCGGTTTGCGGCGATCCAAATCCGGTTGAATATCGGCTTCACTTAAAGCCATATTTGGCGGTACTCCGTCCACAATACAACCCAATGCAATACCGTGAGACTCTCCAAAAGTGGTGACACGAAAAAGTTGCCCTATACTGTTACCTGACATTATTTTTCCTTTGTTTCCTTTATATTATGTTGCTTAATATCAAGATTAAGTTCTTGATTGGTAATATTGACATCTAATTGGTTGAACGCAATGTCAATGCCATGTTCGTTAAAGAGCTGATTAATACGTCGGTTTAAGAAATCCACAGTTGGATTACGATCACTTAATTGATCAACATAAACCCGTAATTCATGATCTAGGGTACTTGCACCAAATGTCAAGAAAAAGGCTTTTGGCGCTGGCTCTTTTAATACTCGTTCACTTTCATTCGCTGCCTGTAATAACAATTTTTTGACCAATTCTAAATCTGAACCATAGGCCACACCTACACGGATAACAACCCGAGTAGTCGTATTACTTAATGCCCAGTTTACCAAACGTTCTGTTACAAAGGCTTTATTCGGTACAATAACTTCTTTACCGTCAAAATCAACGAGCGTTGTCGCTCTGATTCTGATTTTTGACACAGTGCCGCTAAATTGCCCGATAGTAATCACATCACCTATTCTTACAGGGCGTTCAAATAAAATGATAATGCCTGAAACGAAATTTGCAAAAATTTCCTGCATACCAAAACCCAAGCCCACCGAAAGTGCAGCAAATAACCATTGTAGTTTTGACCAAGACATGCCCAAAGTAGAGAATGCTAATGCAGCGCCCACAGCAATTAATATATATGTCAATAAGGTAGTAAGTGTGTATGGTGTACCTTGCGAAAGCTTAATATGAGAAAAAATCAACATTTCCAGTAAGCCACCGATATTCCTAACCAATACATAAGTCACTGCCAATACAATCATTGCAATCAGCAAATTCAGCAATGTCACCGATTCCATCACAGTTCCCGTTGCACCTGCTACACTTTGCTGCCACAGAGTTACACCGTCGAGATAATATGCCACCGTCAGTAAATCTGACCATACCATATAAATCAACACAAATAAGCCTATCCACAATACAAAGTCTGCCATTCTTTGCACTTGCCCCTTGATGTCATTCAC
Source organism: Lonepinella koalarum (assembly GCA_030525745.1). Classification (GTDB taxonomy): domain Bacteria; phylum Pseudomonadota; class Gammaproteobacteria; order Enterobacterales; family Pasteurellaceae; genus JAUNED01. The sequence goes on along the minus strand of JAUNED010000012.1, from coordinate 7,552 downwards.
GGCCAAACTTTCATCTTGTACTTCAAAGGTTGGATCTTCATCGTCTTTATTTTCCATATTGGCTTCACGCAAGGCTTTCTCTCGCTTTTCTTCCAATTTGTCTTCCAAACGGCGACGGGCAAGGCGACGGGCATAAATATCCAAACTCCGATAAACCACATTGCGAATTAATAACCAAGTTGTAAATGCCAAATAGGATAGGATCAAATGTTCAATCAGCACTAATGCAGTGTAATAATACCCCATTACAATCAACCCTATTAAGATCACAGGGGCTAATAATAAGACAATTCGAATAAATGTCAGCAAATAGGTACTTGATCCCAATTCTTTATCTGCTGCATCTTGATACGACGAAATAGCTCCACGAAATGCAGGCCCGATAATAAAAATCGTCAGTACCAAAACTAAAATGGTTAAGACCTGACCTAATACATCATAAGATACGCCGCTTTCTAAATGAGTAAAAATAGAGGTATTCACTAACAGTGCCACAATCCATACCGTAGATTTTAAAATACGGCTGAAGTTTTCAGCATTTTTAGGTGGCATTTTAAAATGGCGATTTGCCATACCGTTCGGACGCAACAAGGCAATCATAAAAGTGAAATACAACCAATATGCAGCCATTTTTAGCCCCCAAGCCCAAACTTGAGTCGGGTCACGGAAAGCAATATAGGTAATGGCTACAAAAGCGGTTAAAAATAATAAAGTACTCGGCAAACATAAAATCAATGTCCAAAAGATCGCTTTCGGGGTAAGCCATTGACTGTCGGTTTTAATAGTTTTAAGTTGATTATTAATATCGGTTAAATACTGTTTAATATGTTTTTTACGCCGTATAATCAACGCATATAATGCTAATAATAAAGCAATTAACCCACCCGCAGGTAAGGCATTATCACGCCAATTGGAAAAATCCAAGGCCTTCGTAATATCACGCACTTGCGAACCGGCCAAATTAAAGAAATGCCTAAACCATGTTAAATCAATAGGGTTATTACTTTTTACCCAGAAACTTTGTTCCTGCAATTTACTTTGCAAGGCTTGGCTGATTGTTTGAACCTGTTTTTGATTTAATTCAATATTAATTGATAAATTCAGTTGATTATTTAACTGCTTCAACAAATCGGCCAATACTTTATCTCTTTCTTGCAAAATCTCACTTAATTTTGACCGCTCTTTAGCGCTAAATTGCGTTTTTTCACTGCGTTCTAAATTGGTGATATAAGCGTCAGTATCACTAATGCGATCCCGAAACTCAGTAATATCAAAAATCCTTACCCGCAAGTCGGTAATTTGCTTAGAAAGCCCGGAAATAAGCTGATCTTGCGGTAAAGATTGCTGTTGTTTATTAATAATACGGGAAAGCACTAATGTTCCCTGTAAGGCACTGATTTGCTCCTCAATATTGCGTTGGGTTTGCTGCAAATTATCCAACACATTTTTAATGCGTAAATTATCTTGAGACAACGCATTTAATGTGGCCGTTTGGCTTAATAATTCCTCGCTGATTTTAGTATTAAAATCCAACTCTCTTAAAATCAACGGATTAGACTGGCTATTTTGTTCTTTGGATTGCTCGGCTTGTGCCACTTGTTTTTGTGAAGCTTGTAGGTTTTTTGCATTAATTGCCGTTTGCAAGGCATTTAGTTCAGCTTGCAATTGCTGCTGTTCTACTGTTTTTTCTTCCACCTGAGCGGTATAAAGAGAAGTCAATGCATCATTGCCGTTTAGCAAAATTTGACTATACTCATTTTTCAGCTGTAATAGTTCCAGTTCCGTGGCGAGCTTATTTTTCAAAGACTCACTATTGTCCGCCTTTGCCAATAACTTATTAAGTTCCTGCATGCGAGTCACATTTGAAGACAAACTCACTTGCGTGCGTTCCGGTACTGTTTTTTGCGATAGTAATAAACTGTGTAAATCAGTTAATTCAGACTGTACGCTATCTGCTTTGCTGCTAATACCACTCAACATGCTCTTTAATTCATCTAAGGATCTGATTGACAAGCCGTTAGTTAGCTGCTCAATGCTTTTCCCATTTGTTTTCAGTTTTTCAATATTTTCTTGGCTGATTTTCAAGGCTTTTGCCGCAGTAGCAATTTGCTGGCGTAATTTATCTGTATCGACTTTCTGCTTATCAATTTGCTCCAACAATACCAAGGTATCGTCTAAATTCAGCAATATAGCTTTAGTCAAATCAGTTTGCGTTTCTTTTTTAACAGCATCAATTTGTTTTTTTATCTCTTGCGTTTTAGGCAAATCTACTGCAGTTGCATTTGCAACAACACCTAAGCCACACAAGGCTAAAAAATAGAGTTGTTTTAACTTCATTAATTCTTTCCTAATCGTATATCTAACTGTTTTTTCAGCTCTGTCCGGCTGATTTTAATTTGCCCTAAATATTCAGTTTGCAATGGAAAATATTCTATCGGTTGCTTAAATTTTTCTATTTTATTCCGCAGAAAAAGACGTAATTCTTCTACCTTACTCTTTTCTAAAACGTTGACACTCGCTTCCCCACTGAACTTGACCATCGCCACAGGTCGCTGACCAAACTCAGGATCATCAACAGGCAATACAACCACTTGTTCTAATAATGGAAATTGCAACATCAACTGTTCAATTTCTTCAGGCTGGATATTTTCTCCTCCCGAAATAAACATATTATCCAAACGGCCTAAGATATGAAGTTGATTGTCTTGCCACATCCCCCGATCTTTGCTTTCAAACCAGCCCTGTTTATCTGTTAAAGGTTCAATATTGCCCTCTTTCCAATAGCCTAAGGCCAATCCTGCACCTCTTAAAAATACTGCTTCACAGCGAATATCTACCTCTCGACCATGCAAAGGGCAACCTACCCCTTTTTCACCATTAGCTGGTTTTGCACAAACTGTAGAGGCCATTTCTGTTAAACCATAACCCACATAGCTTTGAATACCAAGTGCAGTGAGTTTTTCGGTGATTTCCACCGGAATAACGGCACCACCCAGTAAAACTCGCTGTAATTTGACCGCACTTTGTGGCATTTTTTGCAGAAAATCAATTAATCGCTGAGCTTGTGTCGGCACGAGAGAAACATGCGTCGCATTCAATACGGATGCATAAAAATCTTCACTTGGTAATTGCAATTCAGCCCCTTGCAATAACCAGCGCCATACAATTCCCTGTCCTGACACATGGTACAAGGGTAATGATAATAACCAGGAATGAATTGATTGAAATTGCATCAATTCACAAACACCTTGTGCATTATCCAAATGAGCTTGCACCTTATGTACAACTGCTTTAGGGAATCCACTGGAACCTGATGTTAGTGTCATTGTACAAGCAAAATCTGTATTCACTACCCCATCTTTTAATAACGAAAAGTGCGGTTGGTTTTGCTCAAATTTTACTAAAAGTGACACCTGATTATGGCGTAACAATTTATCTTTTTTTTCCTGAGAAAATTCAGGGTTAAGTAGTAATACTCTTGCATTCAATTGCAATGCCGCCAAATAATAACAAAGTAAAGCAAAACTGTTTTTCCCCTCTAAAGCAACACCGACTCCAATTACCACTTGATTTTGTTTTAACCATATTGCAGCTTCATCAATTTTTTCCGACAACGTGCGCCAATCAAAAGCAACGCCCTGCGAGAAATCTTGCAAGGCGGTTTCAAATTGGCGATGAGAATTTGCGTGCTGTTGCCAAGGAAACAAAGTTTAGCCTCCTACAAAGGCATCTTGAACTTCATTAATTAAGGATTCCGACAACTGCATTCCACGCATAATACCTTCTAACATAATCATTTTCCGTCCACTATTATTATTGGTAATGACCCAATATGGCGAATTTGGAATTTGTTTCGGCTTGGTATGATTACCACAAACAAGCAGAGTCTGCTCGTCTTTGGCAAAATAAGTACGAGTACGACCTTGCACACTTTGACTATCAATTGCTTGAGCAAATGCCTGCATATCAGCAACATAGAGTTGAGATAAAATCCCCAAAAAGCGATTAACGGCTTTTGTTTCTTGCTGAAAATTGTCGGAGTTCAGTAAATCCTGCAATGCTATCGCCACAGTATCTGAGCCAGTAAATGCGATTTGGGTTTGCCCCATTTCTTGAGTTTGTACTGATACACTTCCTGTTTTTATTTGTTCCTTCAAAACAGCGGTAATTTCTACCGCACTTTCAGGCTTATGTTGAGACGAATGGGTAAAGTTAGTCTCAGCTTCGGACTGAATTTCACTAAAATTCAAAGGGGAATGGCTGATTGTCGAAAGAGGCAAATTTAACAAGCGCCGTAAAATATCAGAGGCACTTTCTCCAATGGACTGTGTTTGCCCTGCTATGTATTGATATAATTCTTCATCAACTTCGATAATTTTCATTTTATCCTCTCACAATAAAACAGCTACCTGATTAGGGGGTATTGATGATTATAGTCCGATTTTGTTAAAACGGTAAACCTAAACCAAACACATCAAAAAAGCTATGTGCCAACATAAAGGGAATTAAGACCGAAAAACGCCAACGTAAAAAAACCAAAATAATACCGAATAACGCCACACCCACCGCTGAAAATAAGCCCTGATATGTATGAAATAAAAAACGTACCACCAAACTGAAAATCACCACATAAATCAGACGATTTTTAGGCACAGCAAAAATTAAGCCCAAAAAATACACTTCCTCATAAAATCCGTTTAACAATGCAACTAAAATTAATGAGAATGAAAAATAGCTAAGTATGTCTAATTTGGGCGAAAGATCTGTTTCATCCATAAGCAAAGGCATTAATGAATAAAATAAATGTGTAATACCACCTGACAACAAAATAAATAATAGCGCTAAAGGCAATGTCCATTTATTCACGGAAAAATTCAGCTGTTTAAAATCGAAATGTCGCCAACGCAAATAAATAAAAGCAACGAATAAAGCGATCATTTCAAAAATCAGCAGATCATAATTATCCTGATCACTCAATGCCCATTCTGTCGGTATTTCCTGCCCGATTTGTTGTAATTCAACATATTGTTGTAAAGAATCATAAATAGGACTACCGAAAAATATTAAGGTAAGTAATAAAATATCAATAATATTAAGTGTCTTTTTCATCATTATATTTTATGTAAAATCCCTTGAACTCTCCTTACAATTTCGCCATTATAACGGCTTATCAACAAATTCTCCACGCTAAAATGAATAACAATACTTTGCTAAATTACCAATTTCATGCCAATCCTCAAAATGCCGATAAACCGACCTTAGTTTTTATTCATGGCTTATTCGGTGATATGAATAATCTCGGTATCATCGCTCGCGCATTTAGTGAAAACTATCCGCTTTTACGCCTTGATTTACGCAATCACGGACAAAGTTTTCATTCCTCTGAAATGAATTATAAATTGATGGCCATAGACGTACTGAATTTATTAGCACATTTGAAACTAAACAAAGTTATTCTTATTGGGCATTCTATGGGAGGAAAAACTGCCATGGCAACCGCTACGATACAACCTGATATTATAGAAAAACTTGTAGTTATTGATATTGCACCTGTAAATTATCAACATAATTGGCATGACAGCGTTTTTCAAGGGCTTTTTGCAGTCAAAGCAGCAAAACCCACAACTCGCCAAGCCGCCAAACAGGTATTATCACACTATATTGAAAGCGAAGCAGTACAACAATTTATGTTAAAATCCTTCGAGCCATTAGCTCCTGATTATTTTCGCTTTAATGTCACCGCACTTTGGCAAAATTATCGTCAAATTATGGATTGGAATAATGTCTATTATGAAGGAGCCACCTTGTTCATTCGTGGCGGTTTGTCTGATTACATTTTACCGGAATTTACCTCACAAATTTTAACCCAATTTCCACAAGCCACCTCATTTACAATCAATGGTAGTGGGCATTGGGTTCATGCTGAAAAATCTGAAGCCGTAATACGTGCAATTCAACGATTTATTAATACATAACTCTGATAGGGTAATTACTGATTTTACGTAATGTGTCGGTTTAATTCCCACAAAATTTATGCTATAGTTTGCGCCAATTCTCAAATAGGCTTATCATTATCAATTAGATAAGCATTTACGGTTTAGTGACTTTCAATATGGCAAAACAAGACGCAGATTGCATCACGTTAGATTTGTTTGCAACTTCCCCAAAAGTGGGAAGGCCCAAAACCAATCCACTAAGCCGAGAGCAACAAATCCGCATAAATAAACGTAATCAGCTACGCCGTGATAAATCTTGCGGTTTAAAACGAGTTGAGCTGAAATTACATCAGGATTTAGTGGAAAAATTGGAACATTCTGCCAACCTTTTAGCGGTTAGCCGCGCGGAATTGATCGAAATAATTTTACAACAACACTTTAATTTACAACACACAGGACATTCATAATGGCGATTGTTGGTTTATTTTACGGCAGTGATACTGGCAATACAGAAAACATTGCCAAAATCATTCAAAAACAATTAGGCAATGATTTGGTTGATATTCGCGATATTGCAAAAAGCACCAAAGAAGACATTGAAGCCTATGATTTTTTAATTATCGGCATTCCTACTTGGTATTACGGCGAAGCGCAATGTGATTGGGATGATTTTTTCCCGACACTGGAAGAAATCGATTTTACCGATAAATTAGTTGCGATCTACGGTTGTGGCGACCAAGAGGACTATGCCGAATATTTCTGTGATGCTATGGGAACAGTACGCAATATTATCGAGCCTCATGGTGCAATTATTGTAGGTCACTGGCCGACAGAAGGCTATAATTTTGAGGTTTCTCAAGCTTTAATTGATGAAAACACCTTTGTGGGTTTATGTATTGATGAAGATCGCCAGCCGGAATTAACTTCCGAACGTGTTGAACGTTGGGTTAAACAGGTCTATGACGAAATGTGTTTAGCAGAATTGGCTTAATGCAATAAGGAGAAAAAAATGTCTGAAGAAAATATCAAATTATTGAAAAAAGCAGGCTTAAAAATTACTGAGCCACGTTTAACCATCCTCGCATTAATGCAAGAACATAAAAACCAACATTTTTCAGCGGAAGATGTCTATAAACTTTTACTAGAACAAGGTGAAGAAATCGGATTAGCTACCGTTTATCGCGTTCTCAACCAATTTGATGAAGCTCATATTTTGATTCGTCATAATTTTGAAGGCAATAAATCTGTTTTTGAATTAGCTCCAAGTGAACATCACGACCACATTATTTGTGTTGATTGCGGAAAAGTATTTGAATTTAAAGATGAAGTCATCGAAAAACGTCAAAAAGAAATCAGCCAACAACATGGCATTCAATTAGAAAACCATAATTTGTATCTCTATGGTAAATGTGGTGATATTGATAAATGTGATAAATAATCATTGAAATACAACAGTCCTGTTTATGATTAAACTGGGCTGTTTTTTTATATGTATAATACCCCAAAACAAAAAATCCCTAGGGCATATACCCTTGGGATTTTTTCTATCTAAAGATAGTTATTAAAAACTATACTTCAACCCTGCTTGTACACTTGTGCTGTTAAAGCGTTGGCGT